>NZ_JBIAHR010000005.1:0-358472 GCF_042870695.1 Streptomyces sp. NPDC006384
TGCGTCTCCGACTCTATCAGATCCTTTTCCGATCCGATTTCCTCGGTGCTTTCCAGGTTCCCGCTTCCGCGTTTCCCTTTCCGGCGGTTCCGACTCTATCAGATCCTTTCGGGCCCTGATTCCCCGTCAGAGGGGGTTGTCTTCCCGGCCCTTGGGCCGTTCCGACGAGTGAGACTCTAGCGGATTCCCGGCTCCCGAGCTAATCGGGGGCCGCGTCCTTTCGAACGTGGATTCCTCATTCCATAAATACGCACACCAAGGAAACGACGACGCCGGCAATGCGACTGTTCGTCGAAAGTGGTGGGTACTTGCGGAATCGCTGTCCGGGGACCGGCCGGGGCCGGGTCTCACGTCGGACAACTCGGAGAACAGTACGGATGAGGACGGGGTGTGTCAACTGTCGGGCGGAGTGACCCTCCGGGGCGTACGGTGGGCCCCGTGATGACGCGTACGTGCAACCAGTCCTGGTGGGCCGCCTGACGGCGGCCGCGCTCACGTACGTACTCGACGGCCGCCGCTTCGGCGGCCGTTCTCGTATCTCCCTCCGGGAGGGGCGGCCGACGGCGGCGGTCCCGACCAAGAGGTGGAGAGATGACGAGGGTCTTCAGTGGGATCAAGCCGACCGGGCACCTGACGCTGGGGAACTACCTGGGCGCCATGCGGCAGTGGGCCGCGGAGGATCAGCACCGGTCCGACGCGCTGTTCTGCGTGGTCGACCTGCACGCGCTGACCGTGGACCACGATCCGGCGCGGGTGCGCAGGCTGAGCCGGCAGTCGGCGACGCTGCTGCTGGCCGCCGGGCTGGACCCCGAGCTGTGCACCGTCTTCGTGCAGAGTCACGTGGACGAGCACGCCCGGCTGTCGTACGTACTGGAGTGTGTGGCGACCGACGGAGAGATGCGCCGGATGATCCAGTACAAGGAGAAGGCCGCGCGGGAGCGGGAGCGGGGCGGGAGTGTGCGGCTGTCGCTGCTGACGTATCCCGTGCTGATGGCGGCCGACATCCTGGCGTACGGGACGGACGAGGTGCCGGTCGGGCACGACCAGACGCAGCACGTGGAGCTGGCGCGGGATCTCGCGGTGCGGTTCAACCAGCGTTACGGGCACACCTTCGTGGTGCCGCGGGCCACGAACCCGGCGGTGGCGGCCCGGGTGATGAACCTGCAGGATCCGACGTCGAAGATGGGGAAGAGCGACGACGCCGGACCGGGGATCGTCTATCTGCTGGACGAGCCGGACGTGGTGCGGAAGAAGGTCATGCGGGCCGTGACCGACAGCGGACGCGAGGTCGTGTACGACCAGGAGGCGCGGCCGGGGCTCGCGAACCTGCTGGAGATCCTCGCCGCGTGCACAGGCGGGAAGCCGGCGGATCTGGCGGAGGCGTACGACTCGTACGGCGCGCTGAAGAAGGACACGGCGGAGGCCGTGGTGGAGGTGCTGCGGCCGTTGCGGAAGCGGCACCAGGAGCTGTGCGCGGATCCCGGGTACGTGGACGGCGTGCTGCGGGTCGGTGCGGAGAAGGCGCGGGCGATGGCCCGGCCGACCGTGGACGCCGCCTACCGGGCGATCGGGCTGCTGCCGCCCGTGGACGCGGCCCGGTAGACGCGGGAGCCGGTGGTGAGGCGCGATGCGGGGAGCGGGCGCGCCGTGTCCTCGCCGCCGGTGGCCCGCCTGCCCGGCGGGCGGTGACGGCGGCGGCGGTGTGAGCCCTCCCCCGGCGGCAGGGCTCACCGGGTCGTCAGTCCTTGGTGCCGGAGGCGAGTTCGCGGCTGCGGTCGCGGGCGGCTTCCAGGGCGGCGATGAGGGCGGCGCGGACGCCGTGGTTCTCCAGCTCCCGGATGGCGTTGATGGTGGTGCCGGCGGGGGAGGTGACGTTCTCGCGGAGCCTGACCGGGTGCTCGCCGCTGTCGCGGAGCATCTTCGCGGCGCCGATCGCGGACTGGACGATCAGGTCGTGGGCCTTGTCGCGGGGCAGGCCCAGGAGGATGCCGGCGTCGGTCATGGCTTCGACCAGGTAGAAGAAGTAGGCCGGGCCGGAGCCGGAGAGGGCGGTGCAGGCGTCCTGCTGGTTCTCGGGGACGCGGAGGGTCTTGCCGACGGCGCCGAAGATCTCCTCGGCGTGGGTGAGGTGGGACTCGGTGGCGTGGGTGCCGGCGGAGATGACGGACATGGCCTCGTCGACGAGGGCCGGGGTGTTCGTCATGACGCGGACGACCGGGGTGCCGGGGGCGAGACGGTCCTCGAAGAAGGAGGTCGGGATGCCCGCGGCGCCGCTGATGACCAGGCGGTCGGCGGGGATGTGCGGGGCGAGCTCGTCGAGGAGTGTGCCCATGTCCTGCGGCTTGACCGTGAGGATGAGGGTGTCGGCGGTCTTGGCGGCCTCGGCGTTGCCGACCGGGGTGACTCCGTGGCGGGTGCGGAGTTCCTCGGCCCGTTCCGGGCGGCGGGCGGTGACCAGGAGGTCGGCGGGTGACCAGCCGGCTCCGATCATTCCGCTGAGCAGGGCTTCGCCGATCTTTCCGGTGCCGAGGACTGCGACTTTCTGGGTCATGGGTTTCGGTGCCCTCCGTGCCCTGTCTGGGGTGCGTTGTCCGTCGTCGTCATCCTCGCACCCAGGAGGGCGGGTGCGGTGTCGCGTCCGGTCCGCGGGACGCCGGTGGGGGTCGCGTCGAGAGTTTTTCGCCCCCGCCGCCCCTTCCTCTCCTGTCCCTGGGGCTGCCGCTCCCTGGGGCTGCCGCCCTCAGACCCCCGCTCCGGCCTGGACGGCCTCGTCCTCACACGCCGGACGGGCTGTCATGCCGTGCGGCGTTTCAAGGTGGCCGCGCCCAGGGTCAGGACCAGGAGGGCGCAGGCCGCCACGATCAGGGTGTCCCGTACGAAGGCGGTCGTCATGTCGGGGTGGCGGAGGACCTCGTTCATGGCGTCGACCGCGTACGACATGGGCAGGGCGTCGGAGACGGCCTCCAGGGCCGGGTGCATGCGGTCGCGCGGGGTGAACAGGCCGCAGAGGAGGAGCTGGGGGAAGATCACTGCCGGCATGAACTGGACCGCCTGGAACTCCGAGGCCGCGAAGGCCGAGACGAAGAGGCCGAGCGCGGTGCCCAGAAGGGCGTCGAGGAGGGCGACCAGGAGGAGCAGCCAGGGACTGCCTGTCACGTCGAGACCGAGGAACCGGACCGCCAGGCCGGTCGCCAGGGCCGACTGGATGATCGCGAGGGCGCCGAAGGCGAGGGCGTAGCCGGCGATGAGGTCGCCCTTGCCCAGCGGCATGGCGAGGAGACGTTCCAGGGTGCCGGAGGTGCGCTCGCGCAGGGTCGCGATCGAGGTGACCAGGAACATCGTGATCAGCGGGAAGATCCCGAGGAGCGAGGCGCCGATGGTGTCGAAGGTACGCGGGCTGCCGTCGAAGACGTAGCGCAGCAGGAACAGCATCAGGCACGGGATCAGGAGCAGCAGCGCGATCGTGCGGGGGTCGTGGGCGAGCTGGCGCAGGACGCGGGCGGCGGTGGCGGCGGTGCGGTGGATGTTCAGAGGGTGCGTGGGGGCCGGGTTCCGGCGCGTGGGGGCGTGGGCGGTGGTCATCGGGTGGGCTCCTCCGTACGGGATGCCGCCACCGCCTCGTCCACCAGGCGCAGGAAGGCCTCCTCGACCGTCCCGGCGTCGGTGCGGGTGCGCAGGGCGTCGGGGGTGTCGTCGGTGAGGAGCGTGCCCTCGCGCATCAGGAGGAGGCGGTGGCAGCGCTCGGCCTCGTCCATGACGTGGGAGGAGACGAGGAGCGTGACGCCCCGGTCGGCGGCGAGGGAGTGGAAGAGGGCCCACAGGTCGCGGCGCAGTACGGGGTCGAGGCCGACCGTCGGTTCGTCGAGGACGAGGAGTTCGGGGGCGCCGAGGAGGGCGACGGCGAGGGAGACGCGGCTGCGCTGGCCGCCGGAGAGGTTGCCGGCCAGGGCGTCGGCGTGAGCGGTGAGGTCGACGTCGGCGAGGGCGCGGTCCACCTCGTGGCGGCGGTCGGGGGAGGCGCGGCCGGGGGCGAGGATCGCGGCGAAGTGGTCGAGGTTCTGGCGGACGGTGAGGTCGTCGAAGACGGACGGGGCCTGGGTGACGTAGCCGATGCGGGTGCGCAGGGCGGGGTGGCCGGCGGGGTGGCCGAGGACGTCGAGGGTGCCGGTGACCTTGGCCTGGGTGCCGGCGATCGCGCGCATGAGGGTGGACTTGCCGCAGCCGGAGGGGCCGAGGAGGCCGGTGATCCGGCCGCGCGGGACGGTGAAGCCGAGACCGTGCAGGACGGTGCGGGGGCCGCGGGTGACGGTGAGGTTCTCGGCGCGGACGGCGGGGGTGGTTCCGGAGGTGGTTCCCCGGCCGGCGGAGGCGGTTTCCCGGTCGTCAGGAGGGCGGGAGAAATAATTCATCATGTGATGAATAGTGCTCGCGCCCTCTCCCGTCGTCAAGCGGTCACGGGGGTGCGGGCGAGCGGCAGGAAGGGCGGTCGGTGAGCCGGCCTTCGGAGTCGTCGTACGGCCATGGTGGCCGCGCGGCCCGGGGACGCGCGGGGCGTTCGCCGGAGGGGCCGACGGGTGGTGCGGTGTCACGTGAGCGGGGGCGCCGCCGCGGGGTCGGTCAGGCGCGGCGGCGGCGTTTCTTCGACGGGTTGCCGGAGCGGCGGGTGGTGCGCTTCTCGTACTCCTCGCGGGCCCTGTCGTACTCGGCGCGGTGGAGTGTCTCGCCCGGGGCCTCGGTGAAGGTGCGGAAGAAGTAGGCGAGGAGCGTGCCGACGAAGCCGATGGCCAGCAGGCCGCGGAGGGAGGCCTGGCGGTCCGGGTCGGGGCGGCTGGTGAAGCCCGCCCAGGTGTGCCGGAAGGCCAGCGCGCTGCAGACCGCGAACATCACGACCATCAGCAGCGAGACGAAGTGCCCGGTGCCGGCGATCTGGAGGCCCTGGTAGGCGACGCGGAGGACGAGGCAGGCGGCGGCCGCCGCGGCGAGGGAGCCGACGGCGAGACCGGCCCGGCGTGCGGCGTAGCCCTGGTCGTGGTCCACCCAGGACGTGCCGAAGAAACGGAGGGGCTCGGGACGGGGGCCGGCCGGGGCCGTGGGGTCCGCGGGGGTGCCCGGGGTGCCGTTCGTGCCGTTCTCTGCGCTCACGCGTCGATTATGGCGCCGGACGTACCGCGGGCTCCGGGCGGGCATCGACTAGGCTCCGGAGCGTCGCGCGCGCGGAGGAACAGCACGGGGGTGGTCCCATGGCGCCACGGGGGTACGACGGGGCGGGCGCGGAAGCGGAACTTCCGGAATACGCCGGTCACTACCGCCTGGAGTCCTGCCTGGGATCGGGTGGCATGGGCGTCGTGCACGTGGCGCGGAGCACCTCCGGGATGAAGCTGGCGGTCAAGGTCGTCCACGCCCGGTACGCCGAGGACCCGGAGTTCCGGGGGCGGTTCCGGCAGGAGGTGGCCGCCGCGCGGCGGGTGAGCGGTGCCTTCACGGCGCCGGTCGTCGACGCCGATCCGGAGGCCGAACGGCCCTGGATGGCCACCCTGTTCATCCCCGGGCCGACCCTTTCCGAGCAGGTGAAGCGGAACGGGCCGATGGATCCGGCCCAGTTGCGGCGGCTGATGGCCGGACTCGCGGAGGGGCTGCGGGACATCCACCGGGTCGGGGTGGTGCACCGTGATCTGAAGCCGAGCAACGTGCTGCTCGCCGAGGACGGTCCGAAGGTCATCGACTTCGGCATCTCCCGGCCGAAGGACAGCGAACTGCACACCGAGACGGGCAAGTTGATAGGGACGCCGCCGTTCATGGCGCCCGAGCAGTTCCGGCGGCCGCGGGAGGTGGGCCCGGCGGCCGACGTCTTCGCGCTCGGGTCGCTGATGGTGCACGCGGCGACCGGGCGCGGGCCCTTCGACTCGGACAGCCCGTACATCGTGGCCTACCAGGTCGTGCACGACGAGCCCGATCTGACGGGCGTGCCGGAGACGCTCGCCCCGCTGGTGCGGCGGTGTCTGGCCAAGGAGCCGGAGGAACGGCCCACACCGGACGAGCTGATGCGGGAGCTGCGGTCGGTGGCGGCGTTGTACGACACGCAGTCGTTCGTGCCTGCGGCGCGGACGGTGACGGACGAACCGCCGCGGTCCCCGGCGGAGGCGGACCCGGCCGGCGCGGGACCGACGGAGACGGACCCGCCGGAGACGGGACCGGACGGCACGGGACCGGACGGCACGGGACCGACGGACACGGGACCGACGGACACGGGACCGACGGACACGGGACCGGACGCGGAGGCCCGCCCGGAGGGATCCCCGTCGCCCGGGCCCGCCGCGCGTACCGAGCGCCGGGTCGGGCGGCGTCCCGGGCGGCGGACGGTGCTGGTCGCCGGGGTGCTGTGTCTCGCCGTGCTCGGCGGGCTCGCCTCGCTCCGGTGGTCCGGCGACCCTGAACCGGCAGGGCGGACCGCCGTCGCGCGGAACGCCTCGGGCTTCACCGCGTGGGAGACGGAGGCGGCCCCGCACGGCGGGGTGCCGCAGTGCTCGTACGGCGCGGGCAAGCTGCTGTGCGGGCGGCCCGGACTGGTCTTCGCCCTCGACCCGGCCGACGGACGCACGCTGTGGCGCCGCGAGGTCACGGAGGCGGTGCGGAGCGAGCCGCCGGTCGTGGCGGGCGGCCTCGTACAGCCGTCCATCGGTCTGATCGGCGACCTGGAGGCGTACGACCCCGCCACCGGCGAGGTGAGGTGGCGCAAGGGGATGCCCGACTACAACGGGCTGCGGTGCGCGGGCGACATGCTCCTGCTCACCGCCGCCGACGGCCGGGTCACCGGCGTGGACGGCGCCACGGGCGAGGTCGCCTGGTCGCGCCGGATCCCCGGGCAGGCCGTGCCGTACTTCACCTCGTTCGCCGGGGAGCCGACGGCGTACGCGGCGGCCGTGTCGGACGACGGGTCCCGCACCCTGGTGACCGCGGTGGACCCGGCGACGGGCGAGGTGCGGTGGGACGCCGGACTGGAGGGGTCGCTGACACCGGCGGGCGCGGCGGACGGCTCCGTGTACTTCCTGGCCGACGACGCGGTCCACGGCGGCGCGACCGCCGTGGTGCGCTACACGCCCGGGACCCGGTCGGTGCGCCGGGTGGAGCTGGACATCCCCGTCGCCGGGGCGCAGGCCGGGGTGCACGGGGACACCGTGTACCTCATGGGCACGGGCGGCTCGCTGGTCGCCGTCGACACGGCCGCGGGCAGGCAGCGGTGGCGGCTGGAGACCGGGGTGAGCCAGGGCTCGGCACCCGCCTCCGACGGACGGCACGTGTACGTCACCGCCCCCGACGGGCGACTCCTCGGGGTCGACGCCGGCACGGGCAGGATCCTGGGGCAGACGCCGACGCGGTTCGGCGCCGACGCCGACCGGGTGCCCGCCACGCTGCACGTGCCGGTGCTCGTGGACGGGCGCGTCTACGCCGGTGCCCCGGACGGGACCGTGTTCGGCGTCGACGGACGGGACCCGGCCGCCTGGTAGCGGCCGGGTCCCGTGCCGGCGGGGTCCGCGCGGCCGGTCAGCCCAGCTTGGTCACGTCGCGGACGGCGCCCTTGTCGGCGCTGGTGGCCATCGCTGCGTACGCCTTGAGCGCCGCGGAGACCTTGCGCTCGCGGTTCTTCGGGGCGTACACGCCGTTCAGGGCCTGCTCGCGGCGGGCCAGCTCGGCGTCGTCGACCAGCAGCTCGATGGAGCGGTTCGGGATGTCGATGCGGATGCGGTCGCCGTCCTCGACGAGGGCGATGGTGCCGCCCGCGGCCGCCTCGGGCGAGGCGTGGCCGATGGACAGGCCCGAGGTGCCGCCGGAGAAGCGGCCGTCGGTGACCAGCGCGCAGGCCTTGCCGAGGCCCCGGCCCTTCAGGTACGAGGTCGGGTAGAGCATCTCCTGCATGCCGGGGCCGCCCTTGGGGCCCTCGTAGCGGATGACGACGACGTCGCCCTCCTTGACCTGCTGGGTGAGGATCTTCTGGACGGCCTCCTCCTGCGACTCGCAGACCACGGCCGGTCCCTCGAAGGTCCAGATCGACTCGTCGACGCCGGCCGTCTTCACGACGCAGCCGTCGACGGCGAGGTTGCCCTTGAGGACCGCGAGGCCGCCGTCCTCGGTGTACGCGTGCTCGGCGGAGCGGATGCAGCCGCCCTCGGCGTCGGTGTCCAGCGCCTCCCAGCGCTCGGACTGGGAGAAGGCCTCGGCGGAGCGGACACAGCCGGGCGCCGCGTGCCACAGCTCGACGGCCTCGGGGGACGGGGAGCCGCCGCGCACGTCCCAGGTCTTGAGCCAGTCGGCCAGGGACGGGCTGTGGACGGCGTGCACGTCCTCGTTGAGCAGGCCCGCGCGGTGCAGCTCGCCCAGCAGGGCGGGGATGCCGCCGGCGCGGTGCACGTCCTCCATGTAGTACGTGCGGTCCTTGGCGACGTTCGGCGCGACCTTCGCCAGGCACGGCACGCGGCGGGAGACGGCGTCGATCTGCTCCAGGCCGAAGGGGACACCGGCCTCCTGGGCGGCGGCCAGCAGGTGCAGGATCGTGTTGGTGGAGCCGCCCATCGCGATGTCGAGGGCCATGGCGTTCTCGAACGCCTGGAAGGTGACGACGGAGCGCGGCAGGACCGAGTCGTCGTCCTGCCCGTAGTAGCGGTGGACCAGGTCCATCACGGTGCGTGCGGCGTCGACGTAGAGCTGCCTGCGCGCGGTGTGGGTGGCGAGGACCGAGCCGTTGCCGGGCAGGGACAGGCCGATGGCCTCGGTGAGGCAGTTCATCGAGTTGGCGGTGAACATGCCGGAACAGGAGCCGCAGGTCGGACAGGCGTTCTCCTCGATGCGGAGCATGTCCTCGTCCGAGATCTTCTCGTTCACGGCGTCGGACATCGCGTCGACCAGGTCGAGCGTGCGGACCGTGCCGTCGACGAGGGTGGCGCGGCCGGACTCCATGGGGCCGCCGGAGACGAAGACCGTCGGGATGTTCAGCCGCAGGGCGGCGTTGAGCATGCCCGGGGTGATCTTGTCGCAGTTGGAGATGCAGATCAGGGCGTCGGCGCAGTGGGCCTCGACCATGTACTCCACGCTGTCCGCGATCAGGTCGCGGGAGGGCAGGGAGTAGAGCATGCCGCCGTGGCCCATGGCGATGCCGTCGTCGACGGCGATCGTGTTGAACTCGCGCGGGATGCCGCCGGCCGCCTTGACGGCCTCGCTGACGATCCGGCCGACCGGCGCGAGGTGCGTGTGGCCCGGCACGAACTCGGTGAAGCTGTTGGCGACCGCGATGATCGGCTTCCGGCCGATGTCCGCACCGGGTACACCGGAGGCGCGCATAAGGGCGCGGGCGCCCGCCATGTTGCGGCCGTGGGTGACTGTGCGGGACCTCAGCTCGGGCATCGTCGCTCGCTCCTTCGGAGAGTTCCGCCGGACGGTGCCGGCGGTGTTCTGACTGTCGACGAGCGTACGCCCGTCATCCAGGGACCGGGACGAGGTGTCCGGAATACGGGATGTCCGTCTCGTCGCCGGAGCACTTCGGATCGGTCAGGGTCGGTCGGTCAGGGGTCGGTCGGAATCCGGTCAGGGGCCGGTGAGATGCCCCTGTACGACCGGTGCCAGCCGCGCGACGATCCGTTCGGGGTCCGCCGACGCCAACGGCTCCACCTTGATCACGTACCGGAGCATCGCGCACCCCACCAGCTGCGCCGCCGCCAGCTCGGCGCGCAGCTCGGCGTCCGGCAGGTCCAGCCGGTCGGCGATGCGGCGCATCAGCTGGGCGGCGACCAGGCGGCGGAAGACGGCGGCGGCGGTGTCGTTGTCCACGGCGGAGCGGACGATGGCCAGCAGCGGCGCGCGGGTGCCGGGGGACTCCCACAGGCCCAGGAAGAAGCGGGTCAGGCGCTCCCCGACCGTGTCGAGCGGGCCGTCGCCGATCGCCTCGGGGGCCTTGAGGGCGGGCGCGAAGGCGACCTCGATCGCGGCCTCGAAGACTTGCTCCTTGGTGCCGAAGTAGTGGTGCACGAGCGCGGGGTCCACGCCCGCCGCCTTGGCGATGCCGCGGACGGAGGTCTTCTCGTAGCCCCGCTCGGAGAACTCCTCGCGGGCCGCGTCGAGGATGCGGTCGCGGGTCCCGGCGGCCTCGGCCCGCGAGGGGCGGCCACGGCGACGGGCGGGGGCGGCGGGCGGGACGGCCGGAGGCGGCACGGGGGCCGGGGAGACGTCGGAGGTGCCCGGGGTCCCGTGGGTGGCGTCGCTCACGGCCGGGAGGGCCTCGTCGCGGAGGAGGCCGAGGAGGCCGAGGCCAGGTGCAGGCGCGTGAAGGCCAGCGCCTCGGCGAGGTCGGCCTCCCGTTCGGCGCTGGACATGGCGCGACGGGTGTTGACCTCGATGACGACATGGCCGTCGAACCCGGTGTGCGCGAGACGCTCCAGCAGCTCGGCGCAGGGCTGGTCGCCGCGGCCGGGGACGAGGTGCTCGTCCTTGGCGGAGCCCTTGCCGTCGGCGAGGTGGACGTGGCCGAGCCGGTCGCCCATGCGGTCGATCATGCCGAGGGTGTCGGTGCGGGCCGTGGCGGTGTGACTGAGGTCGATCGTGAAGTGGCGGTAGTCCTCCTTCGTCACGTCCCAGTCGGGCGCGTAGGCGAGCATCTCGCGGTCCCGGTAGCGCCAGGGGTACATGTTCTCGACCGCGAACCGCACGTCCGTCTCGTCCGCCATCCGCCAGATGCCGCTGACGAAGTCCCGGGCGTACTGGCGCTGCCAGCGGAAGGGCGGGTGCACGACGACGGTGCTCGCGCCCAGCTTCTCGGCGGCGGCCTGCGCGCGCCGGAGCTTGGTCCAGGGGTCGGTGGACCAGACCCGCTGGGTGATGAGCAGGCAGGGCGCGTGGACGGCCAGGACCGGCATCCGGTGGTAGTCGCTGAGCCGGCGCAGGGCCTCGATGTCCTGGCTGACCGGATCGGTCCACACCATGACCTCGACGCCGTCGTAACCGAGGCGCGCGGCGATCTCGAAGGCCGTCGCCGTCGACTCCGGGTAGACGGAAGCCGTCGACAGGGCGACCTTCGCGTCCGGGATGCGGACTACGTCCCTTGGTTCTGCCACGGTGGCCAGGTTACGGGGTGGGGCCGGGCGGATGCGGGGTGCCCGTTCGCCGTTGTGGTGATTGCCATACGGGGCCGGGGCCGGCGCGCCGTCGTCGCCCGCCTCCGCGGCCTCCCGGAGGGCCGCGTCCCGGCGCCGGCCCCTCAGCCCTGCCCCATGTGGTCGAGGCGGCGCAGGATCACGCCCTCCCTGAGGGCCCAGGGGCCGATCTCCAGGCTCTCCACGCGGAAGAGGTCCATCGCGGCCTCGGCCACCAGCGCGCCGGCCACCAGCTGGCCGGCCCGGCCCTCCGAGACACCGGGCAGCTCGGCGCGCTCGGCGGTGGTCATGGCGCACAGGCGGGGCACCCAGGGCTCCAGGGACGCCCGCTTCAGCTCCCGCTGGACGTAGAGGCCCTCGGCGGACCGGGCGGCGCCCGTGAGGCGGGCGAGCTGCCTGAAGGTCTTCGAGGTGGCCACGACGTGGTCGGGAGGGCCGAAGCGGCTGAACTCGCCGACCGTGCGGGCGATCTCCGTCCGGACGTGCCGGCGCAGGGCCCGTACGTCCTCCGGGTCGGGCGGGTCGCCGGGCAGCCGGGCGGCGGTCAGCCGGCCCGCGCCGAGCGGCAGCGACACGGCGGCGTCCGGTTCCTCGTCGATGCCGTAGGCGATCTCCAGGGAGCCGCCGCCGATGTCGAGGACCAGCAGCTTGCCCGCGGACCAGCCGAACCAGCGCCGGACGGCGAGGAAGGTGAGCCGGGCCTCCTCCGCGCCGCTGAGCACGGTCAGCTCGACGCCGGTCGCCTCGCGTACGCGCGCGAGCACGTCGTCGGCGTTGCGGGCCTCGCGCACGGCGGAGGTGGCGAACGGCAGGAGTTCCTCGACGCCCATGTCCTCGGCGGCCCGGAGCGCCTCGTGGACGACCTCGATCAGCCGGTCCACGCCCTCGGGACCGATCGCGCCGTCCTCGTCGAGGAGTTGGGCCAGGCGCAGCTCCGCCTTGTGCGAGTGCGCGGGCAGCGGGCGCGCACCGGGGTGCGCGTCCACCACGAGCAGATGCACCGTGTTCGAACCCACGTCGAGGACACCGAGTCTCATACAGGGAACGCTACTGCCGTCGGGGGCGGCCGGCGGTGCCGTCGTACGTCCTCGGCGACTTACCCTGGAGCCGTGCCAAAGACGAAAAAGGCGAAGGACGACAAGTCGCCCAAGAGGGACAAGAAGAACAAGAAGGACGGCCTGCGCGGGGCGGCCGGGGTCCTCGCGACGGGTCTTCCGGCAGAGGACGAGAAGGGGCTCGACTTCGCGCGCGCGTGGGTGGAGTTCCCGGACCCGGCCGACGACGAGCAGGTCTTCCGTTGCGACCTGACGTGGCTGACCTCTCGCTGGAACTGCATCTTCGGCAGCGGCTGCCAGGGCATCCAGGCGGGCCGCGCGGACGACGGCTGCTGCTCGCTGGGCGCCCACTTCTCCGACGAGGAGGACGAGCAGCGGGTCGCCGGGCACGTGGCGAGGCTCACGCCGGACATCTGGCAGCACCACGCCGAGGGCACGCGGGACGGCTGGGTCTCCGAGGACGAGGAGGGCTCGCGGCAGACCCGCCCCTTCCAGGGCTCGTGCATCTTCCAGAACCGGCCCGGCTTCGCCGGCGGCGCGGGCTGCTCGCTGCACATCCTCGCCCTGAGGGAGGGCCGGGAGCCGCTGGAGACCAAGCCGGACGTGTGCTGGCAGCTTCCGGTGCGGCGGACGTACGAGTGGATCGACCGGCCCGACGACACCCGCGTGCTGCAGGTGTCGATCGGTGAGTACGACCGGCGTGGCTGGGGGCCGGGCGGGCACGACCTGCACTGGTGGTGCACCTCGGCGACCTCGGCGCACGGCGCGGGCGAGCCGGTGTACGTCTCCTACCGGCCGGAGCTGATCGAGCTGATGGGCAAGGCGGGTTACGACCGGCTGGTCGAGCTGTGCGAGGAGCGGCTGGCGTCGCGGCTGCCCCTGCTGGCGCCGCATCCGGCGGATCCCGCCCGCTGAGGCGGCCGCCGCGACGCGGCCGGGCCCCGGCGCCGGCTCCGGGGCCGTTACGACGTGGCCGGACTCGGGCTGTCGCTGTCGCCGGGCGGCGGGGACGAGCCGTCCGTGCCGCCGGTGGGGGACGGGACGTCGGTGGGTGACGGGTCCGGGCCGGGAGAGCCGGGAGACGTGGGTGCGGGCGTGGGGCCGGCGGTGGACGAGGGGTCGGGCGCCGAGGGCGAGGGCGTCGGAGCCGGGCCCGGAGACGTCGGGGGCGGTGAGCTGTCGGGCAGGGTGGGGCGCGGGCCCGGGCGGGAGGGGAGCGGCGCGGTCCCGTAGCCCCGGATGAAGACGACGGCGCCGGCGGGCGCCACGGCCACCGTGGCGCGCCAGTATCCGGACGGTTCGCGCAGGTGGTCGACGTACACCTTGATCGTGAGCGTCTCGCCGGGGCGCAGGGTGCCCGAGGACCGGCTCAGGTAGAGCCAGGGGGCGCCGGCCGACGCGGACCAGCGCACCGGGGCGTCGCCGGTCGCGGTGAGGGTGATCAGCGTGGTGTCGCCGTCGTTCCCCGCCGACACGGTGAGGTGGCCGGTCTCCTCGCCGCTCGTGCCGGAGACGCTGACGACCTCCACGGAGACGTCCGCCTCGCCGTCCTTGCCGAAGTGGGGTCCGGGCCCGGTGCTCGCGTTGCCGGTGTTCTCGTACCCCCGGCCGTCGGCCGCCCACGCGCCGTTCAGCCCGTCGGGGCCGTGCGCCTCGCTGGCGCTGGCCGAGCGGCCGTCCTCGCCCTCGCCGACGGGTGTCCCGCGGTAGGCCGCCCACAGGGCGAGCACCGGGGCCGCGACGACGGTGGCGACGACGGTCGTGGTGACGGCACGCGCGCGCAGACGGTCCCGGCGGGCCGCGCGGTCCTTGGGGTCCATCGGGAAGCCGCGCCGGTCGAAGCGGGGGGCGGCGCCCCGGGTGCGCGGGGCGTGCGCCATGGCGGCCCGGAGCGCCGCGCGGGGGGCCTCCAGGACGGGCAGCTCGGCAGGGGTCACGCTGGTGCCCGGCCAGCGGCCCGGGGTCGCGCGCTCGGCGGCGCGGCGGCAGCGCGGGCAGTCGTCGACGTGCCGGACCAGCTCGTGGCGGAGGGCGGCGCTGAGCACGAGCCGGTTCTCACCGGTGAGACGGGACACACCGGGGCAGGTGCCGGTCTCGACGACGGCGAGCGCGGCGCGGGTGCGTTCGACCTCGCAGGCGGCCGCGGCGAGCAGGTCCCGGGCGGCGGCCGGGTCCATGCCGAGCACGGCGGCGACCTCGTGGGCGGCGAGGTGGTGGCGCACGGCCAGTTCGAGGGCCTCGCGCTGCTCCGGGGTGGTGCCGGCCGCCTCCGGCCAGGCCAGCAGGGACAGTTCGCGACGGCGGCGGTCCTGCTCCTCGCCGGAGGGCTGCGGGGGCGCCGCCGGTGCCGGCCGCCGGGTGCGGCCGGGGCCGCCCGCGCGGACGGGCCGGTCCGAGCGGGCCGGGTGGTCCGGGCCGTCCGGACGGACCGGGTCGCCCGAGCTGTCCGGGTGGGCCGAGCGGACCGGGTCGCCCGAGCTGTCCGGGTGGGCCGAGCGGACCGGGTGGGCCGAGCGGACCGGGTCGCCCGAGCTGTCCGGGTGGGCCGAGCGGGCCGGAAGGCCCGGTGCGGGGCGGCCCGCCGCGTGGCTGCCCTGACGTTTCTGCCTGGCCTGCGCGAGCTTGCGCAGGCACGCCCAGCGGGCCAGCGCGTACAGCCAGGCCCGGCGGTCCGAGGGCTCGGGGACGCGGTGCCCCCGGCGCTCGGCGAGCGCGAGGACGTCACCCAGCGCGGCGGTCGCGGCGTCGTGATCGCACAGGACGGACAGGCAGTAGGTGAACAGGCCGTCCAGATACGCCTCGTGGGGCAGGGGCGGCCGCTGCGCGAGCGTGCGCGCCGCCGCGCGGTCACGCGCCTCCCGGTGCGCCCGGTGTGCGCCGGTCGTGCGGGTCGGGGACTGCGGACTGCTCCTCATCACCCGGCGACCGTAGGCGGCCATGGGTGGCGCGGACTGGCGCGCCGGACACATTTAATCCGTACGGGTGAAACGATCCCTCATAAGGGGACAGGAGCCTGTCGTTCCGTGGATGCGCGGGGTGCCGGCAGCGGTCCGCGCGGGTCCGGCGGGGCCCGGCGGAGGGGGTGCCCGCGGACGGCGGGCACCCGGCCCCGGGGCCGTCTGTCAGTGGTGGCGGTTACCGTTCACGCATGGCTGCCCGTACGAAGACCACCAAGGACCGTCCGTCCTACCGCTGCACCGAGTGCGGCTGGCAGACGGCCAAGTGGCTCGGCCGCTGCCCCGAGTGCCAGGCCTGGGGCACGGTCGAGGAGTACGGCGCGCCCGCCGTCCGTACGACGACACCGGGGCGCGTCACCACCTCCGCCGTGCCCATCGGCCAGGTCGACGGCCGTCAGGCCACCGCCCGCTCCACCGGCGTGCCCGAGCTGGACCGGGTGCTCGGCGGCGGTCTGGTGCCCGGCGCCGTGGTGCTCGTCGCGGGCGAGCCCGGCGTCGGCAAGTCCACGCTGCTGCTCGACGTCGCGGCCAAGTCGGCGAGCGAGGAGCACAAGACCCTCTACGTCACCGGTGAGGAGTCGGCGAGCCAGGTCCGGCTGCGCGCCGACCGCATCCACGCCATCGACGACCATCTCTACCTCGCCGCCGAGACCGACCTCTCGGCGGTGCTGGGGCACCTGGACGCCGTCAAGCCGTCGCTGCTGATCCTCGACTCCGTGCAGACGGTGGCCTCGCCCGAGATCGACGGCGCCCCCGGCGGCATGGCGCAGGTGCGGGAGGTGGCGGGGGCGCTGATCCGCGCCTCCAAGGAACGCGGGATGTCCACCCTGCTGGTCGGGCACGTCACCAAGGACGGCGCCATCGCGGGTCCCCGGCTGCTGGAGCACCTCGTGGACGTCGTGCTGCACTTCGAGGGCGACCGGCACGCGCGGCTGCGGCTGGTGCGCGGCGTCAAGAACCGGTACGGCACGACGGACGAGGTCGGCTGCTTCGAGCTGCACGACGAGGGCATCACGGGCCTGGCCGACCCCAGCGGGCTGTTCCTCACCCGGCGTACCGAGCCGGTGCCCGGCACCTGTCTGACCGTCACCCTGGAGGGCCGCCGGCCGCTGGTGGCCGAGGTGCAGGCGCTCACCGTCGACTCCCAGATCCCGTCCCCGCGGCGCACCACGTCCGGTCTGGAGACGTCCCGCGTGTCGATGATGCTCGCCGTGCTGGAACAGCGCGGCCGGATCAGCGCCCTGGGCAAGAGGGACATCTACACCGCCACGGTCGGCGGGGTGAAGCTCTCCGAGCCGGCCGCCGACCTCGCCGTCGCGCTCGCCCTGGCAAGTGCCGCGAGCGACACACCGCTGCCCAAGAACCTCGTCGCGATCGGCGAGGTCGGTCTCGCCGGCGAGGTGAGACGGGTCACGGGCGTGCAGCGCAGGCTCGCCGAGGCGCACCGCCTGGGGTTCACGCACGCCCTGGTGCCGACCGATCCGGGCAGGGTCCCCGACGGCATGAAGGTCCTGGAGGTCGCGGACATGGGGGACGCGCTGCGGGTCCTTCCGCGCTCGCGTCGGCGAGAGGCCCCACGGGAGGAGGAGGACCGCCGGTAGACTTTGCGCTGGTCCCGCCCGTCCGTACGCCCGAGTGTGCGACACGGGAGCGCCAGAAGAACCTGCGACCGGAGGAGTGCAGTGGCAGCCAACGACCGGGCAGCAGCTCCCGGAAAGTCCGGTGGGAGTGCCGGTGCCGATGGCCTGATGCGCGCCTCGCTGAGCGCGGTGGCGCCCGGCACGCCGCTGCGGGACGGCCTGGAGCGGGTCCTTCGCGGCAACACCGGCGGTCTCATCGTGCTGGGCTCCGACAAGACCGTCGAGTCGATGTGCACCGGCGGTTTCGTGCTGGACGTCGAGTTCACCGCGACCCGGCTGCGCGAGCTGTGCAAGCTCGACGGCGGCATCGTGCTCTCCTCTGACCTGTCGAAGATCCTGCGGGCGGGAGTGCAGCTGCTTCCCGACCCGACGATCCCCACGGAGGAGACCGGCACCCGGCACCGTACGGCGGACCGGGTCAGCAAGCAGGTCGGTTTCCCCGTCGTCTCCGTGTCGCAGTCGATGAGGCTGATCGCGCTGTACGTCGACGGGCAGCGCCGCGTCCTGGAGGACTCCGCGGCGATCCTGTCCCGGGCCAATCAGGCGCTGGCGACCCTGGAGCGGTACAAGCTGCGCCTCGACGAGGTCGCGGGCACGCTGTCGGCGCTGGAGATCGAGGACCTGGTCACCGTCCGCGACGTCTCGGCGGTCTCCCAGCGGCTGGAGATGGTGCGCCGCATCGCGACCGAGATCGCCGAGTACGTGGTGGAGCTGGGCACCGACGGGCGGCTGCTGGCGCTGCAGCTGGACGAGCTGATCGCCGGCGTGGAGCCCGAACGCGAGCTGGTCGTACGGGACTACGTGCCCGAGCCGACCGCGAAGCGGTCCCGCACGGTCGACGAGGCGCTGGCCGAGCTGGACAAGCTCAGCCACGCCGAGCTGCTCGAACTGTCCACGGTGGCCCGCGCGTTGGGATACACCGGCTCCCCCGAGACGCTGGACTCGGCGGTGTCGCCGCGCGGCTTCCGGCTGCTGGCGAAGGTGCCGCGGCTGCCCGGTGCGATCATCGACCGGCTGGTGGAACACTTCGGCGGACTGCAGAAGCTGCTCGCCGCGAGCGTGGACGACCTGCAGACGGTGGACGGCGTCGGCGAGGCGCGGGCGCGCAGTGTGCGGGAGGGCCTGTCCCGGCTGGCCGAGTCGTCGATCCTGGAACGCTACGTCTGACACCGGACGCGTCCGGCACCGGGCGCCTGCCGCCGGGTGCCGGAGCCGGACACCGGGTGCCGGTGCGGTCCGCCCCGGACGGCGCCCCGGACCCCGCCCCCCGAGCCGTCCGGCCCCCGGATCCCCCAGGCCCGCGCCGCCTCAGTCGTTCTTCAGCACGAAGGACGTCTGCACCTTGCCGAAGCCCGCGGCCTCGGCCTCCACCAGGTACGTGCCCGCCTTGGCCGACCCCGCCGGGGGCGTCGCGCACCGGGGGGAGCTCGGCTTGCGGTCCCACTTCACGGTGTAGGTGATGCCGCTGCGGGCGGCCACCCGGTACGAGAGGCTGCCCGAGCCCTTGACACAGTGGTCGGAGGACCAGTAGGCGTCGTCGCTGTCGGCCGGGGTGATGGTCAGCACCACGTGCTTGGGGCCGAGATCGACCTTGCAGTCGCTGCCGGAGGTGTTCCGCGCGGTCAGTTCGAAGGCGGGCGTCTGGCCGGGCGAGTAGGTGTTGCGGACGCTGCGCAGGCTCAGCTTGACCGCGCTGCCGGTGCAGTCGGGCAGGCCCGACCCCGCCGGCAGGGCGTCGCCCGCACCCACTCCGACCGCCTCGCCGCCGCCGAAGCCGCCCGGTCCGCCCGTTCCGTCGCCGCCCTCGCCGGAGCCGCCTGCTCCCGGCCCGTCGGACCCGGACCCGTCACCGGAGCCGCCCGCGCCGCCCGAACCCGCCCCGGCGCCCGAGCCGTTGGAGTCCCCGCCGCCCGACTCGTCCCGGCCGCCCGGCGCCTGACTGATCGCCGGCCCGGAACCCGAGGGGCCCGGTGTGATCGAAGGCACGGGGTTCTTGCCGTCGGCGCTGTCCTCGTGCCCCTTGCCGCCGCCCCCGCCGCCGGAGACCACGACCCACGTGATCAGCAGCGCCAACAGGGCGAACACGGACAGCAGTACGGCCCTCCGTCGCCAGTAGATGGAGGAGGGAAGCGGCCCGACCGGATTGCGCAGAGATCCCACGGCGCAAACTGTACGAGAGATCGGCGCGTTCCCTTGTCCCACCCGCCGTTCGGAGCAGCAACTTTTACGGATCATCATCCCGGAGACCGGCTCCCGCCCCTGCCGATCGTCGGGTGCGGTGCCTGACGATCGCAGGGTGTGAGCGGATCGGGCCGCCAACTACCGTCCGTGACCATGATTTTCGAGGACGACGAGCTCTACCGCGACATCACCGGCTTCGCCCACGACACCCCCACCTGGGTCCAGCACGCGGCGGAGGTGTGGACGGAGGCGGGAATCCTGTTGTTCGGCGCGCTGTTCGTCCTGGCCTGGTGGCGTTCACGGCACGGCAGCATCCAGGCGTTCGCGATCGCGGCCCTTGCACCTGTGGCCACGGCTGTGGCGTACGTCTGCAGCGAGCTGCTCAAGTCGGGCTTCACCGAGGAGCGTCCGTGCCGGGCGGTCGCCGGGGCGGTGCCCTCGCTGGCCGCGTGTCCGCCGGCCGGTGACTGGTCCTTCCCGAGCAATCACGCGACGATAGCGGGCGCCTTTGCCGTCGCGCTGGTCGCGGTGCGGCGGGCCGCCCTCTGGCTGACGGCCCCGCTCGCCCTGCTGATGGCGTTCTCCCGGGTCTTCGTCGGCGTCCACTACCCGCACGACGTCGCCGCGGGCCTGCTGCTCGGCGCCGTCGTCGCCGCCGCGGTCGTACGTCTGGGCAGGCGTCCGGCGACGCGGCTGGCCGGGGCGATGCGGGCGTCGTCGGCACCCGCGGTGCGGTGGCTGACCGGCCCGGGTCCGGCCGCCGCCACCGGCACCGCGTACGTCGCCTCGCACCGGCGGCGCTGAGAGCGCCTCAGGCGTCCGTCCCGACCAGCCCCGCCTCGTACGCCACGATCGCCGCCTGGACCCGGTTGCGTACCTGCAGCCGGTCCAGGACCGCGCTCACGTACGCCTTCACCGTGCCCTCGACGAGGTGGAGCCGGGCGGCGATCTCCGGGTTGGACAGGCCGGAGCCGACGAGGCCGAGGACCTCGCGCTCACGGGGGCTGAGGCGGGCGACGCGGACGCGTGCCTGTTCCTCGCGGGCGAGCCGGCCGCCGCCACCGGCCCGGCCGAGGTCCTCGACGACGTGCCGGGCGGCCTTCGGGGACAGGAAGGCGGCGCCCTCGGCCACGGCCCGCACACCGGCCATCAGTTCGTAGGGGTCGCCGGACTTGAGCAGGAAGCCGGTGGCACCGGCGGTCAGGGCGCGGGCCACGTAGGACTGCTCGGAGAAGGTGGTCAGCATGGCGACCGCGGTGCCGGGGACGGCCCGCACGATCTCCTCGGCCGCCGTGAGGCCGTCCAGGCGGGGCATGCGGATGTCGAGCAGAGCGACGTCGGGGCGGTGGGCGCGGGCCAGTTCGACCGCCTCGCGGCCGTCGCCCGCCTCGGCGACGACCTCGCTCTCGCCGCCGCTCGCCAGGATGGCGCGCACACCGGCCCGCACCATCGCCTCGTCGTCGGCCAGCAGGACGCGGATCACCGTACGGACTCCTCGTGTTCCTCGTGTTCGTCGTGTTCGTCGTGTCCGGCGTGTCCGGCGGCTGTGCCGTTCCCGTCGTGCTCCGCGCGCCGCTCGCCGGGGGTGCCGGCACCGGGGACGACGTCCTTGGTGAGCAGGCGCGCCTCCTCGTCGAAGCAGAGGCGGAAGTGGTCGACGGAGACCAGGAGTTCGCCGCTGGCCCGGTAGTAACGGCAGTCGGCGCCCGCCGGTTCGGGCGCGGGGGCCCGGTCGGTGGGCGGGTCGTGGACCTCGCGGGCCGGCAGCACGGACGCGACCTCGTCGTACGGCATGCCCGGACGCAGCGCCGCGTACGCGCTCGGCGTGAGCACCGCGTGCGTCTCGGTGTACGCGTACCAGCCGAAGGCCGCGCCGACCAGGGCGACGCCCGCGACGGCGGCGGCACCGAGCCCGAGGGCGACCCGGCGGCGGGCGTGGGCGTAGGGCGCCGCCGGGGTGGGAGGGGCGGCCGGGGCGAGCGTCGGCCGGGCCGGGACGTACGCCCGGACACGGAAGCCCTCCCCGTGCGGGCCGGCCCGGAAGTCGCCGCCGACCGAGGCGACGGCGTCGCGCAGACCGAGCAGGCCCGTGCCGCCCGAGGTCGAGGACGCCTCCTGGGTGGCCGGTCCGTTGGTGACGGTGACCGTGACGCCGTGGGCGTGACCGGTGACGGCGACGACGACGGGGGCGCCGGGCGCGTGCCGGGCCGCGTTGGTCAGCGCCTCGCGCACGATCCGGTGCAGCAGCCGCCCGGTGACGCCGTCGGGCTCGGGGACCGGGCCGGCGTTCTCGTCCCGCGATTCCCAGCGGACGGGGAGTCCCGACTCGGCGGCCCGGGCGACGAGGTCCTCGACGCTCTCCCCCGCCGGGGTCAGCGGGGCGGGCTCGTCGTGGACGGACACCTCGTGCAGGACGCCGATGATGCGGTGCAGGCGGTCGGTGGCGTCGGCGGCGGCGGCACGCAGGTCCGCCGCGGCGGCGCGGTGCTCCGCGGCGAGGCCGGGGGCGACCTGGAGGGCGCCGGCGCGCAGCGCGAGCAGGCTCAGTTCGTGACCGAGGGAGTCGTGCATGTCCTGGGCGATCCGGGCGCGTTCGCGCAGCCGGGCCCGTTCCTCGGCGTGCCGCTGCTCGTCCTCCAGCCGGGCCGCCCGGAGCCAGCCGGCCTCGGCGAGCGCCCGGCTCTGCCGCCAGTAGCGCCCGCAGAGCCAGGGAAAGACACAGCCGAAGAGCAGCGTGCCCGTCAGGACCAGCCACTCGGCGGGCGGATCAATCCCGGCCAGCGCGATCCGCGCCGTGCCGACGGCGCCCACACCGGCGAAGACGGCCGCCGCGGGGCGCGGCCGGCCGGCGCGCAGTCCGAGCAGCAGGGCGAGTACGCCGAGGGCGGGACCGTAGGAGACGCTGAACAGGGCCGGGGTCGCGGCCAGGCCCAGGGCCGCCGTCAGCGCGAAGGCGACGAGCGGCTGCCGCCGGGACAGCACGGCGGACAGGGCGAGCACGCCCAGCCCGGCCAGTTGCTGCCAGGCGGGGCGCGGCTCGTTCATCCCGAGCCGGTCCGCGGTGACGGCGGGGAGGGCCAGCCCGGCCCACAGGAGGACGCCCCGGCCGAGCGGAACGAGGCGGGCGGCCCCGCTCCTGCGGCCGGTGCTCCCGGTGCCGGTCCCGGCGTCGTCGGCCGGGCGGGTTCCGTTCATGGCGCCGACGCTACAAGCGGGCGGCGGGGCGGCGCCCCTGCCGATCGTCAGGTGCGACGGTCGTCACCGGGTGGCGGTGCGCCCGCGGAGCGGTCCTCCCGTGGCAGGATCGGAGGGTCATGACTGCGCCCACGAAGCCCCCGCACCACGCCCCCTCCGGCCCCGCCGGAGCCGCAGGCGCCCCGGCCGCCGACCCGGCGGACACCGCGGCCCCCGGCGCCGCAGGCGCCCCGGCCCCCGAAGCCACCGCAGGCGAAGCCACCACCCCCGCCGAAGCCGCCACCGCCGCCGTCGTCGCTGCCGCCGACGCCGGACCGGCAGGCGGGCAGGGCGTGTCCGGTGAGGCACTGCACGCCCCCGTCATCGACTGGTTCGACGAGCACGCCCGCGACCTGCCGTGGCGCCGCCCGGAGGCCGGCGCGTGGGGGGTGATGGTCAGCGAGTTCATGCTCCAGCAGACGCCGGTGAACCGGGTCCTGCCCGTGTACGAGCAGTGGATGGCCCGCTGGCCGCGCCCCGCCGACCTCGCCGCGGAGGCCCCCGGCGAGGCCGTCCGCGCCTGGGGCCGGCTCGGCTACCCGCGCCGCGCCCTGCGCCTGCACGGCGCCGCCGCCGCCATAACGGAACGGCACGGCGGCGACGTACCGGCGGACCACGCCCAGCTGCTGGCGCTGCCCGGCATCGGCGAGTACACGGCCGCCGCGGTCGCCTCCTTCGCCTACGGCCGGCGGCACGCCGTGCTGGACACCAACGTCCGCCGGGTCTTCGCCCGGGCGGTCACCGGCGTGCAGTACCCGCCGAACGCCACCACCGCCGCCGAGCGGAAGCTGGCGCGGGCGCTGCTGCCCCGGGACGAGGCGCGCGCCGCACGCTGGGCCGCCGCCTCGATGGAGCTGGGCGCGCTGGTGTGCACGGCCCGCAACGAGGCGTGCCACCGCTGCCCGATCGCCGCGCAGTGCGCCTGGCGGCTGGCCGGCAAGCCCGCGCACGACGGGCCGCCGCGGCGCGCGCAGACGTACGCGGGCACCGACCGGCAGGTGCGCGGCCGGCTGCTCGCGGTGCTCCGGGAGGCGCACGCCCCCGTGCCGCAGGCGGCGCTGGACCGGGTGTGGCACGAACCGGTCCAGCGGGCGCGCGCCCTGGACGGCCTGGTCGCCGACGGCCTGGTCGAGCCGCTGGCGGGCGGTCTGTACCGGCTGCCGCTGAGCTGATCCCCAGGGGGTGGCGTACGGCGTCCGCCACACCACCCCTACCGGACGAATCGCCCGGCAAGGCGATCGATCCGCCCCGCCCTCACGTCTCCCACCTCGTCCGTTACACAACCGACGGACAGTCGAGGGACAGCCGCGTGCTGCTCCGCACAGTGCCGTGACAACGCTTCCCTACCTTCGTTCCCGTGCCCGAGGGCACGTCACGACCAGGGGCCACAGGCAGTGTGGACCGGCGGATGACCGACCGCCGGTGAAAACGGGGATCGGAAGGCGGTTGACCATGGCGCAGAGCATGGTGCAGGGCATGGCGCAGGGCGAGGTGCTCGAGTTCGAGGAGTACGTCCGCACCCGGCAGGACGCGCTGCTGCGCAGTGCCCGGCGGCTGGTCCCGGACCCCGTCGACGCGCAGGACCTGCTGCAGACCGCGCTGGCCCGGACGTACGGCCGCTGGGAGACCATCGAGGACAAGCGGCTGGCGGACGCCTACCTGCGCCGGGTCATGATCAACACGCGGACCGAGTGGTGGCGGGCGCGGAAGCTGGAGGAGGTGCCGACCGAGCATCTCCCCGAGTCCTGCGTGGACGACTCCACCGAGCAGCACGCGGACCGCGCCCTGCTGATGGACGTCATGAAGGTGCTCGCCCCGAAGCAGCGCAGCGTCGTGGTGCTGCGACACTGGGAGCAGATGTCAACGGAGGAGACCGCCGCCGCCCTCGGCATGTCGGCGGGAACGGTCAAGAGCACGCTGCACCGGGCGCTCGCCCGGCTCCGCGAGGAGCTGGTCGCCCGCGATCTGGATACGCGGGCGTGGGAGCGTGGGGAGCGGGAGCGTTGCGCGGCCTGACCGTCGGTGGGACACCCGGGGGGACCCGGAGGAGCGTGCGGGCGGCGGGCACGGTGGTGGCCGTGCTCGTCGCCGTCGGCGTCTCCCTGTCCGGATGCGGGGGCGGCGGCACCGGTGCCCGCGACGAGGGCCCGGCCCGCGCGGACACGGTCGGCAGCGCCGCGGCCTCCACGCCCGTGGCCTCCCCGTCCAGGCTCCCCACCCGCGTGGACGCGGTCCGGCTCGTCAAGAACGACCCGAAGGTCTCCGCGGAGGTCAAGCGCGAGCTGCAGCCGTGCGTCGCCGACGAGTACCCCGTCGACGTGTCGTACGGGGAGCTGACCGGCAACAACGGCGACGACATCGTCGTCAACGTGCTGACCTGCGGCGACTCGGTCGGTGTGGGCAGTTACGTGTACCGCGAGAAGGACGGCGGGTACGAGAACGTGTTCAAGGCCGAGGAGCCTCCGGTCTACGCGGAGATCGACCGCGGCGACCTGGTGGTCTCCAAGCAGGTGTACGAGAAGGGCGACCCGGTGTCGAGCCCGTCCGACGAGAACGTGATCACCTACCGCTGGGCCGCGGGCCGCTTCACCGAGGTCTACCGCACGCACACCGACTACAGCAACGCCGTCGGGGCCGTGCCGTCACCCGCCCCGGACAGCTGACGCGCCCGGCGGACGCGCGCGGCGGGCGAACCGATCGGGCCGCCCGGAACGATGAGGGAAGGAACGCGGTGCGCGCGCCGTGCGTCTGCCAAGTGTCCGCACTGGCGTACGGCGACCGTTTCCGTGACCGTACGTGACCGCGTTCGCGACCGATCGTGAACGTGAGCGGCCGTGAACGTGACCGTGCCCGCAACCGACCATGACCACGAGGACTGAGAGCACCGGGATGGCAGACCAGACCCACGTCCTGTTCGTCGAGGACGACGACGTCATCCGCGAGGCCACGCAGCTCGCCCTGGAGCGGGACGGCTTCGCGGTCACCGCGATGCCCGACGGGCTGTCGGGCCTGGAGGCGTTCCGCGCCGACCGCCCGGACATCGCGCTGCTGGACGTCATGCTCCCCGGCCTCGACGGGGTGAGCCTGTGCCGCCGGATCCGGGACGCGTCCACCGTGCCCGTGATCATGCTGTCGGCGCGGGCGGACTCCATCGATGTCGTGCTGGGACTGGAGGCGGGCGCCGACGACTACGTCACCAAGCCCTTCGACGGGGCCGTCCTGGTGGCCCGGATCCGCGCGGTGCTGCGCCGTTTCGGCCACGCGGGCGGCGACGGCCGGCCGGACGCGGGTGCCGGGCCCGGCACCGGGGGCGTGCTCACCTTCGGCGAGCTGGTGGTGGACACCGACGGCATGGAGGTGCGGCGGGCCGGGCGGCCGGTGGCGCTCACGCCCACCGAGATGCGGCTGCTGCTGGAGTTCTCCGCCGCGCCGGGCACGGTGCTCTCGCGCGACAGACTCCTGGAGCGCGTGTGGGACTACGGCTGGGGCGGTGACACCCGCGTCGTCGACGTCCATGTGCAGCGGCTGCGCACCAAGATCGGCCAGGACCGTATCGAGACGGTCCGCGGCTTCGGCTACAAGCTGAAGGCCTGAGCGACGTCATGCGGGGGTATCTCCAGGGCCGTGTCCGACGCCTGGCCGTCTCGCTGCGGCGGCGCGCGGGCATCCGTACGGGGCTGCGGTGGAAGCTGAGCGCGGCCATCGCGCTGGTCGGCGCGCTGGTGGCGGTCGCGCTGAGCCTGGTCGTGCACAACGCCGCCCGGGTGTCGATGCTGGACAACGCGCGTGATCTCGCCGACGACCGGGTCGTGATCGCCCAGCGCAACTACGAGCTGTCCGGGCGGCTGAACTTCCCGAACGCCCGGATCGACGACCCCGAGCTGCCGGCCGGGCTGCGGGAGAAGGTCGAGGACGGGCGCAGGGCGACGTACGTCTCCGAGCGGGCGGACGGGGTGACGGACATCTGGGCCGCCGTTCCGCTCAAGGACGGGCACGTGATGTCCCTGCACTCCGGCTTCACCGACCGCAGCGCCGACATCCTCGAGGATCTCGACCAGGCGCTGGTCATCGGCTCCATCGCGGTCGTCGTCGGCGGCAGCGCGCTCGGCGTGCTCATCGGCGGGCAGCTCTCCCGCCGGCTGCGCAAGGCCGCGGCCGCGGCAAACGAGGTGGCCAGGGGCGAGGGCGGCGTCCGCGTCCGGGACGCCATCGGCGGCGTCGTCCGCGACGAGACCGACGACCTCGCGAGCGCCGTGGACGCGATGGCGGACGCCCTGCAGCAGCGCCTGGAGGCGGAGCGCCGGGTCACCGCGGACATCGCGCACGAACTGCGCACCCCGGTGACCGGCCTGCTGACCGCGGCCGAGCTGCTGCCGCCGGGCCGGCCGACGGAGCTGGTGCTGGACCGGGCGAAGGCCATGCGCACGCTGGTGGAGGACGTCCTGGAGGTGGCCCGGCTGGACGGCGCCTCGGAGCGGGCCGAGCTGCAGGACATCATGCTGGGCGACTTCGTGTCCCGGCGGGTGGCGGCCAAGGACCCGGACGTGCGGGTGCGGGTGGTGCACGAGTCGGAGGTCACCACCGACCCGCGCCGCCTGGAACGCGTACTGATCAACCTGCTCGCCAACGCCGCCCGGCACGGCAGGCCGCCCGTCGAGGTCAGCGTCGAGGGCCGGGTGATCCGGGTCCGCGACCACGGCCCCGGCTTCCCCGAGGACCTGCTCGCCGACGGCCCGAGCCGCTTCCGCACCGGCAGCGCCGACCGGGCCGGCCGCGGACACGGCCTCGGCCTGACCATCGCCGCCGGACAGGCCCGGGTGCTGGGCGCCCGGCTCACCTTCCGCAACGTCCGGCCCGCCGGCGCCCCCGCGCACATCCCGGCCGAGGGCGCGGTCGCCGTGCTGTGGCTCCCGGAACACGCCCCCACCAGCACCGGCAGCTACCCGATCCTCCCGGACCGGCCGGGCCCCGGGGTCTGAGGCCCGAGGCCCTGCGGGCGGGGGGCCGGCCCCGGAGGCCTGCCGCCGTCCGTCACGCCCGTACCCCGTCCCGTTCCGGCGGACCGCGCGACGGCCTGCCGGCGGCCCGCTCGTGCGATCATGCGGGCGACTCTCGATCGCCCGGCGCACGGACAACCGTTCGGGCTGCCGGGCGGTCGAACCATCGGGCACTGAGCCATCGGGCGTCGGACCACCGAGCGTCGGGCGTCGGGCCATCGAGCGGGAACGGGAGTGCGGTGTGAGCGGGACCGGGGGGAAGGACGGGTCGTCCGTGCCGGACGAGGAATGGGAGCGGTTCCTCCGTGAATCGATGACGGGGGCGGCCGGGGCCCCCGTGGAGCCGTCGGCGCGCGCCCGTGAGGTGGAGCGGCGGCTGCGGGGGCGTTCCGGGCAGCCGGAGGGCTGGCGTACGTACTCACCGGCCCGGCCCCGCCGCAGGACGGGCCGGTACGTGACCGGGCTGGTGGTGGTCGTGGCCCTCCTGGTCGTGGGGCTCTTCCCGCAGCAGGTCGCCGGCTGGTTCGGCGGTGACGACGGCGGGCAGGGCGGGGCGCCGATGGCGGCGGAGTCGGAAGCCCCGCGGGAGGCGCCCGGTGCCGAGCCGGGTCTGCGCCCCACCCCCGCCGAACCCTTCCGTGGCTCCCCCGCCGCACGCTGGGCCGACGGCGCGGCGGGCATCACGGTGCCACCGGCCAGGGCGACCGGCTGGATGGACGCCGCCCAGGTCGAGCGGGCACTGCGGCAGAGCCGGGACTTCCTGGTGGCCGCGGGCCTCGACCCCGGCGTGCTGCGCGGCGAGCGGCCCGTGAAGGCGATCGCGCTGCTGAACCCGCACCAGAAGGACGTCCAGGAGTACCTCCGTACCGCCCTGTCGTCGAAGACGCCCACCGCGAAGACCGACCCGCTGCTGCTGTTCAGCCGCTTCCGTCCGGAGCAGGCCCGGCTGGTCGGTGACGTGGTCAAGACCCGCGGCCGGCTCACGTACCGGGAGGGGAAGCGGGGAGCGGTCGAGGTGACGGCGGACGTCACCTTCGTGTACCCGGTCTCCCCGGCGGGCGACGACGGGCCGGACGCCGAGGTCGTCCGTACGATCGTGCGGCGCGAAGTGGTGATGAGCTGGGACGACCCGGACAAGGTCATCACCGAACCGGGCACGATGTCTCTCGTCTCGTACGCGCTCGACATGACCAACGGCGGCTGCTCCGCTCCGACCGGCTACTTCGTGCCGCCCTTCGGCACGGCCGGCGAGCAGCCGGCCGACCGGGACCGCCGGATCGATCCGTACGACCGCAGCGAGCCGCTCGACGCGAGCGGCGGCACGGCGGCCACGGACGACGACTGCGCGACCGCCACCCGCTCCTAGCGGTCGCCGCCGGGCGGCGGGGGGCGCTCTCCGGGGGAACGGAACGACCCCGGGAAGCGGCGGGGGGCCGTTCTCGGGGTCGTGGTCCACCGGGTGCCCGGGCGTACCGGGGCCGGAGAGTGCGTGACCGGCCGTGTCCGGCCGGTCACGCAGCAGTCCCGCCGGGCTTCGCCGGCCGGGCCGCGTCCGTCATGCTCAGACGGTCACGCCGTGGGCGCGCAGGAAGGCGACCGGGTCGACGGCGGAGCCGTAGTTCGGGGTCGTGCGGATCTCGAAGTGCAGGTGCGGACCGCTGGAGTTACCGGTGTTGCCGGACTTGGCGATGTGCTGGCCGGTCTTCACGATCTGGCCGATCTTCACGTCGATCCGGGACAGGTGGGCGTACTGGGAGTACGTGCCGTTGCCGTGCTTGATGACGATGGCGTTGCCGTAGGCGGGGCCGTCACCGGCGCCGTTGCCGCCGGCCTTGACGACGGTGCCGCCGTGGGCCGCCACGACGTCGGTGCCGATCGGCACGGC
Organism: Streptomyces sp. NPDC006384; assembly: GCF_042870695.1. Lineage (NCBI taxonomy): Bacteria > Bacillati > Actinomycetota > Actinomycetes > Kitasatosporales > Streptomycetaceae > Streptomyces > Streptomyces sp. NPDC006384. The sequence continues at coordinate 29,088 of NZ_JBIAHR010000005.1, forward strand.
GAAGTCCTGGCCGCTGTGCTTGTGCGCCCACATGCCACCGTTCTGGGCGAACTTCGCGGTGAGCGTGTACTTCTTGACCGGGTCCACCCAGGAGGCGGCCTTCTTCGTGGCGGCGGTCTTCTTGGCGCTCGCCGCGGCCTTCTCGGCCTTCGCCGCCTTGGCCTGGGCGGCCGCCTGGGCCTGCACGGCGTTCGCGACGGTGGTGCTGCCGGTGGCCGCCGTGGTGCCGCTGGCGGCCGCGACCCCTGCTCCCAGCGCGACCGAGGCTCCGAGGCCGGCGGCCATCACGGCGGCGCGGGTACGGACGGTGGTCGTGCGGGAAGAGCGGGACGTGACACGCGAGAACATTCGAACCTCATGGGGACGGGAACACAGGAACGCCCCTCCGGCCGGATGCACAGGCACTCGCCGGGCGGGCTCAACCTTGGTAACCCGCCGGACCCGAATCGCACAAAGGTGTGACCTACGACGCTATGTAGTACTTAAGCGCGAAACCAACCGCTTCTCGACAGACCCCCCATTCCGGACAAAAGCAGCTCAGAAGCCCGGAAACCAGCCCCTTCCTCCGGGCGATACGTCCGTTTTCGTAGTTCTCGCGGCGTCGACTATTCCAGGTAGTACAGGGCAGAACCCCTGTGCGGCACGTCACCGGGAGCCGGTGCCGGGACCCCCGCGAATGTGACCCGGGCTACCCCGCTTCCGGCCAACACGGCACTCGCCGAAGGCGGTTCGACCGCCCCGGAACGTGTCCGGGGCCACACCGACCGGCGCTCCCGAGGCACCACTACCGCCCGGTAACCCCTTCGTCGCCCTCCCGCCACCCGCCGACGCGAACATGCTCGCGTCAACCTGGGTGCCGCCGGGCATCCGCGCAGGCAGGAGAGGACGCCACCCCCATGACCGAACGGAACGGACAGACCAGGCAGGCCGGACAGACCGAGCGGGCCGAGCGGACCGGCCGGGCGGGACGCCCCGGCCCCGTGTGGACCCGGGCCCTCGGTACGGCCACCGTCACCGCGGCGGCGCTCGCCCTGGCCGTCACCCCGGCCGACGCGGCCCCCGCCACGCCCTCCACGACCACCGCCACCGCTGCCGCTGCCCCTGCCGCCGAGGTCGACTACGCCACCTGGCAGCGGGACTGCCGGGCCGTGATGGACCAGGCACTGCCGTACCTGAAGGAGCGGATCGCCGACGCCGCCCCGGGCGAGAAGCAGGCCATCGTCCTCGACGTCGACAACACGTCCCTGGAGACCGACTTCGGCTTCAGCTACCCCCAGCCCGCCAACCGCCCGGTCCTGGAGGCCGCCCGGTACGCCCAGGAACACGGCGTCGCCCTCTTCTTCGTGACCGCCCGCCCGGGCATCATCCAGGCGCCCACCGAGTGGAACCTCGACCACGCCGGCTACGAGTCCTCCGGCCTCTACGTCCGCGGGTTCTTCGACCTGTTCCGCAACGTGGCCGAGTACAAGACCGCGCAGCGCGCCCGCATCGAGTCGATGGGGTACACGATCATCGCCAACATCGGCAACACCCCCACCGACCTGTCGGGCGGCCACGCCGAGAAGACGTTCAAGCTCCCCGACTACGACGGCCAGTTGTCCTGACGCCCGATAGGCTCCCGTGGTCGAACGACCACGGGGGTGGCACATGGAACCGGCGGTACTGGGTGGGAGGTTGGCGTCCGCTCTGGTCGCCTCCCTGGTGAAGAAGCTGTTCGTCACGGACGGCCCGGGCGCCGGACTGGTCGACCGGCCGGTCCGCCTGACCCGCCTGGTCTCCTTCCGCGGCGAACAGCGCACCCTGGGCGACGCGGAGGTCCGGGGGCTCGCCGGGCGGCTGGTCGGGGCGTCCCTGGACTCCCCCGGCGAGCCGCCCTTCCCGCCCGACGAGACCGAGGCCGTCACCGACGCCCTGACGGCCCGTCTGTCCGCCCTCGGCGACCTGGACATGGACGACGTCCAGGCGGTGCGTCTGGGCCACCGCGAACTGGCCCGCCTGCTGCGGCGCCATGCCGCCGGGACCGGTGACGGCCTGTCCGCCGACGCCTGCCATTTCCTGGACTCCGCCACCGAGTGGGCCTGCCTGCACATCCTGGAGTTCTTCACCCGCCGCTCCACCTTCGTCGCCCGCACCCTGGTGGAACAGACCCGCGCCCAGGCCGAACTCATCGCCAAGGTCGACGAGTTGATCGCCCGCACCCCGCGCCCGGACACCCGCGACACCGCCTTCGAACGCCACTACCTGCCCTACGTCGCCGAGCGCCACAACCACCTCACCATCTACGGCCTCGACCTGCGCGACTCCCCCGACCGCTGGCCCCTCGAAGTCGCCTATCTGAGCCTGGAGGCGACCACCGACGGGGAACGGCCCGCCTCCCTGCCGGAGGAACACCTCGCCACCCCCGTGGCCGTCCGTCTCCCCGCCGAGGACGCCCTCACCGCCCACGACCGCGTACTGCTGCGCGGTGACGCCGGCTCCGGCAAGACGACCCTCGTCCAGTGGCTGGCGGTGACCGCCGCGCGCGACGGCGACCGCATCCCGTACGTCCTGCCCCTGCGCACCCTGGTCCGGGCCGGCGCGCTGCCCTCCCCCGCCGCGTTCCTCACCGCCGTGGGCTGCCCGCTCACCCCGCCCGACGGCTGGGCCGAGCGCGTGCTGGCCACCGGGAGGGGCCTGCTCCTCGTCGACGGCCTGGACGAGATCCCCGCCGCCGACCGGCACCGCACCCGCGACTGGCTGCTCGCCCTCGTCCGCGCCTTCCCCGGCAACCGCTGGCTGCTCACCTCCCGCCCCACCGCCGTACGCCCCGACTGGCTGGCCGCCGAGGGCTTCCGGGAACTCGCCCTGACCCCGATGCGGCCGGCCGACGTCGCGACGTTCGTGCGGCGCTGGCACACCGCCGCGCAGGCCCCGGAGTACGAGGCGAAACTGCTCGACGCCCTGCGCACCAAGCGCGACCTGGCCCGCCTCGCCACCAACCCGCTGATGTGCGGCCTGATCTGCGCCCTGCACCGCGAGCGGCGCGGCTACCTCCCCACCGGCCGCAAGGAGTTGTACGACGCCGCCCTCACCATGCTCCTCGCCCGCCGGGACCGGGAACGCGGCATGGAGACGATGGAGCTGGGCGAGGAGGCCCAACTGGAGCTGCTCCAGCGGCTGGCGTACGCGCTCGTGCTGAGCGGGCGCACGGAGATGGAGCTGGAGACGGCCGAGGGCATCGTGGAGCGCGCCCTGCCCTCGGTCGCCTCGGCGGCGGGACAGGGCGACGCGGCGGCCGTGCTGCGGACCCTGCTCCTGCGCAGCGGCCTGCTGCGCCAGCCGGCCGAGGGCGTCCTGCACTTCGTCCACCGCACCTTCCAGGACTACCTGGGCGCCCGGTACGCGGTGGAGGAGGGCCACCTCGACGTCCTGGCCGGCCACGCCCACGACACCCAGTGGGAGGACGTCATCCGCATGGCGGTGGCCCACGCCCGGCCCCGCGAGCGCGCGGTCCTCCTCCGGCGGCTCCTGGCGGAGGACACCCCCCGCCTGACCCTGCTGGCCCTGGCCTGCCTGGAACACGCCACCGCCCTGGACCCGGTGGTACGGACGGAGGTGGAGACGCGGGCGGGGACGCTGATCCCGCCCCGGTCGAAGGAGGACGCGCGGGCGCTGGCGGAGGCGGGACCGCTGGTGCTGGAGCTGCTGCCTGGTCCGGAGGGCCTGACGGACGCGGAGGCGCACGGGGTGGTCGTCGCCGCCTCGCTGCTGGCCTCGCACGAGCCGACCGGGGCGCTGGCCGTGCTGCGCCGCTTCCGCGAGCATCCGGCGCTGGACGTGCGGCGCCAGCTGGTGGGCACCTGGGACCGCTTCGAAGCGCGGCAGTACGCGACGGAGGTGCTGGACCACCTGGACCGGACGGAACTGCTCCTGACCTGTACAACCCCGGCACAGCGCGCCGCTGTCGCGAGCATGCGGCCGTGGAAGCAGCTCTGGTTCCGCGGCGCGCACGCCGGGAACGACATCCTCGCCTGCGTGCCCGACCCAGGCGCGGTAGAGGAACTCGGCTTCTTCAACAACCCGGAACTGACCGACCTGGGCGCCCTGTCCGTTTTCGGCGCGCTGCGCCACCTGGCGCTGTACAGCTGCGGGGCCGCACGGGGCTTGACACGCCTGAACTCCCTCCCGCTGGAAAGCCTCTCCATCGCCGGCAGCACCGATCTCACCGGCCTGAACGAGCTGGGGTCGCTCCGGCATCTGTCGGTACTGAAGCGGCTCCCGGGCACCCGCCTGACCGACTCCCTCCCCACAGGAGCGTCCCTACAGCAGCTCTACCTCGGCCCGGGTGCCACCGAGGGCACCGGCCTTCGCGGCCTGTCCCACTGGTCCTCACTGACAGCACTCAGCCTGCCCGGCCCCCAGGTCACGATCACTGACTGGACGGAGCTGTCCCGGCTGCCGCGGCTGTCCTACCTGACGCTGGGCGCCTCGCTCCTCGACAGCGTCCCGGACACGCTGTCCCCTCTTCCCGGGGTGCGCCACCTCCACCTGATCGGCGCCCGCGACCGCGACACCGCCCGGTTCACCGCCCTCTTCCCCCGGGCCGAGATCACCCGGACCTGACAGGAAAAGAGAAAGGGGCCACCCGGGACCGAAGTCCCGGGCAGCCCCTTTCCAGGCTCACCCCGGAGGGCTACGCCTCCTTGCTCAGGTTCGGGCCCGTGCCGCCCGCCGCCTGCTCGATCGGCGGGACGTCGGGGAGGGCCGACTTCTCCTCACCCCGGAAGGTGAAGGTCTTGGCCTCGCCCTCGCCCTCGGTGTCCACGACCACGATGTGACCGGGACGCAGCTCGCCGAAGAGGATCTTCTCCGACAGCGAGTCCTCGATCTCGCGCTGGATCGTGCGACGCAGCGGACGCGCGCCCAGCACCGGGTCGTAGCCCTTCTTGGACAGCAGCTCCTTGGCGGACTGGGAGAGCTCGATGCCCATGTCCCGGTCCTTCAGGCGCTCGTCGACCTTGCCGATCATCAGGTCGACGATCTGCAGGATGTCGTCCTGGGTCAGCTGCGGGAAGACGACGACGTCGTCGACGCGGTTGAGGAACTCGGGGCGGAAGTGCTGCTTGAGCTCGTCCGACACCTTGTTCTTCATGCGCTCGTAGTTGGTCTTCGTGTCGCCCGCGGCGGCGAAGCCCAGGTTGAAGCCCTTGGAGATGTCCCGGGTGCCGAGGTTGGTCGTCATGATGATGACCGTGTTCTTGAAGTCCACGACCCGGCCCTGGGAGTCGGTCAGGCGACCGTCCTCCAGGATCTGCAGCAGCGAGTTGAAGATGTCCGGGTGGGCCTTCTCGACCTCGTCGAAGAGGACGACGGAGAACGGCTTGCGGCGGACCTTCTCGGTCAGCTGGCCGCCCTCCTCGTAGCCCACGTAACCGGGGGGCGAACCGAAGAGTCGCGACACCGTGTGCTTCTCGCTGAACTCCGACATGTCGAGGGAGATCAGCGCGTCCTCGTCACCGAAGAGGAACTCGGCGAGCGCCTTGGACAGCTCGGTCTTACCGACACCGGACGGACCGGCGAAGATGAACGAGCCACCGGGACGCTTCGGGTCCTTCAGGCCGGCACGGGTGCGGCGGATCGCCTTCGAGAGCGCCTTGACGGCGTCCTTCTGGCCGATGACCCGCTTGTGGAGCTCGTCCTCCATGCGCAGCAGGCGGGACGACTCCTCCTCCGTGAGCTTGAAGACCGGGATGCCGGTCGCGGTCGCGAGGACCTCGGCGATCAGCTCGCCGTCGACCTCGGCGACGACGTCCATGTCGCCGGCCTTCCACTCCTTCTCCCGCTTGGCCTTGGCGGCGAGGAGCTGCTTCTCCTTGTCGCGAAGGGAGGCGGCCTTCTCGAAGTCCTGCGAGTCGATCGCGGACTCCTTGTCGCGGCGGACGCCGGCGATCTTCTCGTCGAACTCGCGCAGGTCCGGCGGCGCGGTCATCCGGCGGATGCGCATCCGGGAACCGGCCTCGTCGATCAGGTCGATCGCCTTGTCCGGCAGGAAGCGGTCCGAGATGTACCGGTCGGCCAGGGTGGCCGCCTGGACCAGCGCCTCGTCCGTGATGGAGACGCGGTGGTGCGCCTCGTAGCGGTCGCGCAGGCCCTTGAGGATCTCGATCGTGTGCGGCAGCGACGGCTCCGCGACCTGGATGGGCTGGAAGCGGCGCTCGAGGGCCGCGTCCTTCTCCAGGTGCTTGCGGTACTCGTCCAGCGTGGTCGCACCGATGGTCTGCAGCTCACCGCGGGCCAGCATCGGCTTCAGGATCGAGGCGGCGTCGATGGCGCCCTCGGCGGCACCCGCACCGACCAGCGTGTGCAGCTCGTCGATGAACAGGATGATGTCGCCGCGGGTGCGGATCTCCTTGAGGACCTTCTTCAGGCGCTCCTCGAAGTCACCGCGGTAGCGGGAGCCGGCGACCAGCGCGCCGAGGTCCAGGGTGTAGAGGTGCTTGTCCTTGAGGGTCTCGGGCACCTCGCCCTTGACGATGGCCTGCGCGAGGCCCTCGACGACGGCGGTCTTGCCGACGCCGGGCTCGCCGATGAGGACCGGGTTGTTCTTGGTGCGGCGGGACAGCACCTGCATGACCCGCTCGATCTCCTTCTCGCGCCCGATGACCGGGTCGAGCTTGGTCTCACGAGCGGCCTGGGTGAGGTTCCGGCCGAACTGGTCGAGGACCAGGGACGTGGAGGGCGTGCCCTCGGCGGGACCACCGGCGGTGGCGGTCTCCTTGCCCTGGTAGCCGGAGAGCAGCTGGATGACCTGCTGCCGCACCCGGTTGAGGTCGGCACCCAGCTTGACCAGGACCTGGGCGGCGACGCCCTCGCCCTCGCGGATCAGGCCGAGCAGGATGTGCTCGGTGCCGATGTAGTTGTGACCGAGCTGAAGGGCCTCGCGGAGCGACAGCTCCAGGACCTTCTTGGCACGGGGGGTGAAGGGGATGTGACCCGACGGGGCCTGCTGGCCCTGCCCGATGATCTCCTCCACCTGCTGGCGGACCGCCTCGAGCGAAATCCCGAGGCTCTCAAGGGCCTTGGCGGCGACACCCTCACCCTCGTGGATCAGGCCCAGGAGGATGTGCTCGGTGCCGATGTAGTTGTGGTTGAGCATCCGGGCTTCTTCCTGAGCCAGGACGACAACCCGCCGCGCGCGGTCGGTGAACCTCTCGAACATCGTTAATCGCTCCTCAGAGCGGTCAGGCAGTAAGGGGAACTTCCCCTCCCTGTCCTTCCGCAGCTTAGTCCCGCGAGCGGGGACCGCTCATTCCAACTGCCGACACCGTCGATGGCCTCCTGACCCGTGACGCCGACATCTGCCACAACCCGATGGTGCGAGACGATGTTCCCGCAGGCCAGGCACTTACCCCACTCGCCAGTACGCCGATGGCGAACGTGAGACGGCCCATTCTGCGTGTCGCCCCCTCCCACTAGGGATGTCTTACCCGCAGGGTCTGACACTCCATGCCGCGCGCACCGATTCCCTCCGCTACGGGCGAACACCCTTGCGCCCCTCCACACCCCTGCGCGCCCCCTCGTGCAGCACGCGGCGAAGTCGACTCCACACCCAGCGTAACCGCAGGGGTTTTCCGGCGGTTTCACCTGGCATGGCCGACGCGCTTCCCGCCACCCCCACCGTGCCGCCTCCCCGCCGGCCGCCCGAACAGAGCGGGGCGTGGGAGCGGGCACGGTGGTGGTACGAGCACGGGCTCGGCTGGCCGACCGCGCCGGGGACGCCCCTGCGGCTGCGCGTGGGGGTCCGTTTCGACGTCCTGGACGTCCCGGCCGAGGCCGGTCGCGCCGCGCTCGGGCGCCTGGCACCCGGCTTTCCGGTCGCGCTGCGGAGCGGGCGGATGCTGCTGCTCGTGGCCGCGGGGGGCGCGGACGAGCTGCCCGGACTGCTGGAGTGGCTGGAGTGGGGTTCGCTGCCGCTCGACCTGCGGGCGATCGGCGCGGGCGGTCTCCTGGACGCGCCCCTGCCGCCGGGCCCCGGTCCGGCCGGCGCGGCGCCGGCGCGGGGGCGCCGCGGTTCCCGGGAAGCCGCCGTGTGGCTGCGGCCCCCCGAGCCGGGCAGTGAGGCCGAGGCCTCGCTGCCGGCTCTGCCCGCCCTGGGGCGTCCCACCGGGGCCGCCCCCGATCTCGCACGGCTGGTGCACACCCTGGCGACGCAGTGTCACCGGGTCCGGCTCTCCCGGACGGCGTGCTGAGGGCGTGCGGGCCCCGGACACCCGTGCTCCGAGCGTGCCGGCTCCGGGGATGCCGGTTCCGGGGTGCGGGCCCGGACGGGAAGGCTCTCCGCGCGCCGGGCGGGCCGGGCCGGGACGTGGCCCGGTGATCAGCCGTTGGCCTCTTCGTACGCCTGGCGGATCGCGGCGGGGACACGGCCGCGGTCGTTGACCTCGTGGCCGTTCGCCTTCGCCCAGGCGCGGATCGCCGCGGTGTCCGGGCTGCCGCCCGAGGAAGCGCGCGCCTTGCCGCGGCCGCCCGAAGCGCGGCCCCCGGTCCGGCGTCCGCCCTTCACATAAGGCTCGAGAAGGCTACGGAGCTTGTCCGCATTGGCGGTGGTGAGATCGATCTCGTACGTCTTGCCGTCCAGCGCGAACGTCACGGTCTCGTCCGCTTCGCCGCCGTCGAGGTCATCGACAAGAAGGACCTGAACCTTCTGTGCCACCGGATTTCCTTTCATCGATAACGTGAGGGCCGGAGGTCCGCCGGCGTCCGCCGTATCGCCGCCCCTTGTTATATGCAGTACTGCAGTACGTCGGAAAGCAAACCGCTTTTGCCGGGAAAACACAAACCCCCGGCGGGAACCCGTAGCTCACCCCGCGCCGAAAGATGCGCGATTCGGACATAGGGCACCCGCGTCCGGGCCGGCGGGCGAATAAACCTGGCGAAGGGCTGCGGATCCGGTCGTGCCCTTCGGGCGTCCGGTGAAGCCGCCGAAGCACAACGCGGCCCGGTTCTCACGGCGGACGATCACAGGTGCAGAAGCATCCGGCTGTTGCCGAGGGTGTTCGGTTTCACTCGTTCGAGACCCAGGAACTCCGCCACGCCCTCGTCATAGGAACGCAGCAGCTCGGCGTAGACATCCGTGTCGACCGGGGTCTCGCCGATCTCCACGAAGCCGTGCTTGCCGAAGAAGTCCACTTCGAAGGTGAGACAGAAAACGCGGCGAACACCCAGCCCGCGCGCGGTCTCCAGCAACTTCTCCAGCAGGCGATGTCCCACACCGGCGCCCTTCAGCCCCGGCTTCACCGCGAGAGTGCGTACTTCCGCGAGGTCTTCCCACATCACATGCAGGGCGCCACAGCCGACGACCTCGCCGTTGTCGTCCCGTTCCGCGACCCAGAACTCCTGGATGCTCTCGTAAAGCGTCACCATCGCTTTGTCGAGCAGGATGCCGTCGCGTACGTACTCGTCGAGGAGCCGGCGTACGGCCGGGACATCGCTGGTGCGTGCCCGCCGGACAGTGATGGCAATTGGCATGGGGGGACGCTATCGCTCGTCGGTGTCCGTCTCCGAGCCGGGTCCCGGCGCGGGGGTTTCCGGGCCCTGTGCGATGCGGATGGCATCCCTGAGCGTCCGGCGCTGTTCCTCGTTCATCATGCCGAAGAAGGCGATGAGAGCGGCCGCGGGGTTGTCGCTCTGCGACCACGCCTCGTTCATCAGCGCGGCGGAGTAGGCGGCCCGGGTGGAGACGGCCTCATATCGATAGGCCCGGCCTTCCGCCTCCCGGCGCACCCAGCCCTTCTGATGAAGATTGTCCAGGACGGTCATGACGGTGGTGTACGCGATGGACCGTTCCTGCTGAAGATCTTCCAGGACTTCCCGGACGGTCACCGGGCGGTTCCACTTCCACACCCGCGTCATGACCGCGTCTTCGAGTTCTCCCAAGGGGCGAGGCACTCTCACGACAATAGTGGCCGATACGGCACATGGCGTGCCGGACGTGCAGAAAAAGGGCGTACGGCCCGGGTGCGGGTGCACGGAAGGGCCGTACGCGAAGAGGGGTGCGGGTGGTGCGGTGGCCGCTGGGGGCGGGAGCCTCTCAGGCTTCCGGGTGCGGGGCCGGGCGGCCCGCGCCCTCGGTCCGGGCGAGGGCCGCGTCGACGGCCGCGTCCTCCTTGGCCATGTTGGCGCCGCCCTGGGTCTTCACGATCACCCTGACGACACCGATGAAGAAGGCCGCCATGACGACCGGGGGCAGGAGCGCGGAGACGTAGTCCATGGAACCAGGGTAGCCAGGGCCCGTCAGCCGGCCGCGAGGTGGTGCCGGGAGCCGGCGGGGGGCGGGACCGGCTTGCGGCGGGGGAAGACCTCGCCGGGGGTGGGGACGGGGCGTTTCGGGGTGGCCGGGGCGGGACGGGGGGACGGCTGCCGCGGGGGCTGTTCGCCGGGCCGGGCGGCCGGGTCCTGGCCGGCCGCGCAGCGGCCGCCGGGGAGGGCGAGCAGACGGGTGCGGGCGGCGGGGAGGGTGACCGTCGCCGTGGTCGCGGCGGTGATCGTGGCCGTGGTCGCCGGGGGCGCGCAGCGGGCCAGGAGGGCGGCCGCGGCGGGGTTGCCGCGCAGGGCCCGGAGCGCGGCGAGGTCGTCCGGGCCGGGGCGGTGGCCCGCGCACAGGGCCTCGTCCAGGAGCGTGAGGTAACCGGTGACGCTGCCGGGGAGGGCGGCGCGGTAGCGGGCGAGGTCGGCCATCAGGAAGTCGTGCAGCCTGGCGCTCTCCCCGGCCACCTCGTCGAGCGACTCGGCCAGGCGGAGACAGTCCTGGACGTCCTCGGCCGAGGCGGGGCTGGGGTTCAGGGCGAGGGCGAGGGCGCGCCGGAGCACACGCAGCTCCTGAGCGCCGAACGCCATGCCGCCTCGGGATCCGTATGGCGTGGGCATGGGGGGACGCTACGCGCTAATCGGACAAACCCCGCACAACGGGTGGGCGTGGCGTGCAAGATCCACACGGATGGCCGTGGGGCGGGGTGGAGGGGTGCCTCCCGCTCGTGGGGAGGCACCCCGGCAGCGCCGGGCCGTCGGGCCCGCCCATGCCTACATGCGGGACATGTTGCGTTCGTAGACCAGGCGCAGGCCCATCAGCGTCAGCCACGGCTCGTGCTCGTCGATGACCGAGGACTCGCCCAGGACCATCGGGGCCAGGCCGCCCGTCGCGATGACCGTCACGTCGTCCGGGTCGGACGCCAGCTCGCGGGCCATGCGCCGGACGACGCCGTCGACCTGGCCGGCGAAGCCGTAGACGATGCCGGACTGCATCGCCTCGACCGTGTTCTTGCCGATCACGCTGCGGGGGCGGGCCACCTCGATCTTGCGGAGCTGGGCGCCCTTGACGCCGAGCGCCTCGACCGAGATCTCGATGCCGGGGGCGATGACCCCGCCGATGTACTCCCCGCGCGCGCTCACCGCGTCGAAGGTCGTCGCCGTGCCGAAGTCCACGACGATCGCCGGGCCGCCGTAGAGCTCGACCGCGGCGACGGCGTTGATGATGCGGTCGGCGCCGACCTCCTTGGGGTGGTCGGTGAGGATGGGGACGCCGGTCTTGACGCCCGGTTCGACGAGGACCGCGGGGACGTCGCCGTAGTAGCGGCGGGTGACCTCGCGCAGTTCGTGCAGGACCGAGGGGACGGTCGCGCAGATGGCGATGCCGTCGATGCCGTCGCCCAGCTCGTCGCCGAGGAGGGGGTGCATGCCCATCAGGCCCTGCAGGAGGACCGCCAGTTCGTCGGCCGTGCGGCGCGGGTCGGTGGAGATGCGCCAGTGCTCGACGATGTCCTCGCCGTCGAAGAGGCCCAGGACGGTGTGCGTGTTGCCCACGTCGATCGTCAGCAGCATGGCTCTACTCCGCTTCCCGCAGGTCCAGGCCGATGTCCAGGATCGGGGAGCTGTGGGTGAGGGCTCCCACGGCCAGGTAGTCGACGCCGGTGTCGGCGTACGCCTTGGCGTTGTCCAGGGTGAGGCGGCCGGAGGCCTCCAGGGCGGCGCGGCCGTCGACGAGGGCCACCGCCTCCTCGCACTCGCCCGGGGTGAAGTTGTCCAGCAGGATCAGGTCGGCGCCGGCGTCCAGGACCTCGCGGAGCTGGTGGAGGGTGTCGACCTCGACCTCGACGGGGACGTCCGGGAACTGTTCGCGGACGGCCCGGAAGGCCTCCGCCACGCCGCCCGCGGCGACCACGTGGTTGTCCTTGACCAGGGCCGCGTCCGAGAGGGACATGCGGTGGTTGACGCCGCCGCCGCAGCGGACCGCGAACTTCTCCAGGGAGCGCAGGCCCGGGGTCGTCTTGCGGGTGTCGCGGACCCGGGCCCCGGTGCCCTCCAGGGCGTCCGCCCAGGCGCGGGTGGCGGTCGCGATGCCCGACAGGCGGCACAGGAGGTTGAGCGCGCTGCGTTCGGCGGTGAGGAGGTCGCGGGTGCGGGTGGTGACCGAGAGGAGCTTCTGGCCGGGTTCCACCCGGTCGCCGTCCGCGACGTGGCGCTCCACCTCGAACTCGTCGGTGGCGACGATCGACAGGACCGCCTCGGCGATCCTGAGGCCCGCCACGACGCCGGCCTCGCGGGCCGTGAAGTCGGCGGTGGCCACGGCGTCCTCGGGGATGGTCGCGACCGTCGTCACGTCCACGCCGTGGGCCAGGTCCTCCTGGAGGGCGACGTTCGCGATGTCCTCGACCTCCACGGGGTCAAGGCCGGAGTCGAGCAGGAGGGCGGCGAGCGCGGGATCGAGGCCGCACTCGAGGTACGTCTCCTCGTCGGTGTCCGCGCCGCAGCCGCAGCCGTCGCCGCAGCCTCCGCCGGAGGCGAGGGGAAGATCGGGGGTGTTCACTGGTGTCACTGCTCCTGGAGGCGGTGCGCCGGCTGGGGAACGGGAGTGGTCGGGGGGAATTCTGGCGTCTTCGTGGTGTGCACGGCGAGAGAGCGGTCCGGATTCAGGCGTACGACGATGTGGCGGCGCCACGCCGTGTCGTCGCGGTCGGCGTGGTCCTCGCGCCAGTGGCAGCCGCGGGTCTCCTCGCGCCGTGCCGCCGCGGCCACCAGGACGCGGGCCACGCACAGGAGGTTCGTCGCCTCCCAGGTGTCGACGCCCGGCTCGGCGGTCTTGCCGTGCTCGCGCAGGGCGTCGCGGGCCTCGCTGTGGAGGCGGTGCAGCCGGTCGGCCGCGCGGGCGAGGGAGTCGGCGGAGCGCAGGACGCCCGCGCCCTCGGTCATGATCCGCTGGAGGACGGGCCGGGCCTCGGGGGGCAGGAGGGGGTGCTCCGGGCGGGCCGTGTGCGGGAGCGGCGCCGGTACGCGCGCGCGGAGCGTGCCGTCCGCGTGGTGCGCCGCGATGTCGGCGGCGATGCGCTCGGCGTAGACCAGGCCTTCGAGCAGGGAGTTGGAGGCCAGGCGGTTGGCGCCGTGCACTCCCGTGCAGGCGACCTCGCCGCACGCGTACAGGCCGGGGACCGTGGTGCGGCCGTGGGAGTCGGTGCGGACGCCGCCGGAGGCGTAGTGGGCGGCCGGGGCGACCGGGACCGGCTCGGTGACCGGGTCGATGCCGTGGGCGCGGCAGGCGGCGAGGATCGTGGGGAAGCGCCGCTCCCACATCTCGGCGCCGAAGTGGCGGGCGTCCAGGTACATGTGCTCGGCGTTCTGCTGCCGCATGCGGCGCGTGATGCCCTTGGCGACGATGTCCCGGGGGGCGAGCTCGGCCAGTTCGTGCTGTCCCTGCATGAAGCGCACGCCGTCGGCGTCCACCAGGTGGGCGCCCTCGCCGCGTACCGCCTCGGAGACCAGGGGCTGCTGGCCCTCGGCGTCCGGGCCGAGGAAGAGGACGGTGGGGTGGAACTGGACGAACTCCAGGTCGCTCACCTCGGCGCCGGCGCGCAGGGCGAGCGCGACACCGTCGCCCGTGGAGACGGACGGGTTGGTCGTCGCGGAGAAGACCTGGCCCATGCCGCCGGTGGCGAGGACGACGGCGGGGGCGTGGACCGCTCCGACGCCGTCGTGCTGCCCCTCGCCCATGACGTGCAGGGTGACACCGGCGGTGCGGCCGTCGGCGTCCGTGAGGAGGTCGAGGACGAGGGCGTTCTCGACCGTGCGGATGCCCCGTGCCCGTACCGCCTCCACCAGGGCGCGGGAGATCTCCGCGCCCGTGGCGTCGCCGCCGGCGTGGGCGATGCGGCGCCGGTGGTGGCCGCCCTCGCGGGTGAGGGCGAGGCCGCCGTCGCCGGCCTCGTCGAAGTGCGCGCCGGTCGCGATGAGCCGGCGTACGGCGTCGGGGCCCTCGGTGACCAGGAGGCGGACGGCCTGCGGGTCGCACAGGCCCGCGCCGGCCACCAGGGTGTCGTCGAGGTGCTGCTCGGGGGTGTCGCCCTCGCCGAGGGCCGCGGCGATGCCGCCCTGGGCCCAGCGGGTGGAGCCGTCGTCGAGGCGGGCCTTGGTGACGACGACCGTGTCCAGGCCGGCGGCCTCGCAGCGCAGGGCGGCGGTGAGACCGGCGACGCCGGAGCCGACGACGACCACGTCTGCGGCGACGGACCAGCCGGGCGCGGGGGCGTGCAGGCGTATGCCCGTGCTGGTCACGAGGCGGCTCCGAAGGCGAGGGGGACGTTGTCGATCAGCCGGGTCGCGCCGACCCGGGCGGCGACGGCGAGGACGGCCTCGCCGGTGTGGTCGTCGCCGATCTCGGTGAAGTCGGACGGGTCGACCAGGGCGAGGTAGTCCAGTTCCAGCGGCGGGTCGAGGCGGGCGGCCTCGTCCAGGACCAGGCGGGCGGCGTCCCGGACGGCCGTGGCGGCGCCCGGCGCGGATGCGGCGACGGCGTGCGCGTCGGCGGCCGCGCGGGACTCGCCGAGGGCGTCGAGCGCCTCGGCACGCGCGCGCGTGGCGGGCACCTCGCGGGCCCGTGCGCGCAGCGCCTCCTGGGCGGCGTGCCGGTCGAGGCCGGCGAACAGGGCCCGGGAGAGCGCGAGGGCGGTGCGGCGCTCGGCGGGCGAGAGGTAGCGGTTGCGGCTGGAGAGGGCCAGGCCGTCGTCCTCGCGCACGGTGGGCACGCCGACGATCTCCACGCCGAAGTTCAGGTCGCGGACCATGCGGCGGATCAGGGCGAGCTGCTGGGCGTCCTTCTGGCCGTACAGGGCCAGGTCGGGGCGGGTGAGGTGGAGCAGCTTGGCGACGACGGTGAGCATGCCGTCGAAGTGGCCGGGGCGAGAGGCGCCCTCCAGGCGTTCGCCCATGGGGCCCGCGGTGACGCGGACCTGGGGCTCGCCGCCGGGGTAGACCTCGTCGACGGAGGGGGCGAAGACGGCGTCGGCGCCCGCCCGGCCGGCGAGCTCCAGGTCGGCGTCCAGGGTGCGCGGGTAGCGGTCGAGGTCCTCGCCGGCGCCGAACTGGAGCGGGTTGACGAAGACGGTGACGACCACCTCGCCGTCCGGGCCGACGGTCCGCCGTGCGGTGCGGATCAGGGTGGCGTGGCCCTCGTGCAGGGCGCCCATGGTCATCACGACGGCCCGGCGACCGTGGCGTGCGCGCGCGTGCAGTTCCTCCGCGGTGCGCAGCAGGGTGGGGGTCATCGGGCGTCTCCTTCGGTGCCTTCGGGGTCGGTGCCGTCGGTGCGGCCGGACGGGGCGGCCCCGTCGGCGAGCACTCCGAGCAGGTCCTCGGCGAGTTCGGGTTTGAGCAGTCCGCGGTCCAGGGCGCGGTCGGCCGTCGCGCGGGCCATCGCCAGGTAGCCGGCGACGGTCTGCGGGGCGTGGGCGCGCAGCTCCGCGATGTGCGCGGCGACCGTGCCCGCGTCCCCGCGGGCGACGGGGCCGGTCAGCGCCGCGTCGCCGGAGCGCAGGGCGTTGTCGAGGGCGGCGCCCAGCAGCGGGCCGAGCATGCGGTCGGGGGCCCCGACGCCGGCGGTGCGCAGCAGCTCCAGGGACTGGGCGACCAGGGTGACCAGGTGGTTGGCGCCGAGGGCGAGGGCCGCGTGGTACAGCGGGCGCCTGTCCTCGGCGATCCACTCCGGTTCGCCGCCCATCTCGATGACCAGGGCCTCGGCGGCCGTCCGGAGTTCCTCGGGCGCGGTGACGCCGAAGGAGCAGCCGGCCAGACGCTGGACGTCCACGGGGGTGCCGGTGAAGGTCATCGCCGGGTGCAGGGCGAGCGGCAGGGCGCCGGCGCGCAGGGCGGGGTCCAGGACCTTCGCGCCGTACCGGCCGGAGGTGTGCACGAGCAGCTGGCCCGGCCGTACCGCGCCGGTCTCGGCGAGGCCGGTCACCAGGCCGGGCAGCGCGTCGTCGGGGACGGTCAGCAGCACCAGTTCGGCGTGCCCGAGGACCTCCGCGGGTGTCATCAGCGGCACGTCGGGGAGCAGGGCCGCGGCACGCCGCCGGGAGGCGTCGGAGACCCCGGAGACGGCCACCGGGCGGTGCCCGGCGAGCTGGAGGGACGCGGCCAGCGCGGGCCCCACGCGTCCGGCGCCGACGACGCCTACGGTGAGCCGCGCGGGGCGGTCCCTGGGATCCGGCTGTGGGTTTGTGTTCACGCGACGGCGGCCTTCCCGTTCCAGTCCGCTCGGGGTACCGGACGATTTCTCGTCATGTTAACGCGATCGGTTCCGCGGACGTCCGGCCGTCCACAGGCTGTGGGTTTCCGCGGATCCGCGCGGCGGACCGGGCGCCCTCCCCCCGCGGCCTGGAACCCAGGTGCCCCGGGCCCCTCCCGCACGGCATGATCCCGGCATGACCGACACAGGGGAAACCGCGGGACGGGCGGACACGGCGGAGCGTCCGGAGGAGCGGGGGAAACATCCGCAGGAGCGGGAGGAACGTCCGCAGGAGCGGGAGGAGCGGTACCGGCGGACGCGCGAGCGGCGCGCGGCCGTGCACCGCGGCGCGAAGCGCCTGCTCGCCCGGCCGGGCTTCACCGACACCCTCCGGGAACGGCTCGCCCTGCTCGACGGCGCCGAGGAGCTCCACGACCTCGACGAGCCGTCGGACGTGTACGGCGACGGCGTCGTGACGGCGCTGGAGGAGCGTACGGCCGCCCTGCTCGGCCACGAGGCCGCCGTCTTCTTCCCGACCGGCACCATGGCCCAGCAGGTGGCGCTGCGCTGCTGGGCGGGCCGCACCGGCGACCCGGCCGTCGCCCTGCACGGGCTCGGTCACCCGGAGGTGCACGAGCGGAACGCCTTCAGCCGGGTCAGCGGTCTGCGCCCGGTGCGGCTGACGAGCGAGCCTCGGCAGCCGTCCGCCGACGAGGTGCGCGGCTTCGAGGAGCCCTTCGGCGCGCTGATGCTGGAGCTGCCGCTCAGGGACGCCGGGTATCTGCTGCCCACGTGGGAGGAGCTGACCGAGGTGGTCGGCGCGGCCCGGGAGCGCGACGCGGTGGTGCACTTCGACGGGGCCCGGCTGTGGGAGTCGACCGTGCATTTCGGCCGTCCCCTGGACGAGATCGCGGGCCTCGCGGACAGCGTGTACGTCTCCTACTACAAGTCCCTCAAGGGCTACGGCGGCGCAGCCCTGGCCGGGCCGCGCACGCTGGTGGAGGAGGCCAGGGCCTGGCGGCACCGGTACGGCGGCAACGTGTTCCAGCAGTTCCCCACCGTCCTGTCGGCGCTGGCCGGACTGGAACGCGAGCTGCCCCGGCTGCCGGAGTACGTGAGGCACGCGCGCGTGGTGGCCGCCGCGCTGCGCGAGGGCTTCGCGGCGGCCGGGCTGCCGTGGGCGCGGGTGCACCCCGAGGTGCCCCACACCCACGAGTTCCAGGTCTGGCTGCCGTACGACGCCGAGGCCGCCGGGGAGGCCGCGCTCCGGCAGGGCGAGGAGACGGGCACCGTGCTCTTCTCGCGGTCCTGGGACGAGGCCGGGCCGGGCATCGCCGTCACCGAGGTCGGGGTGGAGGCGGCCGGCCTGGAGTGGACGGCCGCCGACGTGCGGGCCGCGGTCGCGGACTTCGCCGCGCGGCTGCCCCGCTGACCGGCCGGCTCGCGGCTGCCCCGCTGACCGGCCGGCTCGCGGCTGCCCCGCTGACCGGCCGGCCCGCGGCTGCCCCGCTGCCCCCGGACCGCGGCCGGCCAGGACCCGCCGGAACCGGCGGCGGTCGCGCCACGCGCGCACGGCCTGCCGGTCGTGGGTGCCGGGTGCGGGCGGCACGGGCTCGCCGAGCCGCCGGGCGCGGTAGGTGTCGAGAAGGTACTGCTGCGTGATGCTCATGGCGGATCGCCTCTCAGGGCACGAAGGCTGACGGGTCGGTGTGCGGGCTCCGCGGCTGCCCCGGTGGTCCCAGACTGCTCCGGCCGCACCGGCGGCGTCGTGCCGATTGACGGCGGTGGTCAATCGACGGCGGTGTTGTCGGTGGCGGCGTGCACCATGAGGGCATGAGCGTGCGCATCGACATCGCAGGGCTGCGGCCGGAGAAGGTCGCCGTCGTGCCCTCGCCCCTGGCCGAGCTGTGCATGGCGCTGCACGCGCTGGCCGAGCCGGGGCACCACCCGGGGCTGCAGGGCTGGGTGACCGGGGTGTCCGCCCGGCTCGATCCGCACCTGGCCGACCGGATGTGCGAGGCCGACTTCCTGTGGCGGACGACGTTCTCGGACCTGTTCCTGCCGTTCGCCGGTATCCCCGGCCGCGGCACGCTGCCCGGCGCCACCCTCGCCGAGGACCTGGACCTGCTGGACAAGCTGTCGGACGAACAGTTCGTGGACGCGGCACTGGAGTTCACCTGCGCCATGGACTACAGCACCCGCGACTCCTCCGCGCTGTCGGACGCCGTGGTGCGCCGACGTGCCCTCGACCTGGCCGCCGCGCGCGGGCCGCGGCAACTGCGGTTCAGCGAGCGGCTGCTGGCCGACCCGCCCCGCATCCGGGCCTGGCTGCGCCAGTTCCTGCACGACTGCGACGAGGCGTTCTTCGCCGACGCCTGGTCCCGGCTGCGCCACCAACTGGCCGCCGACGCCCGCCACAAGACGGAGCTGCTGCGCCGCAGGGGCCTGGCGGAGGCGCTGGCCGCGGTGTCCCCGGCGGTGACGCTGGACGAGGCGGCCGGTGTGATCACGGTCGACAAACTGGGCGACGGCCGTACGGCCACCGGGGACGGCGGTCTGCTGCTCCTGCCCACCAGTTTCGGCTGGCCGCACCTGTCGGTCCTGCACCGGTACGGCTGGCAGCCCGTCCTGCACTACCCGGTCGGCGCCGCCGAGCCGGTCTCACCTCCCTCGGTCGAGCAGCTCACGCTGCGGATGACCGCGCTGTCCCACCCGGTCCGGATGCGGATCTGCCGCTTCCTGGCCCGCAGCGCCTACACCACGAGCGAGCTGGCGCAGGCGCAGGGCATGACGCCGCCGGAGATATCCCGGCACCTGGGGGTGCTGAAGAAGGCGGGCCTGATCACCACGCGCCGCCGCGGACGCTACGTCCTGCACCAGCTGGACGTGACGGTGGTGGCCCGGCTGGGCAGCGACTTCCTGGAGGGCATCCTCCGGTAGCCCGGCGCCGTGTCCGTGCCGGGGCGGGGCGGGGTCAGGCGTGTCCGCGCCGGGGCGAGGTCAGCCGTGGCCGCCGCCGGCGCGTACCAGGCCGGTCTCGTAGGCGAGGACCACGACCTGGACCCGGTCGCGCAGGCCGAGCTTGGTCAGGATGCGGCCGACGTGCGTCTTCACGGTCGCCTCGGACAGGACGAGGCGGGACGCGATCTCGCCGTTGGACAGGCCCTGCGCGACCAGCACCATCACCTCGCGCTCGCGGCCGGTCAGCCGCTGGAGCTCCGTGTGCCGGGGCTCCTGGCCGGTGGCCGGCAGCATCGGCGCGAAGCGGTCGAGGAGCCGGCGGGTGGTCGAGGGAGCGACCACCGCGTCACCGCTGTGCACGGAGCGGATCGCGGCGAGCAGCTCGCCGGGCGGCACGTCCTTGAGCATGAAGCCGGAGGCACCCGCCTTCAGCGCGGAGAAGGCGTACTCGTCGAGGTCGAAGGTGGTCAGGATCAGCACCTTCGGCGCGTCCGGGTCCGCGCAGATCCGGCTGGTGGCCTCGACGCCGTCCAGCTTGGGCATGCGGACGTCCATCAGGACGACGTCCACGGCGGTCGAGCGCAGCACCTGCAGGGCCTCGACCCCGTCGCCCGCCTCCGCGACGACCTCCATGTCCGGCTGGGCGGCGAGCACCATCCGGAAACCGGTGCGCAGCAGCACCTGGTCGTCGACGAGCATCACGCGGATCGTCATCGGGCCTCTTCTTCCGTTCTCCGCCGGGGACCCGGCGGGAGGTGACAGGGATGAACGCCGTACGGGCGCGGACGGGTCAGCGGGTCAGTGTGCGGGTTTCAGCGGCAGCAGCGCGCTGATGCGGAAGCCGCCGCCGGGCCGCGGGCCCGCGTCCAGGGTGCCACCGACCATGCCGATCCGTTCCCGCATGCCGATCAGGCCGTGGCCCTGGCCGTCGAGGCCGCCCTCCTCGTACAGCTCGTGCGGGGCGCCCTTGCCGTCGTCCTCGATGAGCAGGCCGAGCCCGTCGTCGAAGTAGACGAGGCGCACGCTGGCGCCCGCGTCGGGGCCGCCGTGCTTACGGGTGTTGGTGAGCGCCTCCTGCACGATGCGGTAGGCGGTCAGCTCCACGCCGCTGGGCAGCGGGCGCGCGGTTCCCTCGATCTTGAAGTCGACGGGCAGCCCGGCGGTGCGGCACTGCTCGACCAGCTCCCCGATCTGCTCGACGTCGGGCTGCGGCACGTACTCGCCGGTCTCCTGGTGCTCGCCGGTGCGCAGCACGCCTAGCAGGCGGCGCATCTCGGCGAGGGCCTGCCTGCCGGTGGTGGAGATGGTCTCCAGGGCCTTCTTCGCCTGGTCGGGCGCCGTGTCCAGGACGTAGGCGGCGCCGTCGGCCTGCACCACCATCACGGAGACGTTGTGCGCGACGACGTCGTGCAGTTCGCGTGCGATCCGGGCCCGTTCCGCGGCCACCGCGACCTTGGCCTGCGCCTCGCGCTCCTTCTCCAGCCGGGCGTTGCGCTCCTCGAGCTGCGCGAAGTAGGCGCGGCGGGTGCGGATGGAGTCGCCGAGCACCCAGGCGAGGGCGAAGGGCACCGTCTGGAAGACCGTTATGGCGATGTTGCTGCCCAGGCCCATGTCCTCCTTGGGCCAGCGCAGCTGCGCGAGAGGCGCGGCGCACAGGCCCATGACGAGCGCGAGCCGGGAGGACCAGCGGGCACCGGTCGCGGCCACCGTGTAGACGATCACCAGCAGGGCGAAGTCGGCGGACATCATGGGGACGTCCAGCGCCAGCTGGCCCACCCCGAGTGCGACGGCCAGCAGCAGCATCTTCTCCGGCATGCGCCGGCGCAGCGCGATCACCGCGGACAGCAGCACCATGAACGGGACGACCAGCACCGTGGCGTCCCTTCCGTGGGCCTCCTGCTGCGTGCTCACGGACATCGCGGAGATCCCCAGCAGGACAAGGGCCCAGAAACAGTCGACCCCGGTCGGGTGTCTGCGGAGGAAATCGTAGAGGCGCTGCACGTGACCCAGCGTAGGCAGGGGGGATAGGTGCAGGGGTCAACCGAAGGGCCGATCCGCGTCCGCCGCGCGTACTCCGCAAGGTGGAGGCCCCGCTCTCCTGTGCCCCTAGCCTGGGACTGTGACGACGAGGACGGCGGGGACGGCAGAGGCCGAGGGGACGGGCGACGACTGGCGGGGCTGGCGGGACGCGATGGCGGACGCCCTGTACGGGCCGACGGGCTTCTACCGCGGTCCCGAGGGGCCCGCCGGGCACTTCCGGACGTCGGTGCACGCGTCGCCGCTGTTCGCCGGCGCCGTGGCGCGGCTGCTGTGCCGGGTCGACGCGGCTCTGGGCCGGCCCGCGGCGCTCGGCTTCGTGGACATGGCCGCCGGGCGGGGCGAGCTGGTCACCGGGGTGCTGGCCGCGCTGCCCGCCGACGTGGCCGCCCGCACCCGCGCGTACGCCGTGGAGGTCGCCGGACGCCCCGAGGGGCTGGACCGGCGGATCGCGTGGCTGGACCGGCCGCCGCGCGGGATCACGGGGCTGCTGTTCGCCAACGAGTGGCTGGACAACGTCCCGGTGGACGTGGCCGAGGTGGACGCCGACGGCGTGGCGCGGCGGGTCCTGGTGCGGAGCGACGGGACGGAACGGCTCGGGGGGCCGGTGACCGGCGCGGACGCCGAGTGGCTGGCGCGGTGGTGGCCGCTGCCGGGCGAGGAGGGGTTGCGGGCCGAGATCGGGCACCCCCGGGACACCGCCTGGGCGGCCGCCGTCTCCGCGCTCGACCGGGGGCTCGCCGTGGCCGCCGACTACGCCCACACGCGAGGCGGCCGCCCGCCGTTCGGGACGCTCACCGGGTTCCGGGAGGGGCGGGAGACGACGCCGGTGCCGGACGGCTCCTGCGACATCACCGCGCACGTCGCGCTGGACGCGTGCGCGGCGGCGCCTCGTGGAGCGGGTGCTGCGGCGCCTCGTGGAGCGGGTGCTGCGGCGCCTCGTGGAGCGGGTGTCCCGGAGCGCACGCCCCGCGACGCGCTGCTGCGCCCCCAGCGGGACGTCCTGCGCGCCCTCGGCGTCACGGGCGCGCGCCCCCCGCTCGCGCTGGCCTCCACCGACCCGGCGGCGTACGTGCGTGCCCTCGCGGGCGCCTCGGAGGCCGCCGAGCTGACCGCGTCCGGCGGGCTCGGCGACTTCGTGTGGCTGCTCCAGCCGGTGGGCCCGGTCGACGCCGCCGCCCTACTTGTCGATGTCCCCGACGACGAAGAACAGTGACCCCAGGATCGCCACCATGTCCGCGACCAGCGTCCCGGGCAGCAGCTCGGCGAGCGCCTGGATGTTGTTGTACGAGGCCGAGCGCAGCTTCAGCCGGTACGGGGTCTTCTCGCCCTTGCTGACCAGGTAGTAGCCGTTGATGCCGAGCGGGTTCTCGGTCCAGGCGTACGTGTGGCCCTCGGGCGCCTTCAGCACCTTGGGGAGCCGCTGGTTGACCGGCCCCGGCTCCAGGCCGGCCAGCCGGTCCAGGCAGGCGTCGGCGAGGTCGAGGGCGTTGTGCGTCTGCTCCAGGAGGCACTCGAAGCGGGCGAGGCAGTCGCCCTCGGTGCGGGTGACGACCTTCAGGGTGTCCTGGAGTTCGCCGTAGGCGAGGTACGGCTCGTCGCGCCGGAGGTCGAAGTCGACGCCACAGGCGCGGGCGATCGGCCCGCTGACGCCGTAGGCGTGCACGGCCTCGGGGCTCAGGACGCCCACGCCCCGGGTCCGGCCCCGGAAGATCTCGTTGCCGAGCACCAGGTCGTCGAAGACGTCCATGCGGGAGCGCACGGCGGCGACGGCGGCGCGCGCGCGTGCGGCCCAGCCGGCCGGCAGGTCCTCCTTGAGGCCGCCGACGCGGTTGAACATGTAGTGCATGCGCCCGCCGGAGACCTCCTCCATGACGTTCTGGAGGATCTCCCGCTCCCGGAAGGCGTAGAAGACCGGGGTGATGCCGCCCAGCTCCAGCGGGTACGAGCCGAGGAACATCAGGTGGTTGAGCACCCGGTTCAGCTCGGCGAGCAGCGTCCGCGTCCACACCGCGCGCGGGGGGACCTCCATGCCGAGCATGCGCTCCACGGCGAGGACGACACCCAGTTCGTTGGAGAACGCGGACAGCCAGTCGTGCCGGTTGGCCAGCACGATGATCTGCCGGTAGTCACGCGCCTCGAACAGCTTCTCCGCGCCGCGGTGCATGTAGCCGATCACGGGCTCCGCGCTCGTGATGCGCTCGCCGTCCAGGACGAGCCGCAGCCGCAGCACGCCGTGCGTGGACGGGTGCTGGGGGCCGATGTTGAGCACCATGTCGGTGCTCTCCGCCGCGCCGCCGATACCGACCATGGTCTCCGTCGTAGGAGTCATGCGCACAGTCTCCCCCACGTGCCGCCCCTCCGTACGCTGGCCCCATGGAGACGGGGAGCCCTGACGACACGGGCACGACGGGGGCGGCGGAGACCGGGGCCGGCGGGACGGCCGGGGCCGGCGGAGCGGCCGGTGCGGTGGTGGACGCCCCGGTGTGGACCGGGCTGCCACCGGGACTGCTGCGGATGCGACGCCTGTTGCTGCTGGTGTGGACGGTGCTGCTCGCCCTGGCCGCCGGGCTCGTGCCCGGACTGCTGGCGGGGCCCGCCTGGGCCGCCTTCGCGCTGCTGCCGCTCGCCGTGCTGGCCTGGGGCTGGGTGATGCTGGAGCACAACTGGCGTTCCTGGCGGTACGCCGAGCGCGCCGACGACCTGCTGATCAGCCGGGGCGTGCTGTGGCGGGAGGAGACCGTGGTGCCGTACGGCCGGATGCAGCTGGTCGAGGTGACCTCCGGGCCGGTCGAGCGGTACTTCGGGCTGGCCGGCGTCCAGCTGCACACGGCCGCCGCCGCGACCGACGCGACCATCCCGGGCCTGGACCCGGCCGAGGCGGAACGGCTCCGCGACCGGCTCACCGAGCTGGGCGAGGCCCGGTCGGCGGGGCTGTGAGCACCGAGGACGCCGGCGCGGTGGTGACCGAGCGCCGGCTGCACCCCGTCACCCCGCTGCGGCGGGCCTGGGCGCCGGTCGCCGTGATAGCAGGGTGGGCGGTGCACGACCCCGACCAGGCGCAGCGCCAGCTGTCGCGGCTGACCACGACCACGCTGCTGGCCGGCCTCGCCGTGCTGATCCCCGCCGCCGCCCTGTACGGCTTCCTGAGCTGGTGGTACACGCACTACGCGGTGACGGAGTCCGAGCTGCGCATCCGCACCGGCCTGCTGTTCCGGCGCACCGCGCACATCCGGCTCGAACGGATCCAGGCCATCGACGTCACCCAGCCGCTGCTGGCCCGCGTCGTGGGGGTGGCCAAGCTGAAACTCGACGTCGTCGGGACGGACAAGAAGGACGAGCTGGCCTTCCTGGGCGCGGCCGAGGCGCGTGCGCTGCGGGCCGAGCTGCTCGCGCGGGCGGCGGGCTTCGCGCCCGAGACGGCCCACGAGGTCGGGGAGGCGCCCGCCCGGCAGCTGCTGCGCGTGCCGCCCGGCGTCCTCGCCGTCTCCCTGCTGCTGACCGGTGCGACCTGGGCCGCCCTCGTCGCCGCCGTCGTCGTGCCGACGCTGCTGTGGCTGGCCACCCACAGCCTGTGGACGGTCCTCGCGACCGCGCTGCCCCTGCTGGGCGCGGCGGGCGCGAGCAGCGCGGGCCGGTTCGTCGGGGAGTACGACTGGACGGTGGCCGAGTCGCCGGACGGGCTGCGCCTCGACCACGGACTGCTGGACCGGAGTCACGAGACGGTGCCGCCGGGCCGGGTGCAGACGGTACGGATCGTGGAGCCGCTGCTGTGGCGGCGGCGCGGCTGGGTCCGGGTCGAGCTGGACGTGGCCGGGTCGTCGAACTCCGTGCTGCTGCCGGTCGCCCCGCGCGAGATCGCCGAGTCCGTCGTGGCGCGGGTGCTGCCCGGGGTGAGCGTGCCGGCGCCGGCGGAGCTGTCGCGTCCGCCGCGGCGCGCCCGCTGGTGTCTGCCGGTGTGGTGGCGCGGCCACGGGCTGGCCGTCACCGGCGCGGTGTTCGCCGCCCGTCGCGGGCTGCTGCGGCGCAGCCTGGCGCTGGTGCCGCACGCCAAGGTGCAGAGCGTCCGTCTGACGCAGGGCCCGTGGCAGCGGGCCCGGGGGGTCGCCGACGTACGGGTGGACACGGGGGCGGACAGGACCGTGACCGCGCGGCTGCGGGACGCCGGGGAGGCGGCGGAGCTGCTGCGCGGCCAGGCGGAACGCTCCCGCACCGGGCGGCGGGACGCGCGCCCGGAGCGCTGGATGGCGTGACGCCCGGCCGCGGGCCCCGGCCGGCGGCCGCCGGTCAGGACGCGGCGCTGCGCAGTCCCTGCACGTCGATCTGCTCGGTCTCGTCGTGGGCGGTCAGGTCGATCACCTGACCCGCTCCCCGGGGCTCCTCGCCGGCCGGTCCGGACGCGGTCTCCGTCTCGGCCCTGTGCAGGGCGAGGGCCTCCTGGCCGACCACGTCGGCGAGGTCCTCGTCCTGGACGGCCTCCAGGGCGGCGGGCGTCGCCGTCGTCTCCTTGGTGTTCTTCGTGCCGAAGAAGTCGAAGCCGCCCTCGGTCACCGGGCGCGGCGCGGGAGCGGCCGGTACGACGGCCACGGCGGCCGGCACCGCGAGGTGCCCGGCGGACTGCTGAGCGGCCTGCTGGGCGGCCCGGCCGGGACGGTCGCCGGGCCGGTCGTCAGGCAGGCCGGACGCGGTGGTGTGTGCCGTTCCGTACCCGTCGGCCGTCCCCGGCCGGTCCTGGGTCCCGCCCTCGCGCACGGGCCCGGTCGCCGCGGCGGCCCCGCCGCCTTTGCCGCCGCCGTTCCCGTTGCCGCCGCCGTTCCCGTCGTCGTCGCCGTGGTCGCCGTCACCGGCCGCGCGGTGGTCCGTGCCGTCGGCCGCCCTGCCGCCGAGCCGGGCCAGCGCGGTGCTCGCCCGCAGGAACAGCAGGGACCCCTCCGGGGAGAAGACGGTGGAGGCCCGGGCCGCCCCGGCGTCCGGCGCGGCGGTCTCCTCAGCCGTCACCGGACGCCGGGCCGCGGGCAGTTCGGGGGTCGTCGGCGCGAAGGCCGCCGGCGCGGCCTCGATCTCCAGCAGCCGGCGGCCCTCCAGCGCGCTGGCGCGCTCGGTCTCCGCGGTGGCGTACCGGCGCAGCAGGGAGGCGTGCTCGTTGCGCAGCCCGGCGAGTTCCGCGCGCTTCTCGCGCAGCCGGTGCTCCAGCTTCCGGCGCAGCTCGCGCGACTCCTCCAGGTCGGACTCCAGTTCGGCGACACGCTCCTCGTGACGCCACTCGTCCCGCGCCCGCGCCCGCGTGAGGTCGGCGACGCGCTTGCCCGCCTGCGCGTCCCAGCGGCGCATGACGACCGCGCCGACGACCGTCGTCACCGCGGCGGCCGCCGCCAGCGCGCGGAGGATCACCGCCTCGCCGGACACCCAGGGGCCGGCGGCGCAGACGGCCGAAACGCCTGCGATCACCGAAGGAGGAAGCAGCCTGTGCAGGGGCGGGGAATGGCGGTGACGTCCACGTGGCATGGCCAGAAACTTACCGCGCGTAGGCGAATCTTGGTGCCCCGGCCCGTAAAAACACGGCCGCCCCCGAGGTGTTCGCACACCGCCGGGATTCCGCCTGTCCGTCGGTGGCCGAATTACTCAAGATCATTTTCGTGAATGGCCGCCCGCGGCAGCGCGGCAGCGGCCGACGGGCCACGGCGCCCGCCCGGCCACCGACCGCTGAATCCCCGTCGGGCGACGCTCAGCCGGCGCTCAACCGCCCGCTGAGCCATTCCAGGGTCGCGGGTATCTCACGCCGCCACGTATTGAAGTTGTGCCCGCCGCTTTCGAGGATGATCGAGGAGATCCGCGTCGGCCTCTTCTTCTTCACCCGCTCTATGAACTCCAGCGTGTCCCTGTAGTTCGTCTCACCGGTCCTGCTGCTGGTGACGAGCAGCGAAGTGGCCGGCGCCGGCATGTGATCGACGTACCAGCCCAGATCGGCCCGCTTCCGCAACTCCTCGTCGCCGTGGAAGAGATCACCCGTGGTCGGGTCGCTGGGGGCGTCGTAGTACGCGGACAGGCCGGCCCCGGCGGCGTAGGTCCCGGGGTGGTGCAGGGCGAGCTTCAGCGCGCAGTACCCCCCGGTCGAGTTGCCGACGACACCCAGGCTGCCGGGTCCTGTGCCCACCCGGTACCGGGCGCGCACGGCCTCGGGGAGATCCTTCGCGAAGAACGACTCCGTCTGCGGCCCGCCCGGCACGTCCACGCACTCCGTGTCCCGCGGCGGAGCCACCGTGGGCCGCAGCATCACCAGCACCATCGGCCGCATACGGCCCTCCCCGGCCAGGTCCAGCGCCGTGCGCGGGTACTTCAGCTTGCTCACCAGCGCCTCGGTGGTCCCCGGATACCCGGTCAGGACGACGGCCGCCGGGAACACGCGGGTGCGGTACCGCGGCTGGAAGTACTCCGGCGGCAGGTACACCTCGGCGGGCGTCGCGATGCGCGTCGTACGGCCGACGATCCTGACGCTCTGGATCTGCCCGCCCGCCTCCGGCCGGGATCCGCCCGCCTTCTTCACCCGCCGGACGTCCACCACCCGCAGCGGCCCGTCGGCGCTCCCCGCCGAGTGGTCCACCACCACGCCCTGCCCGGTCTCCTGCCCGAACAGGTCCGCCCAGCTCGCGTAGAACCCGAAGGACTGGTTGGCGACGAGACCGACCGCGGCGAAGACCGCCGCCTGAGTGGCGGCCAGCAGGCCGATCCTGCCCATGACGGCACGCCAGTTCCGCCCGGCCAGCCGCGGCCACAGCCACACCGTGGCGGCGAACAGCAGCACACCGGACAGCACCGCCAGCGCCAGCACCTTGTCGCTCGTCAGACCCACGCCTCGCCACCTGCCTGTACATGTCCCACGGGATGCCCGGCCCCCCGCCGGATCCGCGAGGGGCGTCCCGCAGCTCTCCCCCGGCCTCCGACGCGGCTCCGGGAAGGGAAGGAAAGAGAGTGAACCTCTCCCTCCGAGACACCGTCCTAGAGGGCGCAATGTCGCCGGATGCCCGAAACGGGCCCGGATCCACGGTCTCTCGCAGAACTACGGGTGCGATGTCTGTCAGGACAGATGAGGAAATGTCGGGTGCGGTTCCGGGAACGGAACGGAAAGCCGCCGCTCCGTCCGGCGTACACCGGATACTCCGGGGTCCGCGTCCGGAGGCCGTCCCCGTCCTCGTCGGCAGAGCCTGCACGCTGGTGGGCCTGCTGGACATCGCCGCGGGCGTCTTCCCGCGCTTCCGGCACAGCCGCATGCACGCCCTCGCCGAGGTGCTGCCCGGCTCCTTCGGCCCCTTCGCCGCCGCGCTCTCGCTCAGCGCCGGCGTCCTGCTCCTGCTCCTCGCCCACGGCCTCAAACGCCGCAAGCGCCGGGCCTGGCGGGCGGCCGTGGCCCTGCTGCCGTTCGGCGCCCTCGCGCAGTTCACGTACCGCCACTCCCTGATCGGCGTGCTGATCTCCCTCGCCCTGCTCGCGCCGCTGCTGCGTCACCGCGACCAGTTCGCGGCGCTGCCCGACCCGCGCAGCCGCTGGAAGGCCCTCGCCAACCTCGTCCTCATGGGCGCCGGCTCCCTCGCCCTCGGCCTGGTCGTCGTCAGCGCGCACCCGCACCGCATGATCGGCGACCCGAGCCTGGCCGACCGCCTCACCCACGTCCTGTACGGCCTGTTCGGCGTCGAGGGCCCGCTCGACTACCGGGGCAACACCTCCTGGACGGTGGCCTTCTCCCTCGGCGCCCTCGGCCTGCTCACCGCCGTCACCACCGTCTACCTGGCCTTCCGTCCCGAGCACCCCGCCGCACGGCTCACCGAGGAGGACGAGATCCGTCTGCGCGCCCTGCTGGCCCGGCACGGCGGCCGCGACTCCCTCGGCCACTTCGCGCTGCGCCGCGACAAGGCCGTCGTCTTCTCCCCCAGCGGCAAGGCCGCCGTCACCTACCGCGTCGTCTCCGGCGTGATGCTCGCCAGCGGCGACCCCATCGGCGACGTCGAGGCCTGGCCGGGCGCCATCGAACGCTTCATGGACGAGGCCCGCGCCCACTCCTGGACCCCCGCCGTCATGGGCTGCTCCGAGACCGGCGGCGAGGTGTGGACCCGCGAGACCGGGCTCGACGCCCTCGAACTGGGCGACGAGGCGGTGGTGGACGTCGCGGATTTCTCCCTGGCCGGCCGCGCGATGCGCAACGTGCGTCAGATGGTCAAGCGCATCGAGCGCGCCGGTTACGAGACCCGCGTACGACGCGTGGCTGACCTCGGCGAGACCGAGCTGGCCCGCGTCCGCCGCGCCGCCGACGACTGGCGCGGCACCGACACCGAGCGGGGCTTCTCGATGGCGCTGGGCCGCATCGGCGACCCCTCCGACGGGGACTGCCTGATCGCCACGGCCCACAAGCGGGAGGCCGAGCCCGGGGAGCACGGCGACCTCAAGGCGATCCTGCACTTCGTGCCGTGGGGCACCGACGGGGTCTCCCTGGACCTGATGCGGCGCGACCGCTCGGCCGACCCCGGCATGAACGAACTGCTGATCGTGGCCGCGCTCCAGGCCGCCCCGAAGCTGGGCGTCGCACGGGTCTCCCTGAACTTCGCCATGTTCCGGGCGGCGCTCGCACGCGGCGAGAAGATCGGCGCCGGACCGGTGCTGCGGGCCTGGCGCGGACTGCTGGTGTTCCTCTCCCGCTGGTTCCAGATCGAGTCGCTCTACAGGTTCAACGCCAAGTTCCGGCCCCGCTGGGAACCCCGCTTCGTGGTCTACCGCAGCCCCGCCGACCTGCCCCGCATCGGCTTCGCCGCCATGCAGGCCGAGGGCTTCGTCACACTCGCACCGCCGCGGCTCCTGCGCTTCCTGCGCCGCGGGACGGCCGCCCCCCGCCCGTGCGCACACCACGTGACGGAACGGGACGCGCGGGCGGCGTGAGCCCCGCCCCCGCCGCGCCCACGGCCCCGGCACCCCGCCAGGCTCCGCACGGCACCCCGCGCTCCCCGGGGCCTACGCTGAACGCATGAGCAAGCAGACCGGCCGCCGCCACCTGGCGGGACTGACCGCATGGGACCGCTGCGCGGTCATGGGGGTCGTCAACGTGACCCCCGACTCCTTCTCCGACGGCGGCCGCTTCTTCGACACGACGGCCGCCGTCAAGCACGGCCTCGACCTCGTCGCCGCGGGCGCCGACCTGGTCGACGTCGGCGGCGAGTCCACCCGCCCCGGCGCCACCCGCGTCGACGAGGACGAGGAGCTGCGCCGCGTCGTCCCCGTCGTGCGCGGCCTGGCCTCCGAGGGCGTCACCGTCTCCGTGGACACGATGCGCGCCTCGGTCGCGGAACAGGCCCTCGCGGCCGGCGCCGCCCTCGTCAACGACGTCAGCGGCGGCCTCGCCGACCCCCGCATGATCCCGGTCGTCGCCGACGCCGGCGCCCCCTTCGTCGTCATGCACTGGCGCGGCTTCCTGGCGGGCGGCAACGTCCGCGGCAGCTACACCGACGTGGTCACCGAGGTCGCGGACGAGCTGCGCGCGCGCGTGGAGGCGGTCATGGACGGCGGCGTCGGCGCCGACCGCATCGTCGTCGACCCCGGCCTCGGCTTCTCCAAGGACGCCGAGCACGACCTCGCCCTCCTCGCCCGCCTCGACCGCCTCCTCGCCCTCGGCCACCCGCTGCTCGTCGCCGCCTCCCGCAAACGCTTCCTCGGCCGGGTCCTGGCCGGCCCGGACGCCGCCCCGCCCCCCGCGCGCGAGCGCGACGCCGCCACCGCCGCCGTCTCCGCGCTCGCGGCGCACGCCGGCGCCTGGGCCGTACGCGTCCACGAGGTGCGCGCCACGGCGGACGCGGTCCGGGTCGCCCGCGCCGTGGAAGGAGCCCGGTGAACGCCCCCCACCTCGACGTCGAACAGGTCGAGGCCGCCAACACCGCCTTCTACGAGGCACTCGAGCAGGGCGACTTCGAGACGGTGTCCGACCTCTGGCTCACCCCGGCCGACCTGGGCATCGACGAGAGCTACCACGACCCGGCCGACGCCGGCGTGGTCTCCTGCGTGCACCCCGGCTGGCCGGTCCTCACCGGCCGCGGCGAGGTCCTCAGGTCCTACGCGCTGATCATGGCGAACACCGACTACATCCAGTTCTTCCTCACCGACGTGCACGTCTCCGTCACCGGCGACACCGCCCTGGTGACCTGCACCGAGAACATCCTCAGCGGCGGCCCCGCCCCCGAGGGCGACGGCGAGCTGGGCCCGCTCGTCGGCCGGCTCGTCGTCGCCACCAACACCTACCGGCGCACCCCCACCGGCTGGAAACTCTGGTCGCACCACGCCTCACCGGTGCTGGCGGAGAGCGACGACGAGAACGGCGCGGACGGCGAGGACGCGCCCGCCTGAGCCGCCCGCGCCCGAGAAGTGGCCGGAATCACGGAACCGGCGGGCGGGAGCGGCCACCGACCCGTGTTCCGACGGGTCCACCGGGTCCGCCGGGGCGTACACGGGATGAAATCTGCGGGTGTCCTCCCGGTCCCGTGGCCCCCGTGGCCCGGCTCTGTCGGCGGTCGCGGGTAGATTCGACCGAGGCCGGTGTGCCGCCCGCACGCGGCACGCACCGGCCGTGACCGACGACTGCAGGAGTGATTCGTGTGGATCGTGTCGCGCTGCGCGGCCTGAAGGCCCGCGGGCACCACGGTGTGTTCCCCAAGGAACGCGAGGAGGGCCAGACCTTCCTCGTGGACATCGTCCTGGGCCTGGACACCCGGCCGGCCGCGGCCGACGACGACCTGGCGAAGACCGTGCACTACGGGATCGTGGCCGAAGAGGTCGTGGCCGTCGTCGAGGGCGAGCCGGTCGACCTGGTCGAGACGCTCGCCGAGCGCATCGCCCAGGTCTGCCTGAAGCACGAGAGGGTCGAGGAGGTCGAGGTCTGCGTCCACAAGCCGGACGCCCCGATCACCGTCCCCTTCGACGACGTGACCGTCACCATCAACCGGAGCCGTGTATGAGTGTCCCCTTCACCAACGGTCCCAGCGACCCGACCGTCCAGCCGGTGCCCGCCTCCGTCGTCGAGCGGGTGGACGCCGCCGACAGCACCCTGTCCAACCCCAAACGCGCCGTGATCGCCCTCGGCTCCAACCTCGGCAACCGCCTGGAGACCCTCCAGGCCGCCGTCGACGCCCTGGAGGAGACCCCCGGGGTCCGCGTCAAGGGCGTGTCGCCGGTGTACGAGACGGAGCCGTGGGGCGTCGAGCCCGGCACCCAGCCGTCCTACTTCAACGCGGTCGTGGTCCTGAAGACCACGCTGCCCCCCTCGTCGCTCCTGGAGCGGGCGCACGCCGTCGAGGAGGCGTTCCGCCGCGTCCGCGACGAACGCTGGGGCCCGCGCACCCTGGACGTCGACATCATCACCTACGCCGGCACGGTCTCCGACGACCCGCACCTCACCCTGCCCCACCCGCGCGCCCACCAGCGCGCCTTCGTCCTCGCCCCCTGGCACGACGTGGACCCCGAGGCCCACCTGCCCGGCCACGGCCCGGTCGCCGCTCTCCTGGACGCGGTGACGCGCGAGGGCGTCACGCTCCGCGCCGACCTGGAACTCCACCTGCCCGGATAGTCGTTAAGGTCGAGACGACCGCAGTCCGCCGCCGGTCACCCGGGGAGCGAAGGGGCACCGTGAAAGAGTTGCGCATCAGGCTGCTGGCCGGCGTGTTCGCCGTCGCCGGAGTCCTGTCCTGGGCGGGCGCCCGCCTGTGGAACTCGATCGGGACCCTCCCGAGCGTCCCCCTCGCCGCCCCGGTCGTGCTCGCGCTGATCGCCGTGGTCCTGCTGGCCACGGCGCTCTCGCTCCGCGCCCGCCTGAAGGCCCAGCGCGACCGCGTCCCGGGCGCCAAGGGCGTCGACCCGCTGATGGCGGCCCGCGCGGTCGTCTTCGGCCAGGCCAGCGCCCTCGTGGCCGCCCTGGTCGCCGGGATGTACGGCGGCACGGGCGTCTTCCTGCTGGAGTACCTCGACATCCCCGCCCGCCGCGACCAGGCCGTCTACGCCGGCTTCTCCGTCGTCACCGGCATCGCCGTCATAGCGTCGGCGCTCTTCCTCGAGCGGGTCTGCAGACTCCCCGATGACGACGACGACAACACGGGCACGGCCACGGCGGCCTGACAGTCACCAAGGCCGGCGGGCCAGATGACCGTTGACCAGAAAGCTGGGATGAGGGTCGAGACGGTAGCTGTGGAGGGTGAACGGCTTGGCTCCGGCGGTACGCACACGGACCGTATGCACCTGTTGCCAGGAAGACTCCCTCAACTGAAGAGGATGCCGCTCGGGGACGAAAGTGCCTCGCGAGGGCCAACTGTCGGCCACGACCAGGTGTGAGGCCCGGCCGTCGGTGCGAGGGGTGAATCTCGCACCGACGATCCGGGCCAGTTCGATGAGGAACGGAACGTTCGCACTGACCAGAAGACGCCCACGCCAGGTCTTGGACCTGAAGCCGTCGCCGTCGGTGCAGCCGTCCAGAAAACCTTCGAAGGTGTCCCTGTCCCGCAGCACCACGCGGGGAAAAAGCTGACGTTGGTGGTGTGCGTCTCCACCCACGTACTGCCTCATCACATCGGCCGGATAGGACGAGACGACACGAACCCGGAAACCTGGCAGGTCCCGCTGCAGATAACCGGACGGGCGTGTCACCGGCTCCAGCCGCGCAGCGAGTCCGACCGCCGTACCGAGACATCGTGCGTATCGCTGGGCGAACGCCTGGCCGTTGACAACCGACGAAACGTAATTCCTGCCTACCGTCCCGTCCGAGCACGTGGCGCCCAGCAGGTAACCGAAGTCGTATCCCGGGGTGACGGTCAATCGCTCACGGCACAGCTTTCGCGCAGGTGTCCAGGCAAGGACGGTGCCCTCGGCTTCCCTCGCGTGCACCCAGCCGTCCGGCGTCCGAGCATCTGGTCCGGCGCAACAGTGAATGTCGCGCGATCAGTGGTGATGTCCACAACCTCGCGGACCTTCGTGGTCACCACATCGGCGACCGTGGTCTCCACCGTCCGGAACTCGTCCAGCGTCCAGATCCGACAGCCCACGTCGATGTCCCGCGCCCGTCGGCGCCCCCCGACCACGTTCACCGTCTGCCTGCTGGGCAGCCCGTACCCCACGGAGGTGCTCCCTTGATCAGGGGCCGAAGCCACTGATCAAGGACGGTACTGGACACCACTGACAATCAAGTCAGCGCGCCAGTATCAGACTCATCGCCTCGGCCCGAGTGGTCGCGTCCCGAAGCTGCCCACGCACAGCCGAAGTGGTGGTCTTGGCCCCAGGCTTGCGAACCCCGCGCACCGACATGCACATGTGCTCGGCCTCGATGACGACAATCGCGCCGCGGGCTTCGAGTATGCGCATCAGCGAGTCGGCGACCTGCGTGGTGAGACGTTCCTGCACCTGCAGGCGGCGGGCGAACACCTCCACGAGGCGTGCCAGCTTCGACAGGCCTGTGATCTTTCCCGTCTCGGCGGGGATGTAGCCGATGTGCGCCACACCGTGGAACGGCAGCAGGTGATGCTCGCACAGGGAAACGATTTCGATGTCCTTCACCAGGACCATCTCGTCGTGACCGAGGTCGAACGTCGTCGTCAATACCTCTTCGGGCTCCTGCCACAGTCCGGCCAAGAGCTCCCGGTACGCCCGCGCCACCCGGGCCGGGGTCTCCCGCAGGCCCTCGCGGTCCGGGTCCTCGCCGACCGCGATCAGCAGTTCTCGTACGGCGTTCTCGGCCCGCTTCTCGTCGAACTCACCGATCGGCCCCAGGCCGTCCAGCGTCACGGGGTCGGTCATGTCGTGCCTCGTTCCTGTCTTCTGGCATGTCGGCATACGGGAATGCCGTGCCCTCCAGGCTAGAACCTGGGGGGCACGGCATACATTCCGGGCCCGGTGGGGCCGCGGGGAGGGCCTGGATCAGCTCTCCGGGCGGTCCTCCGGAGTGCGTTCCGGTGCCGGGGCGGGCTCCGCCGTGGTGCTCTTGGCGGTGGAGACGGCCGCCGTCGCGCCGTTCGCCCCGTTGGTCAGTGCGAGCTCCTTGGGGGAGAGCACCGGCGGACGGGTCGAGGGGGTGCGGCGGGAGGAGCCGGTCCAGGCGGGCCGGGGCGGGCGCTTGACGATCGGGGCGAAGATCTCGGCGATCTCCTCCTTGCCGAGCGTCTCCTTCTCCAGCAGGGCGAGGACGAGGTTGTCGAGGACGTCGCGGTTCTCGACCAGGATCTCCCAGGCCTCGTTGTGCGCCGTCTCGATGAGCTTCTTGACCTCTTCGTCGACCAGCGCGGCGACCTCTTCCGAGTAGTCGCGCTGGTGCGCCATCTCACGGCCGAGGAAGGGTTCGGTGTTGTCGCCGCCGAACTTGATCGCGCCGAGACGCTCGGTCATGCCGTACTGCGTGACCATCGCGCGGGCCACGCTGGTGGCCTTCTCGATGTCGTTGGCGGCACCCGTCGTCGGGTCGTGGAAGACGAGTTCCTCGGCCGCGCGGCCGCCCAGCATGTAGGCGAGCTGGTCGAGCATCTCGTTGCGCGTGGTCGAGTACTTGTCCTCGTCCGGGAGCACCATCGTGTAGCCGAGGGCACGGCCCCGGGACAGGATGGTGATCTTGTGGACCGGGTCGGAGTTCGGTGAGGCCGCCGCGACCAGGGCGTGACCGCCCTCGTGGTACGCGGTGATCTTCTTCTCCTTGTCCGACATGATCCGGGTCCGCTTCTGCGGGCCCGCGACCACCCGGTCGATCGCCTCGTCCAGCATGTGGTTGTCGATCAGCTTCTGGTCGCTGCGGGCCGTCAGCAGGGCGGCTTCGTTCAGCACGTTGGCCAGATCGGCACCGGTCATGCCGGGCGTACGGCGGGCGACGGCGGCCAGGTCGACGTCCGGGGCGACCGGCTTGCCCTTCTGGTGGACCTTGAGGATCTCCAGACGGCCCTGCATGTCCGGCCGGTCGACGGCGATCTGCCGGTCGAAGCGGCCCGGGCGCAGCAGCGCCGGGTCGAGGATGTCGGGCCGGTTCGTCGCGGCGATGAGGATCACGCCGCCCTTGACGTCGAAGCCGTCCATCTCGACGAGCAGCTGGTTCAGGGTCTGCTCGCGCTCGTCGTGACCGCCGCCGAGGCCGGCGCCGCGGTGGCGGCCGACCGCGTCGATCTCGTCGACGAAGACGATGGCCGGGGCGTTCGCCTTGGCCTGCTCGAACAGGTCACGCACTCGGGAGGCACCGACACCGACGAACATCTCGACGAAGTCGGAACCGGAGATCGAGTAGAACGGGACGCCCGCCTCGCCGGCGACGGCGCGCGCGAGCAGGGTCTTGCCGGTGCCGGGCGGGCCGTACAGCAGCACGCCCTTGGGGATCTTGGCGCCGACGGCCTGGAACTTGGCCGGTTCCTGGAGGAACTCCTTGATCTCGTGGAGCTCCTCGACGGCCTCGTCCGACCCGGCGACGTCGGCGAACGTCGTCTTCGGGGTGTCCTTGGTGATGAGCTTCGCCTTGGACTTGCCGAAGTTCATGACCCGGGAGCCGCCGCCCTGCATCTGATTCATCAGGAACAGGAAGACGACCACGATCAGGACGAACGGCAGCAGGGAGAGCAGGATGCCGACGAACGCGTTCTGCTTGGACGGCGACACGGTGTAGCCGTCGGGGATCTGCTTGTCCTGGTACTTGTTCTGCAGCGTGTTGGCGAGGGTCACGCCCTGGTCGCCGATGTAGCTCGCCTGGATCTTCGAGCTGCCCTTGACCTTCACGCCGTCTTTGAGCTGGACCTTGATGATCTGCTCGTCGCCGGTGGTGAGCTTGGCCGACTCGACCTTGTTGTCGTTGATCGCCTGGACGACCTGGCCGGTGTCCACCGTCTTGTAGCCACCGGACGAGCCGACGACCTGCATCAACACGACCACGGCAAGGACGGCCAGCACGATCCACATGACCGGCCCACGGAAGTATCGCTTCACGTCCATCCACACGGAGCGGTGCCGCCCCGTCCCTCCTGCCATAGTGAGTTTGATAAGACAGTTCTTCTGACGGTACCCCAGCCTGATGGCCCGTAGCCGCACGGGACGGCCGGCGTTCCCGTCTGCATGCTCCAACGGCGCGGGAGGCCCTGCGGTTCCCCGTCGCCCTGCCGGGCTGTGCTAGCCGCCGTAGACGTGGGGCGCGAGCGTGCCCACGAACGGCAGGTTGCGGTACTTCTCCGCGTAGTCGAGGCCGTAGCCGACGACGAACTCGTTGGGGATGTCGAAGCCGACCCACTCCACGTCGATGGCGACCTTCGCGGCGTCGGGTTTGCGCAGCAGCGTGCACACCTTCAGCGAGGCGGGCTCGCGCGAGCCGAGGTTGGAGATCAGCCAGGACAGGGTCAGGCCGGAGTCGATGATGTCCTCGACGATCAGGACGTGCCGGCCCTTGATGTCGGTGTCGAGGTCCTTGAGGATCCGCACCACGCCGGAGGACTGGGTGCCCGCGCCGTACGAGGACACCGCCATCCAGTCCATGGTGACGGGGGTGGACAACGTGCGCGCCAGGTCGGCCATGACCATCACGGCGCCCTTGAGGACGCCGACGATGAGCAGGTCCTTGCCCGCGTACTCCGCGTCGATCTTCGCGGCCAGTTCGGCCAGCTTCGCGTCGATCTCTTCCTTGGTGATGAGTACCTTCTCGAGGTCGGCACCCATGTCGTTCGCGTCCACCCGCATCACTTTCGGTCGTCCCACCGGCCACTCCGGAGCGCCCCCGGTGATCCGTGCGCGGATCGGGGGAGGGCCGGATTCAGCCTTGCCGAATCACCAGTCTGCCACCCTGCCGCCGTGCGACGACTTTGCCGGGGAGGTTGATGGCTCCCTGACCGCGCCAGCCGGTGATCAGCCGGTCGACCTCCTCGATGTGCCGGGCGAAGAGCGCACCGGCCGGAGCACCGGCCTCGATGGCCGCCCGGCGCAGGATGCGGCGGCGTACGGCGGGCGGGAGGGCGTAGAGCTTGGCGCACTCGAGCCGGCCGGACGCGTCGCGCACGCCGGTCTCCGCCTGGCGGGCCCAGGTGTCGAGGGCGTCGGCATCGTCCCGGGAGAGCTGGGCCGTACGGGCGAGGGCCTCGACGACGCCCTTGCCGAGGGCCTTCTCCAGGGCGGGCAGCCCCTCGTGGCGCAGCCGCGAGCGGGTGTACGCCGGGTCGGTGTTGTGCGGGTCGTCCCAGACGGGCAGGGACTGGACCATGCAGGCCTTGCGGGCGGTCTGCCGGTCGACGTGGAGGAAGGGGCGCCGGTAACGGCCGCCGGCCCCCGAGACCGCGGCCATGCCCGACAGGGAGCGGATGCCGGAGCCGCGGGCGAGGCCCAGCAGGACGGTCTCGGCCTGGTCGTCGCGGGTGTGGCCGAGCAGGACGGCGGCGGCGCCGTGCCGGGCGGCGGCGTCGTCCAGTGCGGCGTAGCGGGCGTCGCGGGCGGCGGCTTCGGGCCCTCCCGCGCGGCCGACGGTCACGGCGGTGGCCTCGACGGGGTCCAGGCCGAGTTCCCGCAGGCGCAGGACGACCTCTTCGGCGCGCAGGTCGGAGCCGTGCTGCAGGCCGTGGTCGACGGTGACGCCGCCGGCGCGGATGCCGAGCCGGGGCGCCTCGAAGGCGAGGGCTGAGGCGAGCGCCATGGAGTCGGCGCCGCCGGAGCACGCGACGAGCACGAGCGGCGTCGGCGGGCGCTCGGGCGCGTGTTCGGCGGCCGTCGCGGCGTGGACGCCGGCCGGGGTGTTCAGTTCGGTGAGGATGTCGTGGAGGACGCGGCGGACCGCCAGGCGTATCGCCGCGACCGCAGGATGGGGACCCATGTCCGGTGCCCTTCATGAAGTTTCGGGGGTGAGGAGCCCGAAGTCCGGTCACGCAGAGTGTGTAGACGGTGACAGAAACGGGCCGTTCCCCGAGCATCGCACGCCTGCCGAGAGCTCACGGTCCCTCGGACGGGTGATTGGTGGGGCGTTTGCCTGCCGTCGGCCGGTTCCGTTCACGCCCCGTACGCGGGGCTCACGCCTCCGGGGTGCGGTGCACCCGCGCGATCCAGTCCGCCGGTTTGGCGATCTCCGACTTGGTGGGGAGGGTGTTGGGCGAGGTCCAGACGCGGTTGAAGCCGTCCATGCCGCACTCGTCGACGACGGCCCGCACGAAGCGTTCGCCGTCCCGGTACTGCCGCAGCTTGGCGTCCAGGCCGAGCAGCTTGCGCAGGGCCATGTCCAGGCGGGAGGCGCCCTTGGCCCGGCGCTGCTGGAACTTCTCGCGGATCTCGCCGACGCTCGGCACGACGGAGGGGCCGACGCCGTCCATCACGAAGTCGGCGTGGCCCTCCAGCAGGGACATCACGGCCGTCAGCCGGCCGAGGACCTCCCGCTGGGCGGGGGTCTGCACCAGTTCGACGAGCGAGCGGCCGCCGTCGTCCTCCTCGCCCTCGGGGCGGCCCCCGACGAGCGTCTGGACGGCCTCGCGGACACGCTCCAGGACGGTCATGGGGTCGACGTCGGTCTCCGCGAGGAACGCCTGGATCTCGCCCTCGAGGTGGTCGCGCAGCCAGGGCACGGCGGTGAACTGGGTGCGGTGCGTCTCCTCGTGGAGGCACACCCACAGGCGGAAGTCGTGCGGGTCGACGTCGAGTTCGCGTTCCACGTGCACGATGTTCGGCGCGACGAGCAGCAGCCGGCCGCCGCCGTTCGACCCGGCGGGCAGGTCGCGGCCGGCCGGGGCGAAGGTCTCGTACTGGCCGAGGACGCGGGAGGACAGGAACGACAGCAGCATGCCCAGCTCGACGCCGGTGACCTTGCCGCCGACCGCGCCGAGGACGGCGTTGCCCGCGCCGCTGCCGCGGCGCTCCTGCATCTTTTCCAGCAGGGGCTTGAGGATCTCCCGGAACCCGGCGACGTTGGCCCGGACCCAGCCGGGGCGGTCGACGACGAGGACGGGGGTGTCGTGGGACTCCTCGGTGGCCAGACGAGTGAAGGCCCGGACGTGTTCCTCCGAGGTCCTGGCGTGGCGGCGGAGCTCCGCGACGATGGCCCGGGCCTCGTCGCGGCTCACCTCGGGGCCCGGCCGTACGAGCCGGGTCGCGGTCGCCACCGCGAGATTCCAGTCGACCATGCCGGAAGATGCGCCGATGCTCGTCATGCGTCAACCGTACGTGAGCGCTGCCGCTGGGGGCAGGCTGTGCGGGGCGCGGGGGTGGGACGCGTGGCCGGCGCCGGCCGGGTGCCTCCCAGGCTCTCGAGGCACTGGGGGGAGGCACGACTGCCCGCAGCTGGGGCGGTGGGTCATGACGTCAGGGTTGTTGCTGCCCGGTCCAGGGCTTGTTGGGCTGCTCGGGGGTCTGTGGTGCCGTGGGCCAGGAAGGCGAAGGCGAGGAGGCGGCCGTCGGGGGTGGCCACGGTGCCGGCGAGGGTGTTGACGCCGGTCAGCGTGCCGGTCTTGGCGCGCACGAGGCCGGACGCGCCCTCCGCGTACCGGCCGGCCAGGGTGCCGGTGAAGCCGGCGACGGGCAGGCCGGTGAGGACCGGGCGCAGCTCGGGACGGGCCGGGTCGGCCGCCTCGGCGAGCAGGGCGGTGAGCAGGTCGGCGGTGATCCGGTCGGTGCGGTCCAGGCCGCTGCCGTCGTGGAAGACCGCGCCCCGCACGGGCAGGCCGAGCTGCTTCAGCCGGGCGGTGAGGGCGGCGGAGACGCCGTCGAAGTCGGCGGGGTGCCCGGTGGCGAGGGCCGTGTGGCGGGCCAGGGCCTCCGCGATGTCGTTGTCGCTGTCGGTCAGCATCCGTTCGACCAGGTCCGACACCGGGGGCGAGGAGACGGTGGCGAGGGTGGCGGCGCGGCCCGTGGCCTTGGAGGGGCCGGGGGACGACGTCCGGATGCCGTGCTCGCCCAGGAGGCGGGCGAAGGCGCGGGCCGCGTCCGCCGCCGGGTCCGCCGCGCGGGGTGCCGGGCCGCTGGTGGAGTCGTCGGTGCGGGCCTCGTCGGTCATCAGGGCGGTGAGGGGCGCGAGGTTCTCGTTGACCCCGATCGGGTGGGTCTCCGTA
This sequence comes from Streptomyces sp. NPDC006384, assembly GCF_042870695.1. Classification (NCBI taxonomy): domain Bacteria; kingdom Bacillati; phylum Actinomycetota; class Actinomycetes; order Kitasatosporales; family Streptomycetaceae; genus Streptomyces; species Streptomyces sp. NPDC006384. The sequence goes on from NZ_JBIAHR010000005.1 coordinate 70,656, forward strand.
CCGGTGTAGAGCGTGGTGTCGTACGACAGCGTCACCTGGGTGAGGTTCCGCTTCTTCAGGGCCTCGGCGGTCCTCCCGGCGAGGGTGCGCAGGCTCGCGAGGTCTCTTCCGCCGCCCTCGCGGGCGGTGAGGGTGGGGTCGCCGCCGCCGACGAGGACGAGTTCGCCGGTGTCGGTCTCCAGGGCGGTGCGCGTGGTGAGGCGGTGGTCGGGGCCGAGGGCGGTGAGGGCGGCGACCGCGGTGGCGATCTTGGTGGTGGAGGCGGGGGTGAACGGGGTGCCGGCGTCCAGGCCGTACAGACGCTCGCCGGTGGTGAGGTCGACGACCGAGGCCGCGCGTCCGCTGCCGAGCGCGGGGTCGTCCAGGAGGGGGGCCAGGGCGTCGGCGAGGGCGCGTCCGCGGGGCGCCGCCCTGACTCCGCCGGCGGGGGCGTCGGAGGTGCCGCCGAGGCCCTTCAGGACGGGTCCCGCGCTGGGGGCGGGCCGGGGCGGTCCGGCGGTCGTACCGGAACCGGCGGGTCCGCGGCCGTGATCTGTGCCACCCGGGCGTTCCAGGGCGACTGCCCGGTCCCGCTCGGCCGTACGCTGACCCGTGGAGTCCCAGGGACCGGCGGCGGTCGCCACACCGGCGGCCAGTGCCAGCCCGGCCGTGGCGGCGCCGGCGGTGTACTGCCAGGTCCTCGGCCTCGCGGTCCGTGCCGGTTCGCGCGGCCCGGTGGTCCGCGCGAACCGCGCCAGAGGCGGTCGGGCGGCCCGTGCGACGCGCGCGACGCGCGGACGTACGGCGGCCGCGATCCGCGTCACGTGCGGTCCCGCGGCCCGCCAAGGCCTCAGCTCTGGCACTCCCACCAGCCCCTTTCGCGATCACCCACCTGCGTAGGGGACACTTAACCACCAGAACTGTGTGCTGATCATGGAGGAGCGTCCGGTGGAGTTCGACGTCACGATCGAGATCCCGAAGGGTTCGCGGAACAAGTACGAGGTGGACCACGAGACCGGTCGTATCCGCCTGGACCGCCGCCTGTTCACCTCGACCGCCTACCCGACCGACTACGGCTTCGTCGAGAACACCCTCGGCGAGGACGGCGACCCGCTGGACGCGCTGGTCATCCTGGACGAGCCGACCTTCCCGGGCTGCCTCATCCGCTGCCGCGCGATCGGCATGTTCCGCATGACGGACGAGGCCGGCGGCGACGACAAGCTGCTGTGCGTCCCGTCGACGGACCCGCGCGTGGAGCACCTGCGGGACATCCACCACGTGTCGGAGTTCGACCGCCTGGAGATCCAGCACTTCTTCGAGGTCTACAAGGACCTGGAGCCGGGCAAGTCCGTCGAGGGCGCCAACTGGGTCGGCCGCGTCGACGCGGAGGCCGAGATCGAGCGGTCCTACAAGCGCTTCAAGGAGCAGGGCGGTCACTGACCGGGCGCCCCTTCCGTGACGGGCCGCACGCTTGAGCGTGCGGCCCGTCACGTTTGGGTGCGCATACTGAGGGCTACAGGAGGGTGTGTCGTACGAGGGCTCGAGGAGCGTTGCGCAGGTGACCGAGGCGGAGGACCGCAAACCGCAGTCGGACGAGGCGCACAGCGCCTTCCGGCAGCCCGGTGGGGTCGCGGCGTCCGCCGACGGCGAGTCGTCGACGACGTCCGAGTTCGAGGTGCCGCCGGGGGTCTCCCGCGCGCGGCAGGCCCCTTCGGAGTCCGAGACGACCTCGGAGTTCGCGCTGCCGGAGGGGCTGGACGTGCCGCCGGCCGCGGCCGCGGAGCCGGAGGGGTCGGCGTTCAGCACGCCGAGCACGTACAGCGCGTGGAGCGCGCCGGCCGCGTTCACGCCCGCCGGCGGTTTCCCCGCGGTGAACCTGACCAAGGACGCGCCCTGGCAGGACCGCATGCGCACGATGCTGCGCATGCCGGTCGCCGAGCGGCCCGCGCCCGAGACGGCGCAGCGGCACGACGACGACACCGGCCCCGCCGTGCCGCGCGTGCTCGACCTGACCCTGCGTATCGGGGAGCTGCTGCTGGCGGGCGGTGAGGGCGCGGAGGACGTGGAGGCCGCGATGTTCGCGGTGTGCCGTTCCTACGGCCTGGACCGCTGCGAGCCGAACGTCACCTTCACCCTGCTGTCGATCTCCCACCAGCCGTCCCTGGTCGAGGACCCGGTGACGGCGTCGCGGACGGTCCGCCGCCGCGGCACCGACTACACGCGGCTCGCCGCCGTCTTCCAGCTGGTCGACGACCTCAGCGACCCGGACACGCAGATCTCCCTGGAGGAGGCCTACCGGCGCCTCGCAGAGATCCGCCGCAACCGGCACCCGTATCCGACCTGGGTGCTGACCGCGGCGAGCGGCTCGCTGGCCGGGGCGGCCTCGCTGCTCGTCGGCGGTGACGCGATCGTGTTCTTCGCGGCGCTGTTCGGCGCGATGCTCGGCGACCGCCTGGCGTGGCTGTGCGCGGGGCGCGGGCTGCCGGAGTTCTACCAGTTCGCGGTGGCCGCGATGCCGCCGGCCGCGATCGGCATCGCGCTGACGCTGACGCACGTCGACGTGAAGGCGTCCGCGGTCATCACCGGTGGCCTGTTCGCGCTGCTGCCGGGGCGGGCGCTGGTGGCGGGCGTGCAGGACGGCCTGACCGGCTTCTACATCACGGCCGCCGCGCGCCTGCTGGAGGTCATGTACTTCTTCGTCAGCATCGTCGCCGGGGTGCTGGTGGTGCTGTACTTCGGCGTCCAGCTGGGCGCCGAGCTCAACCCGGACGCCGCGCTGGGCACGGGCGACGAGCCGGTCGTGCAGATCGTCGCGTCGATGCTGCTGTCGCTGGCCTTCGCGATCCTGCTCCAGCAGGAGCGGTCCACCGTGCTGGCGGTGACCCTGAACGGGGGCGTCGCCTGGTGCGTGTACGGCGCCATGCACTACGCCGGCGACATCTCGCCGGTGGCCTCCACGGCCGCCGCGGCGGGGCTGGTGGGGCTGTTCGGGCAGCTGATGTCCCGGTACCGGTACGCGTCGGCGCTGCCGTACACGACCGCCGCGATCGGGCCGCTGCTGCCCGGTTCGGCGACGTACTTCGGGCTGCTGGCGATCTCGCAGGGCGAGGTGGACGCGGGGCTGCTGTCGCTGTCGAAGGCGGTGGCGCTGGCCATGGCCATCGCCATCGGGGTGAACCTCGGCGGGGAGATCTCGCGGCTGTTCCTGCGGGTGCCGGGTGCGGCGAGCGCGGCGGGCCGCCGGGCGGCGAAGCGGACGCGGGGGTTCTAGGACCGGGTGCCCGCGGGCCCGGGGCCGCGGGGCCGTGTGCCGGTACGGCCCCGCGCCTTCGGGGTGTTCAGCGGCCCTGGTCGTACGGGTACTGGCCGCCCTGCTGGTCACCGTGGGGCTGCTGTCCGCCGTAGCCCTGCGGGTACTGCTGGGCGTACGGCTGCTGCCGGCCGTATCCCTGGTCGTACGGCTGCTGGTGCGGCTGCTGGTGCGGGTGCGGCTGCTGGTTCGGGTCGATCCTGCGGAGCTGGGTCGTGGCGTCGTCCATGACCGGGTACGAGGGCTGGGGCTGCCGGAGCTGGGGGGCCGGGGGCCGGGGCGCCGGGGCCTGCTTCTTCTTCCTGCGCTCGCGGAGGTACTCGACGGCGATCGGGACGACCGAGACGACGACGATCAGGACGAGGATGGGCTCGACGTTGGTACGGATGAACTCGATCTGGCCGAGCCAGTAGCCGGCGAGGGTGACGCCCGTGCCCCAGGCCACGCCACCGATGACGTTGTACGTGAGGAAGGTGCGGTACTGCATGCGGCCGGCGCCCGCCACGATGGGGGCGAAGGTGCGCACGATCGGCACGAAGCGGGCCAGGACGATCGCCTTGGGGCCGTACTTCTCCATGAACTCGTGGGCCTTCTCCAGGTTCTCCTGTTTGAAGAGCTTGGAGTTCGGCCGGTTGAAGAGCTTGGGGCCGAGGAACTTGCCGATCATGTAGCCGACCTGGTCGCCGATGACGGCGGCCAGCACGATCAGGGTGCACACCAGCCACAGCGGCTGGCTGATGTACTGGCCCTGGGCGACGAAGAGACCTGCGGTGAACAGCAGCGAGTCGCCGGGCAGGAACGCGAAGAGACCGGACTCGGCGAAGACGATCAGCAGGATGCCGGGAAGGGCGAAGGTCTCGATCAGGTAGTCCGGGCTCAGCCACTCGGGGCCGAGCGCAAGCGTGGTCACGGGATTGTGGCTCCTGCACTGGGGGACGCGGGCTGGGGGCTTGGCTGCCTCAACGTATCAACGCAGCCTCGGAGGTCCAGGTTCCACCTGCGCACCGGGGGTGCGCCGTGCGCCCGCCCGGGGAAGCCTGTGAACCATGGGCATCGAAGAATACGGCGGCGGACAGGGCCCTCGGCCCGACGTACTCGTCGTGACCACGAACGACCTGCCCGGCCACCGCGTGCAGGAGGTGATCGGGGAGGTCTTCGGACTGACCGTGCGCTCCCGGCACCTGGGGAGCCAGATCGGCGCCGGGCTGAAGTCGCTGGTCGGCGGTGAGCTGCGCGGGCTCACCAAGACGCTGGTGGAGACCCGCAACCAGGCCATGGAGCGGCTCGTGGAGCAGGCACGCGCGCGGGGGGCCAACGCGGTGCTGGCGTTCCGCTTCGACGTGACCGAGGCGGCGGACGTGGGCACCGAGGTGTGCGCGTACGGGACGGCGGTGGTGGTGGCCCGGGAGTGATGCGGGAGTGGCCCGGGCCACGGCCGCCGGTCAGGGAGTGTGGCGGACGGCGTTGGCGAGGATCGCGTCGCGCATGTAGGCGGCGAGACCCTGCCCGGCGGCGTCGATGTTCCGCGTGAAACGTTCGTCCGAGACGTACATCTCACCCAGGCAGGTGTGCATCTCGTACCCGCAGTCGTAGTGGTTGCGGGCGATCGCCTGCCGGTGGTCCTCGGCGGCGTCCATGGCCGCCTCGGAGTCGGCGGGCTCACCGGCGTCCATCAGGGCGACGAAGCGCCGGGTGAGCTCGTCGGCCTCGTCCTGGATGCGCTGCCAGTCCTCCTTCGTGTACGAGGCGGCCTTCTGCCTGGACTGGCGGTAGGCGTCGGTGTCGCCCCAGCGTTCCTGGACCTCCTCCTCGTACCGGTCGGGGTCGAAGTCGCCGAAGACCTCGAACTTCTCCTGTGGTGTCAGGTTGATCCCCATCGTGCGTGCCTCCATGGCGTGCTCCACGGCCGCCGCCATCTTCTGCAGCTTCTCGATCCGGGCGGTCAGCAGCTCGTGCCGGCGGCGCAGGTGCGCGCGCGGGTCCGCGGCCGGGTCGTCGAGCAGGGCGGCGACCTCGTCGAGCGGGAAGCCGAGCTCGCGGTAGAACAGGATCTGCTGCAGCCGGTCCAGGTCGGCGTCGTTGTAGCGCCGGTGGCCCGCGCGGCTGCGCTCGCTGGGTACGAGCAGGCCGATGTCGTCGTAGTGGTGCAGGGTGCGCACCGTCACTCCGGCGAAGCCGGCGACCTGTCCCACGGAGTAGCCCACTTCCGCTCCCTTCTGTGTCGCCGTCCACGCTGCCGCCTCACGCGACGTGAGGTGCAAGCCCGGGCGGGCCCGGCCTTGCCGCCTGCCCGGAGAAGGTGTCCCGTCCGCACGCCCGGGCCGGACTCGGTCAGCCGGCGTCCCCGGGATGCCGCTCCCCCGTCGCGTACGGGTTCTCCTCGCCGTCCGCCAGGACGCCGACGAACGGCTCGCCCTCACCGGCGAAGGTGTACGCGCCCTCGCGGATGCGTTCCACGAGCGCGCGGGTCCACTCGGCGCCCGTGTCGGCGGAGTGCACCCAGAAGTTCATGATCTCGCCGATGTGGCCGAGCTGCCCGGGGCCGCTCTCGGGGGTGTAGTACTCCGTCACGCCCCTGCGCCACTCCTGGATGGCCCGGATCCGCTCCTCCAGGAGGGCCAGCACCTCCTCGCGGCGGAGGTCGACCATGAGACCGAGCGCGGCGGAGAGCACGTCCGGCTTCTGGTCGTAGGAGGTCAGGGCCTCCCGGAGGAGGGCGAAGTACTCCTCGGTGCCCTTTCCGGTGATCTCGTACTCCGTGCGCGGCGGACCGCCCGCGGTGGACGGGGCGGTCTCGTGCGCGAGCAGCAGTCCCTGCTTGGCCATCTGCTTGAGCGCGTGGTAGATCGAGCCGGGCTTGGCGTTGGACCACTCGTGCGCGCCCCAGTACTCCAGGTCGTTGCGCACCTGGTAGCCGTGGGCCCGCCCGTGCTGGCGCACCGCGCCGAGCACCAGGAGACGGATCACTGACATGCGGTCCAGGTTAGGCCCGGCGGCCGGCGCGGCCCGCGCCCGGCCCGCCCGGCCGACGTGGGCCGGGCGTGTGCCGGAGGTGCCGGGGTGGTGCTCAGAACGGGAAGCGGCTCCGGCCGTGCTGCACCGATATCCACTTCTGCGTGGTGAAGGCCTCCAGCATCGCGTCGCCGTTCAGCCGGCCGATGCCGGAGTGCTTCTCGCCGCCGAAGGGCACGAGGGGCTCGTCGTGCACGGTGCCGTCGTTCACGTGGAACATGCCGGTGTCGATCTGCCGGGCGAAGTTCACGCCCCGCTCGACGTCCGCCGTGTGCACGGCGCCGCTCAGCCCGTACGGGGTGTCGTTGACCAGGCGCACGGCCTCCTCCTCCCCGTCGAAGGGGACGAGGAAGACGACCGGGCCGAAGACCTCCTGCTTCAGCAGGGCGGAGCCGGCGGGCAGGCCGGTCAGGACCGACGGCGTGACGAGGTTGTCCGTGGTCGTGCCGCGCACCAGGGCGGTCGCTCCCTCGGCGAGGGCCTGCTCGACCACGGCGGAGAGCGCTTCCGCCTGCGAGGAGTTGATCACCGGGCCGATGACCGTCGCCGGGTCGCTCGGGTCGCCGGCCTTGAGGGTCCTCACCTTGGCGACGAACTTCTCGGTGAACTCGTCGGCGACCGAGCGGTCGACCAGGAGGCGGTTGGCGGCCATGCAGGCCTGGCCCTGGTGGACGAAGCGGCTGAAGACCGCGGCGTCGACCGCGTAGTCGATGTCGGCGTCGTCGAGGACCACCAGGGCGCTGTTGCCGCCCAGCTCGAGGACCGAGCGCTTGAAGTGCGCGGCGCAGACGGTGGCGACGTGCCGGCCGACCTTGTCCGAGCCGGTGAAGGAGATCACCTTGGGGACCGGGTGCTCGAGGAAGGCGTCGCCTATCTCGGCGATGTCGGTGACCACGACGTTCAGCAGGCCGGCCGGCAGGCCGGCGTCCTCGAAGAGCTTGGCTATCAGGGTGCCGCCGACGACCGGTGTGTTCTGGTGCGGCTTGAGGACGACGCCGTTGCCGAGGGCGAGCGCCGCGGCGACCGGCTTGAGGGAGAGCAGGAAGGGGAAGTTGAAGGGGCTGATGACGCCCACGACACCGACCGGGATCCGGTAGAGGCGGTTCTCCTTGCCGTCGACCGGCGAGGGGATGATCCGGCCTTCGGGGCGCAGCGCCAGGTGGACCGCGTCGCGCAGGAACTCCTTGGCGAGGTGCACCTCGAAGGCGGCCTTCGCGCGCGTGCCGCCCACCTCGGCGACGATCGCCTCGCTGATCCCGGCCTCGCGCTCCTCGACCAGCCGCAGCACCTTCTCGAACACCGCGCGGCGGGTGTAGGGGCTGGTCGCCGCCCACTCTTTTTGCGCGCGCCCGGCCGCGCGGTAGGCGGCGTCGACCTCGTCGGCGGTGGCCGTCGTGATCGAGGCGAGCTTCTCGTTGTCGTACGGGTTGAAGTCGATGATGTCCCAGGAACCGGTGCCCGGACGCCACTCGCCGTCGATGTACTGCTGGGCGAGGTCGGTGAAGTACGACGACATGTGAACCCTCAATCCCCTGCTGCCGTTTGGCCGTTCGCCTGACAGGGCGTCATCGTACTGATGTTTCAGGAGAGTTGGAGGAGACCTCGGAGGAGATCTCGGCTCTCGTCCGGCCCCGGGCTGTCCCGCTGCAGCTCCTCCAGCGCCGTCTCGTACTGCGCGACGTCCTCGCGCTTGTCCAGGTACAGGGCGCTGGTGAGCTGCTCCAGGTACACGACGTCCGAGAGGTCGGACTCGGGGAAGCTGAGGATCGTGAACGCGCCGCTCTCCCCGGAGTGCCCGCCGAAGCCGAACGGCATCACCTGGAGGCGGATGTTGGGGCGTTCGGACATGTCGATCAGGTGCTGGAGCTGCCCGCGCATCACCGCCCGGTCGCCGTAGGGCCGGCGCAGCGCGGCCTCGTCCAGGACGATGTGGAAGTCGGGGGCGTTCTCGGCGACCAGGCGCTTCTGCCGCTCCAGCCGCAGCGCCACCCTGCGCTCCACGTCCGCCTCGCTCGCGCCCTTCATGCCGCGCCGGACGACCGCGAGGGCGTACTCCTCGGTCTGCAGCAGGCCGTGCACGAACTGCACCTCGTAGACGCGGATCAGCGAGGCCGCGCCCTCCAGGCCCACATAGGTGGGGAACCAGCTGGGCAGCACGTCGGAGTAACTGTGCCACCAGCCCGCGACGTTGGCCTCCTTGACCAGGGACAGCAGGGAGGCGCGCTCCTGCTCGTCCGTGACGCCGTACAGCGTCAGCAGGTCCTCGACGTCCCTGGTCTTGAAGCTCACCCGGCCCAGCTCCATCCGGCTGATCTTCGATTCCGAGGCGCGGATCGAGTAGCCCGCCGCCTCGCGCGTGATCCCCCGTGTCTCACGCAGTCGCCTGAGTTGTGATCCGAGCAGCATGCGCCGCACCACCGATCCGGGCTCTCCCGCGCTCACGTTCGCCAGCCTCCCCAGCCGTCCTCAGGGGCCGAAGTCTGCCACTAAAACACTCCGAGCTGTACTCGTCCGGTTACGGAAACGGAATCGAGCCAACGGCAACGGGAAGGAAAGGAAAGGGAGTTGCTGCTCTCCGGCTTCGAAGTGGCGTGAACGCGAAGCGAAGATGTGGGAAAAATTGGCCAGCAAGCGGTACGGGCAGGTCCATTTCGGTCACGTGCACGTGCATCTGCTCTTGCATCTGCGGAACGCATCCGAAACCATGGTCCCGCACCACCGCGCCGCATCGCTACGACCGCGAATTCCGGGAGTGCCTCGCATGGGGACGAATGGATCGACCATGCTCGAGCCGTCGAGGCAGGGCCTTCCGCCGATCGACCCCGCGGCCGTCTCCGACGCCGCCTCCTGCGCCCTGCCGCCCCGCTACGAGGCGGTGCGCGAGGCCCGGCGGTTCACCCGCGCCACGCTGGACGGCTGGGAGACGGGCGACCGTTTCGACGACGTCTGCCTGGTGGTCTCCGAGCTCGTCACCAACGCCCTGCGGCACGCGCTGCCGACGGACACCCCGCGTCTGGCCGACCGGGAGGGCCCCGTACGGCTGCATCTGATGCGCTGGACGGAACGGCTGGTGTGCGCGGTGCGCGACCCCAGCCACACCGGCCCGGTGGCGCGCGAGGCGGACGACTTCTCGGCGGAGTCGGGCCGCGGCCTGTTCCTCGTCGACTCCTTCAGCGACAGCTGGGGCTGGCACCCGCTCGTCGGCGCGCTGGACGGCAAGGTGGTCTGGGCGCTGTTCCGGCTCCGCCGGCCCGCGGACTGACGGGGGCGGCGGCCGCGGGAGCGGGAGCGGGGGCGGTGTGAGCGGGGGCGGTGTGAGCGGGGGCGGTGTGAGCGTCAGCTCGCGATCAGGTGGTCGAACTCGCCGTCCTTGACGCCCAGCAGCATGGCCTCGATCTCGGCGCGCGTGTAGACCAGCGCGGGCCCGTCGGGAAAGCGTGAGTTGCGCACGGCGACACCGCCGCCGGGCAGGCGCGCGAACTCCACGCAGGACCCCTGCGAATTGCTGTGCCGGCTCTTCTGCCAGGCCACGTCGTGCAACTGCGTGGCGGCCATGCCGTTGTACACGCCGGACGCGTCGTCAACGTCGTACACGTCGTGGTCCACAGGTCGCTCCCCGATGGTGCACTGGCTGATGTGGCCATTGGTGCAGTGGTCAACTGGTCCGGATCATAACGCTGTTCACGTGCAGATGCATGAGCAGATGCACGTGCACGCGCGGTGTTCCCGTGATTACAGCCGCGCCGACCGCTCGGCCCGGTCCCCTGCCTTCTGAGACGCCCGCTCCGGCGGAGTCGTTCCCCGCGTATGCCCCGGGAACAGGAGAACATGCCGTCGACCTGCCCCGCGGTGTCCCCCACGGTGTCCATGCCGGGCGACTCGACAGGGGCCGCGGGGGCGTCCTGGTAGCTTGCGGCTGACTCGGGGCCGACCCGGCCGTCCGGCTACAGCTTGGAGCTTGCGGTGACGTTGGGGACTGCGAAGAGCACGGTGAGCGCGGCCGGCGCGAGGGGCAGGGGCCGCACGGCGGGTACGGCCGTGCGCGCGGCGCTCGCGGCCGTCGGGCTGGTGGGCGCGCTGACGCTGACCGCGTGCACCGACGACGGCGGTGCCGACGACGCCTCCGGAAAGGGGGACGCGTCCTCGGCCGCGCCCGGTGCGTCGGCGAGCGCGGGCGCGGGGGGTGAGGGCGGCGGTTCGTCACCCACCGCTTCCGCCGGTTCCTCGGGTTCCGCCGGTGAGCTGGAGGGCAGCTGGCTGGCGACCACCGACGGCCACGCCGTCGCCCTGGTGGTCACCGGCGACAAGGCCGCCCTCTTCGCCACGGGCGGGACCATGTGCAGCGGCACCGCCGAGGAGGGCTCCGGCACCCGCACGATCCGCCTGAAGTGCAGCGACGGCAACGAGGACCGGGCGGTCGGGACCGTCGAGCCGGTCGGCGGGACGTCCTTGAAGGTGAAGTGGCAGGGCGCCGTCGGCGAGGAGACCTACACCAAGGCCGAGGGCGGGACGATGCCGCCCGGGCTGCCGACGGCCGGTCTCGGCGGCTCCTGACCGGCGCACCCGCGCGCCCGTGACCGCGACGGGGGCGCACCGGTGCGCGCCGCCGGGCTGGGCGTCGCGGCCGTCGCCCCGGCGGTCCCGACGCCGACGCCCGGTGGTTCGTTCCTACGGCAACGGGCGCCGCCGGCCGACCCGGGCCCGGTCGGCCGCGCGGGTGCCCTCCGTCCAGCCCGCCGCGTCGTCGGCGCCGCGCAGCCGGGTCGTGGTCGTCTCGGGGAACATCCGCTCCAGCCGGTCGGTGACCGCGACGTCGCGGGAGGCGAGAACGGGGAGCAGGCCGGCGTCGGCCGTCCCGGTCTCGGCGGCGGTCCGCTCGGCGACGGCCCTCAGCCGGGTGCCCGCGCGGTGGGCGTAGGCCGCCAGGAAGGACTGGCGGAAGGTCTTGGTCCGCTTGCGTCCGCCGGCGCGCTGGGCGGCCTCCGCCTTCGTCATCGCGGTCTCGGCCTGCACCAGCAGGGAGGTGTAGAGGAGCTCGACCGCCTCCAGGTCGGTCTCGAAGCCGACGACGGTGGAGAAGCCGAGGGGCTCGTTCCACACGGCCCGGCAGTGGTTGGCCCCGGCCACCGCGTCCAGCAGCACCGCCTTGGCCTGCTCGTACGGCGGCTCCACCCCGATCCGGCAGGCGCCCGGCGTGTCGGGCGAGGGCGCGTGGGCCGACAGCAGCGCCTCGTCGACGCTGTGCCGGGCCATCAGCTCCTGCGCCTTGGCACTGAGCGCCTCCGCCTCCTCCGGGTACCCGGTCGCCTCCGCCTTGGCGAGCAGCGCGCGGATGCGGGCGAGGGCGCGCGACTCGGACCGGGGCTCGTGACGGGGCGCGCCAGGCGCGTCCGGTGCCTCCAGCGGCTCCAGCACGGGCAGGCGCAGCAGCAGGCGGTACAGCTCCAGTACGGCGGTGGCGTGCGAGAAGCGGTCGGCGCGGGGCGCCGGCCCGTCCGGGAGGCCGTCGAGCTGCGCGGCCCAGCGCGGGCCGCGGGGACGGTCGTGCGCCGCCTGGGCCCGGATCAGCGCGGCCACCAGCCGTACGTGCACGTCGTCCAGCTCGCGCCGCACGATCCGTACGACGTCGGCGGGCTGCCAGCCGCGCCGCCACGCCGTGGCCACGAACTCCTCGCCCCGCCGGGACAGTTCGGCGTCCGCCGCGGGATCGGCCGCGAGCAGCGAGGCGGCGGTGTCGAGGGCGGTGTCGGCGGTGTCGTACAGGGCGGCCCCGAGGGCGCGGTCGACGGTGCTGGACGTACTCACCCGGTGATGGTGCCACGGCCCGCGGACACCGGGCCGCGGCGTGTCCCGCTCCGCGAAATCCGGTCGCCGGCCGCGGTGTGCGCCGTCCAGCATGGCGCGCATGGTGGACACGACTCTCTACGCGGCGTTCCTCGTCGCCGCCTTCGCGCTGTGCGTCACTCCGGGGCCCGACATGATGTTCATCGTGGCGATGGGCGGGCGGGGCGGGCCCGCGGCCGGCGTCATGGCCGCGGCCGGTGTGGCCTGCGCGATGCTGGTGCACGCGGTCGCCGCGGCGCTCGGCCTGTCGGCGCTGTTCACGACGCTGCCGACGCTGTACCACGTGCTGCGCTGGGCAGGCGCGGCCTACCTCCTGTACCTGGCGGTGAAGGCCTTCCGGGACCGCTCGGTGCCGGGCGGGGACGGAGCGGCGCCCCGGGGCACGGGGATGCGGCGGGCCTTCTGGCAGGGCGCGATCACCAATCTGCTCAATCCCAAGGTGATCCTCTTCAACGTGGCGTTCCTGCCGCAGTTCGTCGACCCCTCCCTCGGGCACGTCCCCGGTCAGCTGCTGCTGCTCGGCGCGACGCTCGTGGTGATGGGCTTCCTGTGGGACGGCTGCGTGGGCCTGCTGTCCGGCCGGCTGGCGGGCCTGCTCAGGCGCAGCGCCCGGGTGAACCGCTGGCTGAACATCGTCTCCGGGACGGTGTTCACGGGGCTCGCGGTGAGGCTGGTGGTGGCCTCGCCGAAGTAGACACGCGGGAGACCGCAGGACCGCCCAGGAGGCTGTCAACTGTCGGTTGACAGCCTCCTGGGTGCAACCTACGGTTGACACATGACGACGCATCCGAACCCGAGCATCACGTCATCCGTACGTCTCGACGAACTCATCACCGCGATCAAGAAGGTGCACGCGGAGCCGCTCGAGCAGCTCCAGGACGCCGTCATCGCCGGTGAGCACCTCGGTGAGGTGGCCGACCACCTCATCGGCCACTTCGTGGACCAGGCCCGGCGTTCGGGCGCGTCCTGGACGGACATCGGCAGGAGCATGGGCGTCACCCGGCAGGCGGCGCAGAAGCGCTTCGTGCCCAAGGAGTCCGCCGATCTGGACGCGAGCCAGGGCTTCAGCCGTTTCACGCCCCGCGCGCGCAACGTGGTGATGGCCGCCCACAACGCGGCCAAGACCGCCGGCAACGCCGAGGGCCTGCCCGAGCACCTCGTCCTCGGCCTGCTCACCGAGCACGAGAGCCTCTCCGCCAAGGCGATCGCCGCGCAGGGCGTGACCCTGGACGCGGTCCGCGAGGCGGCCCTCGCCGCGCTCCCGCCCGCCGCCGGGGAGGTCCCGGAGCTGGTGCCGTACGGCCCCGCGGCCAAGAAGGTCCTCGAGCTCACCTTCCGCGAGGCCCTGCGCCTGGGCCACAACTACATCGGCACCGAGCACATCCTGCTCGCCCTGCTGGAGCACGAGCACGGCGAGGGCGTGCTCAGCGGGCTCGGCCTCGGCAAGGAGGCCACCGAGCGGTACGTCACCGAGATGCTGGCGCAGTTCATCGAGGTGACCGGGGAGGCGGAGGAGACGAAGAAGCCGGAGGAGACGGAGGCCGGCGGGCAGGAGGGCTGAGCCGGGGCACCGGTCGCGGCGGGGCGTTGTCAGTCCCCCCTGCGACACTCGCCCCATGGCCGACCGGTGGGCGCTCGCCGTGGCCGAGGACGGTGGCGTGGACGTCGCCCCCCTCGGCCCCGACGGGCTGCCCGCCGGTCCGGTGCGGCGGGAGCCGGACCTCGCCGGAGCCGTACGCGCCCGGCCGGACGTCACCCGGTGGGTGTGGCGGTCCACCGCGGAGATCTACCCGCGCCTGCTCACCGCGGGGGTGCGAGTGGAGCGGTGCTACGACATCGAGGCCGCCGAGACCCTCCTGCTCGGCCACGAGGGCCGGTACGGGCAGCCCCGGTCGGCCGCCGCCGCCCTCGCCCGCCTGCGCGGCGGACCGGTGCCGCCCGACCCGCCCCAGCGGTCCGCCGCACCGGGCGCGCAGTCCCCGCTGTTCGAACCAGAGGGCACCCACCTGCCCCTGGAGGATCTGCTCTCCGTCTACGCCGAGCAGCAGCGCCGCCACGACCGGGCCGCGCACCCGGACCGGATGCGGCTGCTGACGGCGGCCGAGTCGGCCGGGTCGCTGGTGGCCGCCGAGATGAACCGCGCCGGGCTGCCCTGGCGGGCCGACGTGCACCGCGAGGTGCTGCACGACCTGCTCGGCGAGCGGTACGCGGGCGGCGGCGAGCCGCGCCGTCTGGCCGAGCTGGCGGAGGAGGTGTCCGCGGCGTTCGGACGCCGGGTGCGGCCGGACCTGCCCGCGGACGTGGTCAGGGCGTTCGCGCAGGCCGGCGTCAAGGTCTCCTCCACCCGCCGCTGGGAGCTGGAGTCGGTCGACCACCCTGCCGTGCGGCCGCTGCTCGCCTACAAGAAGCTGTACCGGATATGGGTCGCCCACGGCTGGTCCTGGCTGCAGGACTGGGTGCGCGACGGACGTTTCCGCCCCGAGTTCCTCGCCGGCGGCACGGTCACCGGCCGGTGGGTGACCAACGGCGGGGGCGCGCTGCAGATCCCCAAGGTGATCCGGCGGGCCGCCGTCGCCGACCCGGGCTGGGTCCTGGTCGTGGCCGACGCCGACCAGATGGAGCCGCGCGTCCTCGCCGCGATCTCCCGCGACCCCGGGCTGATGGAGGTGGCCGGCCGGGAGACCGACCTCTACCAGTCGGTGTCCGACCACGCCTTCTCCGGCGACCGCGCGCAGGCCAAGCTCGCCGTGCTCGGCGCGGTGTACGGCCAGACCTCCGGTGACGGCCTGAAGAACCTCGCCGCCCTCCGGCGCCGCTTCCCCCGGGCGGTGGCCTACGTCGACGACGCGGCCCGCGCGGGCGAGGAGGGCCGGCTCGTGCGGACCTGGCTGGGCCGCACCTGCCCGCCGGCGGCCGGCACGGGCGGCGACGTCGAGGAGCCGGGCCTGCCGCAGGACGACCCCTCCGACGCCGTGGGCCGCCCGCAGGAGTGGGTGCCGGGCTACGCCTCCACCGACGCCCGCGCCCGGGGCCGTTTCGCCCGCAACTTCGTCGTCCAGGGCAGCGCGGCCGACTGGGCCCTGCTGATGCTGGCCGCGCTGCGGCGGTCCTGCGCGGACATGGCGGCGGAGCTGGTCTTCTTCCAGCACGACGAGGTGATCGTCCACTGTCCGCGGGAGGAGGCCGACACCGTCGTCGCGGCGATCCGTGACGCGGCCGACCTCGCGGGCCGGCTCACCTTCGGCCGTACGCCGGTACGGTTCCCGTTCACGACGGCGGTGGTGGAGTGCTACGCGGACGCGAAGTGAGCCCTGTGAGCCCTGTGAGCACACGAGCCACTGCTCACGGCCCACCGAACGAGAGAACCCCAGGCCGGTATGTTCCGGTCCTGGGGTTCCAGTGGAGCCGCCTTCGGGATTCGAACCCGAGACCTACGCATTACGAGTGCGTTGCTCTGGCCATCTGAGCTAAGGCGGCACGCTGTGCGCACCCATGGTGCGATCAGCAACGTCGGTAAGTCTACACAGTTTCCGGGGGTGCTTCGCACCCGCCCCGGGGCCGGGGCTCCGGGGCGGGTGGAGCAGGTGGGTCGGGTGGGGCCGCCGGTGGTCAGGAGCAGCGTTTGCCGTCCGCGGGCGGGGTGCCGCGCAGGAGGTAGGTGTTGATCGCCGTGTCGACGCAGGTGCTGCCGCGGCCGTAGGCGGTGTGGCCGTCGCCCTCGTAGGTGAGGAGGCGGCCGGAGGAGAGCTGGTCGGCCAGGGCCTGGGCCCAGCGGTAGGGGGTGGCCGGGTCGCGGGTGGTGCCGACCACGACGATCGGCGACGCCCCGGCGGCCTCGATGCGGTGCGGCTCGCCCGTGGGGCGGACCGGCCAGTACGCGCAGTTCAGAGAGGACCAGGCGAGGCCCTCGCCGAAGACCGGGGACGCCTTCTCGAACTCGGGGAGCGCGGCGCGCACCTCGTCCGGGGAGGAGAAGGCCGCCGGGAGGTCCAGGCAGTTCACCGCCGCGTTGGCGAACATCAGGTTGCTGTAGCCGCCGTCGGCATCGCGCTCGTAGTAGCTGTCGGAGAGGGCCAGCAGGCCGGTGCCGTCCTTCTTCTTCATCGCCGAGGCCAGTGCCTCGCGCAGCTGCTGCCAGGCGCCCTCGTCGTACATCGCGGCGATCACGCCCGTGGTGGCGAGGGACTCGGTGAGCTTGCGGCCGTCGGCGTCGCCGGTGGGGACCGGCTCGGCGTCCAGGTCGCCGAAGAACGCCTTCAGGTTCCTGCCGACCTGGCCGGGGGTGGTGTTCCTGTCGCCGAGGGGGCAGTCGGGCTGCTTCACGCAGTCCTTCGCGAAGGACTGGAACGCCGTCTCGAAGCCCGCCGTCTGTTCGAGGTTCAGGCGGCGGGCGGGCAGGGACGGGTCCATCGCGCCGTCCAGGACCAGCCGGCCCGCCCGGTCCGGGAACAGCCCGGCGTACGTCGCCCCGAGGAAGGTGCCGTAGGACGCCCCGACGTAGTTCAGTTTCCCGTCGCCCAGGACCGCGCGCAGGATGTCCATGTCCCGGGCCGCCTCGACGGTCGAGACGTGGCGCAGCAGCTTCGGCGCGTCCGCTCCGCAGCCCTCGGCGAAGCCCTTGTAGGCGTCGACCAGGGCGTCGGTCTCCCGCGCGTCGTCCGGGGTGGTGTCCGTGCGCGTGTACGCGTCCATCTCCCGCCCGTCGAGGCACTCCACGGGCTCGCTGCGGGCCACGCCCCGCGGATCGACCGCCACCATGTCGTACCGGGCACGGACCTCGGCCGGGTAGCCGATGCCCGCGTACTGCTGGAGGTAGCCGATCGCGGAGCCGCCCGGCCCGCCCGGGTTCACCAGCAGCGAGCCCAGCCGCTTGCCGGGGCCGGTGGCCTTCTTGCGGGCCACGGCGAGCCTGACGTCCCCGTCGGCGGGCTTCGCGTAGTCGAGCGGCGCCTTCATCGTGGCGCACTGGAAACCGGGGACGCCGCACTCCCGCCAGCTCAGCTTCTGCCCGTAGTACGGGGCCAGGGCGGAGGGGGTGGCCCCGGGCAGCGCGGTCAGTGTCGCCTTCGCCAGTTCGGTCGCGCCGGCCGCGTCCTGCGCCGCCGTCGCACCGGCCGACGTCGACACGCCTCCGGCCGAACAGGCGGTGGCGAGCAGTGCGGCGGCGAACAGGGTGGCTCCGGTGCGGAGGCCGAGGGTCCTGCGGGTCCTGCGGTGAGTGCGCCTTGAGTACATCCGGCGAGCGTAACCGTCAGCGACGGTGTCGATGCGCTGCGTGCCCGACGCGCCTCGGACGAGTTATGCCGTCAACCGCCGTCCGTGTTCTTCCGCCGGGCGTGTTCTCCCGCCGGGCGCCGGGGCCCCTCGTGCGCGTCGCCCCGGTCAGCCCGCTCTGAGCGCCATCGTCATCGCCTCCACCGCGAGCAGCGGCGGCACATTGCGGTCGAGGGCCTCCCCGCAGGCGGCGATCGCCTCGATGCGGCGGAGGGTGGACTCCGGCGTGCCGGCGCGGGCGACGCGCTCCAGGGCGTCCATGGAGTCGGCGTTGGCGATCGCCACGCGGGAGCCGAGCTGGAGGGCCAGGACGTCGCGGTAGAAGGTGGTGAGATCGCTCAGGGCGACGTCGAGGGTGTTGCGCTGGGTGCGCGAGCTGCGGCGCTTCTGGTTCTTCTCCAGATCGCTCATCACGCCCGCCGTGCCGCGCGGCAGCCGGCCGCCCGGGGCCGCGCCCAGGGCGGCCTTCAGCTCGTCGGCCTCCTTGGTGTCCAGCTCCTCGGCGAGTTCCTTGGCGTCCGCCACCGCCGCGTCCACCAGCTCCTGCGCGGCCTTCAGGGCGCTGCCGACGTCGTCGACCCGCAGGGGCAGCTTCAGCACGGCGGCGCGGCGTTCCCTGGCCGCCGGGTCCGTCGCCAGGCGGCGGGCGCGGTCGATGTGGCCCTGGGTGGCACGGGCGGCCGCGGCGGCGACGTCCGGCTCGACGCCCTCGCGGCGTACGAGCATGTCGGCGACCGCCTCGACCGGGGGGGTGCGCAGATTCAGATGGCGGCAGCGGGAGCGGATCGTGGGCAGGACGTCCTCGACGGACGGGGCGCACAGCAGCCACACCGTGCGGGGGGCGGGCTCCTCGACGGCCTTGAGGACGGCGTTGGCCGACTTCTCGTTCAGCCGCTCGGCGTCCTCGACGAGGATGATCTGCCAGCGGCCGTTCGCCGGTGAGGTGAACGACTTGCGGACGGTGTCGCGCATGTCCTCCACGAGGATCTGCGCGCCGACCGCCGCGACCGTGCTGACGTCCGCATGGGTGCCGATGAGCGCCGTGTGGCAGCCGTCGCAGAAGCCGCAGCCCGGGACGCCGCCGAGGGCGCGGTCGGGGCTCACGCACTGGAGCGCGGCGGCGAAGGCCCGCGCCGTCTGTGTGACGCCGGCGCCGGGCGGGCCGGTGAAGAGCCACGCGTGCGTCATGCTCGACGCCTCGGGGGGCGGTCCGCCGGATGTCACGGCGGTGACGAAGGCGTCGGCGTCACGGGCGGCGGCGGCGAGCTGCTCGCTCACCCGCTCCTGCCCGACGAGGTCGTCCCACACGGTCATGGGTCACGCCGTCCTTCCATCACGCTCACGTCGTACTCCGCCGCGCACTCCGCGCCGCGTCCTCCATTGTGCGGGCCACCGCCGACAACGGACGCCGGAGGCGGGCGGCCCCTGGACGACGGGCCCTGACGGACGGCGGGGAGCCCGGTCAGCGCCGGCCCCGGCCCCTCCCCCGGCCGCCGCCCCTGCCGTCGCGGCCGTCACCGTGGTCGTCGTCCCGCGGGCCCAGCAGCTCGTCCGCCAGGGTCGGCAGGTCGTCCAGCGGCGTCTCCTCGGCCCAGTCGGACCGCCGCCTGCGGGGCGGCGCCTGGTCGGGGTCGATCCGGGGCAGCTCCCGGGTGCGGTCCTCGGGCTCGGCGGGCCGGTCGGCGGACCGCTCCTCACGGAAGTACCCGGGCGGGACCCGGTCGGCCGGGTCGTCCTCGCGGACCGGGGGCAGGACCGCCGTCTCGTCGGCGGCTCCCTGCGGCACGGACGGCAGGACGGCGGTCTCTTCCTCGGCGGGCGGCACGGGCGGCAGGACCGCCGTCTCGTCCGCCGTCTCGTCCGCCGTGCCCGGCGCCACCACCGGCCTGGGCAGCTCGGCCGTCACCTCGGACTCCGACTCGGGAGCCCCGGCGGCGGATCCTCCGTGCCGGGATCCGTGGCCGTCCGTCCCGTCCCGGTCGTCGCGCACGGGCCGCAGGACCGTGGTGTCCTCGGCCGTACCGCCGGAGGCGTCCGACGGCGTGACGACGGGCGTCGGCACGGTCGTCGCCGTGTCCGGGACCTCGGGCGCGCCCTCGGTGCCCGTGGCTGCCGCGGGCAGCCGGGGCGCGCGGGGCGCGTCCGCCGCGGGAGGCGCCGTCGGCTTCGGGCCGGCCGCCGCCGCTGCCGCCGCCTGCTCGGCCGCCCGGCGTGCCGCCTCGGCCCGCATCAGGGCCTCCTCGGCCTTGCGCTGCTTCTCCAGCCGCCGGGCCTCGGCCTCGGCGCGCAGCCGGGCCTCCTCCTCGGCCTGCTTGCGCAGCCGCTCCTGCTCGGCCCGCCGGCGTGCCTCCTCCTCGGCCCGCGCCTTCTCCTCCGCGAGGAGCCGCGCCCGCTCCTCCTCGGCCTTGCGGCGTGCTTCCTCGGCCCGCTGCCGGGCCTCCTCGGCCTGCCGCTCGGCCTCGCGCCGCTGCGCCTCCTCCAGCTCGCGCCGCTTGCGCTCCTCCTCCTCGGCGCGCAGCCGCTCCAGCTGTTCGAGGCGCTCGCGCTCCAGGCGCTCCTCCTCGGCCTTGCGGGCGGCCTCCTCCTCGGCCCTCCGGAGCGCTTCCTCCTCGGCCTTGCGGCGCGCCTCCTCCCGGGCCTTGATCTCGGCCTCGGACAGCGGCAGCATCCGGTCGAGCCGGTGGCGTACGACGGTGGTGACGGCCTCGGGCTCCTGGCCCGCGTCCACGACGAGGTAGCGGCCGGGATCGGCGGCGGCCAGCGTCAGGAAGCCGGCCCGCACCCGCGCGTGGAACTCGGCGGGCTCCGACTCCAGGCGGTCCGGTGCCTCGGTGAACCGCTCGCGGGCGGTCTCCGGCGGGACGTCCAGCAGGACCGTCAGGTGCGGGACGAGCCCGTTGGTCGCCCAGCGGCTGATGCGGGCGATCTCGGTCGGCGACAGGTCGCGGCCGGCGCCCTGGTAGGCCACCGAGGAGTCGATGTACCGGTCGGAGATGACCACGGCGCCGCGCTCCAGTGCGGGCCGGACCACCGTGTCGACGTGCTCCGCGCGGTCGGCGGCGTACAGCAGCGCCTCCGCGCGGTGCGACAGGCCGGCGCTCGACACGTCCAGCAGGATCGACCGCAGGCGCTTGCCCACCGGCGTCGCGCCCGGCTCGCGGGTCAGCACGACCTCGTGCCCCTTGCCGCGGATCCACTCGGCGAGAGCCTCCGCCTGGGTGGACTTCCCGGCGCCGTCGCCGCCCTCCAGAGCGATGAAGAAACCGTTCGCCGCGGGGCTCGGCACCGGGTCGTCGCCACCGAGCAGCGCATCCTTCAGGTCGTGCCGCAGCGGCACCCCGGAGCGGTCGTCGACCTTGGCCAGCACCAGCGCGGCCACCGGCAGCAGCAGCGCGCCGGCCAGCATCAGCACGAACGCGGCGCCGCCGTGGGCGAAGACGAACCTGCCGCTCTCCAGCCGGTGCGGCCCGATCGCCGCCGCCAACACGGGCGCGATCACCGCGCCGAGCGCCACATGGACCCGGACGACGGCGTGCAGATGATCGGTGATCCGCGCGCGGCGGTGCTCCTCGGTCTCCTGGTCGAGCAGCGCGTGCCCGGTGTTGGCGGTCACGCCGGCGCCGGCGCCGGCCAGCACGAGCAGCAGCAGCACGCTGGTGACGTCGGGCACCAGCCCGGCGGCCAGCAGGGTGACGCCGGCGAAGGCGATCGCCAGGGCGAGCAGGCGCCGCCGCGACAGGGAGGGCAGCAGGGCGGGGGCCGTGCGGATGCCGACGACCACGCCGCCGGTCAGTGCGCCGGCCATCAGCCCGTACAGCACCGGGCCGCCGCCCAGGTCCCCGGCGTGCAGCACCGCCACGGCGACCGCGGCGGACACGACCGCGGCGACGGCGGCGCAGGCGAACACCAGCAGCGGCAGGACACCGGTACGGCCCTTGTCGACACCGCCGGCGGTCCTGGGACGGCGCATGCCCTCCAGCGGCGACCGGGCGCGCGGGGTGCGGGTCGCGGGCAGCTCGAGGAAGGTCACCAGGGACAGGGACGCGGCGAACAGTCCGGCCGCGACGTACGAGGCGAGGGCCGCCTGGTGCTGGGCGAACCAGTCGACGCCGGCGCCCAGCAGGTTGTTCAGCAGCCCCGCGACGACGAGCACGATCGCGGCGAGCGGGATCGCCACGAAGCTTGTGCGCAGCGACAGACGGCGAAGCGCGTCCATGTGGTCCGGCAGCGGCCGCACCGTGGCGCCCTCGGGCGGCGGGGCGGGCAGCAGCGCGGGTGCCGCGCTCTCCCGGCACACCGTCCAGAAGCGCTCGGCGGCCCCGGTGACGAAGCCGGTCACCAGGAGGACGGTGAGGGCGTCGTCCGGCGTCCAGTCGATCCACAGCGGCGCCACGATCAGCAGCACCGCCCGCAGACCGTCCGCGCCGACCATGGTCCAGCGCCGGTCGAGCGGCCCCTCCGGCGAGGTGAGCGACGTGAGCGGGCCGAGGAGGACCGCGCCGAAGAGCAGCGTCGCCAGGATGCGCACACCGAAAACGGTCGCCACTGCGAACGCCACGCCCCGGTAGCCCCCGCCGAACGAGCCCGCGCCCGACGCGGCCTGCACGGCGAGAAGGACCAGCACCAGCAGGGCGAGGGTGTCGCCGACACCCCCCACGAGCTGCGCGCTCCACAACCGCCTCAACTGCGGTCGGCGCAGCAGGGCGCGGACGGCGCGCTCGCGGGAGTCCGCGACGAGGGCGTCGTCCGGGGCGGGGTGAGGGCCCGTTGGCTGCTCGGCTCGCGTCATGCGTTCAGCCTATCGGGCGTCGCCGACAGGCCGGGGCACCCGGCCGAACGCGCGAACGCCCGACACCGAATCGATGCCGGGGCGTTCGCTCAGCGAACGTGAGCGTGTGCTGTACGGGCTCCTGAGAGCGTCTCAGTCCTCCGTTGACGGGGAAGAGGACGACCCGGAGGCGGCCGGCTTCGTGGTCTTCTTCGCCGTCGTCTTCCTGGCGGCCGTGCTCTTGGCCGCCGCCCCGGTGGTGGTCTTCTTCGCCGCGGTCTTCTTGGCCGCCGTCTTCTTGGCCGGAGCCTTCTTGGCGGTGGTCTTCTTCGCCGCCGTCTTCTTCGCCGTCTTCTTGGCGGGTCCCTTGGCGCGCTTCTCGGCGAGCAGCTCGTAGCCGCGCTCCGGCGTGATGTCCTCGACACTGTCGCCGGAGCGCAGGGTCGCGTTGGTCTCGCCGTCGGTGACGTACGGGCCGAAACGGCCGTCCTTGACGACGACCGGCCTCTCGCTGACCGGGTCGGTGCCCAGCTCCTTCAGCGGCGGCTTGGCCGCGGCCCGGCCACGCTGCTTGGGCTGGGCGTAGATCGCCAGCGCCTCCTCCAGCGTGATCGTGAAGAGCTGCTCCTCGGAGGTGAGGGACCGCGAGTCCGTGCCCTTCTTGAGGTACGGGCCGTAGCGGCCGTTCTGCGCGGTGATCTCGACGCCCTCGGCGTCGGTGCCGACGACGCGCGGCAGCGACATGAGCTTGAGGGCGTCGTCCAGGGTCACCGTGTCCAGGGACATCGACTTGAACAGCGAGGCCGTCCGCGGCTTCACGGCGTTCTTGCCGGTCTTCGGGGTGCCCTCGGGGAGGATCTCGGTGACGTAGGGGCCGTAGCGGCCGTCCTTGGCGACGATGGTGTGGCCGGTGGCCGGGTCGGTGCCCAGCTCGAAGTCGCCGCTCGGCCTGGCGAGCAGCTCCTCGGCCAGCTCGACGGTCAGCTCGTCGGGTGCGAGGTCGTCGGGGACGTCGGCGCGCTGGTGGTTCTCGGCGTCCTTCTCGCCGCGCTCGACGTAGGGGCCGTAGCGGCCGACGCGGAGCACGATGCCGTTGCCGACGGGGAAGGACGACACCTCGCGGGCGTCGATCGCGCCGAGGTCGGTCACCAGCTCCTTGAGGCCGCCGAGGTGGTCCCCGTCACCGTTGCCGGCGTCGGCGGCGCCGCCCTCGCTCGCGCCCTCGCCGAAGTAGAACCGCTTCAGCCACGGCACGGCCTGCGCCTCGCCCCGCGCGATGCGGTCGAGGTCGTCCTCCATCCTGGCGGTGAAGTCGTAGTCGACGAGCCGCCCGAAGTGCTTCTCCAGGAGGTTGACCACGGCGAAGGAGAGGAAGGACGGGACGAGTGCCGTGCCCTTCTTGAAGACGTAGCCGCGGTCCAGGATCGTGCCGATGATCGACGCGTACGTCGAGGGACGGCCGATCTCGCGCTCCTCCAGCTCCTTGACCAGCGACGCCTCGGTGTAGCGGGCCGGGGGCTTGGTGGCGTGGCCGTCGACCGTGATCTCCTCGGCCGTCAGCGCGTCGCCCTCGGCGACCTGCGGCAGGCGGCGCTCGCGGTCGTCCAGCTCGGCGTTCGGGTCGTCGGCACCCTCGACGTAGGCCTTGAGGAAGCCGTGGAAGGTGATGGTCTTGCCGGAGGCGCTGAACTCGACGTCCCGGCCGTCGGAGGCCGCGCCGCCGATCTTCACGGTGACGCTGTTGCCGGTCGCGTCCTTCATCTGGGAGGCGACGGTCCGCTTCCAGATCAGCTCGTACAGCTTGAACTGGTCGCCGGTCAGTCCGGTCTCGGCGGGCGTGCGGAAGCGGTCGCCGGAGGGACGGATCGCCTCGTGCGCCTCCTGCGCGTTCTTGACCTTGCCGGCGTACGTCCGCGGCTTGTCCGGCAGGTAGTCGGCGCCGTACAGCTGCGTGACCTGGGCGCGGGCGGCGGCGACCGCCGTGTCGCTCAGCGTCGTCGAGTCCGTACGCATGTAGGTGATGTAGCCGTTCTCGTACAGCTTCTGGGCGACCTGCATGGTCGCCTTCGCGCCGAAGCCGAGCTTGCGGCTCGCCTCCTGCTGCAGCGTCGTCGTACGGAAGGGCGCGTACGGCGAGCGGCGGTACGGCTTGGACTCGACGGAGCGGACGGCGAAGCGCGTGTTCTCCAGGGCGGCGGCGAGCGCGCGGGCGTTCGCCTCGTCGAGGTGGAGGGTGTTCGCGCTCTTGAGCTGCCCCAGGGAGTCGAAGTCTCGGCCCTGGGCGACGCGCCGGCCGTCGACCGTCTGCAGGCGGGCGACCAGCGACGACGGGTCGGAGACGTCGCCCGCGCGGCCGGTCGCAAAAGTGCCGGTCAGATCCCAGTACTCGGCGGAGCGGAACGCCATGCGCTCGCGTTCCCGCTCGACGACGAGCCGGGTGGCGACGGACTGGACACGGCCGGCCGACAGGCGCGGCATGACCTTCTTCCACAGGACCGGCGAGACCTCGTAGCCGTAGAGGCGGTCGAGGATGCGGCGGGTCTCCTGGGCGTCGACGAGCTTCTGGTTGAGCTGGCGCGGATTGGCGACGGCGGCCCGGATCGCCTCCTTGGTGATCTCGTGGAACACCATGCGCTTGACCGGGATCTTCGGCTTGAGGACTTCCTGCAGGTGCCAGGCGATGGCCTCGCCCTCGCGGTCCTCATCGGTGGCGAGGAAGAGTTCGTCGGACTCCTTCAGCAAGTCCTTGAGCTTCTTGACCTGCGCCTTCTTGTCAGCGTTGACCACATAGACGGGCTGGAAGTCGTGTTCGACGTCCACACCGAGGCGGCGGACCTCACCGGTGTACTTCTCGGGCACCTCGGCGGCGCCGCTGGGAAGGTCGCGGATGTGCCCGACGCTCGCCTCGACGACGTAGCCAGGGCCGAGATAGCCCTTGATCGTCTTCGCCTTGGCAGGCGACTCGACGATGACGAGTCGGCGGCCGCCGTTCGCGGTCTCGCTGGTCGGGGACAACTTCGCTCTTCTCTCCGGTCGACACTGGGGCCTGACCCAGGCGGTGCTCCCGGGCTCGGGTCGTACTGCGTTTCGGTCGTGACGCTGCGGAGTGTGACGGTACCTCCCGCCCCCGTGTCAAACGGGAAAAGCCCGCAACGGCCACTCGAACGGTAACCCGACGAACCCCGTTCCTGCGTCCGGAGTGTCCACCGGCCCCGGGCCCCGTACGCGGAGCGCGCCCTTCCGGTCACCGGCGCGAAGAGCGCGGACACTGTCCGGATCCGGCCCCTCACACGCGGGTGAGGCACCATGCGCCGAGGGCCAGCGCGGTCACGGCGACGACGCTCGCGAGGGTCGCCGATGCGACGGGCCTCACACCCAGCGCGACGGGCCGGCCGTGCCGGACGCGGGTCACGGTCCACGTCAGCAGGCCGCCACCGAACAGGACGAACACCGTTCCCGCGAAGACCGCCGGCCCGCTCTCCATGGTTCCCGTGCCCCTTTTCACCACCCGTGACTGCCCAGCCCCGGGGAGGCTGACACGCGCGGGCGGCGCGCAGGCGAACCCCGGGTGAACGGGGAGCCGACGGCGCTGTGCCGTGGCTCGTTCCACCGGGTCCGCCACCGGCGCCGGGGCGGCCGTCCCAGGCGTCACGGGGCGCGGGAGATCCCTACGCCGGTTCCAGGAACCCCTGCTCCACCAGGAGCCGGATCTGCGCGGGCGTGCGGTCGCGCAGCGCCACCGGGTCCTCGCCGACCAGCTGGGCGATGGCGTCCAGGATGCGGCCGGCGCTCATGGTGCCGTCGCAGACGCCCGCGAAACCGGCGCCGACGGTGTCGACCCGGGTGGCCCGGCGCATGCCGCGGTTCTGCCGCAGCACGACGTGCTCCGGGTCCTCGGCACCGGGCAGGCCGACCTGCTCCTGGACGACCTCGGCGGCCAGCGTGAAACATGCCTCCAGCAGGGCAGCGTCGTCGTGTTCGCGCAGGTAGTCGAGGCGTTCGAAGTGCGCCCGCACCGTCTCGCCGAGCGGCTGCTCGACCGGGTGCGGCCACTCCTCCACCGTGACCGAGGGCTCGGCGGCGCCCGTCCTGCGCAGCGTGATCCAGCCGAAGCCGACGGCCCTGACCTTGCGCGCCTCGAACTCGTCCAGCCACGCGTCGTACCGCGCCTGGTACTCGGTCTCGTCACCGCGGTGGTCACCGGCGTCCCTGAGCCACAGCTCGGCGTACTGCGTGACGTCCTGCACCTCGCGCTGCACGACCCACGCGTCGCAGCCGCGCGGCACCCAGGAGCGCAGCCGGTCCGTCCAGTCCTCCCCCTCCACGTGCTGCCAGTTGGCCAGGAAGTGCGCGAACCCGCCCTCGTTCAGGCGCTCCCCCGTCTGCTGAACGAGCGTGCGGCACAGATCGTCCCCGCCCATCCCGCCGTCGCGGTAGGTGAGGCGGGCGCCCGGCGAGATGACGAAGGGCGGGTTCGACACGATGAGGTCGTACGTCTCCCCCTCGTCGACCGGCTCGTACAGCGAGCCCTCGCGCAGGTCGGCGGCCGGGACGCCGGACAGGGCGAGGGTCAGCGCGGTGATGTGCAGCGCGCGCGGGTTGACGTCGGTCGCCGTCACGCGGGTGGCGTGCCGGGCGGCGTGCAGCGCCTGGATGCCGGAGCCGGTGCCGAGGTCGAGGGCGGCGGAGACGGGCGTACGCACGGTGAGGCCGGCCAGCGTCGTGGAGGCGCCGCCGACGCCGAGGACGACGCCCTCCGCGCCGTTGCCGACGCCGCCCTCGGCGGGAGCGCTGACGCGCACTCCTCCTGCTCCGCCGACGGCACAGCCCAGGTCGGAGACGATGAACCAGTCCTCGCCGTCGGGTCCGCCGTACGGCCGTACGTCCACGGTGGCCGCCAGCTCGCCGTCGACGGACACGAGCCACCCGCTCTCCAGGCACGCGTCGACGGGCAGGACCTCGGCCACGCGCGCGCGGGGCGCGGGCTGCTGGAGGAGGAAGAGCCGCACGAGCAGCTCCAGCGGCGTGTCGCCACGGGTGGCGCGGAGCGCGGGCACGACCTCGCTGCGCGACAGGGCTGCGTAGGCGGGGGCGCCGAGCAGCTCCAGCAGTCCGTCGGCGGTGAAGGAGGCCCCGAGCAGGGCGTCCCGCAGCCGTGCGGTGACGTCGGGACGGTCGGTGCGGGGCAGGGGGGAGAGGCTGGCGTTACTCACCCCCCCATTGTGGCCCGCGTTCCGTCTCCCGCCCGTGGAGCGGGCACCGGGCCGCTCCCCGCGGGCGGCCCGCGGTCGTGTCCGGCCGTCAGCTCCCGGCCGGCGACGCCGCGGGGCTGGCCGACTTGCAGCTGGCCTGCTTGGCCATGGCCTGGCCGACGTCGCCCTCCTCCAGGGTCTTCAGCGCGTCGCTGCCGGTCCTGCCGAGCTTGGTCAGCTCGGCGGCGACGTCCTTGAGGCCGTCGGCGAACTTCGCCTGGTCCTTGGTGTCGAGGCCCTCGACCTGCTTCTTCAGAGAGGCGTAGGACGCGGAGAGGCTGTTGAGCTCCTTGACTGCGTCCTGCTGCTTCTTCTCGCCCTCTTCGACGTCCGGCGCCCCCGCCCGCTGGACCGCGCCGCCCATCGCCTTGTAGGCGTCGGACATGTCCTGGAAGGCCTTCGCGTCGGTCTTCTGGACCTGTTCCGGGCTGCTGTTGTCCGAGGTTTCCTTCTGGATCGCGGAGTTGGCGGCCTCGATCTTCCTGGCCTGCGGCTGGACCGCGTCGCAGACCTGCTTGGCCCAGGAGTCCAGCTTCTCGTTGCCGTCGTCGTCGCTGCTGCATCCCGCCAGCGCCAGTACCAGTACCGCACCGCCGGACAGTGCGGCCGCGAGCTTCTTGTTCACCGGATTGGTCCCTTCCATGGCTCTCGGCCCCGGAACATACACGCCGGACGGGGGACATCCGCAGGATGAACATCCATGAAGACCGTATTGCAGCCATTTGCACCACGCGAGAGAAGACTCACGGTGAAGGCGCGGACGGCGGAGCGGACGGACGGCGCGGACGGACGGCGCGTCAGTGCGTGCCGTCCGTCCGCGACTTGGGCCGGGCCCCGGACGACCGGGGCTCCCGTGCGGTTACGAGACCACTGCCGGGTCGGCCGGTTCGGGCTTTCCGCCGGTGCTGTCCTCGTCCCCCACGGCGATCCCGCGCCGCTTGGACACGTACACCGCCGCCGCGATGACGGCGAACGCCACGACGGCGATCAGCACCCGCACGCCGACGTTCTCGTCCGCTCCGTAGGAGAACTTGATGACCGCGGGCGCGATGAGCAGCGCCACCAGGTTCATCACCTTCAGCAGCGGGTTGATGGCGGGGCCCGCGGTGTCCTTGAAGGGGTCGCCGACCGTGTCGCCGATGACGGTGGCCGCGTGGGCGTCGCTGCCCTTGCCGCCGTGATGGCCGTCCTCGACGAGTTTCTTGGCGTTGTCCCAGGCGCCGCCGGAGTTGGCGAGGAACACCGCCATCAGCGTGCCCGCGCCGATCGCGCCGGCCAGGAACGCGCCGAGCGCGCCCACGCCGAGCGTGAACCCGATGAAGATGGGCGCCATCACGGCGAGCAGCCCGGGCGTGGCGAGTTCGCGCAGGGCGTCCCTGGTGCAGATGTCGACGACCTTGCCGTACTCCGGTGTCTCCGTGTGGTCCATGATCCCGGGCTTCTCCCGGAACTGACGCCGCACCTCGAAGACCACGGAACCCGCCGACCGGGACACCGCGTTGATCGCCAGTCCCGAGAAGAGGAAGACGACCGCCGCGCCCGCGATCAGCCCGACGAGGTTGTTGGGCTGCGAGATGTCCATCATCAGGGTCATCGGCGCGCCGTCGCCGCTGAGTTTCTCCCCCACGTCCCGCGCGCCGCTGGTGATGGCATCGCGGTACGACCCGAAGAGCGCCGCCGCGGCGAGGACGGCCGTGGCGATGGCGATGCCCTTGGTGATGGCCTTGGTGGTGTTGCCGACGGCGTCCAGGTCGGTGAGCACCTGGGCACCGGCGCCCTCGACGTCGCCGGACATCTCGGCGATGCCCTGGGCGTTGTCGGAGACCGGTCCGAAGGTGTCCATGGCGACGATCACGCCGACGGTGGTGAGCAGTCCGGTGCCGGCCAGCGCCACCGCGAACAGCGCCAGCATGATCGAGGCGCCGCCGAGCAGGAAGGCCCCGTAGACGCCGAGGCCGATCAGCAGGGCGGTGTAGACGGCGGATTCCAGGCCGATGGAGATGCCGGCGAGGACGACGGTGGCGGGGCCGGTGAGGGAGGTCTTGCCGATGTCCCTCACGGGTCGCCGGGTGGTCTCGGTGAAGTAGCCGGTGAGCTGCTGGATCAGGGCGGCGAGCACGATGCCGATCGCCACGGCGACGAGCGCGAGGATCCGCGGGTCGCCGTCCTTGCCGGCGATGGCGGCGTCGGTGACGCCGTCGAGGTCGGCGTACGTGCCGGGGAGGTAGACGAAGACGGCCACCGCCACCAGCACCAGCGAGATCACCGCGGAGATGAAGAAGCCCCGGTTGATCGCGCTCATGCCGCTGCGGTCGGCCCGGCGGGGCGCCACCGCGAAGATGCCGATCATGGCGGTGATCACACCGATCGCCGGCACCAGCAGCGGGAACGCCAGTCCCGCGTCGCCGAAGGCCACCTTGCCGAGGATCAGCGCGGCCACCAGCGTCACGGCGTACGACTCGAAGAGGTCGGCCGCCATGCCGGCGCAGTCGCCCACGTTGTCGCCCACGTTGTCGGCGATGGTCGCGGCGTTGCGCGGGTCGTCCTCCGGGATGCCCTGCTCGACCTTGCCGACCAGGTCGGCGCCGACGTCGGCGGCCTTGGTGAAGATGCCGCCGCCGACCCGCATGAACATAGCGATCAGCGCGGCACCGAGGCCGAAGCCCTCCAGCACCTTCGGCGCGTCGGCCGCGTACACCAGCACCACGCAGGAGGCGCCCAGAAGGCCGAGTCCCACCGTGAACATACCGACGACGCCGCCCGTGCGAAAAGCGATCTTCATCGCCTTGTGGGAGACGAGGGTGAGGTCCTTCTCCGGTTCGCCCGCGGCCGGTGTCGCTTCCCGTGCCGCCGCGGCGACGCGCACATTGCTGCGCACGGCGAGCCACATGCCGATATAGCCGGTCGCCGCCGAGAAGGCCGCGCCGATCAGAAAGAACACCGATCGTCCGGCACGCTGATTCCAGTCGTCCGCGGGCAGCAGCATGAGCAGGAAGAACACGACGACGGCGAATACGCCGAGCGTGCGCAGCTGCCGTGCCAGGTAGGCGTTCGCGCCTTCCTGGACGGCTGCCGCGATCTTCTTCATGCTGTCGGTTCCCTCGCCCTCCGCGAGCACCTGGCGCACCAGAACGCCCGCGAGCACCAGGGCGGCCAGCGCGACGAGCGCGATGACGGCGACCAGGGCGCGGTTTCCGTCGGTCAGCACGGCGGCTGCGAGAGCCGAGGCGTCACCCGGCTGATGAGGGATGGAAAGCTCCGCCATTCGTCCTCCTTGACGCTTGGGCTGAGCTCAAGATGTGGACGGGATCGCAGGTACCGGAACCCGATCAAAACAGTGCACGACAAAGGGAATTGACCTGTCAACCGGGAGGACTCCGGGCGTAGTAATGCCCTTCCGGCATTAATCCCGTGATCCTTTGTCCGGCCATTTTCCCGGATCTTTGTCCAGTCCTCCGCCCGAGCTTTTGAACAGTCCTCCGCCCGGGCCTTTGTCCAGATCTCCGCC
This sequence comes from Streptomyces sp. NPDC006384, assembly GCF_042870695.1. Classification (NCBI taxonomy): domain Bacteria; kingdom Bacillati; phylum Actinomycetota; class Actinomycetes; order Kitasatosporales; family Streptomycetaceae; genus Streptomyces; species Streptomyces sp. NPDC006384. The sequence continues at coordinate 101,603 of NZ_JBIAHR010000005.1, forward strand.
CGGGCGATCGATCGTGAATGCATTCACCTGCCGCCCGTACGGCACCACTGTAAGCGCGGCTCTCGTCCTGCGCACATGACGAAGGGCCCTGCGAGGCAGGGCCCTTTCGAAAGCCGGGGGTGTCCGGCCGGGTCGGTGTCAGGCGGGCGGCAGTACCGCCGGAGCCGTCGGCCAGGTCATGCGGATCAGTCCGCCCTCCTCGCCGGCCGTGACCTCCACGTCGTCGACGAGGCCGCTGATGACCGCTAGGCCCATCTCGTCCTCCTCGGCCTCCACATCGACGGCGGCGCCCGGGGTCTGTGCCCCCGGTGCCGCGTGCGGCGCCTCGTCGCCGACCTCGATGGAGAACTGCTTCTCCTCCTCGATCAGCGACACCTTGACCGGCGCCGTGATGCCGACGTGCTGATGCAGGCCCACAGCCCGGGAGCAGGCCTCGCCGACGGCGAGCCTGACCTCGTCGAGGACGGCCTCGTCCACTCCCGCCCTGCGCGCCACCGCGGCCGCCACCAGACGAGCGGTGCGAACGTGCTCGGGCAACGCGCTGAAGCGGAGTTCGACGGTGGCCATGCATCCCCCTCGGACTACGGCGTGCTGGCGAGGGGCCGGGCCATCGACAGCCCGGCCCCTCCATTGTTTCGGTCGTCCCGGGCACACGGCCCGGAACCGGTCGTCAGTCGGTGGCCGCCACCGCTTCCTCGACCGAGGTGTGAATGGGGAACACCTTGGTGAGGCCGGTGATACGGAAGATCTTGAGAATGCGCTCCTGGTTGCAGACCAGGCGCAGCGAGCCCTCGTGGGCACGCACCCGCTTCAGTCCGCCGACCAGCACGCCGAGCCCGGTGGAGTCGAGGAAGTCCACGCCCTCCATGTCGACGACGAGGTGGAAACTCCCGTCGTTCACCAGCTCGACCAGCTGCTCGCGCAGCTTGGGCGCGGTGTATACGTCAATTTCGCCACCGACCTCGACGACCGTGCGATCGCCGACGGTACGGGTCGACAGGGACAGGTCCACGGATCCTCCAGCACCTTGCTATCGAGCGGTCGTCCCTCGGGACACCTCGGCTTGAAGCCCCCAGGACGGTTCGCCAGCCGCGATGGCATTCAATCACTTACCGGCAGGCGTGCACGACGCCTTGGTCCCATTGTCCGTCACACCAGTGACAGACTCGGTGCCGATGGCCAAGAATCACCGATCCGATCGACCCCCGGCGGGACACGGCTCCCGCCCGGATCCGGGCACGGTCCTGGACCGGCTCGCCGCGGGACCGAGCCGGGCTGCGCGCATCACTCATACGGAGCACTTGCCCCCGCGTGCGGGCCGTCATGCCCCCTGGCCGGACCGTATTCGGCCGGAAGTGGTGGCGGCGGTGCGGTCCGCGGGGATCGAACAACCCTGGACCCACCAGGCACAAGTGGCGGAACACGCCCTGAACGGCGACTCGGTGGTGGTCGCCACCGGCACCGCCTCCGGCAAGTCCCTGGCCTACCTCGTGCCGGTCCTGTCGACGCTCCTGGAAGGCTCCGAGGCCCCGAACGGTCGCGGCGCCACCGCCCTGTACCTGGCCCCGACCAAAGCCCTGGCCGCCGATCAGTGCCGCTCGGTGAAGAACCTCGCGCAGCCCCTGGGCACATCCGTGCGAACCGCGGTGTACGACGGCGACACGCCGTTCGAGGAACGCGAGTGGATCCGCCAGTACGCGACCTACGTCCTCACCAATCCGGACATGCTGCACCGCGGCATCCTGCCGTCCCACCAGCGCTGGTCCTCCTTCCTGAAGGCACTGAAATACGTCGTCGTCGACGAGTGCCACACCTATCGCGGCGTCTTCGGCTCGCACGTCGCCCAGGTACTGCGCCGGCTGCGCAGACTGTGCGCCCGCTACGGCGCGTCGCCGGTGTTCCTGCTGGCCTCCGCCACCGCCGCCGAGCCCTCGGTGGCGGCCCGCCGGCTCACCGGGCTGCCGGTGGTCGAGGTCGCCGACGACGCCTCCCCACGTGGTGAACTGGTGTTCGCCCTGTGGGAGCCGCCACTTACCGAACTGGAGGGCGAGAAGGGCGCGCCGGTCCGCCGTACCGCCACCGCCGAGGCCGCCGACCTGCTCACCGGTCTCACCGTGCAGGGCATGCGCTCGATCGCCTTCGTACGCTCCCGGCGCGGTGCCGAGCTGATCTCGGTGATCGCCCAGGAGCGCCTGGCCGAGATCGACCGTTCCCTGACCGGGCGTGTCGCGGCCTACCGGGGCGGTTACCTCCCCGAGGAGCGGCGCGCTCTGGAACGCGCCCTGCACTCCGGCGAGCTCCTCGGTCTCGCGGCGACGAACGCCCTGGAACTCGGCGTCGACATCGCCGGCCTCGACGCCGTGGTCATCGCCGGGTACCCCGGCACCCGGGCGTCGCTGTGGCAGCAGGCGGGGCGGGCGGGCCGGTCCGGGCAGGGCGCGCTGGCGGTGCTGGTCGCCCGGGACGACCCGCTGGACACCTTCCTCGTCCACCACCCAAAGGCGCTGTTCGACCAGCCCGTCGAGTCCACCGTCCTCGATCCCGACAACCCGTACGTCCTCGCCCCCCACCTGTGCGCCGCCGCGGCCGAGCTGCCCCTGACCGAGGACGACCTGGAGCTGTTCGGCCCCGCTTGTGCGGAGCTGCTCCCCCAGCTGGAGGCGGCGAAGCTGCTGCGCCGGCGGGCCCGGGCCTGGCACTGGACCCGCCGGGAACGGGCCGCCGACCTGACCGACATCCGCGGTGAGGGCGGTCAGCCGGTCCAGGTCGTCGAGGCCGGCACGGGCCGGCTGCTGGGCACCGTCGACGCCGGCGCCGCCCACACGACCGTCCACGAGGGCGCCGTCCACCTCCACCAGGGCCGCACCTATCTCGTGCGCTCCCTCGACCTGGAGGACTCCGTCGCCCTGGTCGAGCAGGCCACGCCGTCGTACTCGACGGTGGCCCGCGACACCACGTCGGTCTCCGTCCTCGAGACCGACATCGAGGTCCCGTGGGGCGACGGGCGCCTGTGCCACGGCTCCGTCGAGGTCACCAACCAAGTGGTCTCCTTCCTGCGCCGGCGGCTGATCACCGGCGAGGTCCTGGGCGAGACGAAACTCGACCTCCCGCCCCGGACCCTGCGTACGCGCGCGGTGTGGTGGACGGTCACCGAGGACCAGCTCGACGAGGCCCGGATCGGCCCGGAGATCCTCGGTGGTGCCCTGCACGCCGCCGAGCACGCGTCGATCGGCATGCTGCCCCTGTTCGCGACCTGCGACCGCTGGGACATCGGCGGCGTGTCGGTCCCCCTGCACCCGGACACCCTGCTGCCGACGGTCTTCGTCTACGACGGCCATCCCGGCGGCGCGGGCTTCGCCGAGCGCGCCTTCCGCACAGCCCGGGCATGGCTCGCCGCCACCCGGGAGGCCATCGCCTCCTGCGAGTGCGACGCCGGCTGCCCGTCCTGCATCCAGTCCCCCAAGTGCGGCAACGGCAACGATCCGCTGCACAAGCGGGGGGCCGTTCGTCTGCTCACGGTGCTGCTGCGGGGTGCGGCCGGGGCGGAGGCGGAGGGAGATGAGGCCCTGCCTCCTCTCCCGTCCTCGCAGGAGGAACGCCGGTTCGGACCGGATCGGCCGGCACCGCCGGGCCGGCTCTCGCCCGGACCTCCGACCTGAAGGGGCCCCGGCCCGAGGCAGCCGTCACGTCCGAGATCCGGCCGGCGAGGACGCACCGCACCAGCCGCGTCCCCTGCGCCCGTGCGATCCGGTCCGCGCGGGCGCAGGCGGCCGTGCCTCCCGTCGCCCAGTGGTCGGCCGCCGCGAGCGCCGCGAGATCGGCCCCGCCGGCCGCCCGGTGCCGGGCCACGACGGCCTGTCCCAGTGCCAGCACGATGCCGAACACCAGGCACAGGACCGCGATGGCCCCGACGCTCCAGACGGTGGCCGACCCCCGGTCGGATCCGGGGCCGGCGCCCCGGCCGAACGCACGGAGGAAGTTCCGCCGGGCCATCCGGTGGAACGGCAGAGTGCCCCTCATGGCCCACCCTCCGTCTCGTCCACCGCCGCGTCCGACGACCGTCCCGGCGTCGAACCAGCCGTCGTCCCGCCCGCGGGCTTCGTGGCCGGTTCCGCCGCCTGTTCCGCCACGGCCGGACGCGCCCCCGCAACCACCGGATCCATCGGCTGCTCCACCGCCGCCACGGCCTCCTCCCGCACCTCGAAGGGCAGGCCGTGCAGCACCGGTGGTCCGGCCTCGACCACGACACGGACCCGGTCCCCCTCCCGGCCGACCGTCACCCGCGCTCCGCGCGGCGCCGTCTCCCGGGCGACCTCGACGACCGCGTCGGCCGGATCCCGGCGCGCCGCCGCCCTGGCACCGGCGCGAGCCGCGTCCACGCACTGGATCTGCGCGGCCACGACGAGCAGACCCCACACCAGCGCCATCGCGAACACCATCAGCACCGGCAGCACCACGGCGGTCTCCGCCGTCACGAACCCTCCGTCCGCTCGCCGGCGGCGACGGGCTCCGCCTTCCGCCGGCCGCTCACATCCGCGCATCGAGCGCCTGCTTCACGATCCCCTGCAGCTCGGCGCTGACCGCCCCGCTCGTCACCACCTTGTAGAGCACCACGGCGAAAGCCACCGCCGCGACGATGCCCATCGCGTACTCCGAGGTGACCATTCCCGCGTCCCGTCGCCGCACGGCCTCCCGTCGTGCCGTATCCGCCCTGCGCACCAGGGCACGCATCCGTGCCCGTACCACCTGATTCATCTCTGCCTCCGTGAAGTTGGTTCTCGCTGTTCACCGGCTCGTCCGCCGGTCTCCCGCTCGCCGGCTCCACGCCGGCATGCTCCGTTCCGTCATCCGCCGGTTCCTCCGTCATCCACCTCCTCCGCCTGCCAGCACTCCGCCCGCCAGGCCGATCACCACGGGCAGTACGCCCACCGCGACGAACGCGGGCAGGAAGCACAACCCGACCGGCGCGGTGACCATGACGGCGGCCCGACGGGCGCGGACCGTCGTGACACGCCCCCGGTCGGCGCGGGCCTGGGCGGCGAGCCGGGCGACCGGCCCGGCCGCGGGCAGCCCGGACACGTCGGCGCGTTCCAGCAGCCGCGCCAGGGACCCGGCGTCCGGCAGCACGGCCAGATTCCGCCAGGCATCGGCCGGTTCTCCGCCGAGACGGACTTCCGCGGCACCGCGCGCCAGCGCGTCCCCGACGGGCCCGCCCAGGGCGTCGCCCACGGCCTGCGCCGCGATCACCGGGCCGGCACCCGCGGCGATGCACGCCGCCAGAAGGTCGGCGGCCAGGGGAAGCCGGCGAGCGGCTTCGGCGGCGTCGGACTTCTCGGCGGCCGGCCCGGCGACCGGACGGCGTACGAACCGGTGCCACAGCACCGCCGCGACGGCCAGTCCCGCCACGACACCGGACGCTCCACCGACCAGCGCCCATCCCGCGCCCACCGTGCCCACCAGGGGCAGCCATCCGCGTACAGCGGTCAGCGCCTCGGCGCGCCGCGCGCCCGCGTCCCGCCCCGGCCCCGGCCCCGGCATCAGGAGCGCCGTGAGCCGTCCACGCACCACGCGCTCCCTTCGCACGGCTCCGGCCAGGCCCACCAGCCATCCGACGGCCAGTGCCGCGCCCAGCACCGTCCCCAGCCTGTGGGCGACGTCCCCGTTCACGTCACCGTCTCCGCTCCCCGCACGATCCGGCTCACCCACCACACCCCGACGCCTTCCAGCACCGCGCCGGCCAGCAGGCAGCCCAGGCCCGCCCCGGTGTGCAGCAGCACGTGCAGCGGGTCGGATCCGAGGGCGACACCGAGGAGGAGGCCCAGCACCGGCAGGCCGGCGAGCATCACCGCCGTGGCGCGGGCGCCCGCCAACTGGGCGCGCAGGTCGGCCCGCTGGTCCCGTTCGGCACGCAGTGCGCCCTCCAGCCGGTCGAGCCCCGCAGCCAGCCCCGCCCCCTGGTCGACGGCCACCCGCCAGCAGGCCGCGAGCCCCAGCAGCCCCTCGGCCCCCGGCTGCCGCGCCGCGACCGTGAGAGCGGCCGGAACATCTCCGCCGAACCGGGCCGCCGCCAGCACTCCCGCCTGCGCGTCGCCGATCCCTTCCGACTCGTGGGCCGCGCACAGCAGTGCCTCGCCCGGTTGCCGTCCCGCCCGTACCTCCCCGGCGAGAGCACCGCACAGCGTGATCACCGCGTCCTGCCGGCGTTCCCGCTCCCTCCGGCCCCGGCCGGCCAGCCGCACTCGCCGCAGCACCGGCACACCCGCCGCCCCAGCGACGACCGGCAGTACCGAGGCACCCAGTACCGCCAGCACCAGCCCGCCCGCCAGGGACCACCACTCGGCCCTCAGCCGGCCGCGCAGCCGGCGCAGCCGGTGCACGCCCCGGCCCATCGTGGGCGGTCCGGATCCGGCGGACCCGTCGCCTGCGAGCAGCATCCGCGCACGGCGCGCTCCCGTGTGCCGGCCGGCCGCCAGCCACGCCGCCGTCCCCAGGCACACCAGGGCGGCGCCTGCCGACAGCTCACCGGTCCCGGGCATCCGGCCACCCCCGTCCCGCCGGCGTCCGCTCCGCCGTCCTCGTGCGGACCTCCTCGCCGCGCAGCAGCTCCCGCAGTCGCTCCCATCCGCGTTCGGCCACGAACGCCTCCGCGCCCCACCGCAGTGCCGGCACCGTCCGCACCAGCCCCGACGGGTCCCGTTCCAGTACGTGCACCTCGGCGATCCGGCGTCGTCCGGCCCGGTCCCGCGCCAGGTGCAGGACGACCGACAGCGCGGCCGCCAGCTGGCTGTGCAGTGCCGCCCGGTCGAGCCCGGCGGCGGTGCCGAGCGCCTCCAGCCGGGCGGGCACGTCGGCGGCTGCGTTGGCGTGCACGGTGCCGCAGCCGCCTTCGTGGCCTGTGTTCAGAGCGGCGAGCAGATGGACCACCTCGGGTCCGCGCACCTCGCCGACGACGAGCCGGTCCGGGCGCATCCGCAGCGCCTGGCGCACCAGGTCCTCGAGCGTGACGAGACCCGCGCCCTCCTGGTTGGCGGGTCTGGTCTCCAGCCGGACGACGTGCGGATGCTCCGGTCGCAGCTCCGCCGAGTCCTCGGCCAGTACGACGCGTTCACCAGGGCCGACGAGCCCGAGCAACGCGCTCAGCAGGGTTGTCTTCCCACTGCCGGTGCCGCCGCTGACCAGGAAGGAAAGCCGTGCCCGCACGAGGGCCCGCAGGATCCGGTCGCCACCTGGCGGCACCGTGCCAGCCGCGGCCAGCTCGTCGAGCGTGAAGGCGCGCGGCCGCACCACGCGCAGGGACAGACACGTGCAGTCGACGGCGACCGGGGGGAGTACGGCGTGCAGCCGGGTGCCGTCGGGCAGCCGGGCGTCCACCCAGGGCCGGGCGTCGTCCAGCCGGCGCCCGGCGACGGCGGCGAGCCGTTGCGCGAGCCGCCGCACCGCTCCGGCGTCGGGGAAGACGACCGAGGTGAGCTCGAGACCGCCGCCCCGGTCGACCCAGACCCGGTCCGCGGCGGACACCAGCACGTCGGTCACCGACGGGTCGGCCAGCAGGGGTTCCAGCGGGCCGCTGCCGACGAGTTCCGAGCGCAGCTGCTCGGCGGCACCGAGGATCTCGGCGTCCCCGAGCACCCGGCCCTGTTCGCGCAGCGCCTGCGCCACCCTCGCGGGTGTCGGCTCCGCCCCGCTCTCCGCGAGCCACCGCCGTACTCCGTCGAGCAGCCCGGAGACGGAACCGGCGGCCCTTCCGGAGTCGCCCCGCGGGAGTGCCGCGAGTCCCCTTCCCGGGGCCGCACCGGAGATCGCGCTCGCGGTCACGGCCGGCCTCTTTCCCGAAACCGTCACGGCCCCGGTGCCCACATCCGTCCCCGGCACCCGGCCCGCCGCCGCTGAAACCGGCCCCAGGAGGGCTCCGGGAACCGGCCGCATCGGCCCGGGAGCCGTCGGCGGGCCCTGCGGCGACGCGGGCCCGGAGGCCGCCTGGGAGCCCGCCCTCGCGAACCGCTCCGAAGAGGCTCCCGCGACCTGGGCCGCCGTGCTCACCGGCGTCCTCGCGCACGACCCGACGGCCGTCCCGTCCGGCTGCGCGGACTCCGTTCCCGCGACCACCCGCGCCTTCCGTCCGCGAGCCTCTTCATCTGCCGCCCACGCCGGCCGACCCCGGGCCGCTTCGCCGGCCGACCACGCCTTCCGCGCGTGTCCGGCTTCCGGCCCCGTGCCCCGGCCGGGAACCGCCTTCGCGGGTCCCCCGGCAGCCGCCCCGGAGGGCACCGGTGTCCCGAGGGGCTCCACCGGCCCCGGCTCCGCAGGCCGCCCGAGGGACGCCTCCGGGCCCGTCCCCCCGGCACCCCGCCCGGACGCGGTCCCCAGAGGCACTTCCGCCCACGCTCCGGGGCACGCCCCGGAAAGACTCAGCCGCACGGGAGCCGCCACCACGGCCGCGGACGTGCCCTGCCCGGAAGACTCGCAGGCCCCGCCCGTCGGCGCGGTCGGCGCCGAGAACCACCCGGCCGGACCACGAGCCACCCCGGCGGCCCGCCTCCCCGTGTCCGGCGGCACCCTGTCACCGCCCACGGCCTTGCCCCCGCACTCCGGCGTCCTCATGCCGCACCGCCCGTCTGCGCCATGAGCGCCCGCTCCCAGAACTCCCCGCAGAAGCGCGCCAACGGCCCGCGTCCGGCGGCACCAGGTGGCCGCTTCCCCTCGGCCGCGCGCAGCAGCCCGGACTCGACGGGCACCTCACCGGCCAGAGGCAGTCCGAGCAGCCGGGCCACCTCGCGGTCGTCGAGCCCCGGCGCGTAGGGACCCCGTACGGCGATCCGCAGGTCGCCCAGGACCATGCCGACCGCGGAGGCCACCCGCCCGGCCGCCGCGACGGCGCGCAGTTCGGCCGGTACGACGAGGAGCCCGACGTCGATCTGGGCGAGGATCTCGGCGACGCCGTCGTCGATCCGCCGTGGCAGGTCGACGACGACCGTGCCGCCCCTGCGCCGCGCTGCGGCGAGCACCGCGCGTACGGCCTGGGGCGGCACGGTGACGCAGTCCCCGCGGTCCCAGCTGAGCACGCGCAGCGAGTGCAGCTCGGGCAGTGACTCCTCCAGGGCGCTCCCCGCGACCCGTCCGCGCGAGGCCGCGAACGCGGGCCACCTCAGCCCGTCGGTCGTCTCCCCTCCGAGCAGGACGTCGAGGCCGCCGCCCAGCGGGTCGGCGTCCACCAGCAGACTGCGCAGTCCCCGGCGCGCGGAGGTGACGGCGAGCGCGCAGGCCAGTGTCGACGCTCCGGCCCCGCCCCGGCCGCCGATGACGCCCACGGTGAGGGCGGGCGGGCCGACGCCCTCCGCGACGTCGGCGATGCGGTCGACCAGCCACTGTTCGCCGTCGGGCAGCATCAGGACGTGGTCGGCGCCGATCTCGACGGCCCTCTGCCAGATCCCGGAGTCGTCCTGGTCACGGCCGACCAGCACCACTCCGCGCCGACGCGCCGCCCCCCGTACGCGTCTCGCGACGTCGTCGCCCACCAGGACGAGCGGCGCCGCCTCCCAGCCCCCGTGTCCGGGCGCCGTGGGCTCCCGGGGCACGGAGTGGTGCACCACGGGTGTGGCGCCCGCGGCCGCGCACAGGCGCAGCAGGTCGTCGAGGAGTTCGGTGTCCTCGGTGACGATCAGTGGTCCGCTCTGCCGCCCTCCCGCCGCGGGCGGCGGGTCGTGCGTGACGGTTCCGGTCATGGGAGATCCCCTTCATCGCTTGTCCGGGCTTCTTCCGGTGCTTTCGCGTCCGCCCTGCTCGCGGCCGCCGGGGTCCCGCGATTTCCCTCTGTGTGAAGAAGCGGAAACAGAACCGGCCGTCGGCCGGCGAGGTGGCCGGACGCTTGTGCAATGACGATGGGGCGATCTGTGAAATCTTGTGGATCTTGGTTGATAACTGTGGACAACAAGGCGGTTGTGAATATCGCCGTCGCCCATACCGGTGCATCCCGAACGCTCTCGGCCCGCCCCCGCGCGACTCCCGCAGCGCATTCCGGGCGTTACCCACAGTTACAGGTCATGCCCATGACATCCCCACCCGCGCGTCGGCGCGCGCGTGGCGCCCGCATCACCATCAGGAGAGGAAAACCCACCCGGACATGCGACGACCCCCGCCGGGGGGGAGAGCGGGGGTCGTCTCCACGGCCGACTCGGGGGGGGAGGAGTCGGACCGGGTTAGCACGGTCGCGAACGATCCGTGACTTCCATGGTGTACCCGAGAGGCCTCTCAGGCAAACCCACACGCCCCACCTTACGCCGAATGGGCTGCGCCTATGCTCGGGGTCGTGGAAAACCACTCACGGCCCCGTACCGCGGCCTTCTTCGACCTGGACAAGACGGTCATTGCGAAGTCGAGCACGCTCACCTTCAGCAAGTCGTTCTACCAAGGCGGACTGATCAACCGCAGGGCCGTCCTGCGTACCGCATACGCCCAGTTCGTCTTCCTCGCGGGCGGCGCCGACCACGATCAGATGGAGCGGATGCGCGAGTACCTGTCCGCGCTGTGCCGCGGCTGGAACGTCCAGCTGGTCAAGGAGCTCGTCGCCGAGACACTGCACGACCTGATCGACCCGATCATCTACGACGAGGCCGCTTCCCTGATCGAGGAGCACCACACCGCCGGCCGCGACGTCGTGATCGTCTCCACGTCGGGCGCCGAAGTCGTCGAACCGATCGGCGACCTGCTCGGCGCGGACCGCGTGGTGGCCACCCGCATGGTCGTGGGCGACGACGGCTGCTTCACCGGCGAGGTGGAGTACTACGCGTACGGGCCGACCAAGGCGGAGGCGATCCGGGAGCTGGCCGCGTCCGAGGGCTACGACCTCGGACGCTGCTACGCGTACAGCGACTCGGCGACCGATCTGCCGATGCTGGAGGCGGTCGGTCATCCGCACGCCGTGAACCCGGACCGGGCGCTGCGCCGTGAAGCGCTCGCACGCGATTGGCCGATTCTCGACTTCCACCGGCCCGTGCGGCTCAAGCAGCGGGTCCCCGGCTTCTCCGTACCGCCGCGCCCCACCCTCGTCGCCGCCGCCGCGATAGGCGCCGCGGCGGCGGCCGCGGGGCTCGTCTGGTACGCGAGCCGCCGTCGGACGGCAGTGGCCTGACCCGGTCCCTTTCACCCGTGTTCGACCGCAGAAGCAAAGAAGTGCGGCGAGGACTTCCGCTTGCCGCCGGTCAGGAGTACAAAGGAATCAACGGCCCGCGAGACCAAGGACATCCGAAAGGATCGCCTTTTCCACGCATTTGGCCCCACGGACCGAGCATGAACACCGGGCACCCACGCGACGTCGACCCGTCGATTACGGGCCAGCCGCACCAGGTGGCGGGCAAAGTCCCGGCCTGATGGGCATATATCGAGGACGCTTGGTAACCCGGTGAGCATGCCAGCGGCGGTACGAGAACTCGTACCGCCGCATTTCGTCGTGGTGTGCGTGCCGCTGCCGGGCTTCGGCGGCGATCACGCCGCTCCGCGCTGGAGCGCCTCGCACACCGCCGTCGACTCGCGCGCACCCAGCTCCACCGCCCTGCCGCAGTGGGCGATCCAGGCGGCCATGCCCTCGGGCGTGCCGGAGACGTATCCGTCCAGGGCCGCCAGGTAGGCCGCTCGCCCCAGCTCGGCGTGTCCGACCTCCGCCGGGCAGACCGACTTCGGGTCCAGGCCGCTGCCGACCAGGACGATCCGCTCGGCCGCGCGCGCGACCAGGCCGTTGTGGGAGGTGAAGGGGCGCAGCGCCAGCAGCTCACCGTGCACGACGGCGGCCGTGACCAGGGCGGGGGCGGAGCCCCCGGCGATGACCAGCCCGGCCAGGCCGTCCAGGCGTCCGTGCGTCTCCGCGGCGTCCGGCAGCGGCAGCTCGACGAGGGGCTCGTCCACCGGTTCGCCCCCCTGGCGCGGCCGCCCCACCTGATCGGCCTTGTCGGCGGCCGCCACCAGGTGCAGGCGGGCCAGCACCCGCAGCGGGGACTGGCGCCAGATGGACAGCAGCTGTCCCGCCTCGGCGGTCAGCCGCAGGGCCGCCCCCACCGCGCGCGCCTCCTCGTCGCCACTGAAGTCGGTCCGTCGGCGCACCTCTTCCAGCGCCCAGTCCGCGCCGGACAGCGCCGCCGAACCCCGGGCACCGCGCAGCGCCGCCTCGGAGGTGATCTCGTTGCTGCGTCGCCGCATGATCCGGTGGCCGTAGACCCGGTCCACGGCCTTGCGTACGGACTCCACGGACTCGGCCACGCCGGGCAACGAGCCCAGCGCCGCGAGCGGATCGGCGGTCGCGCCTGTCGTACTCATGGGTACGACCCTACGCATCCCGGCGGCACACCCCACGAATGAGTGGTCTTCTTCACGTGCTCCAGCACTCGATGGACACACACCGCCATTGAGTCACTACGCTTGGTGAACATGAAAATTGCTTTCGTCGGGAAGGGCGGCAGCGGCAAGACCACCCTGTCCTCCCTCTTCGTCCGCCACCTCGCCGCCGCAGGTGCCCCCGTCATCGCGATCGACGCCGACATCAACCAGCACCTGGGAGCCGCGCTGGGTCTCGACGAGGCGGAGGCGGCCGCCCTGCCCGCCATGGGCGACCACCTGCCGCTGATCAAGGAACATCTGCGCGGCACCAATCCGCGCATCGCCTCCGCCGACCAGATGATCAAGACGACGCCGCCCGGTGAGGGCTCGCGTCTGCTGCGGGTGCGCGAGGACAACCCGGTCTACGAGGCCTGCGCCAGGCCGGTGGAGCTCGACGGCGGCACCGTGCGTCTGATGGTCACCGGACCCTTCACGGACGCCGACCTGGGGGTCGCCTGCTACCACTCCAAGACGGGCGCGGTCGAGCTGTGCCTGAACCACCTGGTCGACGGCCGTGACGAGTACGTCGTGGTCGACATGACGGCCGGCTCGGACTCGTTCGCCTCCGGCATGTTCACCCGCTTCGACATGACGTTCCTCGTCGCCGAACCGACCCGCAAGGGAGTCTCCGTCTACCGCCAGTACAAGGAGTACGCCCGCGACTTCGGCGTCGCGCTGAAGGTCGTCGGCAACAAGGTGCAGGGGCCGGACGACCTCGACTTCCTGCGCGAGCAGGTCGGGGACGATCTGCTGATGACCGTCGGGCATTCGGACTGGGTACGCGCCATGGAGAAGGGCCGCCCCCCGCGGTTCGAGCTCCTGGAGGACGCCAACCGCCAGGCGCTGCGGGCCCTGCACACGGCCGCGGACGCGACGTACGAGCGGCGGGACTGGGAGCGCTACACGCAGCAGATGGTGCACTTCCACCTGAGGAACGCGCGGAGCTGGGCCAACGAGCGGACCGGGGCGGACCTGGCGGCGCAGATCGATCCCGGGTTCGTCCTGGGCGAAGGGATCGTCGCCCCGGCCTGACGGCCGTCCGGGGCATCCGCGGCCGGCCGCGGCACCGTCGCGGCCCGCGGGTACGGCCGGACACCGAGCACCGGGCCGTACCGCCCGGCGCTCGGTGTCCGCAGGCGGCCCGGCCGTCGGCTCGGCGGGCGGGCCGACGGCCTACTGCCTGGCCGCCGGCGCTCCGGGCACGCCCTTGGGAGCCGGAGCGGGGGCGGCCGACAGGAAGGACGCCCACCCCTTCTCGGGCGCCTGACCGACGCCCAGGGTGCGCAGCTTCTTCAGAACCTTCGGGTCCTGGGCGTCCAGCCAGTCCGCGAGCTGCCGGAAGGAGACGCAGCGCACCTCCTTCTTCGTGCACACCTTCTCGACGACCTCCTCTACGGCCCGCATGTAGGTGCCGCCGTTCCAGGACTCGAAGTGGTTGCCGATGATCAACGGCGCCCGGTTGCCCTCATAGGCGCGCTCGAAGCCCTGGAGCAGGCTGTCGCGCATCTGGTCGCCCCAGAACTCGTGTTTGGCGGGATCACCCTGGGTGGTGGTCCCCGACTGGTTGACCATGTAGTTGTAGTCCATCGTGAGCTGCTCGTAGGTGTGCCCGGGGAAGGGCACGAGCTGCATCGACAGGTCCCACAGACCGTGCTTCTTCTTCGGCCAGACCTGGTCGTTCACGCCGCTGCTGTCGTAGCGGAAGCCCATCTGGCTCGCCGCCCTCATGAAGTTCTCCTGGCCCTCCAGGCACGGGGTGCGGGCGCCGATCAGCTCCTTGTCGTAGTCGAAGGGCAGCGGCGCGGTGTTCTTCAGCCCGGTGTTGGTCTTCCAGGTCTTCACGAACTGCTTGGCCTGGCGGATCTCGCTCTTCCACTCCTCGACCGACCACTCGCCGACCCCGCCCCCGGCACCGCAGAAGTGCCCGTTGAAGTGGGTGCCGATCTCGTTGCCCTCCAGCCACGCCTGGCGGAGCTGCCTGACGGTGGCGGTGATGCCCTCCGCGTCATTGAAGCCGATGTCGGAGCGGCCCGGAGAGTGCTGCGGCGGCTGGTACAGGTCCGCCTTCTCCTTCGGCAGCATGTACACGCCGCTCAGGAAGTACGTCATGGTGGCGTTGTTCTCCTTGGCCACCCTGCGGAAGTGGGAGAACAGCTTCTGGCTGTCCTCCCCCGCCCCGTCCCAGGAGAACACCACGAACTGCGGGGGTTTCTGTCCCGGCTTCAGGCGCTCGGGCCGGGGCAGGTGCGGCTGCGCGCCGGTGTACGCCGTCGACCCGTCGCCGATCAGCCGTACCGCGTTCTTGGGCGCCGGCGCCGCTTTTCCCTTCTCCTTCTCCGGGCCCTGTGTCCCTTCGCCGGAAGGGCTGCCGCTGGTTCCCATCGCGCAGCCGGCGAGCGACGCGGCGCAGACGGCGGCGATGACGGTGCGCGTGGCGATCCTGTGGGTGGCGGCCATGTTCCGCCCACCTTCTTCCTTCTCTCGGGCCAACGCCGACGAGGGCGATGTCGGGGTGCTGTACCGGGTCGTGCCGTCAGCGCCGACAAAGTGGCACGGGACCGAGAAGGAATTAATACGACAAGCCGATGAAAAGACCGATTCACTCGCTTGAGCAGCGCACTACTCCATTTGCGCGATAAGTCTATGCCACCCCTTTACTGCGAATTACCATCTCTTTACTGAGCGCATTCATCGGGCGCCGAGCATCCCGCCGCTGTACGCCGTGGCCCACGGCCGCGCCCGCACCCCCGCCACGGGGGCCCATTCCCTGACCGTGACCGCGCAGCCCCGAAGGAGACGGGAAACATGTCAGCCTGCGTCCCCGCCCGCGCCGATTCGGCCCGGCCCGAGCACGTCCATCCGGCCCACAGCCCGCCACCCGGGCGCCCCCGGCGTTTCCGCGTCGCGGGCGCCGACGTCTCGGCGTCGATCGCGGTCTTCCTGATCGCCCTGCCCCTCTCCCTGGGCATCGCCCTCGCCACCGGTGCCCCGCTCCAGGCCGGTCTCGTCGCCGCCGCCGTGGGCGGGATCGTCACCGGGTGGCTCGGCGGGTGCCCCCTCCAGGTCAGCGGTCCCGCCGCCGGACTCACGGTGGTCACCGCCGACCTCATCCAGCGCTACGGATGGCGTACGACCTGCGCCATCACCGTTCTCGCCGGGCTCGCCCAACTGGGCCTGGGCTGCCTGCGCGTGGCGCGCAACGCCCTCGCCGTCAGCCCGGCCATCGTGCACGGCATGCTCGCCGGCATCGGTGTCACCATCGCCGTCGCCCAGCTGCACATCGTCCTCGGCGGCACCCCGCAGAGCTCGGTCCCCGACAACCTGCGGGCGCTGCCCGCCCAGTTGGCGAATCTGCGCCCCGCCGACCTGGCGGTGAGCGTGCTGACCCTGACCCTGCTGCTGCTCTGGCCCCGCATCCCGGGCCGGGGCGGGCAGTTGCTGGGCAAGCTCCCCGCCGCCCTGATCGCCGTCGCCGGTGCCACCGCGGTCGCGGCCCTCGCCGGGTTGCGGCTGCCCAAGGTGGACCTGCCGTCCTGGAGCAGCCACGCCCTGGCCGCGCTGCCCGACGGACCGGTGCTCGGCCTCGTCGCCGCCGTCCTCACCACCACGCTCGTGTGCAGCGTGCAGTCCCTGCTCGGCGCGGTGGCGGTGGACAAGCTCGTCGCCGCCCGGCCGGGACCGGCAGCCCGCGTGGGACGTTCCGACCTGGACCGCGAACTGCTCGGCCAGGGCGCGGCCAACGTCGTCTCCGGTGCGCTCGGCGGCCTGCCCGTCGCCGGTGTGGCCGTGCGCAGTACGGCGAACGTGCACGCGGGCGCCGTCAGCAGGAACTCCACCATGCTGCACGGCGTTCTCGTGGTGATCGCCACCCTGCTGATGGTCCCGGCGCTGGAGCTCATCCCGCTCGCCTCGCTCGCCGCCCTGGTCATGGCCGTCGGCCTCAAGATGGTGTCCCTGAACCACATCCGTACGGTGACCCGCCACCGTGAGGTCCTGGTCTACGCGGTCACCACCTGCGGCGTGGTGTGCTTCGGGGTGCTGGAGGGTGTCGGGCTCGGCATCGCCGTGGCCGTCGGGGTGGCCCTGCGCCGGCTCACCCGCACCCGTTTCACCCACGTCGAGAGAGACGGGGTCCATCACGTACAGGTGCGGGGCCAGTTGACGTTCCTCGCGGTGCCGCGGCTCAGCAGGGTCCTGCACCAGGTGCCGCACGGGGCCGACGCCGTCGTGGAGCTGGACGGGTCGTTCATGGACCACGCGGCGTACGAGGCGCTGCAGGACTGGCAGAAGACGCACACCGCGCACGGTGGTTCGGTCGACGTCACCGGCCGCGGGCCTGACCTGCGTCTCTCCGAGCCGGCCGAGACGGCCGGTTGCCGCTGCCGCCCCTGGACCCCCTGGCGCAACCACCAGTGCGCACGCCCGCAGAGCGCGCCCGCCCCCTCACCGGGTAGCCACCGGCAGCCCGGTGACGACCGGCAGCCCGGCGCCCCGGCGGGCACGGCCGGCGGAACGCAGGGAGCCGGCAAAGAGCGCGGAGCCGACGGAGAGCACGGAGCCGACGGGCTCCTCGGGCCGGACGGGACGGGCGGCCGTACCGGAGCGACGGCCCCGGGCGGGTGCCTCGATGACGACGGCCCCCATGAGCACGGCGGAGCCGGTGATCCCGGGGAGCACCGCGGGTCCGCCGGCCCCGGCGGTGCGGCCGGGGCCGGCACGCGGGAGCTGGTGCGCGGCATCAGCGCGTTCCAGCGCAACACCGCCCCGTTGGTGCGCGACGAGCTGGCCCGGCTGGCGCGCGAGGGGCAGCGGCCCTCACAGCTGTTCCTCACCTGCGCCGACTCCCGGCTGGTCACCTCGATGATCACGTCCAGTGGCCCCGGTGACCTCTTCGTCGTGCGCAACGTGGGCAACCTCGTGCCGCCGCCCGGCGAGGAGAGCGGCGACGACTCGGTGGCCGCCGCTGTCGAGTACGCGGTGGACGTGCTGAAGGTGCGCTCCGTCACGGTGTGCGGCCACTCCGGCTGCGGCGCCGTGCAGGCGCTGCTCGACGCCGGAGCCGGCGGCACGCGGACGCCGCTGGAGCGGTGGCTGCGGCACGGCCTGCCCAGCCTGCGGCGTCTGCCGGCGGACGAGGACGAGGACACGGAGGCCGGACCCCGGCTGGCCGGACGCCGTCCCGCCGACGCGGCCGAGCGGCTCTGCCTGACCAACGTGGTCCAGCAGCTGGAGCACCTGCGTGCCCACGGCTCGGTGTCGCGGGCACTGCGCAGCGGGGAGCTGGAGCTGCACGGCATGTATTTCCACGTCGGCGAGGCCCAGGCCTACCTGCTCACCGGTGACGGGCTGTTCGAGCCGGTGCGGGAGGTGGACCTGACCGCCTGATTCACGGGGCGCCGGCAGGCGCGGAGTGTGAGGGGCGTTACACGCGCTGAACCCCGCGCCGCCGGCGCCCGTGGGTACGAGTGACCACGGACCACGAAGACGGTGAAAGCCAGTGGCCGACGGACGACGGACGACCCCAACAGGTCTAAACCAATTGCCCGTCGACCCTTGTCATCGGCCCCTTGGGTCTGATGAGGTGTGGCCTGGGACACATCGGACAACCCTGAGAAAGGGAGATGTCGTGAGCAATGACAGCTTGGCCAATCTTCTGAAGGAAGAGCGACGCTTCACGCCGCCCGCCGACCTGGCCGCCCACGCCAACGTCACGGCAGAGGCGTACGAACAGGCCAAGGCTGACAGGCTCGGCTTCTGGGCCGAGCAGGCCCGCCGACTGACCTGGGCGCAGGAGCCGACCGAGACCCTCGACTGGTCGAACCCGCCGTTCGCCAAGTGGTTCAAGGACGGCAAGCTCAACGTCGCCTACAACTGCGTCGACCGGCACGTGGAGGCCGGCCACGGCGACCGCGTCGCCATCCACTTCGAGGGCGAGCCCGGCGACAGCCGCGCCCTCACCTACGCCCAGCTCAAGGACGAGGTCTCCAGGGCCGCCAACGCCCTGCTGGAGCTGGGTGTGCGCAAGGGCGACCGGGTCGCCGTCTACATGCCGATGATCCCGGAGACGGCGATCGCCATGCTGGCCTGCGCCCGGATCGGTGCCGCCCACTCGGTCGTCTTCGGCGGCTTCTCCTCCGACGCGCTCGCGACCCGCATCCAGGACGCCGACGCCCGCGTCGTCATCACCGCCGACGGCGGCTACCGGCGCGGCAAGCCCTCCGCCCTCAAGCCCGCCGTCGACGAGGCGGTCGCGCGCGCCGGCAACGTCGAGCACGTCCTCGTCGTCCGCCGCACCGGACAGGACGTCGCCTGGGACGACTCCCGCGACAAGTGGTGGCACGAGACCGTCGACCGGCAGTCCGCCGAGCACGCGCCGGAGGCGTTCGACGCCGAGAACCCGCTGTTCATCCTGTACACGTCCGGTACGACGGGCAAGCCCAAGGGCATCCTGCACACCTCCGGCGGCTACCTCACGCAGACGGCGTACACGCACTGGGCGGTCTTCGACCTGAAGCCGGAGACCGACGTCTACTGGTGCACCGCCGACGTCGGCTGGGTCACCGGCCACTCGTACATCGTCTACGGCCCGCTCGCCAACGGCGCGACGCAGGTCATGTACGAGGGCACCCCGGACACCCCGCACCAGGGCCGCTTCTGGGAGATCGTGCAGAAGTACGGCGTGACGATCCTCTACACCGCGCCCACCGCGATCCGGACGTTCATGAAGTGGGGCGACGACATCCCCGCGAAGTTCGACCTGTCCTCCCTGCGCATCCTCGGCTCGGTGGGCGAGCCGATCAACCCCGAGGCGTGGATCTGGTACCGGAAGACCATCGGCGCGGACGCCACCCCCGTCGTCGACACCTGGTGGCAGACCGAGACCGGCGCGATGATGATCTCGCCGCTGCCCGGCGTCACCGCCGCCAAGCCGGGCTCCGCCCAGCGCCCGCTGCCCGGCATCAGCGCCACCGTCGTCGACGACGAGGCGAACGAGGTGCCGAACGGCGGTGGCGGCTACCTGGTCCTCACCGAGCCGTGGCCGTCGATGCTGCGCACCGTCTGGGGCGACGACCAGCGGTTCATCGACACGTACTGGTCGCGGTTCGAGGGCAAGTACTTCGCCGGGGACGGCGCCAAGAAGGACGACGACGGCGACATCTGGCTGCTCGGCCGCGTGGACGACGTGATGCTCGTGTCCGGGCACAACATCTCCACCACCGAGGTCGAGTCGGCCCTCGTCTCCCACCCGTCGGTCGCCGAGGCGGCCGTGGTCGGCGCGGCCGACGAGACGACCGGCCAGGCGATCGCGGCGTTCGTGATCCTGCGCGGCACTGCCACCGAGACCGACGACCTGGTCGCCGAGCTGCGCAACCACGTCGGCGCCACCCTCGGGCCGATCGCCAAGCCCAAGCGGATCCTGCCGGTGGCTGAGCTGCCCAAGACCCGCTCCGGCAAGATCATGCGCCGCCTGCTCCGCGACGTCGCGGAGAACCGCCGGCTCGGTGACGTGACGACCCTGACCGACTCCACGGTCATGGACCTCATCCAGGCCAAGCTCCCGTCCTCGTCGAGCGAGGACTGAACCCCACAGGACTGAAACCCCACAGGACTGAAGCAGCCGTCCGGAGGGCACCCGGCGAGAGATCCGCCGGGTGCCCTCCGGCACGGGGCGGCCCGGGTGCGGGCACCAGCCCGCTCGCACCGGAGCCACCCGTTAGATATGCTAAATAACGCGTCAGGGTCACAGAGCTCTCAGGTGTCACGGAGCTCAGAGACCCACCGAGCGACAAGCGACAAGCGACAAGCGACAACAAGATCCTCATAGGTGCGCCGGGAAGTCTGGTCGGCATGTGTTCCGTGCTGCCCATCGACCGGAGGTCCTCCCGTGTCCACGCCCCGTCCCCCCCGTAAGCTCTTCGGCCGGCTGTCCCTCCCTGAGCGGACGTATGTCGCCGACGCGCTGCGCACCGAGACGGTCGGCGGCGTCCTGCTGCTTCTCGCCGCGGTCGCCGCGCTGGCCTGGGCGAACATCCCGGCACTGCGCGACAGCTACGAGAGCGTCAGCCACTTCCACCTCGGCCCCGGCTCCCTCGGCCTGAACCTGTCCGTCGCGCACTGGGCGGCGGACGGACTGCTGGCCGTCTTCTTCTTCGTCGCCGGCATCGAGCTCAAGCGGGAGCTGGTCGCTGGCGACCTCAAGGACCCGAAGGCGGCCGCGCTGCCGGTGGTGGCGGCCCTGTGCGGCATGGCCGTACCGGCACTCGTCTACACGCTCACCAACACCGCGGGCGGCGGCTCCCTGGCCGGCTGGGCCGTGCCCACCGCCACCGACATCGCCTTCGCGCTCGCCGTGCTCGCCGTCATCGGCACGTCCCTGCCCAGCGCCCTGCGCGCCTTCCTGCTGACGCTCGCCGTCGTCGACGACCTGTTCGCGATCCTGATCATCGCCGTCTTCTTCACCGACAGCCTGAACTTCGCCGCGCTCGGCGGCGCGGCCGCCGGCCTCGGCGTCTTCTGGCTGCTGCTGCGCAAGGGCGTACGCGGCTGGTACGTGTACGTCCCGCTCGCCCTGGTCGTCTGGGGCCTGATGTACAACAGCGGCGTCCACGCCACCATCGCGGGCGTCGCCATGGGCCTGATGCTGCGCTGCCACACCCGCGAGGGCGAGCGGCACTCCCCGGGCGAGCACATCGAGCACCTCGTGCGCCCGCTGTCGGCCGGCCTCGCCGTGCCGCTGTTCGCCCTGTTCAGCGCGGGCGTGTCGCTCTCGGGCGGTGCGCTGGCCGACGTGTTCACCAGGCCGGAGACGCTCGGCGTCGTGCTCGGTCTCGTCGTCGGCAAGACGCTCGGCATCTTCGGCGGCACCTGGCTCACCGCCCGCTTCACCAGGGCCTCGCTCAGTGACGACCTGGCCTGGGCCGACGTGTTCGCCGTGGCGTCCCTGGCGGGCATCGGGTTCACCGTCTCGCTGCTCATCGGCGAGCTGGCCTTCGAGGGCGACGCGGCGCTGACCGGCGAGATCAAGGCCGCCGTACTGTCCGGTTCGCTGATCGCGGCGGTCCTGGCGACGGTGCTGCTGAAGCTCCGCAACGCCAAGTACCGCCGCATGAACGAGGCCGAGGAGCGCGACGAGGACCTCAGCGGCGTGCCGGACATCTACGAGGAGGACGACCCGGAGTACCACCTGCGCATGGCGGCCATCCACGAGCGGAAGGCCGCCGAGCACCGGCGGATCGCCGAGGAGAAGCGGGCGGCCCGGCTTGCGGAAGTGCCGGGCGGGGCAGGCGATCAGGGCGACGGTCCGGCATGATCTGACGAGACGGTACAAAAGACGGGACCGTTCGCAGTCGGACAGAAGACGACGACCGCCGCGGACCGTACGCAGAAGAGCCAGCAGAAGAGGGAGACCGCGATGAGCGCACCCGACGGCAGCCCGGTCGGCGCCGAACGCAGCATCGGCCAGCTGTTCGCCTCGGCGACCACCGAATTGTCGGCGCTGGTGCACGACGAGATCGCGCTGGCCAAGGCGCAGCTGCGGCAGGACGTCAAGCGCGGGGCGACCAGCGGCGGCGCCTTCTCGCTGGCGGGCCTGCTCCTGGTGTTCTCGCTGCCGATGCTGAACTTCGCCCTGGCCTACGGCATCCGTACCTGGAGCGGCTGGAACCTCGCGGTCTGCTTCCTGCTGTCCTTCGCGGCCAACGTCCTGATCGCCGGCCTCCTCGCCCTGATCGGCGTCAGCTTCGCCAAGAAGGCCAAGAAGGGCCGCGGCCCGCAGAAGGTCGCCGCCTCGGTGAAGCAGTCGGCCGGCGTCCTGCAGAACGCCAAGCCGCACCCGCGCGCGGAACTGCCCGCCGACCGGTCTCCCGGGGCCATCGAGGCTGTGGCACGCTCGTCCTCATGACGGACCCCGCCACTCCATCGGCGCAACCCACCTCGGTCGTACGGCTCGGTATCCCCGGCGGACGCGAAGTGATCCACCGGGACGTCGCCGCCAACGGCGCCCGCTTCCACATCGCCGAGCTCGGCGACGGACCACTGGTGCTGCTGCTGCACGGCTTCCCGCAGTTCTGGTGGACCTGGCGGCATCAGCTGACGGCGCTGGCCGACGCCGGTTTCCGGGCCGTCGCGATGGACCTGCGCGGTGTCGGCGGCAGCGACCGCACCCCGCGCGGCTACGACCCCGCGGGCCTCGCCCTGGACGTCACCGGCGTGATCCGCTCGCTCGGCGAGCCGGACGCCGCGCTGGTAGGCCACGACCTGGGCGGTTATCTGGCCTGGACGGCCGCGGCGATGCGGCCCAAGCTCGTGCGGCGGCTCGCGGTCTCGTCGATGCCGCACCCGAGGCGCTGGCGCTCGGCCATGCTCGGGGACGTCCGGCAGACGCGGGCGGGCTCGTACATCTGGGGTTTCCAGCGTCCCTGGATCCCGGAGCGGCAGCTGACCGCGGACGGCGGAGCGCTGGTCGGCCGGCTGATCCGCGACTGGTCGGGACCGCGGCCCGCGGACGAGGAGGCGGTGGAGGCCTACCGCCGGGCGATGTGCATCCCGTCCACGGCGCACTGCTCCGTCGAGCCGTACCGCTGGCTGGTCCGCTCGCTGGCCCGTCCCGACGGCGTCCAGTTCTACCGCCGCATGAAGCGGCCGGTGCGGGTGCCGACGCTGCATCTGCACGGTTCGCTGGACCCGGTGATGCGGACGCGGAGCGCGGCGGGATCCGGTCAGTACGTCGAAGCGCCCTACCGCTGGCGGCTGTTCGACGGGCTCGGCCACTTCCCGCACGAAGAGGATCCGGCCACGTTCTCCACCGAACTGATCAACTGGCTGAAGGATCCCGAACCCGATCGGTGACCGAACGGACGCACTCCGCACCCGAACCGGAACGCTTGTCCTATGAACGGCCACTTGCCCGGCGCATAGGCCAATTGGGGGCCCCGGAAGCGGTTATCGACCTTGGCGCGGGGGCACACGTCCGGGTATGGGCTGGACGCACGACTACAGTGACGTAGCACGCGACGGCCGCTCCACGAGCGGCGCGAGCACCCACCGCCGAGGCGGCGCCCCGCAACTGGCGGGCGCGGACCTACGCGTGGGCATTCCGCACATTCTGCGCCGCCGGGCCCGCTGGGTCTCCGTACGCCTGCGCCATCCACGCGGCTGAGCCCCGTACCCCACGGGCTCCGACCGCGCCGCCGGGCTTCTAGAGAGCGCAGCTGTCGCTGTCCACCTGCTGGTTCGCGGCGCGGCCCTCGGCGATGTCCTCGCGGATCTCGTCCACGGTGAGGGCGTAGCCGGTGTCCGGGTCGTCGAGGGACTTGGCGAAGACCACGCCGTAGACCTCGCCCTCGGGCGTCAGCAGCGGGCCGCCGGAGTTGCCCTGACGGACCGTGGCGAAGAGCGAGTAGACGTCGCGGCGGACGGTGTCGCGGTGGTAGATGTCCGGGCCGCTGGCCGTGATGCGCCCGCGCACGCGCGCGGCGCGCACGTCGTACGCCCCGTTCTCCGGGAAGCCGGCGACGATCGCGCCGTCGTCCCGGCTCGCGTCCTCGTCCGCGAACCGCAGGGCAGGCGCCCTCAGTTCGGGGACGTCGAGGACGGCGATGTCGCGCCGCCAGTCGTAGAGGACGACCGTGGCGTCGTACCTGCGGCCCTCACCGCCTATCTGGACGGTGGGCTCGTCGACGCCCCCCACGACGTGGGCGTTGGTCATCACGCGGCGCTCGGCGAAGACGAAGCCGGTGCCCTCCAGGACCTTGCCGCAACCGGTCGCCGTGCCCACCACCTTGACGATGGAACGCTTGGCGCGGGTGGCGACGGGGCTGCCCGCGAGGGCCGGGTCGGGCGGCTGGACGTTCGTGATCGGCTCGTTGGAGAACGGGCTGAAGACCTGCGGGAAGCCGTTCTGCGCGAGGACGGAGGAGAAGTCCGCGAACCAGTTGTCGGCCTGCACGGGCAGTGCCCGGGAGACGCCGAGCAGCACCTTGGAGCTGCGGACCTCCTTGCCGAGCGTCGGCAGTGTGGTGCCGGCGAGGGCCGAACCGATCAGCCAGGCGACCAGGAGCATGGCGACGACGTTGACCAGCGCGCCGCCGGTGGCGTCCAGGGCACGCGCCGGCGACCAGGTGATGTACCGGCGCAGCCTGTTGCCCAGGTGGGTGGTCAGGGCCTGGCCGACGGAGGCGCAGACGATGACGACGACGACCGCGACGACGGCGGCGGTCGTACTCACCTCCGCGTTGTCCGTCAGGGCGTCCCAGACGACCGGGAGCAGATAGACGGCGGCGAGGCCGCCGCCGAGGAAGCCGATCACGGACAGGATGCCGACCACGAAGCCCTGGCGGTAGCCGACGACCGCGAACCAGACGGCGGCGAGCAGCAGCAGGATGTCCAGCACGTTCACTGATTCAGGCCTCGCCTCGTCGTCCTACGCTCACACCGGTCACCCTGTCATGACCGCCAGTCCAGGGGGACCTGCTTCTCCCCGTCCCAGGGCCGCTCCCAGCCCGCGAAGTGCAGCAGCCGGTCGATGAGGCCGGCGGTGAAACCCCACACGAGGGTCGATCCGACCAGGAACGCCGGCCCCCGGTGACCGCGGGGGTGGACGGCGGTGACCCGGTTCGCCGGGTCCGCGAGGTCGGCCACGGGGACGGTGAAGACCCTCGCCGTCTCGTTCGGGTCGACGACGCCGACCGGGCTCGGTTCGCGCCACCAGCCCAGCACCGGCGTGACGACGAAGCCGCTGACCGGGATGTAGAGCTTGGGCAGGGTGCCGAAGAGCCGCACCCCGGCCGGGTCGAGCCCGGTCTCCTCCTCGGCCTCCCGCAGCGCGGCCCGCAGCGGCCCGTCGCCCTGCGGATCACCGTCCTCCGGGTCCAGGGCGCCGCCCGGGAAGGACGGCTGGCCGGCGTGGGACCGCAGGGAGCCGGCCCGCTCCATGAGCAGCAGCTCCGGCCCGCGGCCGCCCTCGCTCTCGGGTGTGCCCTCGCCGAAGAGGACCAGTACGGCGGACTGCCGCCCGGTGCCGTCCTCCGGCGGCAGGAAGCGGCTGAGCTGACCGGGCCGCACCGTCCGGACGGCCCGCGCCACCGGCTCGAGCCAGCCGGGCAGGCCCACGTCGCTGAGCACCACACCCTCGTCGTTGCCCGTGCGCGTCATCGCCACCCCCGTTCCGCCCTGTCCAACGCCCGGCGCCCCCGCGATCGTTCCGTCACCCGGCCCCCAGCGGCGGTGCCGGCCTGCCGCCCGCGTCCAGATAGGCCTGCGGTGGCTTGAGCCGCTGGCCGGGCAGCCCGCCCTTCTCGTACTTCAGCAGCTTCTTCGCCTTCTCCGGGTCCGTCTCGCCCTCGCCGTACGCCGGGCAGAGCGGGGCGATGGGGCAGGCCCCGCAGGCGGGCCTGCGGGCGTGGCAGATACGGCGGCCGTGCCAGATGACGTGGTGGGACAGGTCCGTCCAGGCGCTCTTCGGGAAGAGCGCTCCGACGGCGGCCTCGATCTTGTCCGGGTCGGTCTCCTCGGTCCACCGCCAGCGGCGCACCAGACGCTGGAAGTGCGTGTCCACGGTGATGCCGGGACGTCCGTAGGCGTTGCCGAGCACGACGAAGGCGGTCTTGCGGCCGACGCCGGGCAGCTTGACGAGGTCCTCGAGGCGCCCCGGAACCTCGCCGCCGAATTCCTCGGTGAGGACCTTGGACAGCCCGATGACCGATCTGGTCTTGGCCCGGAAGAAGCCGGTCGGGCGGAGGATCGCCTCGACCTTCTCGGGGTCGGCGGCGGCCAGGTCCTCGGGGGTGGGGTAGGCGGCGAAGAGGGCGGGCGTGGTCTGGTTGACGCGCAGGTCGGTGGTCTGGGCGGAGAGCACCGTGGCCACCAGGAGCTGGAACGGGTTCTCGAAGTCCAGCTCGGGGTGGGCGTAGGGATAGACCTCGGCGAGCTCGCGGTCGATGCGGCGGGCGCGGCGGACCAGCGCGGTGCGGGACTCGCCGCGCGGCGGCTTCGGGGCGACCGTCCTCTCCGGGCCCGCGGCCCCGGCCGCCGCGGTGGCCTTCTCGGGGACGACGGGGGGCTTCCTGGCGGGCGCCTGCCGCTCGACCGCGGCCTTCCCGGCGGCGGGCGCGGTCTTCTTGCCGGATGCCGCCTTCTTGCCGGGCGTCCGCTTCTCGGCGGGCGTCCGCTTCTCGGCGGGTGCCGTCTTCCTCGCGGTCGCCGCCTTCTTCTTCCCGTTCTCCCCGGGCTTCTTCTTCCCGTTCTCCCCGGGCGCGGTCTTCTCCGCGGCCCTGGCGTCCCCGGCGGCCGCCGTCTTCGCGGGCGCCGTCTCCCCGGCCGGGGCCGGACTCTTCTCGGACTTCTTCCGCACGGCACTCTCCTCCGCGGTCACCCGCTCGGCGGGCGCCGCCTTCTTCGCCGCTCCCGCCGTTCCCCTACCGCCATCGGGAGCCTGTTCGCCCACAGCGGAATCGCGACGTACAACCACCCGCGCAGCTCCCCAGGCCTGTGCTCTCACCGGCGATTTGGACACCCGGCCAGCCTACGGCCCGGCACCGACATCCGCCCCGGACCCCGAGGACCGGCGTCCGATTGGACCCCTGCCGCGTACCCCGGGACACCAGTACGGCATCCTTGTGACAGATCACACTGTTTGGATGGTCCGGCAAAATGGGCACCACGGACCCCTGGTACACCGGGGGAACAAGGTCCTCTGAGCCGGTCGACAAGGAGAGAACTCGTGGACGACGTTCTGCGGCGCAACCCGCTCTTCGCGGCGCTCGACGACGAGCAATCCGCGGAGCTCCGCGCCTCCATGAGTGAGGTGACCCTCGCCCGCGGCGACTCGCTCTTCCACGAGGGCGACCCCGGAGACCGCCTCTACGTGGTCACGGAGGGGAAGGTCAAGCTCCACCGCACCTCCCCCGACGGCCGCGAGAACATGCTGGCCGTGGTCGGGCCCAGCGAGCTGATCGGTGAGCTGTCGCTCTTCGACCCGGGCCCGCGCACGGCGACCGCCACCGCGCTGACCGAGGTCAAGCTGCTGGCCCTCGGCCACGGCGACCTCCAGCCCTGGCTGAACGTCCGCCCCGAGGTGGCCACCGCGCTGCTGCGCGCCGTCGCGCGCCGCCTGCGCAAGACCAACGACGCCATGTCGGACCTGGTCTTCTCGGACGTCCCCGGCCGCGTCGCCCGCGCCCTGCTGGACCTCTCCCGCCGCTTCGGCGTGCAGTCCGACGAGGGCATCCACGTCGTGCACGACCTGACGCAGGAGGAGCTGGCCCAGCTGGTCGGCGCGTCCCGCGAGACGGTCAACAAGGCCCTCGCCGACTTCGCCCAGCGCGGCTGGCTCCGCCTGGAGGCCCGCGCGGTGATCCTGCTGGACGTGGAGCGGCTGGCCAAGCGCTCCCGCTGAGCGCCCGGCCCCCTATTCGGGCAGCGGGATGAGCCCGTGCTCGCCCAGGTACTCCAGCTGCGCCCGCACCGACAGTTCCGCCGCCGGCCACAGGGAGCGGTCGACGTCCGCGTACACGTGGGCGACGACCTCCGCCGGCGTCCGGTAGCCGTCCTCCACCGCCGTCTCGACCTGGGCGAGGCGGTGGGCGCGGTGGGCGAGGTAGTACTCGACGGCGCCCTGGGCGTCGTCCAGGACGGGCCCGTGTCCCGGCAGGACCGTGTGCACGCCGTCGTCGGCCGTGAGCGACCTGAGCCTGCGCAGGGAGTCCAGGTAGTCGCCGAGACGGCCGTCGGGGTGGGCCACCATCGTCGTGCCGCGGCCCAGGATCGTGTCGCCCGTCAGGACCGCCCGGTCGGCGGGCAGATGGAAGCACAGGGAGTCCGCGGTGTGCCCCGGGGTCGGTACGACCCGCAGCTCCAGGCCGCCGACCGTGATCACATCGCCGGCGGCGAGCCCCTCGTCACCGAGCCGCAGCGCCGGGTCCAGGGCCCGTACGTTCGTACGCGTCAGCTCGGCGAAGCGCGCGGCGCCCTCGGCGTGGTCCGGGTGGCCGTGCGTCAGCAGGGTCAGGGCGACGCGTCTGCCCGCCCGCTCGGCCGTCTCGACGACGTTCCGCAGATGGGCGTCGTCCAGCGGACCCGGGTCGACGACGACGGCCAGGTCGGAGCCGGGCTCGGCGAGGATCCAGGTGTTGGTGCCGTCCAGGGTCATCGCGGAGGCGTTGGGCGCGAGGACGTTCACCGCGCGGGTGGTGGCGGGCCCCGTGAGGACCCCGCCGCGCGGCTGGCCGGGCAGTGCGGCTGCGTCCGTCATGACGGTGCTCCCCCGGTCGGGTCGGAAGGTGTCGCCGGTGCGGCGCCCGGCACGTGCTGGGTGAACTCCTCGTGCCCCGGCCAGGAGAGCACGACGCCGCCCTCGGCCAGCCGGGCCTCGGCCAGCACGGGCGTCATGTCGCGGCCCGCCGACGCCGCGAGCGCCTCGGCCGCCGTACGGTACCGCGCGAGCCCGCGCAGGGTGGCGACGGTCGGCGGCATCATCAGCAGCTCGCCCCTGTCGTACTCGGCCGTCGCCCGCGCCGGGGTGATCCACACCGTGCGGTCGGCCTCCGTGGAGGCGTTGCGGGTGCGCTGGCCCTCGGGCAGGGCGGCCACGAAGAACCACGTGTCGTAGCGCCGGGGCTCGAACTCCGGGGTGATCCAGCGGGCCCAGGCGCCCAGCAGGTCGGAGCGCAGGACGAGCCCTCTGCGGTCCAGGAACTCCGCGAAGGACAGCTCACGGGCGACCAGTGCGGCGCGGTCCGCCTCCCAGTCGTCCCCCGTGGTGTCGCCGACCACGGAATCGGGGTCCGGCCCGGCGAGCAGGACGCCCGCCTCCTCGTAGGTCTCCCGTACGGCCGCGCAGACGACGGCCTGGGCGCCCGCCTCGTCGACGCCGAGCCGGTCCGCCCACCACGCGCGCCCGGGGCCCGCCCAGCCGACGGCACGGTCGTCGTCGCGCGGGTCGACCCCGCCGCCCGGATAGGCGTACGCGCCCCCGGCGAAGGCCATGGAGGTACGGCGGCGCAGCATGTGGACGGCGGTGCCGGCGGCGGTGTCCCTGAGGAGCATCACGGTGGCCGCGCGTCTCGGGACGACCGGGGTGAGCGTCCCGGCCGCCAGCGCGCGGATCCGGTCCGGCCACTCCGGGGGGTACCACCGGCCGTTCGTCCGAGCCTTCGCCTGACCGTTCGCCATGGCCGGAGGCTATCCGGTGACGGGCGGATGTTCGAGTGGTCCCCGGGGCGGACGGTCCGGGCATGCTTCCTCGCCGTCCGCCGGGCGGTGTCCGCCGCGTACCGGCGGTGCCGGGTCAGTCCTGGACGAGCTCCACCTGGATCTCGACCTCCACCGGCGCGTCCAGCGGCAGCACCGCCACGCCGACCGCGCTGCGGGCGTGCACGCCCTTGTCGCCGAGGACCGCGCCGAGGAGCTCGCTGGCGCCGTTGATCACACCGGGCTGGCCGGTGAAGTCGGCCGCGGAGGCGACGAAGCCGACGACCTTCACGACGCGCGCGACGCGGTCGAGGTCACCGGCGACGGACTTGACCGCGGCCAGGGCGTTCAGCGCGCAGACGCGGGCCAGGTCCTTGGCCTCCTCCGGCGTGACCTCGCCGCCCACCTTGCCGGTGACGGCGAGCTTGCCGTCCACCATCGGCAGCTGGCCGGAGGTGTGGACGTACGGACCGGACTGCACGGCCGGCTGGTAGGCGGCCAGCGGCGGGACGACCTCGGGCAGGGTCAGACCGAGTTCGGCCAGCTTCTCCTCGACGGCGCTCACGCCTGCTTCTCCCGCTTCAGGTAGGCCACGAGCTGCTCGGGGTTGTTCGGCCCGGGCACGACCTGGACGAGCTCCCAGCCGTCCTCGCCCCAGGTGTCCAGGATCTGCTTCGTGGCGTGGACGAGCAGCGGCACGGTTGCGTATTCCCACTTGGTCATGCGGCCGACTCTAGCCGCTGGCCGGAGCCCTCCGGACGGCGACCGCGACCACGTTGTCCACAGCCTCGGGCGTACTCGGCGGCCGGACTGGTTACGCTCGAATACGTGAGCAGGCTCCAGGTCGTCAGTGGCAAGGGCGGAACCGGCAAGACCACGGTGGCCGCGGCCCTCGCGCTGGCCCTGGCCACCGAGGGGAAGCGCGCGCTTCTCGTCGAGGTCGAGGGCCGCCAGGGCATCGCGCAGCTCTTCGAGACGGAGGCGCTGCCTTATGAGGAGCGGAAGATCGCCGTCGCTCCCGGGGGCGGGGAGGTGTACGCCCTCGCCATCGACCCAGAACTGGCCCTTCTGGACTACCTCCAGATGTTCTACAAGCTGGGCGGCGCCGGACGGGCCCTGAAGAAGCTCGGCGCGATCGACTTCGCGACCACCATCGCGCCGGGGGTCAGGGACGTCCTGCTGACCGGCAAGGCCTGCGAGGCCGTCCGCCGCAAGGACAGGGACGGCCGGTTCGTCTACGACCACGTGGTCATGGACGCGCCCCCGACCGGGCGCATCACCCGCTTCCTCAACGTCAACGACGAGGTCGCCGGGCTCGCGAAGGTCGGCCCGATACACAATCAGGCGCAGGCCGTGATGCGGGTGCTGAAGTCGCGGGAGACGGCCGTGCACCTGGTGACGCTGCTGGAGGAGATGCCGGTCCAGGAGACCGCGGACGGCATCGCCGAGCTGCGGGCGGCCCGGCTCCCGGTGGGCCGGGTCGTCGTCAACATGGTCCGGCCCGCGCTGCTGGACGCGGCCGACCTGGAACTCGTACGGAGCACACCGCGTACGGCGCTCGCCCGCGCCCTGTCCGGGGCGGGGCTCGGCGGGGCGCGGCGGGGCGGGCTCGCCGAGCGGCTGGTGGACCCGCTGCTCGCGCAGGCCGAGGAGTACGCGGAGCGGTACGCGCTGGAGCAGGAGCAGCGGGCCGCCCTCGGCGCTCTGGACCTGCCGCTGCACGAACTCCCGCTGCTGGCCGAGGGGATGGACCTGGCGGGCCTGTACGAACTGGCCACCGAGCTGCGGAAGCAGGGGATCGCATGAGCCCGGATCCGGACCGGCACAAGGACGGCGGCGGGCGCCGGCTGTCCGCCGCACGCGTGCTGGAGGTCGATCCGCTGCTGGAGGACCCGGGGACGCGCATCGTGGTGTGCTGCGGCTCGGGCGGTGTCGGCAAGACGACCACCGCGGCGGCCCTGGGGCTGCGCGCGGCCGAGCGGGGCCGCAAGGTGGTCGTCCTGACCATCGACCCGGCGCGGCGGCTGGCCCAGTCCATGGGCATCGACTCGCTGGACAACACCCCGCGCCGGGTGAAGGGTGTGGACGACTCGGCGGGCGGTGAGCTGCACGCCATGATGCTCGACATGAAGCGCACCTTCGACGAGATCGTCGAGGCGCACGCGGATCCCGACCGGGCGGCGGCGATCCTGGGCAACCCCTTCTACCAGTCGCTCTCGGCGGGCTTCGCGGGCACGCAGGAGTACATGGCGATGGAGAAGCTGGGGCAGCTGCGGGCGCGGGACGAGTGGGACCTCATCGTCGTCGACACGCCGCCGTCCCGTTCGGCGCTGGACTTCCTGGACGCGCCCAAGCGCCTCGGGTCCTTCCTGGACGGCAGGCTGATCCGCGTCCTGCTGGCGCCGGCGAAGGTCGGCGGCCGGGCCGGCATGAAGTTCCTGAACGTCGGCATGTCGATGATGACGGGCGTTCTCGGGAAGGTGCTGGGCGGGCAGTTCCTGAAGGACGTGCAGACGTTCGTGGCCGCGATGGACTCGATGTTCGGCGGGTTCCGCACCCGCGCGGACGCCACGTACAAGCTGCTCCAGGCGCCGGGGACGGCGTTTTTGGTGGTCGCGGTCCCGGAGCGGGACGCGCTGCGCGAGGCCGCGTACTTCGTGGAGCGGCTGGCCGCCGAGGACATGCCGCTGGCCGGTCTGGTGCTCAACCGCGTCCACGGCAGCGGCGCCGACGGGCTGTCGGCCGAGCGGGCGCTCGCCGCCGCGGAAAATCTTGAGGATCCCCGCATTGTGGATCAGGACGGCGGGAATGGAGTCCCTACCGCGCCCGACAACTCCCCCGGCGCACACGGAAGTTCAGACTCTCCCGACATCGAGCCCCCTGCCGGAGCCGACACCGGCACCCGTACCGATGCTGATCCCTCTGTCGAGACCGATACCGAGACCGAGCCTGACGCCGAGACCGGGCTTGAAACCGAGACCGGGGCCGAGCCCGGTCCGTCGGCCGGTGCGGTGTCCTCCGGGAAGGCGGCCGGGGCTCCGGACACGCCGGAGCGCTCCGCCGACCGGCTCGCCGCGGGCCTGCTGAGGCTGCACGCGGAGCGGATGCATCTGCTCGCCCGCGAGCAGCGCACGCGTGACCGCTTCACCGCGCGTCATCCCGAGGTGGCGGTCACCGAAGTGGCCGCGCTGCCCGGCGACGTGCACGACCTCGCGGGACTGCGGGACATCGGGGACCGTCTCGCGACGGGCCGCTCCGAGCTGCCCGAGCCCGGTGCGTGACCGGCCCCTGGTCCGACCGGAAGGCGCGACCCGGCCAGGGTTCCGTCCGCCCGGGGTGTCTGATCCGCCGGGGTGCCGGTTCCGGCCGGGCGGCCGCGTCCGGGGGTGTCCCCGGATGCGTCAGCCCACGGCCGCGTAGTTCTCGTAGACCTCGTCGTCGTCGAGCGGCATGATGCCCGCTCCTCGCTCGTACTCCGTCCGCGCCGTCTCCAGCAGCCGGCGCCAGGAGGTCACGGTGGGCCGCCGGCGCAGCAGTGCGCGGCGTTCCCGTTCCGTCATGCCTCCCCACACGCCGAACTCGACACGGTTGTCGAGCGCGTCGGCCAGGCACTCGGTCCGCACCGGGCATCCGGTGCACACCGCCTTGGCCCTGTTCTGCGCTGCTCCCTGCACGAACAGTTCGTCCGGATCAGTGGTGCGACAGGCGGCCTGCGCACTCCAGTCGGTTACCCAGCCCATACCGGCGCCGTCCTCTCCCGAATCGAGGCTCCCCCACGGCGGCAGCGGCATATTCACCGCCGCCAGTTGAGGACGTTACGGAAGGTGGGCACAGCGCAACACCCCCGACGGGCCCAATCTTGAATGGCCCGAACGGACTATGGGTAAGCGGCAGATCACCCGGGGGAGTGAGCCGGTGACATATGCGGCGGCCCTGGCATTCGGGTCAACTCCGGCGTTCCACAACGGGCAACACGTGACACACGAGGCGGATCCGGACACGCATTCCCCGCGCCGCGGCACGCGCCCGTACGCGCCGACGCGCCCCGGGAGGGACCTCTCGGAAGAACATCGAGCGGGTCAGGAACGATTCGGGAGCGCCGGACGTATGCACAAGTGGTCCCGCTGCCGTGACAGTCGAGTGCAGCTTAGGCCAAGGCATATACGTGTGTCCGGCGAATGAGAACGTAGGCTGCCTCCATGCCAAAGAAGCGCTCGGGCGGTGGTCTGTCGCCAACGCAGCAGGCCGCCAAGTTCCTCGGTGTCAGTGTGCTCTCGGGAGCCGTCCTGGCCGGTATCGCCCTGCCGGCCGTGGGTGCGCTGGGGCTGGCCGCCAAGGGGTCGGTGGAGAGTTTCGACGCCCTCCCGGCCAACCTGAAGACCCCTCCGCTGAGCCAGCGCACCACCATCCTCGACTCCGAGGGCGGCCTCATCGCGACGGTCTACTCGCGCGACCGCACGGTGGTCGGGCTGAAGGACATCTCGCCGTACATGCAGAAGGCGATCGTCGCGATCGAGGACTCGCGCTTCTACGAGCACGGCGCGATCGACCTGAAGGGCGTCCTGCGCGCGGTCAACAAGAACGCGCGCAGCGGCGGGGTCTCCGAGGGCGCGTCCACGCTCACACAGCAGTACGTCAAGAACGTCTTCGTCGAGGAGGCGGGCGACGACCCGACGAAGGTCGCCCAGGCCACCCAGCAGACCCTCGGCCGCAAGATCCGTGAGCTGAAGCTCGCGATCCAGGTCGAGGAGGAGCTGGGCAAGAAGAAGATCCTGGAGAACTACCTCAACATCACCTTCTTCGGCCAGCAGGCCTACGGCGTCGAGGCGGCCTCCCAGCGGTACTTCTCCAAGCACGCCAAGGACCTCAACCTGCAGGAGGCCGCCCTGCTGGCCGGCCTCGTCCAGTCGCCCACCCGCTACGACCCGGTCAACGACGAGGCCGAGGCCCTCAAGCGGCGCAACATCGTGCTGGCGCGCATGGCCGAGGTCGGCGACATCTCGCGGGCCGAGGCGGACAAGGCCCAGAAGGCGCCGCTCGGCCTGAAGGTGAGCCGCCCGAAGAACGGCTGCATCACGGCGGTGAAGGGCGCGGGCTTCTTCTGCGACTACGTGCGCGCCGTCTTCCTGAACGACCCGGTCTTCGGCAGGACCAAGGAGGAGCGGGCGAAGGTCTGGAACCAGGGCGGTCTGACCGTCCGCACGACCCTCGACCCGCAGGCCCAGGAATCGGTGCAGGAGTCGCTCAAGAACCACGTCTACCAGTCGGACTCGGTCGCCGCGGCGAGCACGCTGGTCGAGCCCGGCACGGGCCGGATCGTCGCGATGGGCCAGTCGAAGCCGTACGGCTACGGCAAGAACGAGACCGAGATCAACTACTCGGTCGACCACGGCATGGGCGGCTCCAACTTCGGCTTCCCGACCGGTTCGACGTTCAAGCCCTTCGTCGCGGCGGCCGCGCTCGAACAGGGGCGGCCGCCCACGCAGGAGTACTCGTCGCCGTACGAGATGCCCTACCCCGAGCCCGTGCAGACGTGCAGCGGCAAGCCGTGGGTGAACGAGAGCGGCGAGACCGTCCCCAACGAGAACGAGTCGGAGGTCGGCCCGTACCGGCTGCAGGAGGCGATGGCCCTCTCGGTCAACACCTACTTCGTGCAGATGGTCGCCGACATCGGCCTGTGCCCGGTGATGAAGATGACCGAGGGCCTGCACATCGTGCAGGGCAACGGCAAGAAGCTGCCGGAGGTGCCCGCCATCTCCCTCGGCTCCGAGGGCGTCTCCCCGCTGAGGATGGCGAGCGCGTACGCCGCCTTCGCCTCCCGCGGCATGTACTGCACGCCGGTCGCGATCGAGTCGATCACCCAGAAGGTCGGCAGCAGGCAGAACACCCTCGAGGTGCCGAAGTCGACGTGCTCGCGCGCGATGAGCGAGAAGACCGCGGACACGGTGAGCACCCTGCTGCAGGGCGTGATCGACTCCGGTACCGGCAAGGCGGCCGGCCTCAGCGACCGTGCCAACGCCGGCAAGACGGGTACGACGGACGAACGCAAGAACGCCTGGTTCGTCGGCTACACGCCGAACATGTCGGGCGCCGTCTGGGTGGGCAGCGCCACGCAGCAGGTCCAGATGAAGGGCATCACGATCGGCGGGCGGTACCACGAGCTCGTCTTCGGCGGCGCGGTCCCGGGTCCCATCTGGAAGGACGCCATGACCGGCGCGCTGGCGGGCAAGGAGGCCCCGTCCTTCAACCTCGTCGACATCCCGAAGGACGAGAAGGACGAGGACAAGGACAAGGGCCACGACGGAAACCCGGGCGGCGACCCGGGGAACAACGGCGACGACGGGAACAACGGGGACGGCGACGGCCCGGGGGACAACGGCGGACCAGGGGACAACGGCGACGGCGGGGACGGCGGCTTCCCCGGCGGGGACTGGGGAGACCTCTTCCGGGGCCAGGGCAACGGCGGCCCCGGCGGCCGGCGCGACTGAGGCCCGGCACCCGCGCCCCACATGCAGGCCGGCCCCCTCCCGGTGCGGGAGGGGGCCGGCCTGTGTCCGTCCTGTTTCCGCCCGTGACGCGGTCAGCCCGCCAGCAGCTTCTTGACCGCGGCGGCGACCCGGCCGCCCTCGGCCTGCCCGGCCACCTTCGGGTTCACGATCTTCATGACGGCGCCCATGGCCCGCGGCCCCTCGGCACCGGCCGCCTTCGCCTCCTCGACGGCCTGGGCGACGATCGCGTCCAGCTCCTCGTCGGACAGCTGCTTGGGCAGGTAAGCGGCGAGCACCTCACCCTCCGCCTTCTCCCGCTCGGCCTGCTCGGGGCGGCCGCCCTGGGCGAAGGCCTCGGCGGCCTCGCGGCGCTTCTTCGCCTCGCGGGTGATCACCTTCTGCACCTCGTCGTCGGAGAGCTCCCGCTTCTCCTTGCCCGCGACCTCCTCCTTGGTGATCGCGGCGAGCGTCAGCCGGAGCGTCGAGGAGCGCAGCTCGTCACGCTCCTTGATCGCGGAGTTGAGGTCGTCGTGCAGCTTCGACTTGAGCGTGGTCATGGGGACGATTGTCGCAGGTGCGCGAGGAAGAACGCCCGCCGATTTACGGGCCTGGCGAGCCCTGCCCGCGCCGTCGGCCCCGTCACCGCTTCTGACACGATGGGCGTATGCGCGCGCGATACGGAGTACCCCTGGGAATCACGGCGGTCGGCGCCGCCGGTCTGGCCTACGCGGCGGGCTTCGAGGCCCGTTCCTTCCGTCTGCGACGGGTGACGGTCCCCGTCCTGCCCTCCGGCATGCGCCCGCTGCGCGTGCTCCAGGTGTCCGACATCCACATGGTCGGCGGGCAGCGCAAGAAGCAGCGCTGGCTGCGCTCGCTGGCCGGACTGCGCCCCGACTTCGTGATCAACACCGGCGACAACCTGTCCGACCCGGAGGGCGTCCCCGAGACGCTGGACGCCCTGGGGCCCCTGATGGAGTTCCCGGGTGCCTACGTCTTCGGCTCCAACGACTACTACGGGCCCAGGCTCCGCAACCCCGCCCGGTACCTGGTCGAGAAGGTCCAGGGACGCCACGGTCTCAACGGCAACGAGCCCGCCGTCGGTGCCGTCCACAACCCGTGGGAGGGCCTGCGGGACGGTTTCGACGCCGCGGGCTGGCAGAACCTCACGAACACGCGGGGCACGCTGAAGGTCGAGGGGGTCTCCGTCGAGCTCACCGGCCTCGACGACCCGCACATCAAGAGGGACCGGTACGCGGAGGTGGCGGGCGGCCCGTCCGGCTCGGCGGACTTCTCGATGGGCGTGGTGCACGCGCCGTACCTGCGCGTCCTGGACGCCTTCACGGCGGACGGCTACCCGCTCGTCCTCGCCGGGC
This sequence comes from Streptomyces sp. NPDC006384, assembly GCF_042870695.1. Lineage (NCBI taxonomy): Bacteria > Bacillati > Actinomycetota > Actinomycetes > Kitasatosporales > Streptomycetaceae > Streptomyces > Streptomyces sp. NPDC006384. The sequence goes on from NZ_JBIAHR010000005.1 coordinate 139,017, forward strand.
ACACCCACGGCGGGCAGCTGTGCATCCCCTTCTACGGCGCCCTGGTCACCAACTGCGACCTGGACACGGACCGCGTCAAGGGCCTGTCCACGCACACGGCGGAGGGCCGTACCTCCTACCTCCACGTCTCGGCCGGCTGCGGCACCAACCGCTACACCCCGGTCCGCTTCGCCTGCCCGCCGGAGGCGACGCTGCTGACGCTGGTGGGGCGGGAACAGCGGGTCTGACGGGGGCGTACCGGCCCCCGCCGGGCTGTACCTGCGTCACGCCGCCGTGCGGCTCCCGCACCGCTTCCCGGACATGGACCGGCACGGCCGGCTACGAGGGCGTCCTCGGTGACGCCCTCCCCGTCGCCCCCGACCGCGTCCGCCCGGACCCGCTCCGCCGCCGCTGGTAAACCGGATTTCGTCTCCGGCCCGCGGTGGGCTAGAGTTATCGACGTCGCCGCGAGAGCGACGACACTCGGGGTGTGGCGCAGCTTGGTAGCGCGCTTCGTTCGGGACGAAGAGGTCGTGGGTTCAAATCCCGCCACCCCGACAGAGAAGTACCAGGTCAGGCACCTACTGAATTCAGTAGGTGCCTGACCTGTTTCGTGGTCGGCCGCCGCCTCCGGCGGTCGTGCAGGGCGGCAGGGCGGGCTCAGTGGCGGTGGTCCGGCCAGTGGGGGTCCGTCCAGCGGAGCTCGGTGGGGAGGGCGAGCAGGCGCAGGCGGTGCCGGAGGCCCGTCGGTGCGTCGGCGGCCCGGAGGCGGGGGGCGGCGTGGTCGAGGAGCCAGGCGGCCAGGTCGGTGTGCATCTCGTCCGCGTCGTTGTCGTACCAGCTGATGCTCCAGGGCAGGTTGTCGCCCAGGAGTTCGTACTCCCACTCCGCCGCCGCCTCGATGAGGTGACGGTCGCTCAGGGGGCCGGTGTGCCGTTCCCACGCAGTGAGCCAGGGCGTGACCGTCCCTGACGCCTCGGCGCACACGACGAAGACCTCGTGCGCCGGCAGCGCGGCCTCCGGGTCGGTGAGGCTCTGCGCCCACCAGGCGTGCAGGAACTCGCGCAGCGGGCCGGCGTGGTCGTCGGGCCACTGCTGCCAGCGGCCGCGGGCCAGGGAGGCGCCGGCCGCCGCCGGGCCGGGGACGAGGTCCGCGTCGCCGTTGGCCAGGGCCGTGGCGAACTGGGGCAGGATGCGGCGCAGTACGGCCGCGTGATCGGTCCAGTCGGTGGCCTGCCAGGCCCGGTGCAGCAGGTCCGGGTCCAGTTCCGCGTCCGCTGTCTTCAGCAGGGCGAGCTCCTCCGCACTGCCCCAGTGGCAGACGCAGTTGGTCTCGTCCGGACGCGCGGTCATGCCGCGGAAGGTGACGGCGAGGCCGTCCAGGGCGGCGTCGAGGCGGCGGCGTGCGGGGTGGTCGGCGAGGTGCATGGCGGGCCCGGACCTTCGAGGACTCCGTGCGGTCTGCGCCGGACGAAGAGCGCAACCCTACCGGGTGCCGGGAAGGCCCGGGAGCGAGAGCGTCCGCGCTGGTGTTTCAGGGTGCGGGCGGGGGGTGAGAGCGGGCTGAAACGGTGGTGAATGCGGTGCCCCGCAGTCTGTGCGGCATGACGACGACATCGACAGGGCTCGCCATCGCGGCCCAGGGGCTGCGCAAGGTGTACGGGGACCGGACCGTGCTCGACGGGATCGACATCCGGGTGCCGGCCGGCACCGTGTTCTCCCTGCTGGGGCCGAACGGCGCCGGCAAGACCACCACCGTGAAGATCCTCTCCACTCTCGTCCCGTCCGGCACCGGCTCCGGTGAGATCCGCGTCGGCGGGCACGACCTCGCCACCGAGGCGCAGGCCGCGCGCGCCGCGATCGGGGTCACCGGGCAGTTCTCCGCCGTGGACGGTCTGCTCACCGGCGAGGAGAACATGCTCCTCATGGCCGACCTGCAGCACCTGTCCAGGCGGGAGGGCCGGCGGGCGGCGGCCGAGCTGCTGGAGCGGTTCGACCTGGTGGAGGCCGCGAAGAAGCCCGCCTCCACCTACTCCGGCGGCATGAAGCGCCGTCTCGACATCGCCATGACGCTGGTCGGCGGGCCGCGGATCATCTTCCTCGACGAGCCGACCACCGGTCTCGACCCGCGTTCCCGGCACACCATGTGGGGGATCGTCCGGGAGCTGGTGGCGGACGGCACCACGGTCTTCCTCACCACCCAGTACCTGGAGGAGGCCGACCAGCTCGCCGACCGCATCGCGGTGCTCCACGACGGGCGGATCGCCGCCGAGGGCACCGCCGAGGAGCTGAAGCGGATCGTCCCCGGCGGGCATGTGCGGCTGCGGTTCACGGACCCGGCCGCGTACCGGTCGGCCGCCGCCGCGCTGCGCGAGGCCACCGGGGACGACGAGGCGCTGGCCCTGCAGATCCCCAGCGACGGCAGTCAGCGCGAGCTGCGCGCCGTCCTGGACCGGCTGGACGCCGCCGGGGTCGAGGCGGACGAGCTGACCGTGCACACGCCCGACCTCGACGACGTGTTCTTCGCCCTGACCGACTCCGCCGCGCCCGCCGGCACCGACACCACCACCGCCCCCGCCCAGGCCAAGGAGGCCGTCCGATGAGCTCCCTCTCCCTCGCCCTGCGCGACTCGTCCACGATGGTGCGCCGCAACCTGCTGCACGCCCGGCGCTACCCGTCGATGACGCTGAACCTGCTGCTCACGCCGATCATGCTGCTGCTGCTGTTCGTGTACGTCTTCGGCGACACGATGAGCGCGGGCATCGGCGGCAGCCCGGACCGTTCCGCGTACGTGGCGTTCGTCGTCCCGGGTCTGCTGCTGATGACGATCGGGTCCACCGTGGTCGGGACCGCGGTGTCCGTCTGCAACGACATGACCGAGGGCATCATCGCCCGCTTCCGCACCATGGCCATCCACCGTCCGTCGGTGCTCGTCGGGCACGTCGTCGGCAGTGTCCTGCAGTCGGTCGCCAGTGTGGTCGTCGTGGGTCTCGTCGGTGCGGCCATCGGTTTCCGGACCTCCGGCACCACCGCCCTGGAGTGGCTGGCGGCCTTCGCGCTGCTGGTGTTCTTCTCCCTGGCGCTGACCTGGATCGCGGTCGGCATGGGCCTGGTCAGCCCGAACGCCGAGGCCGCCAGCAACAACGCGACGCCGCTGATCCTGCTGCCGCTGCTGTCCAGCGCCTTCGTCCCCCTGGACGCGCTGCCGGGCTGGTTCCGGCCGGTCGCCGAGTACCAGCCCTTCACGCCCGCCATCGAGACCCTGCGCGGTCTGCTGCTGGGCGGCGAGATCGGCCACAACGGGTGGCTCGCCGCGGCCTGGTGCCTCGGTCTGACCGTCCTCGGCTACTTCTGGGCCACCTCGAAGTTCAACGGTGACCCGCGGTAGCGGCGAGGGCGGTGCGGACCGCCTCCCGCACCTCGTCCCGCCCCAGGGCGGCGTACTCCGACACCGCGTCGGCGTACGCCGCCCCGTCGGCGTCCTCGGCGGCCCGCCGGCACCGCTCTGCGGAGAGGGTGGGGAACTGCCGTACGGGATGGAGGCGTTCGGCGAGCGCGAGCAGCCGTACGGCCGAGGTGTCGCCCTCCGCGAGGCCGGCGAGGCCGAGGGCCAGCAGCACGGCGCCCTGGACGGGGAGCTGGCCGGGCGCGGCCACCGGCAGGCGCAGCAGTTCGCCGAGGCGCTCGCGCAGGTGGGCGGTGTGCCGGGCGACCGCCTCGGGGCGGCCCGCCTGGGCGTGGGCGGCCACCGCCACGGACCGCAGTTCCAGCTCCCAGGCGTTCACCAGGGGGTCTCCCTCGTACCCGGGTGCGGCCGCCGGTCCCTGGTCCACCGCCCGGCGCCACAGCCGCAGGCCGGCCTCGGTCAGTCCGCGGGCGAGGGCGATCTCCGCGCGGGCGGGCAGCGCGCCGCCGAAGCCGTCCTCCGGGTCCGGCGACTGTTCCTGCTCCGCCTGCCGCAGCCACCGTTCGGCCTCGTCGGTCTCGCCGCGCTGCAGGCAGGCCAGGACCAGGCCCCAGCGGATGCCGCCGGAGTCGGTCCGCGCCCCCATCGACTCGCAGGCGGCGAGCGCGGCCTTGAGGTGGTCGTACGCGGCGCCGCTGCGCTCCATGCGCAGGCACAGGTCGCTCAGCCGGGAGTGGCCGACGAGTTCCGCGGTCGGGTTGCGGACGCCGGACAGCGCGTCGATCATCCCGTGGGCGCTGGCCAGGGCGCGTTCCATGTCGTTCTCGTACTCCCACAGGTAGCCGGCGACGCACTGGGCGACGAAGGCCAGCATGGGGTGGCGCCGGCCGGCGGCGCCGGGGGCCGGGACCGCGCCGGGGGCCGGGGCGGGGGCTCTGCCGTCGCACAGCGGCCGCAGAGCCTCGTACTCGGGCGGGCTGATCTCCGGCAGGGCGCACAGGACCACGGACAGGGCGCGCGGCAGGGTGTCCGGTGTGCCGGGCGGCAGGCGGCGCAGGGTGGCGAGCTGGCGTACCGCGTGCGGGCCGTAGCCCATGTAGGCGGTGGTGGTGCTCACCGCCGACACGGTGCGGACGGTCTCGACGTCCTCGGGGCCGGGGCGGAAGTGCGACAGGGGCGGGCCGGTGTCGGCGGCGAGGGCGGCCAGGCGGGCGTAGTTGTTGCCGGTGGCCCACAGGCAGGAGAGCACGGCGGCGACCGCGGCGGTGGCGGGGGCGTCACCGCGGGCGAGGGCGAGGCGCAGGGCGAGGACGAGGTTGTCCTGCTCGGCCCTGATCCGGCTCCAGGCGGACGTCTGGTCGGGGCCGAACAGCACGTCGTGGTGGGCGCGGCCGAAGTCGCGGGCCCAGGCGAGGAACCGGCCGGTGACGGTCTCGTCCTCGCCGGCCTCCGCGCGCCGGGCCGCGCAGAACTCCCGTACGGTCTCCAGCATGTGGAAGCGGACCGCGCCGGCGGCCGTGTCCGCGGCCTTGACCAGTGACTGGTCCGTCAGCTGTTCGAGGAGCCACAGCGCGTCGGCGCCGAGGACGTGTTCGGCGGCCTCGCCGGTGAATCCGCCGGGGAAGACGGACAGGGTGCGCAGGGCCTGCCGGGCCTCGGGGTCGAGGAGGTTCCAGCTCCATTCGACGACCGCGTGCAGGGTGCGGTGCCGGGCGGGCGCGTCGCGGGCGGTGCCGCGCAGCAGGGCGAAGCGGTCGCCGAGCCGCCGGGCCAGTTCCGGCACGGACAGGACGCGGACGCGGGCGGCGGCGAGTTCGACGGCCAGCGGCAGTCCGTCGAGCTGCCGGCACAGTTCCGCCACGGTCTCCTCGGGCAGTTCCACGCCGGGGCGGGCCGCCCGCGCCCGCTGGCGGAACAGTTCGACGGCCACGTCCTGGCCGAGTTCGGGCAGCGGGTACACCGTCTCCGAGGTCAGGCCCAGCGGTGAGCGGCTGGTCGTCAGGACGCGCAGGTCCTTGGAGGAGGAGACGAGGGACCGGACGAGGGCGGCGGCGCCGCCGACGACCTGCTCGCAGTTGTCGAGCACGAGCAGCGCCGGGCCGGGGCCGAGGGCGCGCAGGATGCCGGGGACCGGGTCCGCGGCCGCCGGGTTCCCGACGGCACCGGCATGGCCGTCGCCGGCGCCGAGCGCGGAGGCGACCTCGCCGGCGACGTCGGCGTCCGCGGTGACGCCCGCGAGCGGCACGACGTGCACCACGCCCTGCTCGCCGCCCGGCTCCACGGGTCCGGTGGGGTCTCCTGCGGCCGGACCGTCCCCGGCCGGTGGGGCGGGCCGCCACCGCCGGCCGACGGCGTGCGCGAGGCGGGTCTTGCCGAGGCCGCCCGGTCCGGTGACGGTCACGACGCGGGTGGTGCGCAGCAGTTCGGTCACCGCCGCGACGTCCTCGTCGCGGCCCAGCAGCGGGTTCGGTTCGTGCCGTACGCCGCGGCGCACGACGGACACCGTGCCGTCGAGCAACTCCCGCTGTACGGCGCGCAGTCCGGGTCCCGGGTCGGTGCCCAGGGCGTCGCGCAGTTCCCGCCGGTACGTCTCGTACCGGGCCAGTGCCGCCGAGGGGCCGAGGACCGCCGCCTCGCAGCGCAGCAGTTCGGCCAGCAGCTCCTCGTCCCGCCGGTGGGTCCGGACGGCCTCGGTCAGCGGTCCGACGGCCTCCGTGTGCCGCTCCAACCGGGCGAGCGCGAGGGCGCGGGCGCGGACGAGGGCCTCGCGGGCGGGCAGACGCCGGGCGCGCAGTCCGGCGACGGGGTCGTCCGGCCCGCCGTCCGCGCCGTCGCCCTCCCACAGCGCGAGGCCCGCCTCGGCCTCGGCCAGCGAGCCGGCGTGGTCCCCCGCCCCGGCCCGGTCGGCGCTCGCGGCGGCGTGCAGCAGCAGGGCGCCGGAGTCGACCTGCTGCTCCGTCAGGGCCAGCCGGTAGCCGGTCGCGGTGCCGGCGATCACGTCCGCGCCCAGCTGGGCGCGCGCCCGCGAGACGAGCACCTGCACCGCCCTGCCGGGCCGCTCCGGCAGCTCGTCCCGCCACAGCCCCTCCACCAGCCGGCCGACGCTGCAGCCGGTCCGCAGGTCCTCCGCGAGCAGCGCGAGCAGGCCGCGCAGCCGCGGTGCGGTGATCTCCTTCCCGCGGAACGACACGCGGGGCAGCAGGCACAACTCGACGGTCACCCGTGCAGCGTAGTCAGAAGGCGGCGCCTTGACGCCGGTCCGTTGCCGGACGGTGACCGCCCCTGCCGCGCCCCGGGTGCTCCCGGCCGCACGCAGGCCGCACCCCGGCCCACACAGGCCGCTTGCATGACCATGCGAAGTCATGCATACTTTTTCCATGTCCAAAGTCCTCACCTCCCTGCCCACCGGTGAGCGCGTCGGTATCGCCTTCTCCGGCGGCCTCGACACCTCCGTCGCGGTCGCGTGGATGCGCGACAAGGGCGCCGTACCGTGCACCTACACCGCCGACATCGGCCAGTACGACGAGCCCGACATCGCGTCGGTGCCCGGCCGCGCCAAGACCTACGGTGCCGAGATCGCGCGCCTGGTGGACTGCCGTGCGGCGCTGGTCGAGGAGGGGCTGGCCGCGCTGACCTGCGGCGCGTTCCACATCCGTTCGGGCGGGCGGGCGTACTTCAACACCACGCCGCTCGGCCGCGCCGTCACCGGCACGCTGCTGGTGCGGGCCATGCTCGAGGACGACGTCCAGATCTGGGGCGACGGCTCCACGTTCAAGGGCAACGACATCGAGCGGTTCTACCGCTACGGCCTGCTCGCCAACCCGCACCTGCGGATCTACAAGCCCTGGCTGGACGCGGACTTCGTGACCGAGCTGGGCGGCCGCAAGGAGATGTCGGAGTGGCTGCTCGCCCACGGCCTCCCCTACCGGGACTCGACGGAGAAGGCGTACTCCACCGACGCCAACATCTGGGGCGCCACCCACGAGGCGAAGACCCTGGAGCACCTCGACACCGGCGTGGAGACCGTGGAGCCCATCATGGGCGTGCGGTTCTGGGACCCGTCGGTGGAGATCGCCACCGAGGACGTGACCATCGGCTTCGACCAGGGCCGGCCGGTGACGGTCAACGGCAAGGAGTTCGCCTCCCCCGTCGACCTGGTGATGGAGGCCAACGCCATCGGCGGCCGCCACGGCATGGGCATGTCCGACCAGATCGAGAACCGGATCATCGAGGCCAAGAGCCGCGGCATCTACGAGGCGCCCGGCATGGCCCTGCTGCACGCGGCGTACGAGCGCCTGGTCAACGCGATCCACAACGAGGACACCCTCGCCCAGTACCACACCGAGGGCCGGCGGCTGGGCCGGCTGATGTACGAGGGTCGCTGGCTGGACCCGCAGGCGCTGATGATCCGCGAGTCGCTGCAGCGCTGGGTCGGCTCGGCCGTCACCGGCGAGGTCACGCTGCGGCTGCGGCGCGGCGAGGACTACTCGATCCTCGACACCACCGGCCCGGCGTTCAGCTACCACCCGGACAAGCTGTCCATGGAGCGCACCGAGGACTCCGCGTTCGGCCCGGTCGACCGGATCGGCCAGCTCACCATGCGCAACCTCGACATCGCCGACTCGCGCGCCAAGCTGGAGCAGTACGCCGGTCTCGGCCTGATCGGCACCGGCGGCCCCGCCATCGGTGCCGCCCAGGCGGCGGCGACCGGGCTGATCGGCGCCATGCCCGAGGGCGGCGCGGAGGCCATCGCCTCGCGCGGCGAGGTCTCCGGCGAGGACGAGCTGCTGGACCGCGCCGCGATGGAGTCCGGCACGGACTGACGCGGACTGGTACGGACTGATACGGGCTGCCGCGGGCCGGAACCGACCGGTCCGCGGCCGAGGGGCCGGTGCGCCGCCGACGAGGCGTCGCGCCGGCCCCTCGCCGTCGGCGCACGCGCACCACCGCGTACGAACCGGTGCGGGCGGAAACCGGGGCCGTGCGGGTGCAGTCTGGGAGAGGATCCACTCGTCCGCAGGCAGCACCCACCGGAAGGACCCGCTCGTGATCATCTTCGGTACCAAGGGCTACCTCTACCAGCTCGCGATACTCACGCTGGTGTGCCGCTCCTGCGGCAACCCCTCCGCGCACACGCTCCGCAAGCGGGTCACGAAGTTCACCCTGTTCTTCGTGCCGCTGTTCCCCTTCTCCACCAAGTACCTGGTCCAGTGCACCTTCTGCGGTCTCGAGCAGCAGGTCACCAAGGAGCAGGCCGATCAGCTCCAGGCCCAGGCGGCGACCGGCCAGAGCGGCCCGGCGCACGACCGTCCGCAGCAGCAGCCCCACCAGTTCTGACCGCCCGCCCCCTTCCGCCCGGCCCCTTCCGGCCGGTCCCGACGCCCGTTGCCGGGCCCCGGCAGCCTTGACTACCCTTTCGTTGCCGGACCCACGCACTCGCGCACCGGGGCGCCGGCGGCAAGGGGGCAGGAAAGTGGGGGAAGCACCGGACGCGTATCTGGCCGGGTACGCCGAGATCCTCGCGCAGGTCGCCGGCACGGGACGCCGGCTGAACCGCGACGAACGGGAAGAACGGCGACGGCTCGGCGAGCAGGCCGCGGAACAGGGCCACAGCCTGCGCGCCCTGGTGCGCGCGCACCTGGACGCCACCCGCGCCGGCTGGCCCGGCGAGGCCGCGGCCGCGGGCACCACCGACAGCGTGCTCGCCGCGGTCGGCCAGGCCGTCGACGCCTTCGCCGAGGGCTACGAACGCGCCCAGCGCCTGGCCGTACGGCAGGAGGAGGCCGCGCGGCGGGAGTTCATCGACGACCTGCTGTACGGGCGCAGCGACCTGGGGCGGCTCGCGGAGCGCGCCGAGCGCTTCGGCCTGGTGCTCTCCCGGGCCCACGCCGTCGCGGTGGCGCAGGGCCCCGAGGGCTACGACGACACCGCCCCCGTCACCCGGCTCGTGGAGACCTCGCTCTTCTCCCGCTTCGGCGACCGGCGCATCCTGATCACCACCAAGAACGGCCTGCTCATCTGCATCGCCCCCGGCGACCAGGACGAGGTCCTCGCCTTCTTCGCCAAGCAGGCGTACGCCGCCACGGACGGCGGCCGCGTCGCGATCGGGCGTCCCCGGGCCGGCGTGGGCGGCGTGGTGCACAGCTACGAGGAGGCGCTGAGCACCCTGGAACTCGCCGAGCGGCTGGAGCTCGACGAGCCCGTGGTGCGCGCCGCCGACCTGCTGGTCTACCCGGTGCTCACCCGCGACCGGCAGGCCATGGCCGACCTCGTGCTGAGCGTGCTGGGACCGCTGCGCGGCGCCCGGGGCGGCGCCGAGCCGCTGCTGCGGACCCTGGAGGTGTACTTCGAGGCCGGGTGCACCGCGGCCGAGGCAGCCCGGCGTCTCGCGCTCAGCGTGCGGGCCCTCACCTACCGGCTGGACCGCATCCACCAGCTGACCGGCGCCGACCCGGCCGACCCCATGCACCGCTACACCCTGCAGACCGCCGTCATCGGGGCCCGGCTGCTGGGCTGGCCCGCCCAGGAGATCTGAGCGGACGGACCCCCACGCCCCCCCACGCCTCCCCCCACGCCCCCGACGGCCCGGTCCCGGACGCAGCCCTCCGGCGCTCTTCCGGCTCTTCCCGCCCTCCCGGAACCGCACCGCCCACCGGTACTGTCCTCACTCAAATGGGGACTCATACGGGGAGCGTTCCGCAGCAGGTTCCGCAGACCGACGCGTACGCGCACATGGTGGTGTGCGGCGACGACGGGCTGGCGCACAGGCTGGCCGCCGAACTGCGCGGTGTCTACCGCGAACAGGTGACACTCGTCGTCCCGCCCTCCGGGCGTCAGGTGCAGCAGCCCGTGGTCGGGCGTGCCCGCGCGGCCTCCGCGGTGCTGCGCGGCATGGTCAACGCGGCCGTCAACCGCTCGACGGTCGGCGAACCAGCCGACACGGCGAGGCAGTTGGAGGCCGTCGAGCCCACCGAGGAGGTGCTGGCAGAAGCGGGCGTGGACCGGGCCGCCGCACTGGCCCTCGTCTACGACGACGACGAGACCAACATCCGCGCCGCCCTCACCGCCCGCCGGCTCAACCCGCGGCTGCGCCTGGTCCTGCGCCTGTACAACCGCCGCCTCGGCCGGCACATCGAGGAACTCCTCGACCAGAGCGCCGCCCTGGCGGCCGGGGACGTCCACGACAGGGGGCTCGACGGCGCCGGGACCTCCACCACCGTGCTGTCCGACGCGGACACGGCCGCGCCCGCCCTCGCGGCGACGGCCCTCGTCGGCACCAGCAAGGTCGTCGAGACGGACGGGCTGCTGCTGCGCGCGGTGGAACGGCAGCCGCCCCGCCCCGGCGAGGTGGCCGACCCGGGGCTGTGCACCCTCGCGCTGCTGTCCACCACGAGCAACGACCCGGCCGGCGCGGACGGTTCGGAGGGAAGCGGCGAGCAGGGCCCGCAACTGCTGCCCGACGCGGCGGCGGTGGAGGCGGCCACGGGGCGCGGCACCGTCGTCCTGGAACAGGTGGCGTACACCGGTCCTCCGCTGCCCGCCGCACGGGCCTCCGTGCCACCCTTCGCGTCCCTGTTCTCGCGGCGGCTGCGGTGGTCGCTGGCGGGCCTGGCGGCGTGCGTGGTCGCACTCGCCGTCGCGCTGATGGTGGTCACCGGCGACCATCCGCTGCACGCCACGTACGTGACGCTGCTCGATTTGTTCTCCATCAACGAGCCCGCCCACAACAAGGACACCGGCCGCCAGGTCCTCCAGCTCCTGTCCGGCTTCGTCGGACTGCTGCTGCTGCCGGTGCTGCTGGCGGCCGTGCTGGAGGCCCTCGGCACGTTCCGCAGCGCGTCGGCGCTGCGGAGGCCGCCGCGCGGACTCGGCGGGCACGTCGTCCTGCTCGGTCTGGGCAAGATCGGCACCCGGGTGCTGACCCGGCTGCGGGAGATGGACATCCCCGTGGTGTGCGTCGAGGCCGACCCGGAGGCGCGCGGCATGGCCACCGCGCGCCGGCTGCGGGTGCCGGTGGTGCTCGGGGACGTCACCCAGGAGGGCGTCCTGGAGGCCGCCAAGATCCACCGCGCGCACTCGCTGCTCGCCCTGACCAGCGTGGACACGACCAACCTGGAGGCGGTGCTGTACGCCCGGTCCGTACGGTCGCGGCTGCGCGTGGTGCTGCGCCTGTACGACGACGACTTCGCGACGGCCGTCTACCGCACCCTGCGCGCCGCCCACCCCGGCGCGCTCACCCGCAGCCGCAGCGTGACGCATCTGGCCGCGCCCTCGTTCGCGGCGGCGATGATGGGCCGCCAGGTGCTGGGGGCGATCCCCGTGGAGCGGCGGGTGCTGCTGTTCGCGGCGGTGGAGGTGGCGGGGCATCCGCAGCTGGAGGGGAGGACGGTCGGGGAGGCGTTCCGGGCCGGGGCGTGGCGGGTGCTGGCGCTCGAGGTCTCCGGCGGGCGGGCGGAGAACGGCGCGCAGGGGGCGGCGCGGGTCTCCCGGTTCGTGTGGGAGCTGCCCGACACGTACGTCCTGCGGGGCGAGGACCGGGTGGTGCTGGCGGCGACCCGGCGGGGGCTGGCCGAGCTGCTGGGGCGGCGGACGCGGCAGCGGGCGGAGCTGTAGGGGCGGCGGGGTGGTGGGGACCTCGCCCCCACCACCCCGCCGGAGGGCTACGCCGGCGGCAGGTGCCTCGCCGCGAAGTCGAGTTCCAGACGGACCTGCTTGATCCGCTCGTCGACCACCAGGGAGCCGTGCCCCGCGTCGTAGCGGTACACCTCGTGGACGGCGCCCCTCGCCTCCAGGCGCTCGACGTAGTTCTCGATCTGGCGGATCGGGCAGCGCGGGTCGTTGACCCCCGCCGAGATGTACACCGGGGCCTTGACCCGGTCGACGTAGGTCAGCGGCGAGGACGCCTCGAAGCGGTCGGGGACCTCCTCGGGGGTGCCGCCGAGCAGCGTGCGGTCCAGGGCCTTCAGCGCCTCCATCTCGTCGTGGTACGCGGTGACGTAGTCGGCGACCGGGACGGCGGCGATGCCCAGGGCCCATGCCTCGGGCTGGGTGCCGAGGCCGAGGAGGGTGAGGTAGCCGCCCCAGGAGCCGCCGGTGAGGATCAGCCGGGCGGGGTCGGCGAGCCCGGAGGCGACCGCCCACTCGCGCACCGCCGCGATGTCCTCCAGCTCGATGAGGCCGACCCGGTGCTTGAGGGCGTCGGTCCAGGCACGGCCGTATCCGGTGGAGCCGCGGTAGTTGACGCGGACCACCGCGTACCCGTGGTCGACCCAGGCGGCCGGTCCGGCGGCGAAGGAGTCGCTGTCGTGCCAGGTCGGCCCGCCGTGGATGTCGAAGACGGTCGGGAGCGGACCGGTGGCACCCGCCGGCTTCTGGACCAGGGCGTGGATGCGGCCCCCGGGGCCCTCCACCCACACGTCCTCCACCGGCACCGAGCCGGGCGACCTCATGCCGGGCGGGTCGAGCACCACCCGGCCGGCCGTGGAGCGCACCGCGGACGGCTCGGCGGCCGAGGACCACAGGTACTCCACGCTGCCGTCGGGCCGGGCCGTCGCCCCGGAGACCGTGCCGGCCGGGGTGGGGATCTCCACCAGCTCGCGTGCGGCGAAGTCGTAGCGGAACAGCTCGCTGCGGGCCTCGAAGCCGTGGACGACCAGCAGGCCGCTGCCGTCCGGGTACCACTCGGCGCTGACGTCACCGGGCAGCTCCAGCGCGAGGTCGGTCTGCTCGCCCGTCGCCACGTCCCACACCAGGGGCTCCCAGCGGCCCCGGCGCTGGTGGCCGATGAGCAGGCGGGTGTCGCCGTCGACGGGGGCGAAGCCGAGCACCTCCAGGCCCAGCTCCTTCTCGCCGCCCTCGGTGTCGTCCAGCTCGGCGACCGTCGTGCCGTCGGGGCGCAGCACGCGCAGCGCCGAGTGCATGGCGTCGCCGTGCTCGGTGTGCTCGATCGCGATCAGCGTGCCGTCGTGCGAGAGGTCGCCGACGCCCGCCGACTCGCGGTGACGGTAGATCTCCACCGGGGCTCCGCCCTCCCGCACGAGGTGGACCGTCGTGCCGTCCTCGTCCGTCGAGCGGCCGATCACCGCGGTCCGGCCGTCCCGGCCGAGGGCGATACCCGCCGGGTAGGAGGGGTCGAGACCGGGCACCGCGAGCTCGTCCTCACCGCCCTCGAAGGGCTGGCGGCGCCAGACGCCGAACTCGTCGCCGTCCTTGTCGTCGAACCACCAGATCCACGCGCCGTCCGGGGAGAGCACTCCGTCCGTCGTGCCGTTGGGCCGGTCCGTGACCTGCCGCTGCTCGCCGGTCGCCCGGTCCCACGCGTACAGCTCGTACGTCCCCGTCGCGTTCGACACGAACAGGGAGCGGTCCGGGGCGTCCTGCGCCCAGTCGGGCAGCGACACCCGCGGCGCCCGGAACCGCTTCTCCCAGTCCGGCATCGCCTCGCCCTGTCCCCGCATGCCGTCCCCCGTGTGCCGCGCGTCCTGCTGATCCGGTGAGACGGACCCGTTGCTCTCAGTCATGGCCCCATACTGCCCCGCCGCGCCGACAACCCGCAGGCCCGGTCCCCGGCCTGTGGAAAACCCCGCTCGTCCACAGCCCCGCGGGCGGGTCACCGGCGCGTGCCCCGTACCGTGGAGGGCGTGTACCGGTTTCTGCTGACCCCCCGCTGGTGGGGAATCAACGTCTTCGTCGTGCTCGCCATCCCCTTCTGCATCTTCATGGGGTCCTGGCAGCTGGGCCGGTTCGAGGACCGGGTGGAGGACCACACCGCCGCCACCACCCAGGCGGAGGCGGCCCGCCACGAGGCCGCCCGCCCGCTGGCCGAGCTGCTGCCGGTGGACAAGGCGACGGTCGGCAAGCAGGCCACCGCGCGCGGCCGGTACGGCGAGCAGCTGCTGGTCCCGGAGCGGAAGCTGGACGACCGCGACGGCTACTACGTCCTCTCGCTGCTGCACACCGACGGCGGCCGGGTGCTGCCCGTCGTACGGGGCTGGCTGCCCGGCGCCCCCGACCCGGCGAAGGCCCCGGCCCCGCCCTCCGGCGAGGTCACCGTCACCGGCGCGCTCCAGGCGTCCGAGACGCCCGGCGACAACGGCGTCACCGCCCGCTCCGGGTGGCCCGAGGGCCAGACCGGCGCGATCGGCGCGGCCACCCTGGTGAACCTCGTGCCCCACGACGTGTACGACGCGTGGATCACGCTCAACGAGGGCGACTCCGGGATGCGGGCGGTGCCGGTGAGCGCGCCGCAGAACACCGGACTGGACCTGAAGGCCTTCCAGAACCTCGGCTACACCGCCGAGTGGTTCGCCTTCGTGGGCTTCGTCGTCTTCATGTGGTTCCGGCTGCTGCGCCGGGAGGTGGAGCTCGCCCGGGACGCGGAGCTCGGCCTGGTCACGGACGAGGAGGCCGGGGACGGAGCGGCGGCCGGAACGGAGGCCGGGGGCGGGACGGAGGCCGGGGACGGGGCCGCCGCCGGGCGGGAGCCCAGCACCAGCACGTCCGGCGTCTGAGCACGTCCGGCGTCTGAGCACGTCCGGCGTCTGAACACGTCCCGCACCTGAGCGGACCCGGCGCCCGGACAGGCCGGGCAGCCGCACACGCCCAGCGCCCGAGCACGTCCGGGGACGTGCTCGGGCCGCCCGGGTCACATCGCCGCCAGCACTCCCGTCCAGTACACGGTCCCCGCGCACGCGTTGGGCACCGTGACCGCCGCCGGTCCGGCGCCGGTGGCCGGGGTGTACGTCACCGTCACGCTTCCGTCGGCCGGCTCCCCCGCGGTGACCAGCTGGGTCGTGGTGCCGGTGTCCTCGCCGGTGGCCGGTCCGGCGGTGTCGTCCGGGGCCGCCGTGGGCGACGGGTCGGGCGTCGGTTCGCCGGTGCCGCCTCCCGTGGTGCCGCCGGTGGCGGGACAGGTCTCCGAGGGCACCCAGGCGAACTTCACCTCGTACGCGGCGCCCGGCGCAAGTGTCAGCGCGGCGGCCTCCAGCGACGGGTCGGGCAGGGCGGCCGCGGCGTCGCCGGCCGTGTGCCGTGCCGTGCCGATCCTGGCGGCGTCGGCGGCGCCCTGCGGGGTGGCCGTCACGCTGCCGGGGCCGGTGACGGTACAGCTGCCCGAGGAGACGTTGGTGACGCGGAAGGTGCCGTAGACGGCGCCCGCCGAGTCGGGGTCGGCGCTGCCGGCGACGGCCGGGCCGAGCTGCTGCGCCGTGCACCGGGGGATGTCCGCGGGGCTGCTGGCGGAGGGTCCCGCGCCGGCGGACGCGCCCGGTCCGGTGCCGGCCGTCTCGTCCGCGGGCGTCTTCTGCGGGTCGGACCGCTCCTCGTCCTTCTCCGTGCCCGAGGAGCCGGTGACGCCGCTCTGCCCGCCGGCCGGGTCCTTGCCCCGGGTGGCGCCGTCCTGCGCCTGCGAGGCGTGGCCGGCCACGGCCGGGTCGGCGCCGGGGCCGGTGGCCTTCGTGACGTGGACGAGGGCGGGCACCGCCGTGCCGAGGAGGAGGGCGGCCGCGGCCGCGCCGACGACGGCCTGGCGTTTGCGTGCCCGCCGGGCCGGTACCGCCCGGCGCAGGTGTTCCAGGGTGCCGTCGCCCGGTTCCAGGTCCCGGACGGCGCTGTGCAGCATCCTGCGCAGTGCCAGTTCGTCGGGGGCGAGCCCGGGATCCCCCTGCGTGTCGGGGCCCTTGTCTGCGGGGCCGTGGTTCACAGTTCCGTTCCCAGCGTGCGTGTGCTTCGGCTCTCGCCCGGTCGGTCCGGCCGGCTCCTCGTCCTCGGAGGCGGTGCGCCGCCCCGTGCCGCCGTCGCTCATGCCGGCTCCTTCATGGCCACCCTGAGCGCCGCTATGCCCCGCGAACCGTACGCCTTGACCGAGCCCACCGACACGCCGAGCGTCTCGGCGACCTGGGCCTCGGTCATGTCGGCGAAGTAGCGCAGGACCAGGACCTCGCGCTGACGGCGCTGAAGTCCCTTCATCGCCTTGATCAGGGAGTCCCGCTCCAGCTGGTCGTAGGCGCCCTCCTCCGCGCTCGCCATGTCCGGCATCGGCTTGGCCAGGATCTTGAGGCCGAGGATGCGGCGGCGCAGGGTCGAGCGGGAGAGGTTGACGACGGTCTGCCGCAGGTAGGCGAGCGTCTTCTCGGGGTCGCGGACGCGTTTGCGCGCCGAGTGGACGCGGATGAACGCCTCCTGGACGACGTCCTCGCAGGAGGCGGTGTCGTCGAGGAGGAGGGCGGCGAGGCCGAGCAGCGACCGGTAGTGGGCGCGGTAGGTCTCGGTGAGGTGGTCGACGGTGGTGCCCGACGCGACGACGTCCTCGGCGTCGTCGCGCTGGTTCGGTATGCGGGCCGGCCGCGCTGCGGGCATCGGCGCGATCACCGGCATGCCACCGGCGACACCGGCGCCACGGGGGCGGACGGCCCGGCCGGGCGTCCGCAGGGAGGGGCCGCGTGTCGACGCGGTGAATTCGAGTACCTCTGCCACGCCAGTTGGACACGCGCACCCCCGTGAGGGTTGTACGTGCCGGGCGTCACGTTCCCGTGTCTGCCCGGCGGCCTCCCGGCCGACGGTGCGTCATAGGCGCTCATGCGTCCCGCTCTTCCCCTGTCCGTACGACCGGCCGGGCATCCCCGCGCCGGACTCGCGGTGCCCCGCACCGCCACACGCGCCCCGCACCCTGGACGGGTGACCGCAAAGACGCTCCCGCCCTGCGCACGGTTGCGGAGGCCGGAAAGCAAATCCTCCGATGCCGCGGGTGCCGGGTACAAGTGATCCGGACCCACTTACGGATCACATCCCGCTCGCAGTCCCCGCACAGGGCCCTCACCACGGGCGGGCGTTCCGTCCGCCCGCTCCCGTTTCAGCCCAGTTCGGCCGCGACCAGCTCCGCGATCTGAGCGGTGTTCAGGGCGGCGCCCTTGCGCAGGTTGTCCCCGCACACGAAGAGTTCGAGCGCCGTCGGGTCGTCCAGCGCCCGCCGTACCCGGCCGACCCAGGTCGGGTCGGTGCCGACCACGTCGGCGGGGGTGGGGAACTCGCCCGCGGCCGGGTTGTCGAAGAGGACGACGCCGGGCGCGGTGGCCAGGATCTCCCGCGCCCTGTCGACGGTGACCTCGTTCTCGAAGCGGGCGTGCACGGTCAGGGAGTGCACGGTGACCACGGGGACCCGTACGCAGGTCACCGCCACCGGCAGCCGCGGCAGTCCGAGGATCTTGCGGGACTCGTCCCGCACCTTCATCTCCTCCGAGGACCAGCCGTCCTCGCGCAGCGAACCGGCCCACGGCACGACGTTCAGCGCGACCGGCTCCGGGAAGGGACCGGTGTCGTCGCCGACGACCCGCCGCACGTCACCGGGGTGCGTGCCCAGCTCGGTGCCGGCCACCAGCGAGAGCTGTCGGCGCAGCGTGTCCACGCCGTCCCGCCCGGCCCCGCTCACCGCCTGGTACGAGGAGACGACCAGCTCGCGCAGCCCGAACTCGGCGTGCAGCGCGCCCAGCGCCACGATCATGGAGAGCGTCGTGCAGTTGGGGCTGGCGACGATGCCGCGCGGCCGGATCCGCGCCGCGTGCGGATTGACCTCGGGCACGACGAGCGGCACGTCCGGGTCCATCCGGAACGCGCCCGAGTTGTCGACCACCACCACGCCCTTGGCGGCGGCGACCGGCGCCCACTGCGCGGAGACCTCGTCGGGCACGTCGAACATGGCGACGTCGACCCCGTCGAAGGCCTCCTCGGTGAGCGCGGCCACCTCGACCTCCTCGCCGCGCACGGTCAGCTTGCGGCCGGCCGAGCGGGGCGAGGCGATCAGACGGATGTCGCCCCAGATGTCCGCGTGCTGGGACAGGATCTGGAGCATCACGGAGCCGACGGCGCCGGTCGCCCCGACGACGGCCAGAGTCGGCCGTCCGGTGCGCCCGGCGCCCTGAGTGCCGGACATCAGCGTCCGGTGCCCCCGTAGACGACGGCCTCGTCGCTGTCGGAGTCCAGGCCGAAGGCGGTGTGCACGGCGCGCACGGCCTCGTTCACGTCGTCCTTGCGGGTGACGACCGAGATGCGGATCTCGGAGGTCGAGATCAGCTCGATGTTCACGCCCGCGTCGGACAGCGCGGTGAAGAAGTCGGCGGTGACGCCCGGGTTCGTCTTCATACCGGCGCCGACCAGCGAGATCTTGCCGATCTGGTCGTCGTAGCGCAGCGATTCGAAGCCGATGCCGGAGCGGTTCTTCTCCAGCGCGTCGATGGCCTTGCGGCCCTCGGACTTCGGCAGGGTGAAGGAGATGTCCGTCAGGCCCGTGGAGGCGGCGGACACGTTCTGCACGACCATGTCGATGTTGACCTGGGCGTCGGCGATCGTCCGGAAGATCGCGGCGGCCTCGCCCGGCTTGTCCGGCACGCCGACGACCGTGATCTTGGCCTCCGAGGTGTCGTGCGCGACTCCGGAGATGAGGGCCTGCTCCACCTGCTTTTCCCCTTGCTTGATCGGCTCGCTGCTGACCCACGTGCCCTGCAGTCCGCTGAAGCTGGACCGCACGTGGATCGGGATGTCGTACCGGCGGGCGTACTCCACACAGCGGTGGAGGAGCACCTTGGAGCCGGAGGCGGCGAGCTCCAGCATGTCCTCGAAGGAGATCCAGTCGATCTTCTTCGCCTTGCTCACCACACGCGGGTCGGCGGTGAAGACGCCGTCGACGTCGGTGTAGATCTCGCAGACGTCCGCGTCGAGCGCGGCGGCGAGGGCGACGGCCGTGGTGTCGGAACCGCCGCGGCCCAGTGTGGTGATGTCCTTGCTGTCCTGGCTGACGCCCTGGAAGCCGGCCACGATGGCGATGTTGCCCTCGTCCACCGAGGTCCGGATGCGACCCGGCGTGACATCGATGATCCGGGCCTTGTTGTGGACCGAGTCGGTGATGACGCCTGCCTGGCTGCCGGTGAACGACTGCGCCTCGTGGCCCAGGTTTTTGATCGCCATGGCCAGCAGGGCCATGGAGATACGCTCTCCGGCGGTCAGCAGCATGTCGAGCTCGCGCCCGGCAGGCATCGGGGAAACCTGCTCGGCGAGATCGATCAGCTCGTCCGTCGTGTCGCCCATCGCGGAAACCACGGCAACCACCTGGTTGCCGTTCTGCTTCGCTTCCACGATCCGCTTGGCGACGCGCTTGATGCCCTCGGCATCGGCTACGGAGGAGCCTCCGTACTTCTGCACGACAAGGCCCACGTGCGCTCCTCGCTCAATCCGTCTCTTTCCGCACGTACGTACATGTACTGCGGTCGGCACATTCTATCGAGCGACCGAAATTCCCCCCTGCGGTATCGCATGGTGAGACTCCCGGGGCCCGTCCAGGCAGGCTCATGCCCAGGTGGGCGCGGGTCACTCGGGAAAGTGCGGCGCGTCACACGTTCACAAGCGGTGCCCTTCCTCCAGGGGCGCTCTACGGCTTCCAGCGCCGGGGCGGGAGGCCGTTCGCGATGCGGTCGCGGTTGTCGCGGTAGTGGTAGAAGACGCGGTCCTCGATGGGCACCGGGCGGAACGTGTCCGGTACGGGACCGCCCGTGGCGCGCTCCAGCTTCTTCCTCAGGAAGTACGCGGACGCGGTGCCCAGGTGGGCGATCTCCTCGAAGCCCTTGACGATGTCCTCGTCGGACACCGGATTCGCCTCGTTCTCCCTGCGGCAGTCCTCGCAGATGCCGCGGTCGATCTTCACCGTGCGTTCGTCCTGGTCACAGGTGGCGCAGGCCATGATCGCGCGGGTCACTCTCGCGCGCGGTACGCGCTGCTGCGGGGGCATCTTCGTCTCCAGTCGTCGGCGGGCGAGTCCGCCCGGGTTGCTGACGGTGGGCGGGAGCCCTTCGGTCAGGGCCCGGGTGATGTCGTCGGGTGTGGCGCCCCGGGACAGCCACTCCTCGGCGAGGGGCGCGAGGGAACGGCAGTCGCCCTCGGTGAGCGGCATGCGGGCGTCGGTGGTGCGGAGGGTGGCGAGCGCGCGGTAGGCGGCGCCGACCGGCTCAGGGTCAGGGGCGGGCTCGGGGGCGTCCGGTACGGCGTCGGCGGCCACCGGCTCCTCGATCCGGGCCAGGCCCGGCTGGTGGTCCCGGGTCACGTCCTTGCCGTGGCGCTCCCGCGTGAACTCCGCCCACCACTCCGCCGACCTGCGGGTACGCGACCAGTACGTGCGCGTGACCCACCGCATCGTGTGGTCCTCGACGGTGATGTGCTCCTTGATCCAGCGCAGGTGGCCGGCCTCGGTGATGCGGGTGAGGGAGCTGCGCATCGCCTGCTGGCCGTAGCGCGGGTGCTCCGCCGCGAGCGTCTTGTGGCCCATCGCGTGGCCGTCGTCGAGGTGGTCGATGAAGACGGCGATCTCGGCGTCGCGCGGGAGCAGGTGTGCGAAGTCCGGGTCGGCGTGCGGGTCTTCGTCGCCCGCGAGGCGTTTGCCGTACCCCGGATTGGCCATGGGGTGGGACGGGGCGGGCAGGGCGGGACTAGGGTTGGCGTAAGCCACCATCGAAATTGTCCTTCGATGCGTTGGTCAGGCCCCGGAGTTGGTGTTGCCAGCACCGCCGGGGCCGACTCATGTCTGGTCGTTGCCGCGAACCTAGAGCGGCTTCACGCAGCGACGCAACCCGATCACGGAACGTCACCCTTACGAGGTACGTCGCCTCAAATCACGTTCAGGCTTGGTTGGTTGGGTATTTCAACCAGACCGGAAAACCAAGGGAAGAGCTCGGGTCCCGGGGCTCAAGCTCCGGGCTGAACTGCGGCGATGAACGCCGACCAGGCGGACGCGGAGACGCGGAGTTCGGGGCCGGCGGGCGCCGTCTTGGAGTCGCGGACGTGGACGGTGGGGGCGAGGGCGACTTCGACGCAGTTGGCGCCTTCGGGGTCGCTGTAGCTGGACTTGAACCACTTCGGCTGGTCAACCACGGTGATCATTAGCCATCCGCTCGATGAAGTGGGCCGACTCAGCAGGACTGAGGGCCTGGGCGCGAATCAGGGTAAGTCGCTCGGTCACACGCCGGACAATGGCTGAGTCAGCCGTCAGATCACTGATGAACACGCACTCGGTGTAGGCGGATCGCTCGTGGTCACTGGTCTCCAGCAGCACCATGGGTCCCATGAGCGCGCTAGGAATGGACCGTTCAAAGGGCAGCACCTGCAAGACGACGTTGCGCAGCTCCGACGCCTTCACCAGATGTCGAAGCTGTTCGCCGTCCACCAGCGGAGAACGCAGAGCCGCTTCGTAGACGACGAAGGCGAAAGCCACTGGAACCTTGCGGTCCGTGAGCATGGATTGCCGCTCCAGCCTGCCCGTGATCCGGTGCTCCAGCGTCTGTTCGTCCAAGGGCGGCACATAGCCCTCGATCAGGGCGCGAGCATAGGCCTCGGTCTGCAACAGCCCGGGAATCAACGCGACCTCATAGGACCAGTAGCTGATCGCCTCTCGCTCCCGCTCCATGAAGTTCTGTGCCCGCTTGGGGAACTTCTCCCGCTGCAAGTAGTCCTTCGCCGCGCTCAGCAATCCCTCCGCCCCGCACAACTCATCCGCCACGTCCAGGACTCGGGGCGTCGGCATGCGGACGCCCTGCTCCATGGACTTGATGGTGTCCGGCGAGTAGTTCGCGGCCTCGGCGAGCTGTTCCCTGCTCACGTTGGCCTTGGTGCGCCAGCGCTTGAGCTGGTTGCCGCTGTAGCGCCAGGCGACCGGCGGCTGGGAGTTGTCCTGGACCGACACGGCACGCACCTCCGACGGATACACCCCTGCGTGTATCACCTCAGTCGCTACCGAGCGTATCCCTGTTGACGTCAGCGTGTGACCATGACGAACACCATTCACCGCCCCGACTGGGTCCCGGCCGCCGGGCACCGACTGCACGTGGCGGGCGTGCACTTCGACGCCGTGCGGGTCGACGGCATCCGCGGGGAGCTGGTCGCCGACTGGCTCGTCGAGGCGACGGACGACGACGCGGGGCCGATCGTGTGCGAGGCGGGCGGCGGGCGTTGGGTGTACTTCCTGCTGGCGCCCGGTGAGGCCGCGGCCGGCGACTGGCCGCTCGGCGTGCAGCGGCTGGGCGGCGGTCGGGGGACGCGGACCGTCACCTACGTCGGCGTCCCGGCGCTGGAGGGCAACACCTGGCCCCTGCGCTGGTACAGCGAGCCGACGCCGACCGCGCCGTACGTGTGCGGGAGGAGACTGCGTACGGCACTGGGGCGCGGTGCCGCGTGACCCTCCTCCCCGCCCGTCCGGCGTACACGCGCGCACGGGCGGTACCGCTACAGAGTCCAGACGTGGAGGGCGTGGTCGAGGTCGGACACGGTGTACCAGGTTCCGTCTCCGAGGGCCTTGGGCGTGCCCGGCACTTCGAAGGGGTAGTCGATCCGGCCGATCAGCCGCATGCCGGCCGTGTCGACGAGCCAGTGCCGGCCCGTGCCGAACTCCTCGTCGCTCTCGACGGTCCCGACGACGAGGGTGCTCTCGTCGAGGAAACCTCCCTCGTAGTCGAAGAACGCCTGCGCCTCGTCTGCTTCGTCTTCGTCTTCGTCTTCGATCGCGTGATGCGCGGGGATCGCGTCCGCGTCCAGCACGGCCGCCACCGAGCCGTCGGTGACCCGGTGGACGGCAAGCGTGTCCTGGTCATGGGTCACGGTGAGCAGGTGGTCTCCGCCGGGGCTCACCGCCACCAGGACACGGTCCTCGCCGCCGAAGTCGTCGACGACGAGGGTGCGGCCGTCCCACCGTCCCCACCGCAGAGGGGAGCCGTTCTGGCCCTCGCCGATGGTCAGCCCCATCTGGCCGGGGTCCGGGTGCGGCACGTGGACGGAACCCGCCGCTGCCGTGTCCGTCCCCGCGCATGCCAGCAGGGTGCCGTCCGCGGCGTCGACGACCAGCCACTTCTCCCCGTCCCCGTCGTCCGGGGTCTCGTGCGCCAGGGGTCCGCGGACATGCGCCCACACGGTTTTCCCGTCCGCCGAGAAACCGGCCGAGCCGCTGTCGGCGTACCGGTGGTCCCGGTCGTCCGCGTATTCGGCGCAGTCCATGTGCCCCGCGCACCCTGCCCAGCAGCGGTGCCGCAGCTCCCACCGCGTCCTTCCCGACCGGTCGACGGCCCGCAGCGCGTGCGGTCCCGCGAAGACAGCCAGGTCGACGGCAGGCGAGACCGCACACGAGCCGAACCGGCGCGGCCACGGTGCCGGAAAACGAACGGCCGGGGCCGTGGCCGTCGGCCTGAGGTCCTGCACGATCAGCTCCGTGTCCCCTCGCTGTACGAGGAGACGCGACGTGGGCCATGACTCCAGACGGGGGGCGTCGTCGGCTCCGGAGAAGGACAGGGGAGCCGCGAGCGTGGTCAGGAGGCGAGCGAGGTGCGGCACGGGGATCTCCGAGAGGACCGGGAACTTTCACCCGGACCTTACGACGAGCCGCTGCAGCCCTCGGTACGGAGGTGCCCCCGCACCGCACCGCCCGTCGAGGCCGCCGTGGGCTCACCCGCCCTCCCCTCCCGGATCCGGCGTTCTGTACGGCCCCAGGCATCTCCTGTCCCCGCAGGGAGGGGGGTCCGGCAGGCAGGCCACCGATGACACCTCACCGGAAAAACGTGAGCAGTTCCCCTCCGACCGTCATCACGACACTCATGTGAGCGCCCAAATGACACTCGGCCGTCATCTGCTCACGTTTTTCGGCAAGGCACCCATCCCCAGCCCAACGGAACGGGCCGCGTCCCGTGACCGGTCGCGGGCCCGGTGTCAGCAGCCGTCCGCCCGACGCGCCACGGTCCTCCCGCGGGTGCGGCTGCCCGCCGGCGGCCCGGGTGAGCGCCTGGCCCTCGCTCCACTCCGCACCACGACGATCGAACCGTCCTGGAGGCTGAACGACCTCGCCCCGCTCACCTGCGCGGCGGGGTACGGGAGCACGGACACCGTCGCGGCGTTCCCGACGCCGGGGTGTCCATGGGAGCCCAGGAACGGACACGGCATGCGGCTGTACGGAGCGGCAGGCGGGAGGGGACGAGGGGGAACGGCCCCGCTACGAGCGGATCGCGCAGGCTCTGCGGGCCGCCGGTGCCGCCGTCACTTGACCTGGCGCAGGCCCAGGGGACCGGCGATCTCCTCGACCATGACGCGGCCCGCCTCGCGTTCCAGGGCGTCGTCGCCGAGGTCCTGGTCGGTGTCGAGGCCGTCCAGCTCCTCCAGGGGCTGGTTGAGGCGGACGTGGGCGACGACCGACTGGAGGGCGCGCAGGGCCGCGGAGGCGGTGGAGCCCCAGTTGGAGAAGTAGGAGAACTGCCACCACCACAGGGCCTCCGTGGTACGGCCCGCCTTGTAGTGGGCCATGCCGTGGCGGAGGTCGGTGATGACGTCGGTGAGGTCGTCGGAGATACGGGCCGGGACCGGGGCCTTGCGCGGCTCGTAGGGGTCGAAGACCTCGGAGTAGACGTCGATCGGTTCGAGGAGGCGGGCGAGGTTCTCGCGGAGTTCGTCCACGTCGGGTTCCGGGCCCGGGTCGGGCTCGTAGCGGTCGTCGGGGACGATGTCCTCGTGGGCGCCCAGGCGGCCGCCGGCCAGCATGAGCTGGGAGACCTCCAGGAGGAGGAAGGGGACCGCCGAGTCCGGCTCGTCGCCCTTGGCGACCTCGGTGACGGCGACCAGGAAGCTCTCGATCTGGTCGGCGATCTGGACCGCGAAGTCGTCGGGGTTCTGATGGGTCGCGTGCAGCGTGGCGTCAGACATCTAGGAGTCGTCTCCCCTCGAAGGCGCGTCCGAGGGTCACCTCGTCCGCGTATTCCAGGTCGCCGCCCACCGGGAGGCCGCTGGCCAGGCGGGTGACCTTGAGGCCCATGGGCTTGATCATGCGGGCGAGGTACGTCGCCGTGGCCTCGCCCTCCAGATTCGGGTCCGTGGCCAGGATGAGCTCCGTGACCGTGCCGTCGGCGAGACGGGCGAGCAGTTCACGGATGCGGAGGTCGTCGGGGCCGACCCCGTCGATCGGGCTGATCGCGCCGCCGAGCACGTGGTACCGCCCGCGGAACTCACGGGTGCGCTCGATGGCGACGACGTCCTTCGGCTCCTCCACCACGCAGATGACGGACGGGTCGCGCCGGGGGTCGCGGCAGATGTTGCACTGCTCCTCCTGCGCGACGTTCCCGCAGGTCGCGCAGAAGCGGACCTTGGCCTTCACTTCCATGAGCGCCTGGGCGAGACGCCGTACGTCGGCCGGTTCCGCCTGGAGGATGTGGAAGGCGATCCGCTGCGCGCTCTTGGGACCGACGCCGGGCAGTCGCCCCAGCTCGTCGATGAGGTCCTGGACCACGCCTTCGTACAACGGACTGCCGTCCTTCCTGAGGTTCCTGCACTACGTACGGTAGAGGGCTTCGGCCCGTCTTAGAAAGGCAGACCGGGGATGCCGCTGCCGCCGCCCAGGCCCTGGGCGAGCGGGCCGAGCTTCTGCTGCTGGAGGGTCTGCGCGTTCTCGTTGGCCGCCTGGACCGCGGCGACGACCAGGTCGGCGAGGGTCTCGGTGTCCTCGGGGTCCACCGCCTTCGGGTCGATGACGAGGCCGCGCAGCTCGCCGGAACCGGTGACGGTGGCTTTCACCAGACCGCCGCCGGCCTGGCCGTCGACCTCCGTCCGCGCCAGCTCCTCCTGGGCCCTGGCAAGGTCCTGCTGCATCTTCTGGGCCTGCTGGAGCAGCTGCTGCATGTTGGGCTGGCCACCACCGGGGATCACGTTCAGCTCCTTGTCGCCACTGTCACCGCGCTGCCGCGGCGGATTTTTTGCCGTTCGGCACGAGCCTACGTGGTCCGGGCGGCCCTCGCCCCAGCACTCTTTCGAGTGAGTGGAGGGTGGGCCCTATACCTGATCAAGGCCCTCTTCCGGGCGGAAAAGAGGCCGAACCCGGGTCTTCGCCACCCATTGGGCGGTAGGAAGGGTCCGGCCGCGTCAGTCTCGGGTGACACACGAGCGTCACGAGGTCTTCACGGACGGTGATCAGTAGGGAGTGCCGGGGTGGGTCAGCCGGAGAAGCAGCCCGAGGGGCCGCCGCAGGACGGGCCGCACGGTGACGGGACGCACGGTGACGGGACGCATGGTGGCGGGGCGCACGGTGGCGGGGGTGACGGGGCGGTGACCGGTGGCGGAACGGCCGGGGCGCGTCCGGGGGATCTGGGCGGGCGGGCGTTTCCGCTCGGTGACTGGGCCCTGCCCGCGGAGCGGCTGGACGAGCTGTACCGGTGGGTGGAGCGGGGCGCGCTGGAGACGGCGGCCTGGTATCTGCGGGACCGGGTGGGCAAACGGCGGACGGCGCGGCTGCTGCGGGGCGGGACGGCGGGCGGGGTGCTCGCCGGGGCGGTGCTGCCGCTGCTGGACATGACGCGGGTCGTGGAAGGGGCCGCCCCCTGGGGATATCTCGCGCTGCTGCTCGGGGCGGCCTGCGTGGCCGGGGACCGGTACTTCGGGGTGACGGCCGGGTGGATGAGGGACGTGGCGACGGCCCAGGCGGTGGAGCGGCGGCTGCAGGCGTTGCAGTTCGACTGGGCGGTGGAGAGTGTCCGGGAGGTGCTGGGGCCGGCGGACGGGACGGCGAGCGAGGCGGCCGAGCGGTGCCTGCTGGTGCTGCGGCGGTTCTCGGAGGACGTGACGGAGCTGGTGCGGGCGGAGACGGCGGACTGGATGGTGGGGTTCCGGGCGGGGGCGGCGCCGCTGGGGCTGCAGGCGGCGGGGAGCGGTGGGGGGCGGTCCGAGGCGGGGGTGGGGGCGGTGGGGAGGTATTCGGTGCCGGCGAACGGGGCTCGGCCGAACATGCCTCGGCAGCGGCCGCCGGAGCCGCGGTGATGCGGGAGCGGTGGTCCGGCGTTTGCGGGTGACCGGCGTGGGTGCGGGGCGGGGGTGGGTCCCGCGGCCCGGCGCTGCGGGGTGCCTTCCCCGGAGGGGGTACCCCAGCGCCCACCCGTGCCGCCCCTGGGGTCCCCCCTCTGGGGAGGCACGACTGCCCGCAGCTGGGGGGCAGAGGCTTACTGGCGGGTGTAGGTGAGGGTTTCGCCGGTGGTGGTGTTGGTACGGCTCAGGGTGCCGTCGGGGAGGAGGGTGACCTCGGTGGGTTCTCCCGGGGTGCAGGAGGCGGACGGGCCCGTCGTCACCGTGGAGGGGCCGAGGCGCAGAGGGCCGTCGGTGCCCGGGTCGGCGGTCAGGTCGGCCTCGAAGACGCAGTGGTAGGTGCCGTTGCCGGCGGGGCCGTCGGCGACCAGGGACAGGACCGTGTCGCCGACCTCGCCCTGCCGGAGGGTGAGCCGGCGGGTGTGCACGCCGGAGGCGTTGTCGATGGTCGTGGCCCAGGTGCCCAGGTACGCGGACGGGATCGTGCCTTCCGGAGTGCTCGCGCCGGTCGTCGGGCTCTGGCCGGCCGTTTCGGGGCTCGGGGCCTTCGACGCGCCGGCGGTCGGGGTGGGCGTGGGATCGCCGCCGGCCCCGGTCCTCTTGCCGTCCGTGCCGCCGCTCATCAGGGCGTAGACCGTGCCGCCGGCCGCGAGCGCCACGACCAGGGCGACGACGATCAGCAGCGCCGTGGTGCCCCTCCTGCGGGACGGCTCCTGCGGGGGGCCGTAGTACGGGGGCGGAGGGCCGTACGGCGGTGTCGAGCCGGGTCCGCCGTACGGGTGGTACTGCGGCGGTGTCCCCTGGGACCCGGGCGACAGGCCCCAGGCGTCCGGGGCCGGGGCGTAGCCGTGCGCGGGCGGCCGAGAGGGCTGGGGCGGCGGTGAGGGCTCCGGGGTGACGGCGCCGCCCGCGACCGCGGTGGGGAGGTGGTTCAGCGGGGCGCCGCTGCCCGGGCGGCGTGGGGGCGGGGGGCCCGCTTCGGCGGCGGCGGTGGACGGTCCAGGGCCGTCGTGCGCGCCCGGACCGCCGGACGGATCCGGACCGGGGGACGGGCTCGGGGCGGTCGCCGGGAGCATGGGAGGGGTGCCGGGACCCGGGACCGGGGTGGCCGGGGGTTCCGGGTTCTCCGTGTCGAGGAGGCGTACCGCGTGGCGGCCGAGCTGGGCGACCAGGGCGCTCGGCAGCCAGGGGTCCCGGGAACGGCCGTGCGCGACGGTGTCCTGGGCGCCCGTGCGTTCCAGGACCTCGGCGAGGGAGGGCCGGGCCGACGGGGTCTTCTTCAGGCAGTCGCGGACCAGGTCGGCGATGCCCTCGGGCACGCCCTCCAGATCGGGTTCCTCCTGCGCGATGCGGAACATCAGCGCGTGCACACCGCTGCCGGCGGTGCCGAAGGGCAGGTTGCCGGTGGCGGCGTAGGCGAGGACCGAGCCGAGGCAGAAGACGTCGCAGGCGGGCGTGACGCGGTCGCCGCGGACCTGCTCGGGCGCCATGAAGCCGGGCGAGCCGACGAGCGCGCCGGTGCGGGTGAGACCGCCGTCGGTCACCGTCTCCAGGGCCCGCGCGATGCCGAAGTCGATGACGCGGGGGCCGTCGATGGTGACGAGGACGTTGGACGGCTTGAGGTCGCGGTGGATGATCCCGGCGGCGTGGATGTCCTGGAGGGCGTGGGCGAGGCCGGCCGCCAGGGTCCGCACCGAGCGCTCCGGGAGGGGCCCGTGGTCGTGCCCGACGACCTGCTGGAGGCTGGGGCCCGCGACGTACCCGGTGGCGACCCACGGCACGGCGGCCTCGGTGTCGGCGTCCAGCACGGGCGCCGTCCAGTACCCGCCGACCCGGCGCGCGGACTCGACCTCCTGGCGGAACCGCTGCCGGAACTCCTCCTGCGCGGCCAGTTCCTCGCGCACCAGCTTGACGGCGACGGTGCGCCCCCGGTCCGACCGGGCGAGATAGACCTGCCCCATGCCGCCGGCGCCGAGCCGCCCCAGCAGCCGGTACGCGCCGATGTGCCGTGGGTCCCCGCCGCCCAGCCCGTGCATGTTGCGCCGCCTTCCCCCGAACGTGAGCAACGTTTTGAGGATAGTGCGGGACGGGCCCGCGGTGCCCCGGCCTCGTCTACGGTTCCGTAACAGACGGGATCTTGGGCGGGCCCCCGGCAGGCCGGTCCTCCAGCTCGCCCAGCGCCTTCGACAGGCGTTCGAGGGCCTCGACCGCCGCCGCGAGTCCGTCCTCTCCCCCGTACGCCTCGGCCAGCCGCTCGGCGAAGGCCGCGTGCCCCGGGTCGATGCGGGAGACGGCCGCGCGGCCCGCGTCGGTGGGCGCGAGGAGCTTGGCGCGGCGGTGGGCCGGGTTGGGCCGGTACTCGGCGAGACCCTGCTCCACCAGCAGGTCGGCGATGCGCTGCACGCTCTGCCGGGTGATGCCCATGGCCCGCGCGACGCCGGAGACGGGCAGCGGCTCGCGCAGCACCGCGCCGAGCACCTGCCACCGGGCGGCGGTGAGCCCGGAGGGACGGGCCAGTTCCTCGGCGACGGCGAGGAACTGGCCGTTGAGCCGGAAGACGCCGATGGCACTGCGGCTGAACAGGTCCTGGCTCCGCCGGCTCACGCGGCGTCCGCCTTCTCCAGCACGGCGTACGCGGACGGGTCGGAGTCGTGGAACAGCCGGTACCAGGCATCGAGGACCTCGCCCTCGTACACGCCGAGCAGGCCGAGGACCTCGCGGGCGAAGGCGACCGGATCGGTGGGACCGGCGGTGGTCAGGCCGCGGTCGGTGACGGCGTCGGCCTCCACGTACCGCTCGCCGCCCGCGTAGCCGGTGGCCGCCAGGTAGAAGGAGACGGCGCCGGTGTGCGCGCGGTCGTCGAGCAGGCCCTCGCGGGCGAGTCCGGCGGTGGCGCCGCAGATGGCGGCGACGGGGACGCCGGCGTCCAGGAAGGCGCGGGCGGTGCGGGCGAAGGGGGCGAGGTCGTCGCTGGTGTCCCAGAGGTCGGCGCCGGGGAGGACCAGCAGGGAGCTGTCCTCGGGGCGCAGGTCGGCGAGGGCCAGATCGGGCAGGACGCGCAGGCCGCCGATGCTGGTGACGGGCTCGGTGGAGGGGCCGACGGTGCGGACGGTGTACCCGCCGCGGGCCAGGAACGCCGTGGTGTGGCCGGTCTCCCAGTCGGCGAAGGTGTCGTACACGGCGAGGTGGACGGGCTTGCGGGTGCCGTTCGCGGTGCCGGTCATGGGACTCCTCCTCGGAGCACGGGGCTTATGGCAGTAGGCTGTCATATCGACAGAATGCTGTCAATGATTCGGCCGGCTCCTCGGCTCCCCGGTTGCCCGGCTCCTCGGTCCCCCGGCTCCTCGGGCCCCGGCTCCCCGGGCCGCCGCGTCGACAACCTGTCGCGGAAAGGTCCCGGCCGCGTACAGGCCGCCCATTCCGCCTCCGCGCCGCGGACACCTACGCTCGGCCGCATGACCCCTCAGCCCAACCCCCAGGCCGGCGCCGCCGTGAAGGCCGCGGACCGCGCGCACGTCTTCCACTCCTGGTCCGCGCAGGAGCTCATCGACCCGCTCGCCGTCGCGGGCGCCGAAGGGTCGTACTTCTGGGACTACGAAGGCAGGCGCTACCTCGACCTCACCAGCGGACTCGTCTTCACCAACATCGGCTACCAGCACCCGAAGGTCGTCGCCGCGATCCAGGAGCAGGCCGCGAGGATGACGACCTTCGCGCCCGCGTTCGCCGTCGAGGCGCGCTCGGAGGCGGCGCGGCTGATCGCCGAGCGGACGCCCGGCGACCTGGACAGGATCTTCTTCACCAACGCCGGCGCCGACGCGGTCGAGCACGCCGTGCGCATGGCGCGGCTGCACACCGGACGCCCGAAGGTGCTGTCGGCGTACCGCTCGTACCACGGCGGCACCCAGCAGGCCGTCAACATCACCGGCGACCCGCGCCGTTGGGCCTCCGACAGCGGCACGGCCGGGGTCGTGCACTTCTGGACGCCCTTCCTGTACCGCTCGCGCTTCTACGCCGAGACCGAGGAGCAGGAGTGCGCGCGGGCGCTGGAGCACCTGGAGACGACGATCGCCTTCGAGGGGCCGGGGACGGTCGCCGCGGTCGTCCTGGAGACGGTCCCGGGCACGGCGGGAATCATGCCGCCGCCGCCCGGTTACCTGGCCGGGGTCCGCGAGATCTGCGACAAGTACGGGATCGTGTTCGTCCTGGACGAGGTCATGGCCGGTTTCGGGCGGACCGGCACCTGGTTCGCGGCCGACCTGTACGACGTGGTGCCCGACCTGATGACCTTCGCCAAGGGCGTGAACTCGGGGTACGTGCCGCTGGGCGGCGTCGCGATCTCCGGCGAGATCGCCGCGACGTTCGCCGAGCGGCCCTACCCGGGCGGGCTGACGTACTCCGGGCACCCGCTGGCCTGCGCCGCCGCCGTCGCCACCATCGGCGTGATGGAGGAGGAGGGCGTCGTCCAGCACGCCGCACGGCTCGGCGCCGAGGTCGTCGGACCCGCGCTGCGGGAGCTGGCCGAGCGTCACCCGAGCGTCGGCGAGGTGCGCGGCGTCGGCATGTTCTGGGCGCTGGAGCTGGTGCGGAACCGGGAGACCCGGGAACCGCTGGTGCCGTACAACGCGACCGGGCGGGACAACACCCCGATGGCCGCGTTCGCCGCCTCCGCCAAGGCCCACGGCGTGTGGCCGTTCGTCAACATGAACCGGACCCACGTGGTGCCGCCGTGCAACATCTCCGAGGCCGAGCTGAAGGAGGGGCTGGCGGCCCTGGACACGGCACTGTCCGTGGCGGACGAGTACACCGAGTAGGCCCCGCCGGACGGCCGGACCCGGGCGCGTAAGGTGACGTGCTCGTACGCCTCTCACCCAGGTGTGCGAGCACGCCCCGCCCCCGCGACGAGGAGACGCCCGACCATGCCCGGCCCCAGCGGCGCCGTGACGCGCAGCACCCTGCGACGCCAGATCGCGGACGCGCTCCGCGACGAGGTGCTGGCCGGACGGCTCCGGCCCGGGCAGGAGTTCACCGTCAAGGAGATCGCCGAGCAGTACGGGGTGTCCGCGACGCCCGTGCGCGAGGCGCTGGTCGACCTGTCCGCGCAGGGGCTCCTCGACAGCGACCACCACCGCGGCTTCCGCGTGCACGAGTACTCCGTCGACGACTTCCGCGGCATGATCGAGGCCCGCGGCCTCGTCACCGACGGGATGTTCCTCGCCCTCGCCGACGACCGCAGGGCCAGACAGCTCTTCGACGACCCGCGGCTCGTCGCCGCCCTCTCGGCGGTGCGGCGGCGCGGCGAGGAGGCCCAGCGCGCCATCGCGGCCGGCGAGCTGACCGTCCTCGTCGGCTACGACCTGCGCTACTGGCGGGAGTTGGCCGACCTGTACGGCAACCCCCACCTCGCCGGCTTCCTGCACCGGCTGCGCGTGCAGAGCTGGGTGTGCACGGTGCAGCATCTGCCCCGGATCGGCGACCTGCGCGGCGCCCTGTGGTCCGGGCACACCGAACTGGTCGACGCGCTCGCCCGCCGCGACGTCCCGGGCGCCCGCGCGCTGGTCGACGCCTACAACGCCCACTCCCTCGCCCTCGTCGAGCGGCTCGCCGAAGACCCGCCGGAGGGGACGGGCGACGGGTGACCGGCGGACGACCGACGTCCGGCATGTCGTGCCCCGGGCCCAGATGGGTAGGGGACCTGCACGCACCGCGCACCGCGCACCGCGCACCGCGCACCGCGCACCGACTACGCTTCCCGACCACCGTGCTGTGTGAGGAGCCCTCTTTTGGCCTGTGACCTGTGGCTGGTACCGCTCGTCGACATCCTGTGCCACACCCCGGACAACCCGTTCGCCGAGGAACTCGCGCAGTACGACAAGGTGCTGGCCGAGGCCGGCCTGCCGCCGGTGCCGGTGCACCAGTACATGCCGGGCCTGTCGGGCGAGGTCGCCCCGGTGGCCGGCTTCGACTACGACGCGCTGCACTTCCTGCGCCGGGCCTACCTGCTCCAGGTGTGCGGGCTGCCGGTGACGCCGGTGGACGAACTGGGCGGCGACTACGAGCAGTTGCTGGAGATGTTCGAGACGACGGCCCAGCAGTCGCACCTGGTCTGGCACTACGACCACGCGGGCGCCTACGTCCCCGTCGACTTCCCGCACCCGCTGTCCGACGACGAACTCCTCGAGGGAGGCGGCCCGTTGGGCTCCTCCCAGGCGCTGCTGCGGGAACTGCAGACCGTCGCCCCGGCCCTGGGCATCGACCCGGCGAACCCGCCGGCGGCACCGCAGCCCCCGCCCGGCCCGACGGAACTCGAGGAACCCGCCCTTCCCGCCCCGTACGACCCCAGCCCCTTCGCCCGCGAACGGCACGTGTGGCTGGGACTGCACGCGGCGGCGACGCGGAGCCTGGCACAGGGGTCGATGATCGTCTTCAGCTGATCCGGCGGCCGGCCGCCGTCAGAGCCGGGAGAGCCCCTTCGCCAGGTCGTCGGAGTTCATGACCGGGCAGATCTCGACCTCGGCGTTCATCTCCATGAGGAACGGCTCACCGATCGGAGGCAACTGCGAGCTGTCCTGCATGTCGAAGAAGAACAGGGCCGTGCGGCGCCCGCCGAGGGTGCCGAAGTAGGCGGCCTCCGGCTCGACCCGGTCGACGGCCTCCCTGATCAGGTCCGGCATCCTGCCGCTGCGGATCAGCTCGTTCGTCTTCTCCGTGTCCAGCGTCGCCTTGAGCATCACGCGCATCGCACTCACCTTCTCCTGCCGACGCGACGTGTACAGACCCAGCCTATGCCGCTATAGGGGCTCATGCCCTTTTCGGGTGATGCGGCGAGGCAGGGGGCCGCGGGCAGGGGGCTCAGCGGATCAGGCGGATCTCCGGGGGCCACAGCACCCGGCCGGCCAGCAGCAGCGACGGGCCCAGGTGCACGGGGCACACCCGCAGCGGCGTGCGGCGGTGCCGGGCCACCTCGAAGCGGGCGGGGTCGCCGCAGTCGCCGTCCCCGGGGGCGCCCTCGCCGCCGTACGGGCCCCGGCAGGAGGCGGCAGCACGGTCACGGTCGGTCATGCCACCGATCCCACACCGTGCCGCGGGCCGCCGCTCGGCCGGGAAGGCCGAACGGCGGCCAGGACGGCCCTACAGGCCTACAGGCCTACAGGCCTACAGGAACGAGTTGATCTCGATCGTCTCGTCGCGGCCCGGGCCCACGCCGATCGCGGAGATCGGGGCGCCGGACATCTCCTCCAGCGCCCTGACGTACGCCTGGGCGTTCTTCGGCAGGTCGGAGAAGGACTTCGCCTTGCTGATGTCCTCGTTCCAGCCCGGCAGCATCTCGTAGACCGGCTTCGCGTGGTGGAAGTCGGACTGCGAGTAGGGCAGCTCCTCGACGCGCTCGCCGTCGATCTCGTAGGCCACGCAGACCGGGATCTGCTCCCAGCCGGTGAGGACGTCGAGCTTGGTGAGGAAGAAGTCGGTGAGGCCGTTGACGCGGGTGGCGTAGCGGGCGATCACCGCGTCGAACCAGCCGCAGCGCCGGTCGCGGCCGGTGGTGACGCCGCGCTCGCCGCCGATGCGGCGCAGGGCCTCGCCGTCCTCGTCGAACAGCTCGGTCGGGAACGGTCCGGCGCCGACGCGGGTCGTGTACGCCTTGAGGATGCCGATCACTCGGCTGATCTTCGTCGGGCCCACGCCGGCGCCGGTGCAGGCGCCGCCCGCGGTCGGGTTCGACGAGGTGACGAAGGGGTACGTGCCGTGGTCGATGTCGAGCAGCGTGCCCTGGCCGCCCTCGAAGAGGACCACCTTGTCGTCGTCGAGGGCCTGGTTGAGGACCAGGACGGTGTCGGCGACGTAGGGACGGAGCTTCTCCGCGTAGCCCAGCAGCTCCTCGACGACCTGGCCGGTGGCGATGGCGCGGCGGTTGTAGAGCTTGGTGAGGATCTGGTTCTTGACGTCGAGCGCCGCCTCGACCTTCTGGGTGAGGATCGACTCGTCGTAGAGGTCCTGGACGCGGATGCCCACGCGGTTGATCTTGTCGGCGTAGGTCGGGCCGATGCCGCGGCCGGTGGTGCCGATCTTGCGCTTGCCGAGGAAGCGTTCCGTCACCTTGTCGACGGTCACGTTGTACGGCGTGATGATGTGCGCGTTCCCGCTGATCAGGAGCTTGGACGTGTCGACGCCTCGCTCGTTCAGCCCATTCAGCTCGGAGAACAGGACCGACGGGTCGACGACGACGCCGTTACCGATGACCGGCGTGCAGCCGGGGGACAGGATTCCGGAAGGGAGCAGGTGGAGGGCGTACTTCTGGTCGCCCACGACCACCGTGTGGCCGGCGTTGTTACCACCCTGGTAACGGACCACGTAGTCGACGGAACCACCGAGCAGGTCCGTCGCCTTTCCCTTGCCTTCGTCACCCCACTGAGCACCGAGCAGCACAAGTGCGGGCACGCGCGTACACCCCTTCCGGGCGGGGCATGTCCAAGGTCGAGGGCGTACGCGGAGTATCGGACGCCGCGTGCCCCGCGACCGTCGTTGGCCGCCAACCGTCGGACCGGATGCCCCGGTATAGACGAAGCCCCTGGCGCAATAGCGCAAGGGGCTCTTGCACAAAGATGCTACCCGAGGAAGCGAGGCATGGCCGAGGTGGCGACTTCCGCGAACTCCTCCGCACGGTCCTCCGCGCGGCCCGATCAGCTTCTGGTGGTCGTCGACCCGGCCGCCCGCGCGGCGGACGGGGAGTCCGTCCGGATCGCGAGGGACGTGCTCCGCGCGGGTGCGGCGCACGCGAAGGTGTGCCTGCCGGAGGATGCCGAGGAGTTCGCGCGGGCGCTGCGCAGGCGGGGGTCGCGGCGTCCCGTCGTGATCGGCGACGACCGGGCGCTGCTGCGGGCCGTCGCGCTGCTGCACCGGCAGCGGGAGCTGGCGGGGTGCGCGCTGGCGGTCGTCCCGGTGGGACCGGTGCTGGACCTCGCCCGGTCGCTCGGGCTGCCCACGGGCGCGGTGGCGGCGGCGCGCGCGGTGCTGGACGGGGCGGTACGGCGGCTGGACCTGCTCGTCGACGACAGCGACGGGGTGGTGCTCGGCGAGGTGGGCATCCCGCCGGTCGCCTCGCGCGACGGCGCGGACCTCCGGGACCGGAACGGGGCGCACACGGCGGCCCGGCCCTGGCTGCGGACCGCGCGGTCCCTGGTCCGGACGCTGGCCCCGGCGCGGCCGGCCCACGCCGCGGCGGGCCCGGGGGCGGCCGGTCCGGCCCGGCTGCGGGTGGAGGTCGACGGGGTGACGCTGGTGGACCTGGACCGGCCGGTCGAGGCGGTCTCCCTCGTGCCGGGCGCCGGCGGGCTGGCCGAGGTGGAGGTGCGGCCGGTGCGGACGGGCGCCCCGGCGCCGCCGCTGCGGGCGAGCGGGCGGACGGTGACCGTGTCGGGGGCGCACTTCCGGTACCGGGCCGACGCGGTGGTGTCGGGTCCGGTGCTGACGCGGACGTGGGCGGTGCGGGAGGGGGCGTGGGGGCTGACGCTGCCGGGGTGACCTCCCGGCCGCGCGCCGCGGGTGCTCGTGCCGGGCGCCGCAGGCCGGGCGGTGCGTGCCGGGCGGTGCGCGGCCCCGTACCGGATGCCGCGCGGCGGGCGTCCGCCGGCGGTGTACGGCCCGTCACCGATACACGGCCGGTCACCGGCGTACGGCGCGGGCAGGCCGGTCAGGCCGGTCAGGCCGGTCAGGCCGGTCAGGCCGTGGCGGACGGGCCCGGGAGGTGGACCGTCATGATCAGGTGGCAGGTGCCGGTGCCGGCGCCCCGGTAGGTGTGGGGGACGTCGCCGTCGAAGGCCGCGGTCTGGCCCGCCTCGACGGGGTGCTCGGTGCCGTCGACGACGAGGACCATCCGGCCTGCCGTGACACTGACGGTCTCGACGACCCCGGCCTGGTGCGGGTGGCTGGGGTACTCCTCGTCCGGTTCGAGCCGCCAGCGCCAGACCTCCACCGGGGCGGCGCCCGCGGTGGTCAGCATGAGCCGGGCCTCCCCGCCCCGCTCCCCCGCCCACAGCGGCATCACGGCGTCGGCGGACACCACGCGGACCCGGCCCTCGGCGGGCCCCTCCAGCAGCGCGGAGACCGAGACGCCGAGGGTGTCGGCCAGCCGGACCAGGGTGGAGAAGTTCGGGTTTCCCTGGGCCCGCTCCAGCGCCACCAGGGCGCCCTTGCTGACCTGCGCGCGCCGGCCCAGCTCGTCCAGGGACAGGCCGGCACGGGTGCGGGCCGCCCTGACGTTGTACGCGAGCGTCCGCAGGGCTGCCTCGGTCTCGGCCATCCGGTCCCTCCTCCACGGTGGGTCACCGCACTGGACCGCGTGGTCGTTCGGTTGACACCCGGCGGTCGTTCCGTTGTACGGTTCAGTCGTTCCATTGATAGTAAGGGATGCACCGTGACCGCTCTGCTGCCGTGGCCGGTGCCCGGCGCCGCCTCCGGTCCGGGTGCCCTCGCCCGGGGCGCGGCCTCCGGCGTCGCCTGACGCCCGCTCCGCCGCCTGACGCCCGCTGCCGCCCCTTTCTCCGCCGCCCGCGCAAGGAGAACCGCATGTTCATCCACCCCTGGGACGCCGCCCTGGACGACGACGAGTGGCGGGCCTGGATCGCCGACGGTCACGACTTCGGCCAGCTCGCCGTCAACGGCACGCCCGGCATGCCGCCCGCCGTCGTCCCCACCCACTTCACCGTCGACGGCGACCGGCTGCTGATCCACCTGGCCCGGCCCAACCCGGTGTGGGAGGCGATCGAGCACGACCCGTGCGTCACCTTCACCGTCATCGGCGACTACGCCTTCGTCCCCGGCCCCTGGCGCGCGGCTCCCGGCACCCCGCCCGCCGACGGGGTGCCCACCAGCTACTACGCGGCCGTCCGGTTCACCTGCCGCGCCACGATCGTCGACGACCCCGAGGCCAAGGCCGAGCTGCTGCGCCGGCAGATGGCCCACTTCCAGCCCGACGGCGACCACGCCGACATCGCCGTCGGCCGGCCGCCCTACGGCCGGATGCTGTCCGGCATCCGCGGCCTGCGGCTGGACGTCACCGAGGTGCGGGCCAAGTTCAAGTACGACGACCACAAGCCCGTCGAGCACCGCGCGTCCGTCGCCGACCACCTCGTCCGGCGCGGCGAGAGGCTGGACGTGCCCACCGCACGTCAGCAGCGGCGCCGTCTGGACCGCATCGGCCCCTGGAAGCCCTGACGACCGCCGACGCCCCGCCGGCCGGCCCGCACCGACCCGACACCCACCGCCGCACCGCAGGAACGGGAGAACCCCGCCATGACCGCCTTCCGCATCGCCCCCGCCGTCGCCGACGCCTTCCCCGGC
Organism: Streptomyces sp. NPDC006384; assembly: GCF_042870695.1. Classification (NCBI taxonomy): domain Bacteria; kingdom Bacillati; phylum Actinomycetota; class Actinomycetes; order Kitasatosporales; family Streptomycetaceae; genus Streptomyces; species Streptomyces sp. NPDC006384. The sequence goes on from NZ_JBIAHR010000005.1 coordinate 177,592, forward strand.
ACCCTCATCGCCCTGGTCACCGCCACCGGCCTGCGCGGCCACGACACCTGGCCGGACACCACCGCCGCCCTGGAGGAACTGGAGCGGGAGCTCGCGGACGGCACCTGGCGGCCCGCCGACGAGACCGACCCCCGCATCGAGGCATGGCACACCGCCTACCGCTCCTTCGGCACCAACCCGCGCCGCCTGCGCCCCAGCGTCGACGCGCTCGGCCGCCGCATGGCCAAGAAGGGCACCCTGCCCCGCATCAACCCGGCCGTCGACTCCTACAACGCCGTCTCCGTCCGCCACGCGCTGCCCGCCGGCGCCTTCGACCTGGACACCGTCTCCGGCGACGTCGACATCCGGCACGCGGACGGCACCGAGGAGTTCACCCCGCTCGGCGAACCCGGCACCGTCGAGAACCCCAAGCCGGGCGAGGTCGTCTACGCCGACGCCGCCGGGATCCTCACCCGCCACTGGAACCACCGCGACGCCCACCGCACCCGCGTCACCGAGGACTCCACGCACGTCGCCTTCGTCCTCGAGACCCTGCACGCCGAACGCGACGGCGAGAGCCTCACCCGGGCGGCGGAACAGCTCCGGGACCTGCTCGCCCCGCACGCCGGGCGGACCGCCGTGCAGTACCTCGACCCCGCCCGGCCCGAGGCCGCCGTCTGACCCGCGGCAGGACGCCCGGGGACGCAGCCCGGCCGGTAGGGCCGACGGGGCGCCGACACCGCGGGGGACGCCGGCGCGGCCGCCCGTCAGCCCGGCGTCACCAGCCGCGCCTCGTACGCGAAGACCGCCGCCTGGGTGCGGTCCCTCAGGCCCAGCTTCACCAGGACCCGGCTGACGTGCGTCTTGACCGTCGACTCGGCGACCACCAGGCGTTCGGCGATCTCCCCGTTCGACAGACCCTGCGCGATCAGCACCAGCACCTCCGTCTCCCGCTCGGTCAGGTCGCCGTACGGTGCCTGCCCCGCCGACAGCGGGCGCGGGCCGTCGGACAGCTTCGAGAACTCGGTGATCAGCCGCTTGGTGACGGAGGGGGCGAGAAGGGCCTCCCCGGCGGCCACGATCCTCACCCCGTCGGCGAGTTGACGCGCGGAGGCGTCCTTGAGGAGGAAGCCGGAGGCGCCCGCGCGCAGCGCCTGGTAGACGTACTCGTCCAGGTCGAAGGTGGTGAGGACGAGGACCTTCGCCGTGCCGTCGGCGGCGACGATCCGCCGGGTCGCCTCGATGCCGTTGAGCTCCGGCATGCGGATGTCCATCAGGACGACGTCCGGGGCGAGTTCGCGGACCTTCTCCACCGCGTCCAGGCCGTCGACCGCCTCGCCGGCGACCTCGATGTCCGGCATCGCGTTCAGCAGGACGGAGAAGCCCTCGCGCACCATCATCTGGTCGTCGGCGATCAGGACGCGGATCGTGCGGCCGGTCATGCGTCCCCCTCGCCCGCGGAGGCGACCGGCAGGAACACCGCCACCTCGTAGCCCCCGTCGCCGGTCGGGCCGGCCGTCATCTCGCCGTTCAGCATCGACACCCGTTCCCGCATGCCGGTGACGCCGTGCCCCGCGCCGGGCGAGGGCTTGACCAGGCCCGGTGCCGGCACCGGGCCGTTGACGACCCGCAGGCCGAGACCGCCCAGGACGTAGGAGACCTCGACGCGGGCGCTCGCGCCGGGCGCGTGCCGCAGGGTGTTGCTGAGCGCCTCCTGCACGATCCGGTACGCCGACAGCTCCACGCCGGGCGGCAGTTCGCGCACCGCGCCGGTCACCGCCTTGTCCACGGCGAGACCCGTGCCGCGGACGTTGGCGAGCAGCGCGTCCAGGTCGGCGAGGGTGGGCTGCGGGGCGTCCGGCGCCTCGTGGTCCTCGGCACGGACGACTCCGAGGACGCGGCGCAGCTCGGTCAGCGCCGCCACCGCGTTCTCCCGGATGGTGGCGAAGGCCCGCTCCAGCTCCTCGGGCGGGTTCTCCACCCGGTAGGGCGCGGCCTCGGCCTGGATGGCGACCACCGACATGTGGTGGGCGACCACGTCGTGCAGCTCGCGGGCGATCGTGGTGCGCTCCTCCAGCAGGGTGCGCCGGGACCGCTCGTGCGCGGTGACCGTCCGCTGGGCGGTCACCTCCCGCCGGGCCTCGCGGCGGACGTGCCCGACCGCGACCATCAGCAGGGCCAGGGCGGACAACAGCAGCATCGGCGCGGAGGTGTGGTACTCGCCGTCACCGAAGACGGTCTCCACGGACAGGCCGTAGGCGGCGGTGAGCAGCCACATCCACGCGGACGTGCGGGGCCGGGTCCGCACCGCCACGATCACCAGCACCGCCAGATGGCAGAAGAACGTGCCGGGCAGCCACGGCCAGTCGCCCAGGCTGCCCTCGAGCAGCGCGGCCACCAGGGTCGCCGCCATCGACAGCCAGAAGGCGCCGACCGGCCGGACCAGCGTGGCCAGCACCGGCGCCGCGCACAGCAGCCCGCCCAGCAGGGGCACCGGCCCGCCCCCGCTCCCGATGCTCATGGCCCCGCCGAACATCGCGATCAGGGCGACGGCCGCCACCACCGCGTGCGGCAGGTGTGCGGCGTACGTCCGCTGCCTGGCGGGGAGCCGGCGGATCAGCGGGCCGTCCGTGGCCATCGGCGGCAGCGGGCGGTAGGCGAAGGCGTCGTGGAACAGGTCCTGGCGCAGCCCGCTCAGGGCGTCCACGGCCAGCCGGTACTCGGGGCTGCGCGCGCCGCCGCTGCCCGAGGGGGCGGTCCGCGTCTGGGTCGTCTCGGTCACGTCCGCAACGGTAGGCGCAGCCGGGGACGCGGTCGTCACCGGTGAGAAGGGTCCTGGCGGGTCCGTCTCAAGTACTACGGGGCCCGTCCCGCTCAGTACCCGGAGGGCCGCACCAGCCCCGACTCGTACGCGAACACCGCCGCCTGCGTCCGGTCCCTCAGGCCCAGCTTCACCAGTATCCGGCCCACGTGCGTCTTCACCGTCTGCTCGGCGACGACCAGCCGTACGGCGATCTCCGCGTTGGACAGGCCCTGCGCGATCAGGGCGAGCACCTCCGTCTCCCGTTCGGTCAGGCCGCCGATCCGTTCCTTCAGCGGGGCCCTGGGCCGGTCGTCCAGCCGGGAGAACTCGGTGAGCAGCCGCCGGGTGATGCCCGGCGCGAGCAGCGCGTCCCCGGCCGCCACCACCCGTACCGCCTCGGCGAGCTGGTCGGCGGAGGCGTCCTTCAGCAGGAACCCGGACGCGCCGGCCCGCAGCGCCTCGTACACGTACTCGTCCAGGTCGAAGGTGGTCAGCACGAGCACCTTGACCTGCGGGGCCGCCCCGGTGATCCGGCGGGTGGCCTCGATGCCGTCCAGCTCGGGCATACGGATGTCCATCAGGACGACGTCCGGGGCGAGTTCGGCGGCCCTGGCGACGGCGTCCAGGCCGTCGACGGCCTGTCCGACCACCTCGATGCCGGGCTGGATGCCGAGCAGCACGGTGAAGCCCTGCCGGACCATCTGCTGGTCGTCGGCGATCAGTACGCGGATCACGCGGCCGTCGCCGCCGTCGTTGCCGGTCGTCATGGGGTGTCGTCCTCGGTGGAGTGGCGGGCGGAGTCGTGGGCGGGGTCGTGGGCGGGGTCGTGGCCGTCGGCCGGCAGGAACGCCGTCACCCGGTAGCCGCCGTCCGGCAGCCGCCGCGCCGTCAGGGTGCCGTCGAGCATCGCCACCCGCTCCCGCATGCCGAGCAGTCCGTGCCCCGCCCCCTGCGACGGCGCCGGGGACCGCGTGGGCCGGGTGTTGGCGACGTCGACGCGCAGCCCGTCCGCGAGGTGCGTGAGGTGGACCCGCGCGCTCGCGCCGGGCGCGTGCCGCAGGACGTTGCTGAGCGCCTCCTGCACGATCCGGTACGCCGACAGCTCCACGCCGGGCGGCAGCGGCCTGCGCCGGCCGCTGCGCTCGACGGTCACGGTGAGCCCGGCGGCCCTGGTGTTCTCCACCAGCGCGTCGAGCCGGTCGAGGGTGGGCTGCGGGGCGTGCGGGGCGGTACCGCTCCGGCCGGGCGCCGCCCCGGGGGCGCCCGGGTCCTCGGAGCGCAGCACGCCGAGGACGCGGCGCAGTTCGGTCAGCGCCTCCAGGGCGTTCTGCCGGATGCCCGCGAGGTTCTCCTTCAGCTCGTCCGGCGGATTCTCGACGAGGTGGGGGGCGACCTGGGCCTGGATGGAGATGACGGACATGTGGTGGGCGACGACGTCGTGCAGCTCGCGCGCGATGCGGCCGCGCTCCTCCAGGAGGGTGCGCCGGGCGCGTTCCTCGGCGGTGAGCGAGGTCTGCTCCGCGAGCTGCGTACGGGCCTCGCGGCGGCCGCGCAGGGCGATGCCGAGCACCGCGACGACCGCGAAGAGGACGACGGCGAGCCGGCCGGTCGGCCGGTAGTTCACCGCCCCCACCGCGCCCTGCACGACGTAGGTGGCCAGCGCGCTCAGGGCCAGGGTCTCCACGGTCACCCGCGTGCGGACCCGCAGGGCGAGCAGCAGCAGGACGAACAGGTGCCCGATGATCCCGGCGGCCGTCCAGGGCCAGGTGAACTTCTCGCCGCTCGCGGTCATCCCGGCCCGCACCGCGAAGGCTCCCGCCAGCATGGCGGCCATGGACAGCCACCATGCCGGGACCGGCCGCCACAGGGCGAGGACCATCGCGCCGCTCTGGCCGAGGGCGACCAGGAAGGCGGTCCCACCGCCGAGTCCGCCGCCGTCGCCGAGCTGGGCCGTGTCGCCGAGCAGCACCCCGAACGCGGCCAGGCAGACCAGCCCGTGCGGGAACCAGAGCAGCCACACCGAGGGCGGCAGCGGATCCACCCGCGCGGTCCACAGGTCGTCGCGCAGTGTCCCCAGCCACCGCGCGACCGGACCCCCGCTCGTACGCATGCTCCCCCCTGGCATCACGCGGCCCAGCCTAGACATGACGGACTCCTTCCGTCCCCTTCGTCGTCGCCCGGTCCCGTGGAAGGTGCGTGCGGACGACCCGTGTCCGTGGCCGGCGCCGGCCGCCGCCGCGTTCGCAGGTGCGGAACGCCGCCCAGCAGACCGCCAGGGCCGGCGTGAACACCGGGAGCCACACCAGCCGGGCCGCGACCCAGTGCGGTCCGTCGGGGAGCGTGTGCAGCCCGGGCAGGCGGCCGGCGAGGAGGCCGGTGGCGGTGACCGTCATCATGGCCGTCTGGTGCCACAGGAACACCGTCATCGCGAAGAGGTTGACCAGCGCCACCGCCGCCCAGGCCACCGGCCGCCGCAGGGCCCGGCGCAGCCGCTCGCGCAGCAGCAGGGCGAGTCCGCACTGGGCCAGGCCGAAGGTGACGGCGGCCAGCGTCGGCGGGTCGAGGTTGGACACGGCGGCACCCGGCACGCCGACCATCGACGCCGGGTAGCCGGCCCAGGCGACCAGCGCCGCGGTCGCCGCCGTACCGCCGGCGAGCAGGGTCCAGCCGGCCCGGCGGTGCTTCAGTTCGCCGCGGGCCCAGGCGGCGCCGAGGGTCCAGGGCACCGCCCAGCCCGCGGCGAGGTTGATCCACCCCGGCCAGGCGGGCCCGCCGAGCCCGAAGCGCAGCAGGTCGACGTGGAGGACGACGGCCAGCGGCCACAGCGGGTGCAGCCGGGCCAGCAGCGGCGTCGCCGCGGTCAGCGCGGCGAAGACGAGGAGGAACCACAGCGGGGACAGGGCCAGCTTCACCAGGGTGTGGACGGTCATGAGCTCCGCGCCCGTCAGGAGCAGCAGTCCCGCCGTCACCGCCCACAGGGCGAGGAGGGCGAGGACCGGCCGGAACAGCCGGCCCAGCCGGACGGCCAGCCACCTCCGGTACGGCGTCCCCCGCTCGCGGGCCGCGGCCCGGCCCCGGGTGGCCACGTACCCGCCGACCAGGAAGAACACGGCGAGGGTCTGGAAGGCCCAGGACACCGGGGCCAGCCAGGGCATGTGCCGCAGCGGGCTCTCCGCGCGCAGGGTGCCGCCGCCGTCGGAGACCAGGGCCGTCACCAGCCAGTGGCCGAGGACCACCCCGAGGACGGCGAGGGCGCGCAGCGCGTCGACGGCGCGGTCCCTGGACGCGGGTGTCGCCGCGTCGATGCGGGCGGCGCCGTGCCGCAGGGCGTGCCGGACACCGCGCCCGGCCGGTCGCCCCACACCGGCCGTGGCGGCCTTCCCGGTCGTGCCGGCCTTCCCAGTCACGCAGGCCGGATCGGTCACGTGGGTCGGGTCGGTCACGTGGGTCGGGTCAGTCACGGGTCACCTCCGTGGTCGCGCCCAGGGCGATCCGGGCCAGGTTCGTCAGGGAGAGGGAGCCGGCGTCGAAGTAGTCGCTGTGGCCGCCGGCGCCGGCGTCGAAGACCCGGGCGCCGAAGGCCGGGGAGACCGGGTCGGTGCCGAAGCCGACGGTCGTGCCGAACAGTCCGGCGCTGACGTGCGGGACGTCCTCCACCCAGTCGCCGTCGCCCCGCGCCGCCCAGATCCGGGCGCGTGCGCGCAGGCCCGCGGCGGTGTCGGCGCCGGTGCCGGGGCTGCCGACCAGGGCGATGTCGTCGACGTCCAGGCCGGCGGCGGCACGGGCGCAGACGACCGAGCCGTAGGAGTGGCACAGGAGGGCGATCCGCGCACGGGGGCGGAGGACGCCGCGCAGGGTGCCGACCAGACCGCGCAGCTCCGGGGCGGCCTCGTCGGCGCGGCCGGTCGTGGCGACCGCGGTGCTGACGGTGCCGGGCGTCTCGTAGCCGAGCCAGGCCACGACCGCCGTGCGGGTGCCCTCGGGGGCCCGGGCGGTGAGCTGCCGGTGCAGGGCGAGGGCGGCGGCGCGGAACCGGCCGTAGGTGTCGAGGCTCGTGTCGGAGCCGGGGACCAGGACGGCGACGCGGTCGGCGCGGGCCAGGTCGCCGAACACCTCCGTGACCAGGCCGGCGCCCCGGCCGTCGAAGGCGAGCAGTTGCCGGGCCGGGCCGGCCAGCGAGCGGTCCGCCTCCGCGCGGTGCCGGTCGCCGTGGGCGCCGGCCGCCTCGGCCGCCTCGGCGGCGTTGGCCCGGTTGGCGGCGTACACGTCCGTCAGCGTGTGCGCCGTCGGCGCGGCGAGCGCGGCGGGAGGCGGGGCGGGAGTCTCGGGCCGTGCGGCACCGGAGAGCGGGAACGCCACGGCGCCGGCGACGAGTGCGGCCGTCGCCGCCCTGCGCACCGCGCCGAAACGCCGCCGACGACGTACCGCCCTGCCGTGCCCCATGTCCGCTCCCCTCCCGCTCGCCCGCTCACCGGGCTCGCCTGGAAGGGAAGTTAGGGTCCGGGGCCGGTGACCGGCGTCCCGCCGAAGAGCTCACCCTCGCCGTGGCTCTCAGGTATTACGAGGGTGACGGGGCCGCCCCCGGGGGGTGTCCGCCGCTCACCACGCCAGCTGGGCGATCTCCTCCGCCACCACCGCGCAGGCGTCCGCCGCCGGGTCGATCGGCGGGAAGTGGCCGACGTCCTCCAGCAGCGTCACGCCCACCAGTTCACCGGCCCGCGCCGCCGCGTCGGCGTACGCCTCGGCGAGGACCTGCGGGACGTCCGCGTCGGCACGCCCCTGGACGAGGGTGGTCGCGATGCCGGTGGGCAGCAGCAGGGCCGGGTCGGCGTACGGCCGTCGCGCTTCGAAGTGCTCTTCCCCGCCGAGGAGTTGGCGGGCGGCGTCGCCGCACACGCCCAGTTCGGCCGCGGACTCGAAGTCGGCGATCGACGCGAGGGCGACCACCCCGCGCAGGGGCGGCGGGGCGGCCAGGCGCCACGGCGCGTCGGCGGGCAGGACGTGCCGGGCGGCGGCCCACAGGGCGAGGTGACCGCCCGCCGAGTGGCCGGTGAGCACCGTGCGTTCCGCGTCGGCCCCCGGCAGGTGCCGCGAGGCCAGCGCGGGCAGCGCGTCCAGCGCGGCGGCCACGTCGTCGAAGGTGTCGGGCCAGCGCCCGGCGACCGAGGGGTCCGCCGTCCCCCGCCGGTACTCCACACTGGCCACCGCGAAGCCCCGGCGGGCCAGGAAGGCCGCGAACGGGCTGACGTGGCGCCGGTCGTACGGCGCCCGCCACGCGCCCCCGTGCAGGACCGCCACGACGGGTGCGGCGCCGCCCGGGCCCGCCGTGCCGCGCGGGACGTAGAAGTCGATCACCTGGTCCGGGTGGTCGCCGTACGCGGCGGTGCTGTCGGGGGCGACCGGCGGGCGGGAGAGGGCCGCGGCCTCCTCGGCGGCGTTCCGCGCGGCGACGGTGCCCGGTTCTGCGGGGGCGTCCGGCATGCTCCAACCTCTCAGCGACGACACGGCGTTGGCGGGCCGGGGGATGGGGAAATCGGCCGTCGGCGGGACGGTATCAGGCCGGTGACGTGCACCGACACGGGGATGTCACGCAGGGTGAGGGACAGACGGCCCGGCGGACGCCCCGTACGCGGAGGGGGCCTGCCCCGTGAACCCGTCCCGTTCGTACGGCGTCCACCAGGCGGTCAGTCCCCACACCGCCAGCCCGAGCGCGGCCACGGCCACCAGCGCCGCCGCCCACGCCCGGCCGCCCAGCAGACGCAGGCCCAGCGTCCACGCCACGACCGGCACCAGCGCACCGCCGAGCGCGACCAGCGGCAGGTCGACGTAGAGCACGCTCAGGTCGCGGTGCTGGTGCTCGAAGCCGCCGGTGACGCTGACGCGGGCGAGCGGCGCCCAGGCGACCAGCGCGGTCGAGGCGCCGGCCAGGGCGGCCAGGCATCCGACGCAGCCCCGGGCCCGGTGATCCTTGTCGTCCATGCCCGCGTCCACGCGCCGGAGCCCGGCCGCGGTTCCCCGGCCCGGCACGGCCGGCACCTGTGCCTACGCCTCCGCGAGCACCTCCGCCAGTACCCGCGCCGCCCGCTCCACGTCCGCGAAACCGACGTACAGCGGGGTGAAGCCGAAGCGCAGGATGTCGGGCGCCCGGAAGTCGCCGACCACGCCGCGCCCGATCAGCCGCTTCATGACATCGGCCGCGATGGGGGTCCCTCCCGCTCGAGCGGAGCCGAGAGCGGGGGAACAGCGCAGCGCGACCTGGCTCCCCCGCTCGGCGTGCGCGGCCGGGGTGACGGACTCGACCCGCCCCTCGGGGACGTACTCCCCGACGCAGCGCAGGAAGAAGTCGGTCAGCGCGAGGGACTTGGCGCGCACCGCCTCGATCGTCACCCCGTCCCACACGTCCAGCGCCGCCTCCAGGGCGAGCAGGGACAGGATGTCCGGCGTGCCGACCCGGCCGCGCGGCGCACCGGGCGCCGGCTCGTACTCCGGCCGCATGCCGAAGGGCTCGGCGTGCGAGTTCCAGCCGGGCAGCGGGGAGTCGAAGCGTTCCTGGAGGCCGCGGCGCACGTACAGGTAGGCGGGAGAGCCGGGGCCGCCGTTGAGGTACTTGTAGGTGCAGCCGGCCGCGAGGTCCACGCCGTGCTCGTCGAGCCCGACCGGCAGGGCGCCCGCGCTGTGGCACAGGTCCCACACGGCGTACGCCCCCGCCGCGTGCACGGCGGCCGTGAGCCCGGGCAGGTCGTGCAGCCGGCCGGTGCGGTAGTCGACGTGGTTGAGGAGGACGGCCGCGGTGCGCCCGCCCAGCGCCGAGGGCACCTCGGCCGGGGCGACGGCCCGCAGCGTGCACCCCGTCATGCGGGCCGCGGACCCGGCGATGTACCCGTCGGTGGGGAAGGTGGTGGCGTCGACGAGGATCTCGTCCCGTCCCGGACCGTCCTGCGCCGCCATCCGCACCGCCGCCACCAGGGCCTTGAAGACGTTCACGCTCGTGGAGTCGCCCACGACGATCTGCCCGGCCGCCGCGCCGACCAGCGGGGCGATGCGGTCGCCGACCCGCTCGGGCGCGGTCCACCAGCCGCTCTCCTCCCAGGACCGGATGCGCAGCTCGCCCCACTGGCGCCGGACGACGTCCGCCACGCGCCCGGGGACGTGCGCCGGGAGGGCGCCCAGCGAGTTGCCGTCCAGGTAGGTCACGTCGTCGAGGACGAACCGCTCGCGCACCGCGGCCAGCCCGTCGGCGGCGTCCAGCTCCTTCGCCTCGCTCATCAGCTCAGACATGGCACCTCGGCTCAGACATGGGACCTCGGCTCAGACATGGGACCTCGCCGTCCACAGCTCGGGGAACACGGTGCCGCGGGCCCGCTTCTCCAGCCAGGCCACCCCGGCGGAGCCGCCGGTGCCGGCCTTGGCGCCCATCGCGCGGCGGGTGGCGACCAGGTGGTCGTTGCGCCAGCGCCACACCAGCTCGGCGACGTCGGTGAGGGCCTCGCCGAGACGGACCAGCTCGCCGTTCTGGTCGCCGGAGTAGACGGCCGCCCAGGCGGCCTCCACCTCGGGCGCCGGTTCGTACTTCCGGGTGACGTCGCGCCGCAGCACGGCGTCGGGGATGCCGTACCCGCGCCGGGCGAGCAGCCGGACCACCTCGTCGTACAGGCTCGGCTCGTGCAGCGCCTTCTCCAGCTCGGCGTGGACGCGCGGGGTGCCGCGGTGCGGGACGAGCATGGACGCGGACTTCTCGCCGAGCAGGAACTCCAGCCGCCGGTACATCGCCGACTGGAAGCCGGAGCCCTCGCCGAGGGCGCCCCGGTAGGAGTTGAACTGGGCGGGCGTCAGGCCCGCCAGCGGCGTCCAGGAGGCGTTCAGGGCCTCCAGCTCCCGCACCGAGCGCTTCAGCGCGTCGACGGCCGGCCGGACGCGGTCCTCGCGCAGGGCGCGGGCCGCGGTCTCCCACTCGTGGACGATGACGGTGAACCACAGCTCCATGACCTGGGTCGTGACCAGGAAGACCATCTCTCCGGGATCGTCGGAGAGGGTGTGCTGGAGATGGGTGAGCACGTCCGCCTTGACGTAGTCCTCGTACGGCGTGCTGCCCTCGAAGTCGAGATTCGGGGCTTCGTGGGACATCGCTGTCTCCTGAGGTGCACTTCGGGTAGCGGTCCGCCCTGCCGTTACCGGCACGGGGCCCCGGTCCCCGACGGCATCCTCCGCAATGCTCCCAGGAATCCGCAAGCCCCGCCCGTCACGCCCCTCCCGGCCGGCCCCGCCGGGCGGCGGCGCGCAGGTGGCAGACTGCGTGCATGACGACGCACAAGAATCTGCTGGGCGGCCCGGACCCGACGTACCTGCCGGAGAACGAGGAGGCGTACCGCCTGCTGGACGAGGAGTCCCGGCCACCGGCCGAGGTCGCGGCGGAGCACCCCACGTTCTCGCTCGCCTGGGCCGTGCTCGCCGAGGAGGCGTTCGCGGCCGGGCGGGTGATCGAGTCGTACGCGTACGCGCGCACCGGCTACCACCGCGGCCTGGACGCCCTGCGCCGGGCCGGCTGGAAGGGGCACGGCCCCGTCCCCTGGGAGCACCGCGCCAACCGCGGCTTCCTGCGCTGCCTCGCCGCCCTCGCCCGCGCCGCCGGCGAGATCGGCGAGAAGGACGAGGCGGAGCGCTGCCGCCAGTTCCTCAAGGACAGCAGCGAAGAGGCGTACGCCGAGCTGAAGCCGTAACGGTCACCGCAGACGCGCAACGGGCCCGGCACCCCCTTATGGGGGTGCCGGGCCCGTCGCGCGTGCGCGGCCGTTACTTGATCCTCTGGCCCGCCGAGCGCAGGTGGCCGCAGGCCTCGACGACGCGCGCGGCCATGCCGGCCTCGGCCAGCTTGCCCCAGGTGCGCGGGTCGTAGGTCTTCTTGTTGCCGACCTCGCCGTCGACCTTCAGGACGCCGTCGTAGTTGCGGAACATGTGGTCGGCGACCGGACGCGTGAAGGCGTACTGGGTGTCCGTGTCGATGTTCATCTTGACCACGCCGTTCTCCAGGGCGGTCGCGATCTCCTCGGCGGAGGAGCCGGAGCCGCCGTGGAAGACGAAGTCGAACGGCTTGGAGCCGGCCGGCCGGCCGTACTTGGCGGCGACGCCCTCGTTCAGCTCCTTGAGCAGCTCGGGGCGGAGCACCACGTTGCCCGGCTTGTAGACGCCGTGCACGTTGCCGAAGGAGGCGGCGAGCAGGTAGCGGCCCTTCTCGCCCAGGCCCAGGGCCTCGGCGGTGCGGATCGCGTCGTCGACGGTGGTGTAGAGGGAGTCGTTGATCTCGTGGGAGACGCCGTCCTCCTCGCCGCCGGTCGGGGTGATCTCGACCTCGAGGACGATCTTCGCGGCGCGGGCGCGCTCCAGCAGCTCGGTGGCGATGGAGAGGTTGTCGGCCAGCGTCTCGGCGGAACCGTCCCACATGTGGGACTGGAACAGCGGGTTGCGGCCGGCCTTGACGCGCTCCTCGGAGACCGCGAGCAGCGGACGCACGTACCCGTCGAGCTTGTCCTTCGGGCAGTGGTCGGTGTGCAGCGCGACGGTGACGTCGTACTTCTCGGCGACGATGTGCGCGAACTCGGCGAGGGCGACGGCGCCGGTCACCATGTCCTTGTTGTGCTGGCCGCCCAGGAACTCGGCGCCGCCGGTGGAGATCTGGATGATGCCGTCGCTCTCCGCCTCGGCGAAACCGCGCAGGGCCGCGTGCAGCGTCTGGGAGGACGTCACGTTGATGGCCGGGTAGGCGAACCCGCCTGCCTTCGCCCGGTCCAGCATCTCGTTGTAGACCTCGGGAGTTGCGATGGGCATCTGTCCGCTCCTTGTATGTGCGGGTGGGCGTGGTACGTGCTTACGGCCCTGACCTAGACCATGGGGGCGACGTCATCGTCGGCCCCATCCTTCCAGAAGGAGCGGGATAGTCCGAGTGCGCCCCGGTCCCGCCCCGGCGGGGCCTCAGTCCAGGCCCAGCTCGTCCTTGCCGAACGCGTACCGGTACGGCACCCCGGCGCCCTCCTGGATCTTCTCGGCGGCGCCCGTCGCCCGGTCGACGATCGTCGCCACGGCCACGACCTCGGCGCCGGCCTCGCGCACGGCCTCGACGGCGGTGAGCGGGGAGCCGCCGGTGGTGGAGGTGTCCTCGACGACCAGGACGCGGCGGCCCGCGATGTCCGGGCCCTCGACGCGGCGCTGCAGCCCGTGCGCCTTGGCGGCCTTGCGGACGACGAACGCGTCCAGGCGCCTGCCGCGGGCGGCGGCGGCGTGCAGCATGCTCGCGGCGACCGGGTCGGCGCCCATGGTCAGGCCGCCCACCGCGTCGAAGTCGAGGTCGGCGGTCAGGTCGAGCAGCACCTGTCCGACCAGCGGCGCGGCCTCGCCGTCGAGCGTGATGCGGCGCAGGTCGACGTAGTAGTCGGCCTCGAGACCCGAGGAGAGGGTCACCTTGCCGTGCACCACGGCCTTGTCCTTGATCTGCTGCAGCAGCGCCGCGCGTACGTCCGTCGTCATGTACGCCAGCTTAAAGCCGTCGCCAGCTCCAGGTCGTGGTGGCCTCCAGCGGCTCCAGCGGCGTGACCAGGCGCGGGAGGGTGTTCAGCCCGTCGGGCGGCCCGGTCTGCGGCTCGACGCAGACGGCGGTCTCCTGCTCGTCGTAGATGACGGCCCACTGCTCCGGGCTGGTCACCCTCAGCTCCAGCCGGCCGGGCCAGGTGAGGGTGACGTCGACGCCGTCGGGCATGCCGAAGCAGTCGTCCCAGGGGCCCGGCTTCGGGTCGGTGCGGTTGCCGGTGGGCAGGTGGTCCTCGCCGCGCTCCTCCTGCCAGGCGGCGTCGAAGGCGATCTCCACGGACGCCCCGTCGAGGGTCCGCTGGAACCACGGGTGCCAGCCGAGCTGCGCCGGGAAGGAGGACTCGTACGTCTCCACGGACATGGTCAGCGTCAGGGAGTCCTCGGCGAGCGCGATCACCTGCGTGACCCGGCCGGGGTAGGGCCAGGGGTCGGTGAGGTCGTAGGTGAGGACGGCCTCGCCGGCGGTGGCGCGGGCGGTGCGCCAGGCGGCGTCGCGGGCGGTGCCGTGGATGGCGTGCGGCGGGGAGTTGAGCGGCATCTGATGGACGGCGGCGCCGTCCCGGAAGCGGCCCTCGCGGATCCGTCCGCACCAGGGGACCATCGGGAAGCAGCCGTAGCGCTCGCCCTGGCGGAGCAGTTCCGTGCCGCCGATGCGCAGCCCGCCGATCCGGCCGCCGTTGCCCGGCAGCACGGTCGCCTCCGCGTCACCCGCGGTCAGCGTGATGGGTTCGTTGCTCACGTCACGACCCTACTGGGGCGGCGACGGGGGCGGGCGCCCGCCGTGGGGCCCTCGTGGCTCAGCGGCGCCTGCGCAGGGCGCGGCCGGCCAGGATCGCCGAGGCCACGACCAGAGCCGCCGCCGGGGCGGCCCAGCGCAGGGAGGAACCGGACACGCCCGTCTGGGGCGGGGGGACGGGCGCGTACCGGCCGCGCGGCGGGGCGTGGTCCACCTCCTCGGCGCTGCGGCCGATCATCGTGCGGCGCGCGTGCGCCGCCTCGGCGGGAGGCCCGGGGGCGTCCGGGGGCCCGGGGGCTTTCGGGGTCTCAGGGGCTTTCGGGGTCTCGGCGGTGGGGCGGAGGGTTTCCGTGGAGTGCTTCCCGTCGTCGTCCTCGTGGCCCTTCGTCTTCTCCCGGTCCGCTTCCTGCCCCGTCTCCTCCTGACCGTCGTCCTCGTCGTCGGCGGAGGGGTCGAGGGAGGAGGGCGGGACCTCGGTGTCGAAGACGGAGGGGCGGGGGGCGGGCGCCGCGGGCTCCTCCGAGGGTCCCTCCTGCGAGGGCCCGTCCGGGACCTGCGGCCCGTCCTCGGCCGCCGCCGCGCCCAGGTTCTCCGCGAACCGGGTGAGCAGCCGGACCATGGCCGAGGCCACCGCGTCCGAGGGCAGCTCCTTGACGCGTCCGTCCGCCTCGGCCGTACCGGTGAAGGCGAGGGTGGAGCCGCCGCCGTCCTCCCGCACGCGCAGCGTGAGGGCGAGCACGACCGTGCCCGCGCCGCGCGACTCGGCGGCGTCGCCCTCGACGGCGTACGTCCCGTCGTCGCGCGCGGACAGGCGCAGTGAGCCGCGGTACGTGATGGAGTTGCCGCCGACGCGCACCCTCAGCCGTCCCGCGACGGGCTCGGCGCCGGCGTCCCGCTGGAGCCCCGGGACCGCCTGCGCGACCCGGACGGGGTCGGACAGCGCCTCCCTGAGCCGCTCGGCCGGAACCGGAACGAACACCTCATGCTCCATGTCAGCGCAGCCTACCCAGCGGGCGCCCCGGGCACCCCCCGTCGGTCCGAAGTCATCCGCCGCCCGGCGTCACCAGTCCCGTCTCGTACGCCAGCACCACCGCCTGGGCCCTGCTGGTCAGGCCCAGCTTGGCCATGGTGCGGTTGAGGTGGGTCTTCACCGTGGCCTCGCTGATGAACAGGCGTTCGGCGGCCTCCGCGTTGCTCAGGCCGCGGGCCACCAGCCCGAGGACCTCGGCCTCCCGGGTGGTCAGCGCCGCCAGCGCGGGCGGCGGCCCGGTCTCCGCAGGCCCCGGGGACGAAGGGCCCGGCATCCGGGTGTACGCCTCCACCAGGCGCCGGGTGACCGCGGGGGCGAACAGCGCGTCCCCGCCGTGCACCGCGGTGATCGCGGCCAGCAGCCGTTCCGGGCCGGCGTCCTTCAGCAGGAATCCGGAGGCGCCGGCGCGCAGGGCGCCGTACACGTACTCGTCGAGGTCGAAGGTGGTCAGGACGAGGACGCGGGGCGCGGGGTCCACGGCCTCGGCGAGGATCCGCTCGGTGGCCTCGATGCCGGTCATGCCGGGCATGCGGATGTCCATCAGGACGACGTCCGGCCTGGTCGCGGCGGCCAGCGCCACCGCCTGGGCCCCGTCGGACGCCTCGCCGACGACCTCCATGCCGGGGGCGGCGCGCAGCAGCGTGGCCAGTCCGGTGCGGACGAGGAACTGGTCGTCGACGACGAGCAGCCTGACGGGAGGGCCGGCCGGGCCGTGGGGCGAGGGGCCGGGCGGGGAGCCGGGCGTCGGTCCGGCCGGGTGGGAGGACGGGTGGCGGGGCGGGTGGTCTGCGTCGGTCATTCCCGGACAGGGTCTCCCCGGCGTGCGGTCTGTACCGGCGTCGGCAGGGTCAGGCGCACGCCGAATCCCCCCTCCCTGCGCGGGCCGACGACGATCGTCCCGCCGTAGAGCTTGGCGCGCTCGCGCATGCCGATCAAGCCGTGGCCGCCGCGCGGGGGGACTGTGTCCGGATCGGTCCCCTCGTGCCGTGCGCCACCGGGTCCGTCGTCGGTGACCGTCACCGTCACCTCGCCCGCGCGGTAGGCGAGTTCGACGGCGGCGTGCGCGCCCGGCGCGTGTTTGATGACGTTGGTCAGGGCCTCCTGGACCACCCGGTACAGGCACAGCTGCACCCCGGGCGGCAGCGGGCGCGGCTCGCCGGTGACCCGCAGGCCGACGGCGAGGCCGCCGGCGCGCACCCGGGTCACCATGTCGCCGAGCTGGTCGAGTCCCGGCGCCGGGGCGCCGTCCGCGCCCTGCACCCCGTCCGCGCGCAGCAGGCCCAGCATCCTGCGCAGTTCGGCGAGGGCCTCGCCGCTGGCGCCCTCGATGGCGTCGAGGGCGTCGCGCGCGGTGGGGGCGTCGGAGTGGAAGACGAACCGGGCGAGGCCGGCCTGGACGTTGATGACGGCGATGTGGTGGGCGACCACGTCGTGCAGCTCGCGGGCGATCCGCACCCGTTCCTCGGCCACCTCGCGCCGGGCCCGTTCCTCCTGTTCGGCGCGGAGCTGCCGGGTGAGGTCGCCGGTCCTGCGGGCGACGTACCCGAACCGCCACAGGACGAGCGGGAAGCCCACGGCCTGGCCGACGACGGAGGCCATGGCGTCGGCGCCGCTGACGATCCCGGCGCCGGTCCAGACACCGGCGAGCAGGGCGGCCGAGGCGGCGGCGAGACGGGTGGGGCGCAGGGAGGCCACGGTGTAGACGGCGAGCATGGGGCCGAAGGAGCCGACCACGGGCCAGTACCCGAGGGCGATGTAGAGGGCCCAGCAGCCGTGCGAGACGAGGCAGACGGCGACGGGGGCGCGGGTGCGCAGGGCGAGCGGCAGGTTCACCAGGGCGGCGAGCGTCCAGCCGAGCGGGTCGAGCGCGGGCCACCCCTGGGCGACGGCCTCGGTGCCGAGCAGGACGGCGACGGTCGTCAGCGCCGCGGCGATCAGGCCGTCGGCCGCCAGGGGGTGCAGGCGCATTGCCGCAGGGTAAGGCCGCCCGCCGGGCATCGGCGTCATCCTTCTGCCGTACCGCGGAAGTTGCAGACCCGCGGTGTCTACCGCGGTGGGTGTGGATCCGGATCAACCCTTCGCGGGATACCGGGGCGGGCGGGACGGCCATAGGTTCTCGGTGCGAACGATCCGCAGGGGGAGCGGCGGTCCGTCCCGGCCTGGGGGAGGGGCGGGCCACCGCGCGGGATCGCACCCCGGGGGGGGTGACGCCGACGGCCCCGCCCCACGCCGACGGTGGGGCGGGGCACCGGGGCCGGGGCCGGCATCGCGCCGGTGCGCTACCGCGGATGCACCAGCGTCGAGGGCGGCAGGCCGGGCACGTGGGTGCGGGCGGTGGAGCGGGCGCTCTGCGTCAGGGAACGCTGGGTGAGGGCGCGGGGACGGGGGCCCGCCGGATCGAGGCGCAGGGCGGGGGGCGTGCGGGCGGCGAGGAGGAAGCCCCAGTCCCGGGCCGCACGGGAGACACCGGCCGCGCGACCGGGTCCCGCGGTGGAGCCGGTGTCATGGTGGCCGGCGTCTCGGCCGGTGTCACGGCCGGTGGCGCGGTAGGCGACGGTCCGCAGGCCGGCCGCGCGCAGTGTGGCGTCGACGGTCCAGAAGTCCCGGGGCCGGGCGGTGACCGGACCGGCGTGCACGGCCAGCCGCCCGCCGGGGGCGAGCACCCGCCGCAGCAGGCCGTAGAACTCCTGGGAGTACAGCTTCGGGCCGGCGGTGTCGTCCGGACCGGGCAGGTCCGCGATCACCACGTCGTAGGTGCCGGCGGGCGTCGAGCGCAGCCGGCGGAAGGCGTCCCCCGTGGTGACGTCGAGGCGCGGGTCGCCGTAGGCGTGCTCGTTCAGCGCGGACAGGCCGGGATCGTGCCGGGCCAGCCGGACCAGCCCCGGGTCGGGGGCGACGACGTCGAGGCGGCGTACGCCCGGGTGGCGCAGCACCTCGCGCGCGGCGAGGCCGTCACCGCCGCCGAGGATCAGCACGCGCGCGTGCGGCCCGGTCATGGCCGGATGCACCAGGGCCTCGTGGTACCGGCGTCCGTCGCCGCCGCCGGCCCGCAGCCGGCCGTCCAGGAAGAGGCGCAGCGACCGGCCGTCGGTGCCGCCGGTGAGGACCACCTCCTGCACGCCGGTCCGTACGGCCACGCGGACGTCCCGGCCGTAGATCGCGTGGCGGGCGGCGCGTTCGAAGTCGTCGGCGAGGACGGTCGCCGAGGCGAGGAGGGCCAGCACGACGGCGTTGGCGGCCAGCAGCAGCCGGCGGGCCCGGCGGGTCATGTCCCGCCGGAACAGGCCGAGCACCAGGGCGGCGCCGACGGCCGCGTTGACGGTGCCGGTGAGCAGCGCGCCGGTCAGCTGGCCGAGGAAGGGCAGCAGGACGAAGGGGAAGGCCAGGCCGCCGACGAGGGCGCCGACGTAGTCCGCGGCGAACAGGTCGGCGACGGCGCCGCCCGCGTCCTGCCGGCGGATGCGCTGGATCAGCTCCATCAGCAGCGGCACCTCGGCGCCGATCAGCAGGCCGATGACGAGCGAGAAGACGACCAGGAGGACGCGCGGCCCGTCGGACCACATGCCGCCCCAGCCGCCGGTCCAGGCGAAGACCGCGTACAGCGCCATGGCGCTGGAGCCGCCGACGAGGGCGAGGGCGGCCTCGACCGCGCCGAAGCCGGCCGCGGCGAACCGGCGCAGCCGCTTGGCGGCGAGCGAGCCGATGCCCATGGCGAAGACCATGACGGACAGGACGACGGACGTCTGGGTGACGGAGTCACCGATCAGGTACGAGGCGAGGGCGACGAGTTCCAGCTCGTAGACGAGCCCGCAGGCCGCGCAGACGAAGACACCCGCGAGGACCAGGAGACGTCCGGTGCCGGGCCGGACGGGCAGCCGGACCGCCGCACCGGGTCCGCCCCGGCCGTCCGCTCCGCCGGAACCGTCCGCTCCGCCGAAGCCGCCCGCTCCGCCCGGGCCGGCGGTGCCGTCCGCCCCGTCGGGTCCGCCCGGGTCGCGCTCCCGGGACGGCGGTGTGCCGGGCGGGGCGGGGGCGTGCGGTTCGATCACGCAGTGACGTTACGTCACTCGTCCCTCGCGCTTCGTCACCCACATGTGTGAACTTTCGTCACGAGGGCCGTCGTGGGTTTATCCGCGTCACACCCCGGACGGGCTCAGCTGCGGCACCGGCACCCGGACGCCGACCCGGGACCGCGTCGCGACGAGCCGGCCCTCCTGCGGATAGGCGTGCCAGGTCCGCCACTGCACCTGGCCCTCGTGCCACCGGGCGAGCAGCGCGGTGAAGGCGTTCGGGCTGCCGGGGAAGACACCGGCCAGCCCGTGCGGATGGTCGGCGACCAGGGCCAGCAGCTCCTGGGCCCGGCCCGCGAAGGAGCCCGGGGTGAGCAGCTCCACGCGGGCGGCGAACTCGTACTCCCAGTCCCCCACCCGCTTGGCCACGCCCAGAGGGAGGGGGGTGCTGCTGCCCGGGATGCACGCGACCGTCTCCGAGCAGACGCCCCGCTCCTCCTCCAGCAGGACTTGGTGGGAGGCGCCGAGCAGCCGCAACTGCAGTTTCACTCCCGAGAGTTCGAGGTCGAGGCTGGCCAGCGCGGGCAGCGGTTCGCGCCCCAGGGCCCAGGCCAGGTCGGCGGCGCGCGTGTCGGTGTAGGCGGTGTTCAGGGTCGTGAGCATGGATCGGCTCCGCAAGCACACATGGAGAGGAAGGGGAGGGCGTGCACGCCCCGGTCACTGCCGGGGATGCGGCCCGGTCAGCCCTTCCGGCCGGTCAGGAGGGGGGTCAACAGGCCGCCCGGGGAGCTGCGTCGATGAGGAAGAGCGAATCATGAACAGGGGTTCCGCCACAGCTTTTTTACCCAACTTCATACCGTTTCCATCCCTTGGGGGACTCAACAGCTCACCTGTTCAACCACAACGCGCGCCCCGCCCCCTGGACACGCGCCGGACACGCGCCGGCACGCGGGAGCGCCCACCGGGCGTGTCTCCCGGTGGGCGCTCTCGGCGGGGGCCGGGGCCCGGACCCGTGTACGGGCCCCGGCCCAGGGGATGCGGTTCCCCCTGTCAGGAGCTCAGCCGCCCCGTGTCAGCTGCCTCCACCGCATCCGCCCCCGCCGCAGGACGACCCGCCGCCGGACGAGCCGCCGTCACAGGACGAGCCGCCGTCTCCCCCGCCGGCCCACCAGCTGCTGTTGCTGCCGCCGCTGTCGTGGTTCCCGCCCGACGATCCAAAGCCGCCGCTTCGCGCGCGCGTCCGGCCCGTGCGCGCTGTGCTCCGCCTGCCCAGGGCGAGCCCCCCGGCGGCCAGGACGACGATCACGATCAGGATGATGCCGAGAAGCATGGCGTCACCCTCCTTCCGATTCCCCCGGGCCCGCGCCCGGAAGTTCCCCCGAAGCAACCCCCCGTCGGGCGCCCCGCTTTCCGTGAAGCTCGTTGCGTGAACGGGGGATGCCCCCGCCCGCCGCGCCCCAAAGCAGAGTTGAGGAACTCCAGAGCTTCGGAGCAGGATGGCCGCCATGACCTCCAGCGCACGCCCCCTCCTCAACCGACGGCTCGCGGAGTTCGGGACGACGGTCTTCGCCGAGATGTCGGCGCTCGCGGTGCGGACCGGGGCGATCAACCTCGGACAGGGCTTCCCGGACACCGACGGCCCCGAGGAGATCCGGGAGGCGGCCGTACGGGCCCTGCGCGACGGCCGCGGCAACCAGTACCCGCCGGGCCCCGGCGTGCCCGAACTCCGCGCCGCCGTCGCCGAGCACCAGCAGCGCTTCTACGGCCTGGCCTTCGACCCCGACACCGAGGTCCTGGTCACCGCCGGAGCCACCGAGGCCATCGCGGCCACGATGCTCGCCCTCCTCGAACCCGGCGACGAGGTCATCGCCTTCGAGCCGTACTACGACTCCTACGCCGCGACCATCGCCATGGCCGGCGCCCGCCGCGTCCCGCTCACCCTGCACGCTCCCGACTTCCGCCCCGACCTCGACGTCCTGCGCGACGCGATCACCGACCGCACCCGCCTGCTGCTCCTCAACTCCCCGCACAACCCGACCGGCATGGTCCTCACCCGCGACGAGCTCGCCGCCATCGCGGAGCTGGCGGTCGAGCGGGACCTGCTCGTGGTCACGGACGAGGTCTACGAGCACCTGGTCTTCGACGGCGAGCACATCCCGCTCATCTCCCTGCCCGGCATGCGCGAACGCACGATCTCCCTCTCCTCCTGCGGGAAGACCTTCTCGTTCACCGGGTGGAAGGTCGGCTGGATCACCGCCGCCGCCCCCCTCGTCGCAGCGGTCCGCACGGCCAAGCAGTTCCTGACCTACGTCTCCGCGGGCCCGTTCCAGTACGCGATCGCCGAGGCCCTGCGCCTGCCCGACAGCTACTTCACCGGCTTCCGCGCCGGTCTGGCCGCCAAGCGCGAGATCCTCTCCGAGGGCCTGACCGCGGCGGGCTTCGAGGTCTACCGTCCTCAGGGCACGTACTTCATCACGACCGACGTGGCCGGGCTCGGCGAACAGGACGCCCTCGCGTTCTGCCGTTCGCTCCCGGCGCGGTGCGGCGTGGTGGCTGTTCCCAACTCCGTCTTCTACGACGGCAAGGAGACGGGCCGCAGCCAGGTCCGGTTCGCCTTCTGCAAGCAGGACGACGTTCTGCACGAGGCGGCCGGCCGACTGCAGCGCCTGCGGTCCTGAGCCCGCTCCCTCTTCGCCCCGCCTGATGTACGGGGGTGGTCGTGGGCGGCGTTCTGATCGCACAGTGCCGCTACCACTACGAAAGCTGACAGGACTCCCGGCCGGACCCGCGGCCCCTCCTGCCACGGGGTGCTTCGCGGCGGGTGCTTCCCCGCCAGCGGCCGGTGGTCAGCGGCCGGCCGGGGCGGGCTGCGGGACGGGGACGGCGCTCGTGCCCTGGAGGACCGGGTCGCCGCCGAGGACGGCCTGGTGCAGGCGGCGCAGGCGCGGGGAGGGCTCGATGCCCAGTTCGCCGATGAGGTTGGTGCGCAGCCTGCGGTAGACGTCGAGGGCCGAGGAGGGGCGGCCGGCCCGGTAGTACGCCACCATCGACAGGGCGTGCAGTCCCTCGTGGAGGGGGTGGTGCGCCGTCAGGGTGCTGAGCTCGGCCAGCAGTTCGGCGTGCCGGCCCAGGCGCAGCTCGGCGTCGATGCACTGCTCCAGGAGGCCGAGGCGGCTCTCCTCCATGTGCATCGTCTCCACGGACAGCAGCGGGCCGCAGCGTACGTCGGACAGGGCCGGTCCGCGCCACAGGCCGAGCGCGGCGCGGAAGCTGCGGGCGGCCAGGGCGTCATCGCCCTCCTCCATGGCCTGGCGGCCCTGGGCGCGCAGCCGTTCGTACTCGTGGAGGTCGACGCTGCCCGGGTCCACGCGCAGCAGGTAGCCGCCGTGCCGGGTGAGCAGCAGGTCCTTGGCGCCCACGGGGGAGCCGGGGCCGAGCGCGGCGTCGATGCAGCGGCGGATCTGCAGGATGTACGTCTGCAGGGTGGTGAGCGCGCTGCGCGGCGGCTCGGCCATCCAGATCTCCTCCATGAGGGCGGAGACCGGGAGGACCTGCTCGCTGTGCAGCACGAGGAGCGCGAGGATCTGGCGCGGCTTGCCTGCCGTGGGAAGCACCGAGGAGCCGTTCAGTTCGGCCTCGAACGAGCCCAGGACACGGATGCGCATGCTGTGCCTCCTGTCTTTCCGTGAAGTCCCGAGCGTCGCAGCGCGGCGCGCGCGGGGCCAGTGGCCGTGTCCCGGCCGGGACTGTGAATCCGTCATCGTCCGGACGTGAAACCAGCACTGTGGCGGGGCGGCGGGGCGGGGCAAGAATGCGGGGCGTCAAAAGGACCGCCGGTACGGACCGAGAAAGGCATTCGCCGTGAACCACATGACCGAGATCACCGTCACCGCTGTGCACGAGGTTCCTGCCGCCCGCTCCGGGCTGGTCGTCGAGCGGCTCGACGGATCGGACGAGCACGCGGCCCTGTTCACCGTCTGCTACGCGAACCTGAAGGCCGTCGCCGGTGCGCCGCTGAGCGGCGGGATACACCAGGCGTGAGCGCCGTGGGGGGACGGGGACACGGGGGAAGCGGGGGACGTGAGGGGCTCCGGAGCCAGGGGGTGCGCCTTTCGGAGGGCGCGGAACCGGCCGGCCCGGGCGGACCCGACGGCCGCCGCGGCACCGGGCACCCCGGCGACGGTGCGGGGTTCGTCGGATTCAAGAGTCATCTGTGGCCCGCCGTGCTGCCGGGCGAGGGGGCCTGCCTGGTGTCGCACCATGGCGTGACGGCCCTGCGCGGGGCGTCGGCCGAGGTGCTGGTGCCGCTGCTCGACGGGACGTTGACGCCACGCGACGTGGCACAGGCCGCGGCGTCCTCGCTCAGCGCGGAGGAGGTCGGTGACGCGCTGGCGGTGCTGGCCGATGCGGGCCTGCTGCGCATCAGGCCCGCCGCCGAGGCCCGGGTGTCCCCCGCGCGGCGCGCCGCCGAGGCGTACTGGGAGCTGGCCGGGCTCGACGGGGTGCGGGCCTCGGACCGGGTGGCGCGGGCCGTCGTGCGGGTGCTGGCGCCCGACGGCGCCCCGCGCGCCGGGGCCGGGCTGCGGGAGGCCTGCCGGGCGGCGGGCCTGCGGGTCGGCCCCGCCGAGGGGCCGGCCGAGATCTCCCTGGTGCTGTGCGACGACTACCTCAGCCCCGCGCTGCGCGAGGTGGACGCCCGGCACCGCCGCGAGGGCGTCCCCTGGCTCCCGGTACGGGTGGACGGGCCCGAGCTGTGGATCGGGCCGGTCTTCCGCCGGCCCGGGTCCGGCGGACCGCCGGGCGGGGCGTCCGGTGACGGGGACGAGGCGGCGGGCGGGGCCTGCTGGAGCTGTCTGGCCGAGCGGGTGCGCGGGCACCGGCGGGCCGAGTCGGCGGTGCAGCGGGCGCTGCGGCTCGACCGCCCCGTGCCCCGGCCGGGGGCCGGTCTTGCGGCCGGGCGGGCCATCGGGCTGCACCTGGCGGCGCTGACGGCCGCGAAGTGGCTGGCGGGGCTGCGTCTGCCGGAGCAGGACGCGGTGGTCACCGTCGACACGGTGTCGACACGCACCGCGGTCCACCCGGTGCGCCGCCGGCCGCAGTGCCCGGACTGCGGTGACCCCTCGCTGGTCACCGTGCGCGGCTGGCAGCCCGTCGTGCTGCGCAGCCGGCGCCGGACCACAAAGGACGCGGGCGGCGGGCACCGCGCCCTGTCCCCCGCCCGGATGCTGGAGCGGTACGGGCATCTGGTGGGGCCGGTCACCGGGATCGTCAAGGAGATCCGGCGCAGCCGCGGGGCGCCCGGGTTCACCCAGTCCTACGTGTCCGGTGCCAATCTCGCGATGGCGTCGGAGACGCTGGCCGGGCTGAGCGCCGGACTGCGGGCGCTCAGCGGCGGCAAGGGGCTGACCGCCGAGGAGGCCCGGGTCGGGGCGCTGTGCGAGGCGGTGGAGCGGCACAGCGCGAGCCGGCAGGGCGACGAGCCCGTGGTGCGCGACTCCTACCGGGCGCTGGGCGGGGTCGCGCTGCATCCGAACGACTGCCAGCTCTTCCACGACCGGCAGTTCGCCGAGCGGGAGCGGTGGAACGCGCGCCGCTCGCCGTTCTCCCTGGTGCCGGAGCGGTTCGACGAGAACGCGGTGGTCGACTGGAGCCCGGTGTGGCCGCTGACCGGCGGCGGGCACCGGCTGCTGCCGACGAGCATGCTCTACTACACCTCGGCCACGACCGCCCCGCACGAGCCGGTCGCCGACTCGAACGGGAACGCGGCGGGGGCGAGCCTGGAGGACGCCGTGCTCCAGGGGCTGTACGAGCTGATCGAGCGGGACGCCGTGGCGCTGTGGTGGTACAACCGCACCAGCCAGCCCGGGATCCGGCTCGACGCGTTCGACGAGCCGTACATCGAGCGGCTGCGGCAGGGGCACCGGAGCATCGGGCGCGAGGTGTGGGCGCTGGACCTCACCTCCGACCTGGGGATCCCGGTGGTGGCGGCGCTCTCGGCCCGTACCGACAAGCCCGAGCAGGACATCGTGTTCGGCTTCGGCGCGCATTCCGATCCGCGGATCGCGCTGCGGCGCGCGCTCACGGAGCTGGGCCAGCTGCTGCCGGCCGTGGCGGACGTGGGCCGGAGCGGCGGGGGCTACCGGGTGCACGATCCGGAAGCCCTGGCCTGGTGGACGAAGGCGACCGTGGAGAACCAGCCGTATCTGCGCGCCGACCCGTGCCTGGCGCGGCGCACCCCCTCGTCCTGGCCGTACACGCCCCGTGCCGGCCTGCTCGACGAAGTGCGCGCGGTGACGGACGCGTTGGCGGGGGCGGGGCTGGAGGCCTTCGTCCTCGACCAGACCCGGCCGGACATCGGGGTGCCGGTCGTCAAGGTCGTCGTTCCCGGGCTGCGTCACTTCTGGGCGCGTTTCGCGCCCGGCCGGCTCTACGACGTGCCGGTGGCGCTGGGACGCAGGGCGGAACCGGTGCCGTACACGGAGCTCAACCCGGTTCCGTTGTTCGTGTGACCGCCCACCGGGCCGGCATTCCGCGTCGGCGGTTCCCCGGACCGGCGTGCCGGCCCCTTCCACCGGTGCGGTACCGCGGCCCCGTGGTCCCGGTACCGCGCCGACGCCCCGGGTCGCCGTCACGGCGGGACCCGGAGGCCGCACGGGGCTTTTCCGCCTCACGGCATACCGTTACTTTACTGTGCCTTTGCCGCTTAAAATGGCCGCTCCCCTCCCACCCGCAGCGGAGAAGGAGCTCCCACCGGATGTCGCACAGCTCCCCGCACGAAGACGAGGCGCGTACGTCCGGCCGTTCGGCAGCCGGGTTCCCCGTACCGCGGTTACCGAAGGCCATCTTCCTTGCGACATTGGCCAGTTACACCGGAATCAACATCATCAACCTGATCGGCCAGGACCCCTCGCCCCTGGTGACCGCGCTGAGCTGCGCCACCATCCTGCTGGCGGGCGCACTGCAGTGGTACCACTCGGGGCGGCGCGCGCCGCTCACCCCGTGGTGGGCGCGCGCCCTCTCGCTCACGGTGCAGGCCCTGGTCACCTACCTGCCGCTGCTCTTCTTCGGCGTCCTGTGGGGCTCGATGGCCGGTTTCCTGGCCGGCTCCATGCTGTTGCTGGTGCCTGGCCGGTGGGGCTGGGCGCTGTACGGGGCCGTGGGCCTGTCCATGGTGATCCCGGTGGCCGCCGAGGGGCTGCCCGCCGTCGAGATGTTCTACATCTGCCAGAGCACGCTGCTGGCCGGGCTCGTGCTGTACGGCGTCTCCCGGCTGTCGTCGCTCGTCGACGAGGTGCACGCCGCGCGGGCGGAGACGGCGCGCGCGGCGGTGATGCTGGAGCGGACGCGGCTCTCCCGGGACCTGCACGACCTGCTGGGCTTCAGCCTGTCCGCGGTCGTCCTGAAGGCCGAGCTGATCCACCGGCTCATCCCCCTGCACAGCGAGCGGGCGAGCCGTGAGGTCGAGGAGGTGCTGTCGATCTCGCGGCAGGCGCTCTCCGACGTACGGCGGGTGGCACGCGGCTACCGCGACATGTCCCTCAAGGCCGAGCTGTCCTCGGCCCGTTCGGTGCTCACGGCGGCGGGGATCGACGTGACGCTCGATCTCGCGCCGGAGGCGGAGCAGGTCTCCCAGGAGACCGACACGGTCCTCGCGACGGTGCTGCGCGAGAGCATCACGAACCTGCTGCGGCACAGCAAGGCGTCCCGGTGCACGGTGCGCGCGTCCGTGGAAGGCGCCGACGGCGGCACCGTACGGCTCGTGGTCCGCAACGACGGGGTGATACGCGATCATTCCGACCGGGCCGGTGACAGCGGCAGCGGCCTCGGGAACCTGCGGCGGCGGCTGGACGCGATCGGCGGGCGGCTGACGGTGGACGGGCCGCGCGGCGAGGACGGCGAACGGGAGTTCCGGGTCACGGCGACGGCGCCCCGGTGGCCCTCGGGGGCGCGGCGGGAGGAGGACGGCGCGAAGTTCCCGGTGGTCCTCCCCCGGGGCGCTTCGAAAGGCAACCCCCTTGATTGCGCGGCTGATTGTATCGTCTCTGCCAGGGCAGGGAGGGACTGACGAGGGGACAGCGCCCTGCCGCAGAGGGGGTAGGCGTGATCCGTCTGTTGCTGGCCGAAGACATGCACATGGTGAGAGGTGCGCTGATAGCGCTGCTCAGCCTGGAGCACGACATGGAGGTCGTCGCGAGTGTGGAGCGCGGCGACGAGATCCTGGCGGCGGCGCGTGAGCACAAGCCGGACGTGGCGGTCATCGACATCGACCTGCCGGTCCTGGACGGTCTGTCCGCGGCGGCGCTGCTGCACGAGCGGATGCCGTCCTGCAAGACGCTGATCCTGACCAGCCTGGACCGGCCGGGAACGCTGCGCCGGGCGATGGCCGCGCAGGTGTCGGGCTACCTCCTGAAGGACGCCCCGCCGAGCGAACTCGCGCAGGGCATCCGGAAGGTGGCCGCGAACCAGCGGGTGATCGACTCGGAGCTGGCACTCGCGGCCTGGGGCGGCGCGGACAGCCCGCTGACCCAACGGGAGACCGAGGTGCTGCAGTTGGCCGCGCAGGGCAACGAGGCGGCGGAGATCGCCGACCAGTTGCACCTGTCGGTGGGCACGGTGCGCAACTACCTGAGCACCTCGGTGGCCAAACTCCAGGGCCGCAACCGCGTCGACGCCATCCGCATCGCCCGCGAGGCGGGCTGGCTGCTGTGAACGGGGCGCCGCGGTGCCTCAGTCGGGCACCGCGGCGACGAACTCGGCTGCCTGCAGGTAGGCCAGGATGCCGCGGGTGACCTCGGCGGGCAGCGCCACCGACGCGCACAGGGTGTCGGCCGTGGTCGGCCAGGCCAGCAGACCCACCACCCACATCACCTCGGGGCGGTGGATCTCCACGCGGTAGTTCGCCCAGTCGGCCTCCAGCAGGACCGAGGAGCGGCGGAAGACCAGGACGAGGCCGAGCGCCATCCGCAAGCGCCCCTCGGCG
The DNA here is from genome assembly GCF_042870695.1 of Streptomyces sp. NPDC006384. NCBI lineage: Bacteria > Bacillati > Actinomycetota > Actinomycetes > Kitasatosporales > Streptomycetaceae > Streptomyces > Streptomyces sp. NPDC006384. The sequence goes on from NZ_JBIAHR010000005.1 coordinate 205,708, forward strand.
GGCGGCACCGTGGCGGACAGGACGACGTCACCGACCGGTGTCACCGACAGCAGCGGGCCGCCCAGGTCGTCCAGGCCCAGAGTACGCACCACCAGCGTGGCGCAGCGGCGCAGCGCGGGCAGCACCCGGGCGAGGACGTCGGCCTCGCCGGCGGGGCCGCCGTTCGCCGGGCCGTGCGCGTTGGCGAGCAGGACCGGGCCCAGCTCCATGCGGCGCACGGTCTCCACGACGATCGGCTCGGGGTGGTCGAGGCGGACGGTCACGCCGTCGGCGGTCAGGGTCAGTTCTCCGGGGGCGACGTGGACCGCCACGTCCTCACGCAGCGACCACAGATGCAACGGCCGTACGGGCCGCTCCACCGCGCCGGCAGAGGTTGTCATGCGTACTTCCCTCAGGCGTACCGGGGATGCGGACGCTCCACCTTGCCGTCCTGGACCCGTCCGGGAAAACCCCCGGGGCCGGGCCGGGGCCGTGACCCAGGCGATAATCAAGCGCGGCCCGAGAGAATGCCCCGCATGTGGCTCATGGGTGTACTGGCCGGTGTCGTCGTCCTCGCCCTTCCCGCCGTGATCGGCAGACGGCTCCTCGGGGTGCAGGCCGGCCCGTTGCGGACGGTGTTCGCGGGGTGCCTCGGGATCGCGGTGGCGGGCGGACTGATCGGGCCGCGGCTGCAGAACGAGGACGGACAGCCGGTCCTGCTGCCGGTGATGGCGGGGGTCTCGCTGCTGACGGCGATGCTGGTGCTGGTGGTCGTGGACCGGCTGGCGCCCGACGGCGGACTGCGCCCCCTGGACCTGCTGACGTCGCTGCGCGCCCGCTACCACCGCATGCGGCGCTACTCGGAGGTGGCGCGCATCCTGGGCCGGCACGGCCTGGGCCCGTACCTGCGCGGCCGCAAGGACCCGCAGCGCGCCTCCGCCACAGTGCTCGCCGTCGAGCTGCGCCAGGCGCTCCAGGCGGGCGGCACCACCTTCGTCAAGCTCGGCCAGGTGCTGTCGACCCGGCGTGATCTGCTCACCGAGCCGTACGTCGAGGAGCTGAGCCGGCTCCAGGACCGGGTGCCGCCCGCGCCCTGGTCCGAGGTCGAGGAGCAGGTGCGCGAGGGGATCGGACGGCCGATGGACGAGGTGTTCGCCTCCTTCGACCGGGAACCGCTCGCCGCGGCGTCCATCGCGCAGGCGCACGCGGCGGTCCTCAAGGACGGCACCGAGGTCGTGGTGAAGGTGCGCAGGCCCGGGATCACCGAGGTCGTGGAGCGGGACCTGGACATCGTGGGGCGGATGGCGGTGTCGCTGTCCCGGCGGACCGGCTGGGGCCGTTCGCTCGGCCTGGTCGAGCTGGCCGAGGGGTTCTCGACGGCGCTGCGCGAGGAGCTGGACTTCCGGGTGGAGGCGCGCAACCTCGCGGCGGTGCGCCGGGCGAGCGCGGCACGCGGCGACGACAGCGTGGCGCTGCCCAGGCTGTACGAGGAGTGGAGCAGCGCCACCGTCCTCGTGATGAGCCGGCTGCCGGGCGTCCCGCTCGGCAAGGAGCGCCCCGGGGACGCGGGACAGGGCGACAAGCTCGCCGACACGCTGCTGACGGCGCTGCTCAACCAGATCATGCTGGACGGGATCTTCCACGCCGATCCGCATCCGGGCAACATCCTGCTGCAGCCCGACGGGCGTCCCGCGCTGCTGGACTTCGGTTCCGTGGGGCGTCTGGACGCGGGGCTGCGGGACGCGCTGGCCGGACTGTTCCTCGCCGTGGAACAGGGGGATCCGGCGGCGCTGTGCGATGCGCTCCTGGAGATCACGGAGCGGCCCGAGGACGTCGACGAGCAGCGGCTGCAGCGGGCGCTCGGGCAGTTCAGCGCGCGGCATCTGGGACACGGCGGGGCACCGGACGTCACGATGTTCACCGAACTGTTCCGGCTGGTGGCCGGGTTCCGGCTGGCGGTGCCGCCGGAGATCGCGGCGGTGTTCCGGGCGCTGGCCACGCTGGAGGGGACACTGGTGCGGATCGCGCCGGGCTTCGACATCCTGCGCGCCTCGCGTGCGTACGCCTCCGCGCGGCTCGCCGATCAGCTGCGGCTGGGCGGCGCGGGTGAGCAGGTACGGGCCGAGCTGATCGCCGCGCTGCCGGTGCTGCGGCGGCTGCCGCGCCGGATCGACCGGATCGGCGGGGCGCTGGAGGAGGGCCGCCTCGGGGTGAACGTGCGGCTGTTCGCCGACGCGCGGGACCGCCGGGTCGTCACCGAGCTGGTCGGCCGCTTCCTGCTGACCGTGGTGGGCGTCTTCTTCGGTCTGACGGGTGTGCTGCTGCTGGGAACGGACGGAGGCCCCCGCGTCGACGAGGGCCTCACGCTCTACGGACTGATCGGGTACAGCCTGCTGGGGCTGTCGGGAGTGGTGATGCTGCGGGTGCTGTACGTGCTGACGCGTCCCGTGTCGTGACGCGGGGTCAGACGCCGAGGCGGCGGGTCAGCGGACGGCGGGCCAGGACGAGCGCCGCGCAGACGGCGAGGGCTGTGCCCCCCAGGGCGAGGAAGTAGCCGGGGCCCGCGCTGTCGCCGCCGGCGGCCTTGAGCGCGTTGCCGCCGAGGCCGCCGCCGAGCGCTCCGGCCAGCCAGAACAGAGCGACCATCTGGCTGACGAAGGTGGCCGGGGCGATCGCGGTGGTGGCGCTCATGCCGACCGGGGCGAAGGAGACCTCGCCGGCGGCGAGCAGCAGGAAGGCGAGGACCAGCCACAGCGGGGAGACGAGCCCGTCGCCGGCGGTGCCCGCGCCGAGCGCGGCCAGGGTCATGACGAGGTAGGCGGCGCCGGTGCAGCCCATGCCGATGGCGTACTTGACGGCCGTGTCGAACCTGTCCCCCGCCCACTGCCACAGGCGCGCGAAGAAGGGCGCGGTGAGCAGCACGAACAGCGGGATCGCCGCCTGGAACCAGCTGGCCGGGACGGTGAAGCCGAGGACGTCGCGGTCGGTGTCGTCCTTCGCGAACAGCGCGAAGACCGAACCGCCCTGGAGGAACAGCGCCCAGAAGACCGCCGATACGGCGAACAGCCAGATGTACGTCTTCACCCGCAGCCGCTCGGCCGCGGTGATGCCCGGGGCGCGGATCAGCCGCCAGAAGCTGAGCACGGGCGAGACCACGCACAGCAGGCCGATCAGCGCCATGACGTGCTGCAGCCGGAAGGCGCCGAGCATGACGTCGACGCCGTAGACGAGGGCGGTCACGGCCGCGGCGGCGAGGGTCAGGCGGGCGACGCGGCGGCGCTGGGCGGGGGTGGCGGCGCGCTCCGGGGCGCGGCCCACGTCGCCGAAGTACCGTGTGCCGCGCACGTACTGGACGAGGCCGAAGGCCATGCCGGCGGCGGCGAGCGCGAAGCCGAGGTGCCAGTCGACGCCCTCGCCCGCCGTGCCGACCGCCAGCGGTGCGATCAGGGCGCTGACCTGGACGCTCATGTAGAAGATGGCGAAACCGGCGTCACGGCCCACCCGGTCCTCGGGGGCGTAGAACGCGCTCAGCAGGTTGGCCATGTTGGGCTTGAGCAGTCCGGTGCCGAGGGCGATGAGCAGCAGCCCCGGGAAGAACAGCACCGGGCCGGGCACGGCCAGGCACAGGTGTCCGACGCCGATGGTGACGCCGCCGTACAGCACGGCCCGGTGCGCGCCGAGGACGCGGTCACCGAGCCAGCCGCCGGGGACGGAGGCGAGGAAGACGGCGGCCATGTACATCCCGTACAGCAGGGCCGCGTCGTCGTCGCCCATGCCGAGACCGCCGGCGGCCTCCGGTTCCGTCGCGTACAGGACGAGGATCGCGGACATGCCGTAGAAGCTGAACCGCTCCCACACGTCCGTGCCGAACAAGGTGATGAACCAGCGCGGCCGCCCGAACAGACCGGTGGCGCCGGTCTGCCGGGTGGTGCCGGTCCGGGTGGACACGGCCATCTCTCGGTCTCCTCCAGGGTGGCTACGGGGATACCGGGGCAGCCTGTTCCAGGGGCGTCGGGACCGGGTCGAGCACGGGTCGAGGAGTGCCGAGGATCTCGGCGGGGGTGCCGCGGCGCACGATGCTCCCGCCGGCCATCACGAGGATCTCGTCCATGGCCTCCAGGCCGGTGCGGCGGTGGGTGACGAGGACCAGGGAACGGCCTTCGGTGGCGTGCAGCACGGCCGCCAGGACGGCGTCGGCGGTGGCCGCGTCGAGGTTCTCGGTGGGCTCGTCCAGCAGCAGCAGCGGGGGCGCGGCGAGCAGGGCGCGGGCCAGCAGCAGGCGGCGGCGCTGGCCGCCGGAGAGGGTGTCGCCGTCGGGGCCGACAAGGGTGTCGAGCCCGTCGGGCAGGGCGTCGGCCCAGTCGCCGAGGCCGGCCGCGCGCAGCGCGTCGTACAGGGCGGCGTCGTCGCTGCCGGGCCGGGCGAGGAGGAGGTTGTTGCGCAGGCTGGTGCGGAAGACGTGCGCGTCCTGGAGGACGCCGCTGATCCGCCGGCGCAGCACGCTCTCGGGGAGCGTGGCCAGCGCGTCGCCGTCCAGGGTGATCTCCCCCTCGTCGGCGGGGACGAGACGGGCGATGGCGGACAGCAGCGTGGACTTCCCCGCGCCGCTGGCGCCGAGCACGGCGATCCGCCTGCCGGGCGGCAGATCGAGGTCGACGCCGCGCAGCGCGAAGGGCGCCCCGGGACCGTGGCGGACGCCGACGCCGCGCAGGGTCAGACGGACAGCGGCCGGTACGGGCAGGGGCGTCACGGGATCGGGGGCGGCTTCGCGGGCGGCGGGGTCGGAAGGTGTGCGCAGCAGGGCGTGGACGCGGTGGGCGGACACGGTGAGCGCGGGCACGAGCTGGGCCGCGGCGGGCAGCGGGGCGAGTGCCTCGAACACGGCGAGGGCGAGCAGCGGAAGGGTCACCGCCCAGACCGCGGGCACGCCGGCGCGGGCGCAGACCAGGGCGACGGCGAGGGTGGTGGCGCCCTGCACGGCGGTCAGCACCGCGGCGGCGAGGGTCGCGTGGGCGACGGCGCCGCGGTCCTGCTCGCGCAGCCGGCGGGCGGTGCCGGCCGCGGCCGCGCTCTCCCGGGCCGCCGCCCCGTACACCTGGAGGTCGGCGGCGCCCTCCGCCAGGTCGACCGCGCGGGCGGCCAGTTCGGCGTGGGTACGGGCGGTGCGGCGGTCGGCGCGCACGGTGGCGAGCGCCGTCAGCGCGGGCAGCAGGACGCCGCCGGCCAGCAGGCCCGCGGCGAGAGCGAGGGCGGCGGCCGGGGAGACCGCGGCGGTGACGCCGACGGCGAGCAGCGCGGCGAGCAGCGCGCTCGCCGCGGGCAGCACCACCCGCAGCAGCGCGTCCTGCACGACGTCCACGTCGGAGACCGCCCGGGAGACGGCGTCGCCTCCCGAGGGCCCGCCGTGCAGCGGACCGCGGGCAAGGGCACCGAACACCCGGCGGCGCAGCCGGGCCACGGCGCGCAGGGCCGCGTCGTGGCCGACGAGCCGTTCCCCGTACCGGAAGACGCCCTTGGTCACGGCGAGCGCGCGGACGGCGACGATGGCCAGGGACAGCGCGCCCATCGGCGGCTGCTGCGCGGCCCGGGCGATCAGCCAGGCGGCGAACGCGGCGAGTCCGGTGCCGGCCAGTTCGGCGGCGGCCGCGAGGACGGCGGCGGCCAGCAGCCGCGCGTGTCCGCCGGCTTCGGCGAGCACGGCCCACAGGCTCCGCGCGGGTCCGCCCCCGGTGCCGGTGCCGGAGCGTCGGGTCGTCATGGGGCGAGGTTCCTTTCCCGTACCGTGCCCGCGCCTACCTCCAGGTGGCGGTCGACGCCCCGCAGGAGGGCGGGGCGGTGGGCCACCAGGAGGACGGTGCGGTCCCTCATCAGGCGGGCGCTCGCGGCCAGGAGGGCCGATTCGCTGCCGGCGTCCAGTCCGGAGGTCGGTTCGTCGAGCAGCAGGACGGGAGCGTCGCGCAGGAACGCCCGGGCCAGGGCGATGCGCTGGCGCTGGCCGGTGGAGAGTCCCGCGCCGCGCGCGCCGAGCCGGGTGGCGTAGCCGTGGGGCAGGGAGGTGATGAAGTCGTGGGCCGCGGCGGCGCGGGCGGCGCGGGCCACGTCCGCGTCGCAGGCGTCGGGCCGGCCGAGGCGGATGTTGTCGGCGACGGTGCGGTCGAACAGGTGGGGGCGCTGCGGCACCCAGGCCAGGTGACGGCGCCAGGCGTCGGCGTCGAGTCCGGCGAGGTCGCGGCCGTCGATCAGGACGCGGCCCGAGGTGGGCGCGAGCAGGCCGAGCAGCAGCGCGAGGAGGGTGGACTTGCCGGCGCCGCTGGGACCGGTGAGGGCGACGCGTTCGCCGGCGTGCAGCGTGAGGCTGACGTCGCGCAGGACCGGCTCGGTCCGGCCGGGCAGCGTCACGGTGACGTGGTCGAGGCTGATGCGGCGCGGGGCGGGGACGTCGGTGACGGCGGCGCTGCCCGTCGGCGCGGGGGCCGTGGTCAGGACGCCGTGGGCGGAGCGGGCCGCGGCCATGCCTTCCGCGCCCGCGTGGAAGCGGCTGCCGAGCACCCGCAGCGGCAGGAACGCCTCGGGGACGAGGAGGAGGACGACGAGCGCGGTGTGCAGGTCGAGCGAGCCGCCGAGCAGCCGCAGGCCGACCGGTACGGCGATCAGGGCGACGGAGAGCGTCGCGGCCGTGTCCAGGACCAGGGTGGACAGGAACGCGATGCGCAGGGTGCGCAGGGTGGCCCGGCGGTGGCGGTCGGCGGCCTGTCCGACGACCTCCTCCTGGACGGTGGCGCGGCCGAAGACGCGCAGGGTGCCCAGGCCCCGCAGCGCGTCGAGGAAGTGCCCGCCGAGCCGGGCGAGCACGTCCCACTGGTGTGCGGTGGCGTCGCGGGTGTGCAGTCCGACGAGCGCGCCGAACACGGGGATCAGCGGCAGCGTCACCAGCAGCACGACGCCGCTGAGCGGGTCGTGGACGAGGACCGCGACGACGACGGCGGGCGGCACGAGCGCGGCGACCGCGACCTGTGGCAGATAGCCGGCGAGGTAGGGGTCGAGGGCGTCGAGACCGCGGGTGAGCAGGGTCGCCGTCTCCCCGGCGGCGCGCCGCGGGGCGTAGGGGCCGGTGCGGGCGGTCGCGTCGAGCAGTTCGGTGCGCAGCCTCAGCTTGGCCTCCGCGGCGGCGCGTTGGGCCGCGCGGGAGCGGACGAGCCCGGTGAGGGCGCGGACCGCGACGGCCACGGCGCACCACAGCGCGGCGGCCGTCGGGTCGGTGCCCCGGAAGGCGTGGGTGAGGGCGGCGGCGAGGGCGAGGCCCTGGCCGACGACGGCCGCCGCGCCCAGGGCGGTGGCGGCGCCCGTCCGCACGGCGGCGCGGCGGACGCCCGGAACGGCCGCGAGCAGCCAGGCGCGGACGGCGCGGTCGGTGGGCTCTCCCGGGGGCACGGGGGACGAAGCCCCCTGGGAGAGCCCGGTCTCTGTACCGGCGGCGGCGGTCACAGGTACGCCGGCGTCCGGTCGTCGGCCGGGGCGCGGTGGGCCCACCACTGCATGGCCTGGAAGGCGAGCAGCACGGGCAGCACCAGCAGCACGACCGGGCCGACCACGCTGAGGGTGGACGGGTCGGCGGCGGCGTCCTTGACGGCCACGTCCTGCCCGGCGTGGGTGGAGACGACGGCCTGGGGCCAGTGGGCGGCGCCGATCACGACGACCGGCAGCAGAGCGGCGAGGGCGCTGACGGCCGGGGCGCCGAGCCCGCCGCGGCCGGCCGCCGAGGCGGCCAGGCGCGGGGCGAGCAGCGCGGCGCCGATCGCGGCGAGGGCGAGCAGGGCGGCGGGCAGCACGTTGAGCACACCGTCCTTGGCGCGGGGGTCGAGCGCCGCGCCGGCCAGGGTGAGCCCACCGAGCACGGCGGCGACCGGACCCAGGCGGCCGGCGAGGCGAACGGCGCGCCCGGCGACGTCGCCCTTGGTGCGCACGGCGAGGAACACGGCGCCGTGCAGCGCGAACACGGCGACGGCGGTGAGCGCCGAGAGCACCGGCACGGGGCGCAGCAGCACATCCGCCGACACGTGGAACTCGCCGCCGCGCACCGGCAGCGCCCCGAGCACGGCGCCGGCCAGGGTTCCCCACATCACGGCCAGGACGAGGCAGGAGCCCTGCACAAGGCCGTCCCAGCGGTGCAGCCAGCGCTCCGACGCCACGCGCCGCCGGAACTGGGTGGCCGCCTCACGGACCAGCAGGGCGGCGACGGCGAGCACGATCACCGGGTAGAAGCCGGTGATGACGGTGGACTCCAGGCCGGGGAAGCCGCCGAGGGTGATGCCGGCGGCGGCGACCAGCCAGACCTCGTTGCCGAGGAAGAAGGGGCCGGTCGCGGCGGCCACGGTGCGCCGGTCGTCATCGGTGCGCGCCACGAGGCGGCCGATGATGCCGGTGCCGAGGGTGATGCCGTCGAGCGCCAGGTACCCGGCGAGCAGCACCCCCAGCAGGCCGTACCAGATGATCTCCCACACGGTGAACGTCTCCTCGTTCGTCGGTTCGGGGCCGACCGGGCGTCGGCATGGGACCGGAACCGGCCGGTCCCGGGGTCCTCCGTCCGGACCGGGCCAAAAGCCACGAGCCCGGCCCGGTCCGGTCCGGACAGAGGCCCTAGAAGAGCGGTGCCGAGTCGCGCTCGGCCTCGGTCTCGCGGGTGCGCTGGGCGGGCAGCCGGCCGGCGTCGGACTCGCCGGGCAGCCGGCCGAGCTGGGCACCCTCGGGGCCGCGCCGGGCGAAGCGGACGAGCAGGCCCCAGTCGACGAGGGTCAGGCCGATGACGAGCACGGAGAAGACGATCAGCGAGAACATGACGGTGCCCGGGGTGAGTCCGGGGCTGACGGCGTCCTCGGTGCGCAGCACCCCGTACACGGCCCAGGGCTGCCGGCCGACCTCGCGGAAGATCCATCCGGAGACGTTGGACACGTAGGGCAGCACCACGGCGGCGGTGAGCAGCCACAGGACGATCCTGCCGCGCAGCAGCCGGCGCTTGATCATCATCAGGGCACCGACGAGGGTGACGAGCATCATGAACGCCGCGGGGACGATCATCACGAACTCGAAGGTGCGGGCGAAGGAGGGCGGGTAGTAGTTGCCCGGCCCGAACTGCTCCTGGAACTCACGGGCCTTGGCGACCGCGCCCTCGAACCCGGAGCCGTACTTGGTGGGTGTCTGGTCGGAGGAGTAACCGATCTGGACGCCGCCGAGGGTGGCGGTCAGCAGGACCAGCACGGGCGCCGCGGGCAGCACCAGCTTCAGGGACGACCAGTAGAACTCGGTGTGCCCGGTGCCCCGGCGCAGGTGCCAGGCGCTGACGGCGACGATGAAGAAGGCGCCGGTGACCAGCGAGGCGCTGAGCACGTGGGCGGCCGCGGCCAGGGCGTTGCTGTTGGTGAGCAGGTCGGTGAAGCTCTCGAGGTAGATCCTGCCGTTCTCGGTGCGCTTGCCGACCGGGTGCTGGAGGAAGCCGTTGGCGGCCAGCACGAAGAAGACGGAGGCGTACGCGGTCAGGGCGACGAGCCAGATCATCAGCGTGTGCAGCCGGTGGCCCATCCGGTTCCAGCCGAAGATCCACAGGCCGAGCAGTGTCGACTCGGCGAAGAACGCGACCAGGGTCTCCACGGCGAGCGGCGCGCCGAAGACGTTGCCGACGAAGTGGGTCAGTCCGCTCCAGGCGAGTCCGAACTGGAACTCCATGACGAGTCCGGTGCCGATGCCGAGGACGTAGTTGATGACGTAGAGCTGCCCCCAGAACCGGGTCTGCCTGCGGTGCTCCTCCTTCTTGGTCATCGCCCAGCGGGTCTGCATCACGACGACGAAGGTGACCAGACCCAAGGTGAGCGAGACGAACATGTAGTGCGCGATCGCGGTGATCGCGAATTGCAGCCGGGCGAGCGTGGTCACGTCGTCCACGGTGGGGCACCCCTTGGTCAGAACCCAGGTCCATGTCGGACTTACGAATGCACTTCAGCGGACAGCGCTCGAACCGTCCTGGAGTCTCGCCTGAGCGAGCGGCGCAGGGCCGCGGCGCCGGCCACCAGGCCGCCGAGGATCACGGCGGCCCACAGACCGTCGGGCAGCGCGCCGACCGCGCCCGCGCCGCCCAGCAGGAGCAGGGCGAGGGCCGGCAGGAAGCGGGCGCGCGGACCGCCGGGACCGCTGCCGAGCAGGGCCACGGCCAGGCCCGCGGCGGCGATGGCGAGCGCCGCGACGGGACCGAGGTTCCCGGCGGGCGCGAAGAACTCGCCGACGCCGCCGCGCACGTCGGCGAGGGTCGGCACGGCCCAGTACCAGGCGAGCGCCGCGAGCACGAGGCCGCGGACCACCGGGGTGAGGCCCCTGGCGCGCAGCGGGGCCCGCTCGGCGAGGTCCACCAGGTTGACCGGGCCGTACAGACGCGGCCGGAACCCCCAGACCAGGGCGGGCAGCGCCGCCGACTCCACGCCCCCGTACCCGGTGATCCCGGCCAGCAGCAGCGAGCCCTCGACGTACAGGGCGATGCCGAGGCCGACGGTCTCGGGGACCAGGCCCATCGGGTAGGCCAGCAGCGGCACGACGAACAGGGCGCCGCCGGGCCAGCCGGCGAGGGCGTCGCCGCGGGTGCCGTCCAGCCAGGGGCGCAGGACCCGGGCGAGGGCGGTGAACAGCGCGGCGACGGCGGCGGCGGAGCCGAGGGCGACGGCGATCTCGCCGCCGTCGCGCCCGCCGAAGCGGGCCGCGACGTGGACGAGCGCGACGAGCGCCATGACGATGCGGAAGCCGCGGCCGAACGGGGTGACCTCCCGGCCGATGACCGGCCCCGGCAGAGCGGTGGTTCTCACAGCTCGACCCGGACGCCGTAGGCGCGCAGCCAGCTGTTGAGCCCGAGCAGCATCTCGACGTTGGCGCGGGCCACCCAGGCGCGCATGCCGCTGTCGAGAACGGACGGGTCGTCGATGAGGGCCCGCACACCCGTGGCGTCGGCCAGGTCGCGGGCCGGGGCCGCCGGGTCGGCGAGCAGCGCGGACAGGCCGCTGGTCAGCGCGTGGCCGTAGGCCGGGTCCTGGGTGACCGGGTAGGGGCTCTTGGCGCGGTTGACCACGTCGTCGGGGAGCAGGTCGGCGACGGCGGCACGCAGCAGCGACTTCTCCCGGCCGTCGAAGCTCTTCAGGTCCCACGGCACGTTGTAGGCGTAGTTGACCAGGCGCCAGTCGCAGAACGGCATCCGGGTCTGCAGGCCGTTGGCGGAGCCCAGCGACTCGTCGTGGCTGAGCAGCGTCTCCAGCCAGCGGGTCAGGTGGAAGTAGGTGATCTCGCGCATCCGCAGGGTCCGGCCGCTCTCCCCGTCCAGGCGCGGTACCTGGGCCATGCTGTCGGCGTAGGCGTCGGCGACGTAGCCGTTGAGGTCGAGCTCGGCGAGCAGGCCGGGGGCGAGCAGGTCGCCGCCGAGGCCGTGCCTGCCGCCGCCGAAGTGGCCCATGGCGACCCAGGGCAGGGTGGGGGCCTGCACCAGCTTCTCGTTGTGCACCCAGGCGAAGCCGCCGAAGACGGCGTCGGCGATCTCGCCGAGCAGCACGGAGCCGACGTGCTCGCGCACGGCGCGGCACAGCAGGTACAGCGAGGTGTTCATGTTGCCGAGCGGGCTGGGCACGTCCTTGGCGCGCAGCACGGCCGCGCGGATCGCCGGGTCGACGATGTCGGCCGTGTCGAGCACGAGGTCGGTGTGCTCGGTGCCCAGGTGCTTGACGACGGACTGCACGAACGGGGCGTCGGGGCTGCCCCAGATCTCGTCCTCCTTGAACTCCTCGGCCCTGCCGTAGGAGACGGTGAAGGTGCGCACGGTGCCGCCGCCGCGCTCGGCGAGCGCCTTGTGGGCGAGGGCGGTGACGGCGCTGGAGTCGATGCCGCCGGAGAGCATGATGCCCGGCACGTCGCCGGTGCCCAGGGTGCGGCGCACGCTGTCGCCGAGCAGCTCGCGGACCCGGGCGACGGTGGTGTCCCGGTCGTCGGTGTGCTCCTCGGCGGTCAGCTGCCAGTAGCGGTACGACCGTTCGCCGTCCGCGGAGAAGCGGACGACGTGGCCGGGGCGGACCTGCCAGAAGCCCTTGAGGATGCCGTGGCCGGCGGTGCCGGCGTAGCCGAACAGCTCGCGCAGGCCGTCCGCGTCGATGACCGCCTCGGCGGCCGGGTGGGCGAGGATCGCCTTGCGCTCGGAGCCGAAGAGGACGCCGGTGGGCAGCGGGTAGTAGTAGAGCGGCTGGTTGCCGAGGCGGTCGCGGGCGAGGACGAGTTCGCGGGTGCGTTCGTCCCACAGGGCGACGGCGAAGGCCCCGTCGAGGTGCTCGGCGAACCGCTCGCCCCAGCGCAGGTAGGCCCGTCCGGCCAGTTCGCCCTGGGTGGCGCCGGCGGGCAGCCCCAGCTCGGCGGCGAGCTGCGCGGTGTCGTACAGGGAGCCGGTGACGAGGGCGGTGAGCACGGTGCGGCCCGCCTCGTGCAGCGTCCACGGGACCTGCGCGCCGCGGCCGTCGGGGTTCGAGCCGCGCATGCCGAAGGCGGCCCGGCCGGACAGCCACACCCGCTCCGCCTCGGGCCCGCGCGGCGCCAGCGTCCCGGTCATCGCGAGCAGCGTGGCGCGCTCGCACTCCAGGTCCCTCGTGTGATCGATCCAGCCGGTGATCCCGGACATGGGCCCTCTCCTTCGGTCCTCGACGTCGCTCCCCATGCGGTTGCGGCGCCGATCCTGGGGCGGCGGGCTCGAAAGCGTCTCGACGCGGACTCGACACCGTCCCGGTCCGGGGGGCGTCCGCGGGGTCCCGGGACGTGCCGGCGGGGCCCCGCCCGTCCCGCGGGCACGTCCCGGTGTCCCCAGCGGCCCTCGACCCGCCTTGTAGGCGGGCGTCCCAGCATCGGGGCTCCGGTCGCGGCCGGTACACAGGCTCCGAGGGACAGAAGGGATCGTTCCCGTGAACGAAGGCCAGACAGAGCAGACCGAGGTTCTCGTGGTCGGCGGGGGTGTCACCGGGCTGAGCGCCGCGCTGTTCCTGCGCACGCACGGCGTCCGGGTCGTCGTCGCCGAGCGCCACCGGGGCACCTCCATCCACCCGCGGGCCTGGGGCTGGTACTCGCGCACCCTGGAGCAGTTGCGCTGGGCGGGTGTCGCGGACGCGGTGCTGGCGGAGGCACAGGGCTACTCCGGGCACCGCCTCCAGGCGAAGGTCGAGTCGCTGGCGGGCCGGGAGATCAGCTCGACCATGCTGCCCGCGCCCGAGGACATCTCCGACCTGACGCCGGCACCGCAGATCTCGCTCGGCCAGAACCGTATCGAGGCGAAGATCCGCGAGGGCGCCGAGGCGAAGGGCGCCGACCTGCGCTTCCACACCGAGGTCGTCTCCGTCGAGCAGGACGCGCACGGGGTCACGGCGCTGCTGCGGCACCGCGGGACCGGCGAGGAGCGCACCGTGCGCGCCCGTTACGCCATCGCCGCCGACGGGCCGCGCAGCCCGGTGCGTGAGGCGCTGGGCATCGGGCGCACCGGCAGCGGCACGCTCCGCCACCAGCTGAGCATCCTCTTCCAGGCGGACATGACGGGCCCGCTGGCGGGCCGCAGGTTCTCGCTGTGCCAGGTCGAGAACGACCTGGTCTCCGGTGTCCTCGGAATCAACGAGACCGGCCAGAAGGGCACGCTGATCACCACGTACCACCCGGAGCAGGGCGACAGCGCGGAGTCCTACGACAAGGAGCGCGCCCGCGAGCTGGTCCGCTCGGCCATCGGCGCCGACACGGACATCCTCGTCGCCGACGTGCTGCCCTGGGAGATGGCCGCGCTGGTCGCCGAACGGCTGCGCTCGGGACGGATCTTCCTCGCGGGCGACGCCGCCCACGTCGTGCCGCCCGTCGGCGGGTTCGGCGCCAACACCGGCATCCACGACGTGCACAACCTCGCCTGGAAGCTGGCGGCGGTGCTGCGCGGCGAGGCCGGTGAGGAGCTCCTGGACACCTACGAGGCGGAGCGGCTGCCGGTCGCCCGGCGCACCGTCGAGCAGGCCCGGCTGCGCCTGGCGTTCCGCGCCGGCTACGCGGACGACGACCAGAAGGCGCGGCTGTGCGACCCGCTCGCGGTGACGCTCGGCCACACCTACGGCGACGGGCTGCCGGAGTTCATCGAGCCGCAGGACCTGGCGGCCGAGCCGGGCAGCCGCGCCCCGCACCTGCCGGTCCTGGTGGACGGCGAGGAGAAGTCGCTGCTCGACCTGTACGGCGACGCGTTCGTGCTGCTGACCGGCGCGGAGCCGGCCGGGTGGCCGGAGGCGGCGGCCGCGGCGGCGCGCACGCTGGGCGTGCGGGTGGACGCCTACCGCATCGGCATCGACGTCAAGGAGACGACGGCCGCCTGGAGCGCCGTCTACAACACGCCGGAGAACGGCGCCGTCCTGGTGCGCCCCGACGGCTTCGTCGCCTGGCGTTCGGCCGGGGCCGCGCCTGGCACCCACGCGGCCGGACTGACCGCGGCCCTGCGAGGAGCGCTGGCCCGGTGACCGACTCCGCGCTCTCCTCCGCCGGCCCCGGCACCAGGGCCGGGCGGACCGCCACGGCGGACCGGTCGCGCGCGGCGTGGCCGGCCCTCTCCGCGGTGCTCCTGACGAGCTTTCTGCACCTGTTCGACATGACCGTGGTCAGCGTCGCCGCACCGGCCGTCCGCACGGGCCTCGGCGCGGGCGAGACGGCCGTGCAGTGGGTGCTGGTCGGCTACACGATGTCGTTCGCGCTGTTCCTGGTGACGGCCGGCCGGCTCGGCGACGCCTACGGCCGGCGCCCCCTGGTGCTGGCCGGCATCGTCGGCTTCACGCTGGCGTCGGTGGCGTGCGCGGCGGCCCCGGACGCGGGGGTGCTGATCGCCGCCCGCGTGGCGCAGGGGCTGTCGGCGGCCCTGCTGGCGCCCCAGGTGGCTCCGGTCATCACGCTGCTGTTCCCCGAGGGGAAGCGGGGCGCCGCGTTCGGGGCGCAGGCCGCGGTCGTCGCGGTGGCCACGACGAGCGGCCCGCTGCTGGGCGGCCTGCTGGTCAACGCCGATGTGGCGGGCCTGGGCTGGCGCTCGGTGTTCCTGGTGAACCTGCCCGTCGGTGTCCTCGCCCTGGTGCTGGCGCTGCGCTGGCTGCCGAAGGAGGAGCCGAGCGGGGCGGCCCGCATCGACCCGGCGGGGATCGCCGTGGCCTCCGCCGCGCTGCTGATGCTGCTGCTGCCGCTGGTGCAGGGCCGCGAGTGGGGCTGGCCGTGGTGGCTGGTGGCGCTCGCGGTGGCCGCGCCCGCGGTGGGCTGGCTGCTGGTCCCGCTGCACCGCCGGGCCGAGGCGGCAGGACGTACGCCGCTGATCGCGGCCGAGCTGTTCCGCGGCCGGGGCTTCCCGGCGGGCGCGAGCGTCAACTTCCTGGTGATGGGGGGTGTCGCCGCGTTCTTCATGGTGTTCGTGGTGCATCTGCAGACGGCGCTGGACTTCTCCCCGAAGGACACGGGGATCGCCCTGATGCCGTTCGCGCTGGCCGCCGCCGCGGCGTCGGGCGCCTCGGTGCCGCTCACCGGGCGGTTCGGCCGGCCGATGCTGGAGGCCGGTGCGTTCCTGATGGCACTCGGCACCGGGCTGCTGCTCTGGTTCGGGCACACCGCGGGCACGGACCTGTCGACCGGGCAGATCGCGATCGGCCTGGTCCCGGCGGGCCTGGGCATGGGCCTGGTCAGCCCCCCGCTGTACAACATCACGCTGAGCGCGATGCCGCGCCGCGACATCGGCTCGGCGAGCGGGGTGTTCGCGACGTTCGGCCAGATCGGCTCGTCGTTCGGGGTGGCGCTGGTGGGCACGGTGTACTACGCGTCGTCCGCCGGGCTGTCCTCGGACACCGCGGCCCTGGACCGGGCGCTCGGCTGTCTGCTGCTGATGTACGTGACGGCGCTGGCCCTGCTGCGGTTCGTGATGCCGCGCTCCCGGAGCTGATCCGCGTACCGGCGACGGAGGAGGGGCGCCCCCGGCCGGGGGCGCCCCTCCTCCGTCGTGTCCCGGCCGGCGGGCGGTGTCAGTGGTGGCCGCCGTGTTCCGCGGCGCTGCTCTTGAGGGTGCGCGGCACCTCGTCCTCGCTGCCGGGCTCGACCACGAGGAACTGCCCCATCATGCCGTCGTCCTCGTGGCGCAGCACATGGCAGTGGTACATGTACGGCTTCTCGGTGTCGGTCAGCGTGTCGAAGGCGACGGCGAGCCTGACGGTGCCGGTCTCCGGCAGGTAGACGGTGTCCTTCGGCCCGCGCATCTCCACGGGCGGCTCCCCGCCCAGCACGTCGATGACGTTGAAGGTCGCGCCGTGCAGGTGGAAGGCGTGCACGCGGCCGTCGCCGCGCTCGATCTCCCAGATCTCCCGGGCGCCCGCGGGCACCACCTCGTCGATCCGGTTCATGTCCATCGCCCTGCCGTTGATGCGCGTGCCGACGAACTCGAACCTGCGTTTCCTCGCGTCCTGCGGCACCTCGATGGGCACCGGCGCGCCGGCGATCGTGGCGGGCAGCTCGGGCGACGGCGCGAGCGTGCCGGCCGCGCGGAACTGCAGCAGGTCGAAGGTGTCGTCACCGCCGGTGAACCGGCGCGTCGGGAAGCCCACCCCGAGGTCCGGCTCGAAGCTGCGCAGCACCGCCTTCTCGCCCGGCTCGAACGCCACGACGACCTCGGCCCGCTCCCCCGGCGCGAGCCGCAGCCGGGTCAGCCCCTGGGGGCGGCGCAGCAGTCCGTTGTCGGTGGCGACGAGGTGGAAGGTGCGGTCGTCGGGGAAGCCGAGCTGGTAGACGCGGGCGTTGGACCCGTTGAGCAGGCGCAGCCGGACCCGTTCGGTCGTGACCTCGTGGTACGGGTCGTAGGTGCCGTTGACGAGGATGGTGTCGCCGAGGACGCCCACGTTGTCGACGGCGGCGATGTCGTCGCTGAGGGTGGTCTCGGTGAAGTCGAGGGAGCCGTCGTCGTGGAAGTTCTTGTCCTGGATGACGACCGGCACGTCGTCGACGCCGTAGCGGCTCGGCAGTCCGGCCGCCGCCGCGTGCTCGTCGTCGATGATGATCATCCCGGCGATGCCCCGGTAGACGTGCGAGCCGGTGGCGCCGTGCGGGTGCGGGTGGTACCAGAGGGTCGCCGCGGGCTGGTGCACCGTCCAGTGCGGGCGCCAGGTGTCCCCCGCGGCGATCATCTGGTGCGGTCCGCCGTCCATCGCGGGCGGCAGATGCATGCCGTGCCAGTGCAGGGTGGTGGCGTCGGGCAGCTTGTTGCGCACCGTCAGGGCGACCTCGTCGCCGTTGCGGGCGCGCAGCGTCGGGGCGAGGTAGGGGCCGTTGGCGCCCCAGGTCGCGGTCTTCTTCCCGGGGAGGAACTCGCTCTCGCCCGGCGCCAGTTCGAGCTCGTACCTCTTGACGCCGTCGGGCCCGGGCCGCGGGTCGAGGAGGTCCGGGATGCGCAGCCGGTTGCGGAAGCCGAGCGATCCCACGTTGCTTCGCTCGTGTCTGCTGTAGGCGGTGAGCCAGTTGGCGCCCCACCCGGCGCCGCCCACGACGGCCGCGCCGCCGATTCCGAGTAAGAGCCGCCGTCGGACACCAGCCATGTCTTCCCCACGGGTCGTCGGTCAGTACGGTACAAAGATATGTTCAGCCATGATCCGGAACCGTACTGGAGCCCCGCTCGAGCGACGTGGGGCGGCTCAGCGGCCGCCGGCCAACTCCCCCAGGACACCGACCACTTCGGCCGGGGTGGGCCGGGCGAGGAGATCGGCGCGGCACTCCTCGGCGGCCTTGCGGTGCCCCGGTTCCTCCAGTACGGCGAGCACGGTCTCCCGGATCCGCCCGGGGCTCGCCTCCTCGCGCGGCAGCAGGAGACCCGCGCCGGAGGCCGCCAGCCGGCCCGCGTTGAAGCGGTGGTCGGGCAGCAGGGGCAGGGCGGCCTGCGGCAGCCCGTTGAGCAGCCCGGCGAGGACGGTGCCCGCGCCGCCGTGACCGACGACGGCGTCGACGTGCGGGAACACCTGGTGCAGCGGGACCTGTTCGAGGACGGTCACCTCGTGCGCGATCGGCCCGAGCGCCGCCCGGCCGCCCTGCGGCACGGCGGCGACCAGGTCGAGGCCGGTGCCGGCGAGGGCGCGCAGCACCTCGGCGGTGAGCACCCTGGCCGGGTCGATGCGGCCGACGGTCGTGCCCCAGGTGACACAGACGCGGGGGCGGGTGCGGGGGCCGGCGAGGTGGCCGGGCAGCGGGTTCCCGGGCCCGTTGTAGGGCACGTAGCGCAGCGGGCTCGTGGCGTGGGTGGTGCCGTCGATCTGCATCGGGGCCGGGCAGGCGTCGAGGGTGAGGGTGCCGAGGGTGTCGGCGCCGCCGGGGACGCCGAGCGACGCGGCGAGCGGGGCGAGCGCCTCCCGCTCGGCCTCCAGCGCGCCCTCCGCCTGGTGCACGGACGCCATGATGTCGGCGCCCCACGGCACGCGCACGGCGGGAACGCCCAGCGCGGCGGCGACCAGCGGGCCGGCCCACGCGGACGGTTCGAACATCACGAGGTCGGGCCCGAACGACCGTCCCACCGAAAGGAGTTCGTCCGCCATCGACTCGGCGATGGCGGTGAACATCGGAGTGGAGCGGGGCCCCTTGGCGGCGGTCGGCGCGGCAGGGGCGCCGCCCGCCGCCGGAGCCGGCTTCCCGGCCCGCCCGTCGACGATGGAGCGGATCATCCCGACCACGTCCAGGTCGCGCCCCGTCGGCACGAACGGCATGCCGGTGCCCGCCACGGCCGGGCCGAGCGAGGGCGGCGCGGCGACGAGGACCTCGTGGCCCGCCGCGCGAAGGGCCCAGGCAAGCGGCGCCATCGGGTAGTAGTGCGTCGGCCAGGCCCAGCTGGTCACCAGTACACGCATACGAGTCAGCCCTTCTCGAGAGCACCCCGGACGGCGCGGGGCGACATGGTCGCCCCCCTTTGTGCCAAGGAGCGCTCGGCGCGTACTCGAGCACCGCCCGAGCCGTCGCCCCCACCCTCCTTGCGACACGTTCGTGAGAGGAGCCTCATGCGCACCATGGAGATAGGCATCGGGCTGCCCGCCACCCATCCGGGCACCCCTGCCCGGCAGTTGACCGAATGGGCGCGGCGGGCGGACGGCCACGGTTTCAGCACGCTGGGCATCCTGGACCGCCTGGTGTACGACAACTACGAGCCGCTCACCACGCTCGCCGCGGCGGCCGCGGTCACCGAGCGGATCCGGCTCGCCACCAGCATCCTCATCGCGCCCTACCGTGCCGACGTGGCGGTCCTGGCCAAGCAGGCCGCGACCGTGCAGCGGCTCTCCGAGGGGCGGCTGGTGCTCGGCATGGCGGCCGGGTTCCGCGAGGACGACTACGGATCCAACGGCACCTCGGCCCGGGGCCGCGGCGCCCGCCTCGACGCGATGGTCGAGCGGATGCGCCGTATCTGGGCGGGGACGCCGGAGGAGGGCTTCGAGCACCCGATCGGACCGCTGCCCGAGCACGGGCCGCCGCGGCTGATGTTCGGCGGCCACTCGGAGGCCGCGCTGCGCCGGGCCGGCCGGCACGGCTGGGCGTGGATCGCCGGCGGCAGCACCGGCAAGGACTACCGCGCCAACCTGGCGAAGGCGCGCGGCGTGTGGTCGGCCGACGGCATCGCCGAGGACGCCGAGCCCCGCAGGACCGCCCTGCTGTACACGGCGCTCGGCCCGGACGCCGAGCACCACGCCGAGGAGTACCTGGGCCGCTACTACGCCTTCCTGGGGCCGCGGTTCGCGGGCCGGGTGGTGGCGGGCGCGCTGACCGACGCGGCGGCGCTGCGCGACACCGTCGCCGAGTACCGCGAGTCGGGCTGCGACGAGCTGCTGCTGTTCCCCTGCGCCGCCGACCCCGGCCAGGTCGACCTGTTCGCGAAGGCGGTGCTGTGATGAGCACCGGCACGAGCGCGGACGCCCGCCGCGGCGCCCTGGTGACGGGCGCGGGCGGCGCGCTGGGCCGGGAGCTGTGCCGGGGCCTCGCCGCGGCCGGGTTCCGGGTGGTCGCGGCGGCCCGCAAGGCGGAGGACGCCGACGAGGTCGCGCGGGAACTCGGCGACGGAGCGGGGGCGGTGGCGCTGGACGTCACCGATCCGGCGAGTGTGCGCGCGGCCGTCGAGAGGTTCCCGGACACCGACGTCCTGATCAACAACGCGGGTGTGCTGCTGACCGCCGGTTCGACGCCGGCCGCGGTCGATCTGGCCGCCGTGGAGCAGGAGTTCGCGGTGAACGCGCTCGGCGCGTGGCGGGTGGCGCAGGCGGTGCTGCCCGGGATGACGGAGCGCGGCTGGGGCCGGATCGTCAACATCTCCAGCGGCACCGCGTCGTTCACCCACGGCCTGATCGCGCACACCCCCGGCTACACGGTCTCCAAGGCCGCGCTGAACGCGCTCACGGTGCTGCTCGCCGAGCAGACCCGGGGCACCGGGGTGCTGGTCAACGCCGTCAACCCGGGCCAGCTGCGCACCCGGCTGCGGCCGCAGGCGCCGCGGCTGCCGAAGGAGGCGGTGGACGACATCGTGCGCCTGGTGACGCTGCCGGACGACGGGCCGACCGGCGGGTTCTTCAAGGCGGGCGGCGCCACGATGGGCTGGTGACCCCCTGCGGCGGACGGAGAGGGCGGGCCCGCGCGGGCCCGCCCTCCCGGTGTGTGCCGTGCGACGGCAGATCAGGTGACCGCCGCCACGGGCTCCAGGTGGTGCACCACGCGGCTGACGGTCATGTCGCCGCCGGTGCGGAACGGTGCGAGCCGGCGCCGGTTCTCCACGTGCTCCTCGCTCAGCTCGAACGCGCGGAACTCCGCCTCGCCCGCCCAGTCGGTCAGCACGTGGTACACATGCGGCTCGACGATGTCGCGGACCAGCGTCTGGCCCCGGTTGGCGGGGTGGCGGGCGATGGTGCGGGCCACCTCCAGCCAGGTGCGCTCGAACTCCGCCGCCAGCTCCGGGCGGATCTCCATGCGCAGGATCACTCGATGGGTCATCGCCGTCCGTCCTCTCCTCGGCCCGCGCCCGTCTCCTCCCGGTGCGCCAGCAGTCTCTCGAGCACCCCTCGCAGCACCCGCTCCGGATAGACCGGGGTGTCCCCGCAGCGCCAGGCGACCACTCCGTCGGGGCGCACCAGCGCGGCGCCCTGCGCGGTCACCCCGTACAGCAGCGGGAAGCGGTCGTCGAGGTCGGTGACCTCCGTGCCGATCCCGTACACCGCGAGCGGGACGCCCACCTCGTGGGCGGCGGCCCGGGCGGCCTCCCGCCAGCCGCCCGCGTCGGGCCCGGTGAGCAGGACCGGTGCCGGGCCGAACAGGTCGAGCGAGGAGATCTCGGCGCCGCCGTACCGCAGCCGCAGGTGCGGGGCGCGGCTGCCGGGCCGGCCGTCGTTCTCCGCCGCCCACACCCCGTACGCGGCGAGGGTGCTCTCGTCCCAGTCGGTGACCGCCCCGGAGCGGTAGCGCCAGGCGAGCCAGACCAGGGTGTCCTCGACGAGGCCCGGGTCGGCGTCCCGCTGCTCACCGCCCCGGCCGGGCAGCCGCAGCCGGTCCCGGGAGCGCAGCACGGCCTGCTCCACGGTGGCGGCGGCGACGGGCCTGCGCTCCTGGTCGTAGCTGTCCAGGAGCCCCGGTCCGGCCCAGCCGTCGAGGACGGCGGCCAGCTTCCAGGCGAGGTTGTGGCCGTCCTGGATGCCGGTGCTGGAGCCGAAGCCGCCGCTGGGCGGCATGACGTGGGCGGCGTCCCCGACGAGGAAGACCCGTCCGTCGGAGAACCGCCCCGCGGTGCGCGCCTCGCCGCTCCAGGGCGTCACGGACAGGATCCGCGGCTCCAGGCCGGGCACGCCGGTGGCCGCGCGGACCAGGTCGGCACAGCCTTCCTCGTCGAAGGCCCCGCTGTCCTCGCCCTCCGGGTCGTACTCGACGTGCAGCAGCCACTCGGTCGCGTTGTCCAGCGGCATCAGCGCGCCCCGCACCGCGTCGTTGACCGTGTAGCACATCAGGAAGCGGCGCTCGCCCAGCTCGCGGGTGAGGTCGGCGCGGAAGTGGATGTTGACGTAGTGGCCGAGGGCCTCCCCCTCGAAGCCGATGCCGAGGGCGGCCCGGATCCCGCTGCGCGCGCCGTCGGCGGCGACGAGGTAGCGGGCCTCGATCTCCTGCTCCCGGCCGGTGCCGGTGTCCCGCAGCCGGGCGGTGATCCCGGCGCCGGGCTCGCCGTTCCGGTCGAAGGAGACCAGCTCGGTGTGGAAGCGCATGGCGGCGCCGAGCCGTTCGGCCCGGCCGCGCAGCACGTCCTCCAGGTCACCCTGGTGGCACAGGCACCAGGTGGTCGGTGACAGCGTGCCGATGTCGGCGTGCACGTCCATCACGTACTTCTCGTCGAGCGCGCCCAGCCGGCGTCCGACGAGCGACTCGGCGACCAGCACGCCGGAGTTGCCGGCCAGCTGCCGGGCCGAGGGGGTGGCGCGGATCTCGTCCTCCAGGCCGACGGAGCGCAGCAGCTCCATGGCCCGGGGGTGCACGCCCCGGGCGCGCGGGTGCCCGTACAGCTCGGGGCGCCGCTCGACGAGCAGGCAGTCCACGCCCTGCTGGGCGAGGAACAGCGCGGTGGACAGGCCGGCCAGGCCGCCGCCCACCACCAGGACGTCAGTGTTGCGCAGTGTGCTGCGCGGCGGTGTCGGCACCGGCCAGCACCTCCTTCCCGCCTCCGGCGTGCTCGACGAGCACCGCCGCGTCCTTGTCGCCGTCCCCGGCGGCGAGCACGGCGGCGAAGGACTCGCGCACGGCGTCCAGGACCGGCATGCCCGTGTCGTACCGGGCGGCGTCGTCGATGGCGATGCGCAGGTCCTTCTCCATCAGCTCCGACCGGAAGAAGGCCGGCTCGTAGGCCCGCTTGTACATCAGGTCGGCGCGGAAGCGCAGCACCAGCGAGCTGAAGCCGCTGCCGACCACGGCGCCGATCAGCTGGTCGCGGTCCAGGCCCGCGCGGGTGCCCCAGGCCACGGCCTCGGCGAGCGCGGCGACCTGCGCGCCGAGCAGCAGGTTGAGGATGAGCTTCATCGAGGCGGCGGTACCGGGCGCGCCGAGGTGCACGGTCTCGTTGCCGATGGCGTCCAGCAGGCCGGCGACCTCGTGGCGGTCCTCGGCGGGGCCCGCGGTGAAGACCCGCAGTTCGCCCTTGCGGGCCTGCAGCGGGTTGCCGACGACGCACGCCTCCACCCGGCGCAGCCCCCGCTCGGCGAGGCGGCGGGCGGCCTCGCGGGCGTAACCCGGCGAGACGGTGGAGGTGTCGACGACGACGCTGCCCGGCACCAGGTGGGGCACCATCCGCTCGAAGAGGATCTCCTCGACGGCCTTCTCGTCCGCGAGGCTGAGCACGAAGAGGCGGTGGCTCCGGGCCGCCTCCTCAGGGGAGCCGGCGACCTTGGCGCCGGCCGCCTCGAGCGCGGCGGCCTTGGCCCGGGTGCGGTTGAAGACGGTGACGTCGTACCCGGCGCGCAGCAGGCTCCCGGCCATGCCCGAACCCATGTTGCCGAGTCCGATGAACGCCAGCTGTCGTCCTGTCATGGATGGTTACTCGCTCTCTGCTCGTGGCCGGCTAGTAGGCGGCGTCGACCTGGAAGACGGCGAACGGCGCGCCGGTGCGGGTGTCGCGGTAGGGGCGCAGCGGGGCGGTGTCGGTGCGGTGCTCCGCCCCGCGTTCCCAGGCCAGGAAGGCGTCCATGGACTCCCAGCGGCTCAGCACGGCGAGCGCGGTGGGGTCGAAGGGGCTGCGCAGCAGCTCGTTGCCGAGCATGCCGGGCACCCCCGCCAGCCGTTCGCTGACCCGGTGGTAGGCGGAGCGGACCGCGGCCAGCTCCGCCTCGTCGTGCGCCGCCTGGTAGACGAGCACGCGCACCTCGCCGGTGTTGTCAGCCGGCACCGGACGCCGCCTTGCCCTCGATCCGCTCGACGACCTCCATCACGTGGAAGGTGCCGCCCTTGCGGAAGGGATGCAGGGTGGCCCGGTGCTCCAGGTGCGCGGGGCTCTCCTCGAACTCCCGGAAGCGCGGCTCGTCCAGCCAGTCGCTGACGATGACGTACGTGCTCTCCGGACCGGCCTCGCGGGACAGCGACTGCCCGAGGTTGGCCGGGTGTCCGGTGACGGCCTCGGTGCCGGCCCGCCAGGCCTCCTCGAACGCGGCCTCCTTGCCGGGCTCGATCTCCATGCGCAGCATCACGCGGAAGGTCATTACGAGATGCCTCCGTCCACGCCGATGGTGTTGCCGGTGACGTAGCGGGACAGGTCGCTGGCCAGCCACAGCACCGCGCCGGCCACCTCGTCGGGGGTGCCGAGCCGGCCCAGGGCCGTCTTGGCGCCGTAGCGCTGGGCCATCAGGGTGCGCTGCTCCTCGGGCAGGGCGTGGAAGTTCTCGGTCTCGATGACGCCCAGCGCGACCACGTTGAAGCGGATGCCCCGGGGGCCGAACTCCTTGGCCAGGGAGCGGTTCAGGCCGACCAGGGCGGCCTTGGTGGCGGTGTAGTGGGCGCGCAGCGGGATGCCCGCATCGACGGCGCGGGAGCCTATGGAGACCACCGAGGAGCCCTCGCCGAGCAGCGGCAGCGCGTGCTGGATGACCAGGTGGGCGCCGGTGACGTTGGTGTCGAGGATGCGCCGCCACTCCTCCAGCGGCAGCTCGGCGTAGGGGACGTGGCTGATGGCGCCGGCGTTGTTGACGAGCAGGTCGAGACGCCCGCCGGTCAGTTCGCCGGTCCGGGTGAGCAGGCCCGAGATCTCCTCGGGCCGCGACAGGTCGGCGCGCAGCACGTGGTGGTCGCCGCCGGTCTCCTTCAGCTCGCGCTCCAGCGAGGTGACGTACTCGCTCTCGCGCTGGTAGCAGGTGACGACGTCGACACCGGCCTTGGCGAGGGCGAGCACGAGGCCGCGGCCCACGCCCCGGGTGCCGCCGGTGACCAGGGCCTTCTTGCCCTTGAGTGCGAGATCCATGGAAAGGTTCCTCCGGGGTCAGAGCAGGAAGCCGAGCGCGGCGCAGTTCACGGCGAGCGCGGCGATGGTCAGCAGGCTGCGGCGCCGGTTCCAGACGCCCCACTCATGGCGCGGGCTTCGGAAGTCGGCGGGCAGGTTGTCCGGGTCGAGCGTGCGCATCCAGCGGTTGACCGGTGCGTTCTTGGTGATCGAGATGGCGGCGGTGGCGGCGGCGAGCAGGCCCGCGAGGGCGAACAGGGCACGCGCGAAGCCGTGTCCGCCGCCGATCGCCAGGGTGAGGTCGAGCACGACCGTGCCGGCCAGGCAGACCGGCATGGCCGGGTCGTAGCGCTGTCCGAAGAACGCGTGCGCGTGGACGTAACGGTCGGTGGGCAGCGAGGCCATGTAGGGGAAGCCGCCGAGCTGCGTGCCGAACAGGACGCCGGCGGCGAGCCCGTTGAGCAGCAGGAGCAGCGGGGCGAGGTAGTTCAGCACGGTGGTCGCCTCAGCCGGCGAGGACGCGCGCGGCGGCCTCGACCTTCTCCTTGATGAGAGCCATCTGCACGAGCGTGTTGCGGTTGAGGTGCTCGGTCATGCCCTCGTCGGTGGCGGGCGCCTGGGGCTTCATGCGGAAGTCCTGCACCCAGCGCATGCGCACGCCGCCGCCCGGTTCCTCGGTGTACTCCCAGTAGATCTTCATGTACTCGAACGGGCCGGTCTCCACGCGCTCGGCGCGCACCGTGCGGGTGGCGGCGTCGCTGGTGCGGCGGGAGACCCAGCTCCAGACGTTGCCGTCCTCGTCGGGGTGCATGGTGAGGCGGAAGACGACCGTGTCGCCGTCGCGCTCCAGGATCTCGGCGGAGGCGTACTCGCTGAACAGATCGGGCCACTTGGGCACGTCGTTGGTCATCTCCCACACCAGGTCGAGGGGGGCGTGGATGACGATGTGGTTGTCGGTGTGTCCTGCCATGACGGTCGACTCCTTCGGTGGTGGGCGTCCTGCTCGTTCAGCGGCCCAGTACGAGGGCCGAGGTGAAGCCGCCCACGCCC
Organism: Streptomyces sp. NPDC006384; assembly: GCF_042870695.1. Taxonomy (NCBI): domain Bacteria; kingdom Bacillati; phylum Actinomycetota; class Actinomycetes; order Kitasatosporales; family Streptomycetaceae; genus Streptomyces; species Streptomyces sp. NPDC006384. The sequence continues at coordinate 231,746 of NZ_JBIAHR010000005.1, forward strand.
CGGGCGAGCACGAGGGCGTGGCGCAGCGGCAGTTCGCGGGGGCCCGCGGTGACCAGGTCGAGCGCGTAGTCGTCGACGGGCGCCTCGACGCCGGTGGTGGGCGGGACGACGCCGTCGCGCAGGGCGAGCAGCGCGGTCGCCACGTCGAGCGGTGCGCCGCCGCCCAGCAGCCGACCGGTCAGCGTCTTGGGTGCGGTGACCGGCACGCCGCGCGGGCCGAACAGCGCGGCGAGCGCCTCGGCCTCGTCGCGGTCGTCGGCCGGCTGCCCGGAGGCGTCGGCGAAGACCACGTCGATGCCGTCCGGGGTGAGCCCGGCGTCGGCGACGGCCTGGGCGGCGACCCGGCGCAGGGCGCGCGGGCGGCCCGTGCCGGGTGCCGGGTCGAAGCCGGACGCGTAGCCGAGCACCCGCCCGTAGTTCCCGGCGCCCCGTTCCCCGGCCGACTCGGCGCTCTCCAGGACGAGGATCGCGCCGCCCTCGCCGGGCAGGTGTCCGGACGCCTCGGCGGAGAAGGGCAGGTAGGCGCGCTCGGGGTCGTCGACGGTGGACAGTCCGCCGTGCGAGAGCTGCGCGGTCAGGCCGTACGGGCACAGCGAGGCGTCGGTGCCGCCGGTGAGCACGAGCCGGGACCCCTTGCGGATGAGCCGGCGGGCCTGGCCGATCGCGTCGAGTCCGCCGGCCTGCTCGCAGACGAGGACGCCACACGGGCCGCGCATCTTGTGCCGGATGGACAGCTGCCCGGTGGTGGCCGCGTAGAACCAGGCGATCGACTGGTACGCGCCCACGTGCGAGGGGTCGTTCCGGTAGAGGGCGGTCATCTCCTTCTGGCCGAACTCGGTGCCGCCGGAGGAGGACGAGGTGACGACGGCCATCTCGTACTCGGGCAGGCCGGCCGGGTCGACGTCCGCGTCGCGCAGCGCCAGCTCGCCCGCGTGCAGGGCGAGGTGGGTCCAGTGGTCGGTCTGGCTGATCAGCCGGCTGGGCACCACGTCGGGGGCGTGGAAGCCGGGCACCTGGCCGGCGTGGCGGACCGGGTAGCCGGAGGCGTCGAACCGCTCGATGGGTCCGATGCCGGACTTCCCGGCGAGCGTGGCGGCCCAGTGGGCCTCCATGCCGATGCCGGTGGGCGCGGTGACACCGATGCCGGTGACGACCGGGGCCGGGCCGGCGGGGGCGGTCCCCGTCATGCCGCGCTCCTTCCTGCGGCGGCCGCGGCCGAGCCCGGCCGGGCGAGCAGCATCGCGGTCTGGAACCCGCCGAATCCGCTGCCCACGCTGAGCACCACGTCCATCGCGTGGTCGCGGGCGGTGACCGGGACGTAGTCCAGGTCGCACAGCGGGTCGGGGGTGTGCAGATTGGCGGTGGGCGGCACGACCTGACGGTCCAGGGCGAGGGCGCAGGCGGCGACCTCGATGGAGCCGATGGCGCCCAGCGAGTGCCCCACCATCGACTTGATGGAGCTGACCGGGACGTCGTACGCGTGCTGTCCCAGGCTGCGCTTGAAGGCGGCCGTCTCGTGCCGGTCGTTCTGCTTGGTGCCCGAGCCGTGGGCGTTGATGTATCCGACGGCGGTCGGGTCCAGCCTCGCCTGGTCGAGGGCGACGGTGATCGCCTCGGCCATCTCGCGGCCGTCCGGCTTGAGCCCGGTCATGTGGTGGGCGTTGGAGCGGCCGGCGAAGCCGACGATCTCGGCGTAGATGTGCGCGTCGCGGGCGATCGCCGCCTCCCTCTCCTCGATGACCAGCACGGCCGAGCCCTCGGCGAGCACGAAGCCGTCGCGCCGGCCGTCGAAGGGCCGGGAGGCGTGCTCCGGGTCGTCGTTGTTGGGCGTCGTCGCCTTGATGGCGTCGAAGCAGGCGGAGGTGATCGGGGAGATGGGGGCGTCGGTGGCGCCGGCCACCGCGACGTCCGCGGTGCCCTCCTCGATGAGCTGCACGGCGTGCCCGATGGAGTCCAGGCCCGAGGTGCAGCCGGTGGAGACGAGCGCCACCGGCCCCTCGGCGCCGACCTCCCAGGCCACCTCGCCGGCCAGGGTGGACGGCACCATGTAGCCGTACAGGTGCGGGACGCCGTACTCGTGCTCGACCAGCCACTTGCGGCCGCTGTCGCTGAGGACGACGTACTCCTCCTCCAGGCCCATGGTGCAGCCGACGGCGCTGCCGATGGAGACGGCGATCCGCTCGGGGGCCAGGGCCGCGAGGTCGATGCCGCTGTCGGCGACGGCCTCGCGGGCCGAGACGACGGCGAACTGGGCCGCGCGGTCCATGCGGCGGACCTGGCGCGGGGTCAGGCCGGCCGCGGCCGGGTCGAAGTCGACCTCGGCCGCGACGCGCGAACGGAAGGCGCTCGCGTCGAACAGGGTGATGCTCCGGGTGGCGGTCCGCCCGTCGGCGAGCAGCTGCCAGAAGGCCTCGCGTCCCACCCCGCCGGGCGCCACGGCGCCGACGCCGGTGATGACTGCGCGACGGGTCACCGGGCACCACCCACGTCGGGGTTGGCCCGCTCGGGGTGCTGGGCCTGCTCGGTGTCGACGTGGCCCAGTTCCGGGCGCGGCGCGAGCGGCGACAGGTGGAAGGAGCAGCGGGCGGGCACGGAACCGGTGTTGACCAGGCGGTGACGCACCCCGATCGGCACGAACAGCGAGTCGCCGGCCTCCAGGGTGACCTGCTCGCCGTCCAGCGACATCGTCAGGGAGCCGTCGACGACGTGCAGGAACTCCTCGGAGTAGGGGTGGTAGTGCTCGGTGATGTGGTCGCCGGGCTCCAGGGTGAGCACGCCGCCGAAGCCGGAGGTGCAGCCGACGGTCTTGGGGCTGAGGGTGACCCGCAGGTCGCCGCCGCGCTTGGTGTTGGCCTCGACCTCGGTCTCGGCGACCTTCACGGTGCGGGTGATGGCGGTGGTCACTGGATCCGTCCTCCTTCTTTCGTCCAGACGTAGAAGGGGCTCGCCATGGCGTCCTTGGGTTCCTTCCAGTCCGGGTCGTAGGGCTCGACGCAGTCGGTGAGCCGGGTGTTGATGTCGTCGTAGAGCGGGTGGCTGCGAGCGCGGTACAGGTTCGGGGAGATGTCCTGGTCCGCCTCGACGAGGTGGAAGTACAGGCCGTGGAAGCGGAACAGGGTCCGCCGGCTGACGCCGATCATGTGCGGCAGGTCGGTGGAGTCGGAGTCGTGGAAGATCTTCGCGATGTTCTCGACGTTGTCCTCGACCGGCCGGTCCGACCGCAGTCTGGCGACGATGAGAGTGCGGTGCACGCCGTGACCTCCTTGCTGGGCTGGGGCGTCGGGATCGGCCAGGAACGTCTCACCGGGAGCTGGAGAGCGACTCGAAACCGGCCGGAGACGCCCGGTGCGAGCCCGCCTCGACCGCGCCCCGAGCCCGCCGCGTTCCGCTCTACGGGCCACAGTGCACCCACACCCACACATCCCAGGAGGGACCGCCATGCCGTTCGCGGCGATCACGTACGACATCAAGCCCGGTCACGAGAAGGAGCTGAGCGAGATCTTCGGCAGTTTCCGGCGCGTGCGCTCCAGCCGGGTCGAGGACGAGTCGGGGCAGCCGGCCGGCACGATCCTGGCCACGGCGGTGTTCCTGCGCGACGACACGCTGGTCCGCGTCATCGAGTACACGGGCGACCTGGACGCCGTGGCGCGCCACATGGCGATGCAGCCCGGGGTGCGCGAGGTGGAGGCCAGACTGAAGCCGTACCTGTCCCGGCCGCGCGACACGGACACGGTGGAGGGCTTCGTCGCCACGTTCCGCCGCAGCCTGCTGAACACGGTCGCCGAGATCTCGGTACGGGACGGCGCGCCGGCCCCGGCGTGACCGTCCGCGCCTCCTCCCGGGGACGGCGGGCAAGGCTTCGGGCCCGGTACTTCGCCAAGTACCGGGCCCGAAGCCTTGCCCGCCGCGGGGGCGGTGCGGTCAGAGCGTGGTGACGGCCGCGGCCGTCACCGCCAGGGCCACGACGGCCAGTGTGGTGCGCAGCAGGTGCCAGCGGCGCCACAGCGGGCGGGGGTCCTGCCAGTCGGCCGGCAGGACGGAGGGGTCGGTCACGGCCTTGACCCGGCGGTTGATCGGGACGTTGCACAGGTGCGAGACGCCCGAGACGCCGAGCATGAGGGCCGCCGCGAGGACGAACAGCGGGCGTGCGGTGCCGTCCGCGACGATCGCGAGCACCACGTCGAGCAGGGTGCTGCTCAGCACGATCACCGGCATCGTGGGATCCCAGTTGCGGCCGAGCAGCTTGTGCGCGTAGACGTACGTGCCGGTCTCCATCGCGAAGAGCGCGGGCAGCACGCTCAACGCGACGGCGAACAGCACTCCGGCGGTCACACCGGTGCCCAGCAGGGCCGCGACGCCGAGGAGTCCGGTCATGCCGCGCCGGCCCCCGCGGGGTGGGTGTCCACGGTCAGCTGGGCGATGGAGCGCATCGTGGCCTCCCGGAAGTACGCGGCGAACGCCTCCGGCGAGGTGGTGTCGCGCGGCTCGGCCAGGTACGGCTGGAGCCGGTCCTCCAGGATGTGCACGCCCTTCTGCGCGGCCATGTGGCGCCCGACGGCGGCGAAGTCGCCCTCGTAGTGGATGACGCGGACGAGGACGTCGTCCTTGATGAAGACGCCGGTGCCCAGCAGCCGGCCGGCGGCGTTGCCGTCGTCGCCCTTGAAGTCCGGGGTGTCGACCCGCTTGAACGCGTCGAAGATCTCGGCGATCTCCTCCTCGTGGCCGGGCTTGACGCGGTAGGTGATGGCTGCGTAAGGCATTCAGATTCCTCCGTCGACTTCGATGGTGGTGCCGGTGACGTAAGCGGCCGAGTCCCCGGCCAGGTAGAGCACGGCGCCCGCGACGTCCTCGGGCCTGCCGAGCCGGCCGAGCGCGGTCAACGCGGTCAGCCGGGCGACGAGCTGGGGCGGCAGCCCCTCCTCCGGGTCGGTCTCGGTGACGCCGGGGGCGACCGTGTTGACGCGGATGCCGCGCGGTCCGAGGTCCTTGGCGAGCGCTCGGGAGAACCCGATGACGGCCGCCTTGGACGCGCTGTAGTGGACACCGGCGGGACGCCCGCGCAGGGCCACGGACGCGCCGACGTTGACGACGGACGCGCCGTCGGCGAGCACGTCGAGCAGGGCGTGGGTGACCAGGTAGGCCGAGGTGGTGTTGTGGCCGATGACGCGGTGCCACTCCGCCTCGGTGAGCCGGTCGAAGGGCACGTGCCCGTCGACGCCCACGTTGTTGACGAGCACGTCCAGCACGCCGCGGGCGTCCCGGTCGCCGTCGCCGAACCACTCCCGTGCGCCGTCGGCCAGCGCGGCGGCGCCCTCGGAGGTGGTGACGTCGGCGGCGACGATCGTGAACTCGGCTCCGGTCTCCTTCAGCGCGACGCGCAGCCGCTCGGCCGCGTCGCCCTCGGTCCGGCAGCCGGCGACGAGCCGGGCCCCGGCCCGCGCGAACGCGAGCGCGGTGGCCCGGCCGATGCCGCGGGTGGCACCGGTCACCAGGACCCGCTTGCCGGCGAACCCGGCGGGGGCGGCGGAGGCCGCGGGGGTGATGCCGGTCAACGGACCGCTCCGGCCTGCGGCACGGAGGCGATCAGCTGGAGCAGCTGGCGGGGCGTCTCGGCCTCGGAGACCGCGTCGTCGTCGAGCACGACACCGTAGGTGCGGTTGATGACGCTGGTGACCTGGAGCAGCGCCAGCGAGTCGTAGCCGAACTCGATGAACGGAGTGTCCAGCGCCTGCTCGCCCTCGAAGGCCATGCCTTCCTCGGGCGCTCCGACGCACTCCAGGAGCATCGCGCCGAGGTCGGACAGGGTGATGTCGATCATGATGAGTCCCTTTCGGACAGGGGCGGTCGGATGAGTGGTTGGTCGAGTGGCCGGCCGGCCGGGTCGCTGGACGAGCCGGTGGGGATGCGGCGGGCCGCTTGGGGGCGGCCCGGGTCAGCTCGCGTGGGCGAGACGGGGCAGTTCGACGTCGAGGCTCGGCGAGGAGTCGAGGACCGCGCGGTGCAGGTCCTCGATGCCGGCCGACGGGTCGAGACCGAGGCCCTGGTTGAGGGCGGCACGCAGCCTGCGGTAGACGCCGAGCGCGTCGCTGCGCCGGCCCGCCCGGTACAGGGCGAGCATCAGCTGCTCGTGCAGTCGTTCGTGGAGCGGGTAGCGGGAGGCGAGGCCGGACAGCTCGCCGATGAGTTCATGATGGCGGCCGAGCCTCAGGTCCGCCTCGATCCGGCCGTGAAGAACGCTCATGCGTGACTCGTCGAGCCGGGTCGCCTCGGCCTCCAGGAGAGTGCCGCACTGCACATCGGCGAGGGCGGGGCCGCGCCACAGTCCGAGCGCCCGGCTGAAGTAGTCGGAGGCGGCGAACCAGTCGCCCTGCTCCCGGGCCCGGTACCCGGCGGCGGCGAGCGCGTCGAACTCCTGGGCGTCGATGAGCCCGCCCTGGCTGTCGAGGCGGTAGCCGCCGGGCTCGGTGACCAGAACGCTCTTGGCGCCCTGGTCACCGAGCCCGGCGGCGCCGAGCGCGTCACCGATGAGGTAACGCAGCTGCAGGATGTACGTCTGGAGGGTGGTCTGCACGCTGCGCGGCGGCCGCTCCCCCCACAGCTCCTCGATCAGCGACCCGACCGAGACGAGCTGGTCGGCGTGGAGGGCGAGGAGCGCGAACGCCTTGCGCGGCTTCACGGCGGTGAGCTGCATCGGCACGCCGGACTGGGTGGTGGTGAACGGGCCGAGTACGCCGATGTCCATCCGCGGTTCTCTCCTTCTGTCGCAGGTGACGCGTGGGTCGGGGCACGGGTCAGGGCACGGGTACGGGTACGGGGGCCGGCACGGGTACGGGCCGCGGGGCGGCCGCGGAGCGCACCGCGGCCGCCGCGTGCCGGGGCAGTTCCCGGCCGCGGACGAAGAAGTGGGCACCGGCCAGCTCGCGGTAGGCGAAGCCCGCGCCGGCGCAGCGCTGCCAGGCCCGGACCTCGCCGGGCGGCACGATCCGGTCGTCGCGGCCCGCGAACGCGGCGACGGGCAGCGGGAGCTCGGTGACCGGGGCGGCGCGCAGCGACGAGGCCAGACGCAGGTCGTCGCGCAGCACGCCGAGGGTGCGGGCCAGCCGGCCGGGGTGGGCGCGCACGGCCGGCGGCAGCGACTGCTCGTCGTCCATGACGGCCATCAGGGCCCCGTCGCTCATGGCCGCCGGGTCGGCGCCGTCGAGCAGCCGGGACGGCAGCTGGGGTGCGGGGCAGGCGCCGACGAGCAGGAGCAGCGGCGGCCTGGCGGACCGGCGCATCCGGTGCAGGGCGAGCCGGTAGGCGACCAGGGCGCCCATGCTGTGCCCGTAGAAGGCGTGGGGCGCCTCGTCGAGCAGCGGGCCGAGGTCGGCGTCGAGCAGTGCGGTGAGCCGGCCCGCGTCGGTGACGGCGGGCTCGCCCCGCAGCGCCTCGCGCCCGGGAAGCCGTACCGGCAGCACCTCGACGCCGTCCCCGGCGCGATGCTGCCAGCCGGCGAAGCTCATGGCTCCGGCGCCCGCGTGGTGGAAGCACAGCAGCCGCACCGCGCCGTCCCGCGCCCGGGGCCGCACCGCCAGGTACCGGTACATGCCCGCCCCCTTCCGTCGTCCGTCACGTACACGCACATCCGGTGCGCCTCGTGAGGGTCGCCATCGGGTCTTGAGGCGGGCTCAACGCGCGGTGGAGCGGGCCGGAGCGAGACTCGGGAGCGTCTCGAATCCGGGGTCGTGCAGGGCGACGCCGATGACGAAGCGGCCCACCGGACGGCTGTGGAAGGTCCACTCGCCGCCGCCGACGGGCTCGCCGTCGGGTCCTTCGAGGCGCGGGACGCCGGGACGGTCCGGGCTCTCGCCGAAGCCGAACTCGGTGAACCGGAAGCGCAGTCCCTGCCCGATGGCCTTGCTGTAGGCCTCCTTGAGGGTCCACATGCGGACCAGGGCGGCGTTGCGCGTGGCCTCGGGGATGTCCTCCAGGCGTTGCAGCTCGTGCGGGGTGCACGCCTGTCGCTGGGTGCCCAGGTCGAGCATCCGGCGGTCGGAGTGCTCGACGTCGACGCCGATGCGGCCGCGCCGGGTGAGCCCGATCACCAGGAGTTCCTCGGTGTGGCTGAGCGAGAGGTCGAGCTGGTCGATGCCTCTCAGATAGGGCCTGCCGCTCGGTTTGTAGGCGAGTTCGAGGTCCTCGGGCGCGGCGTCGAGGACGGCCGCGGCGGCGTGTTTCATGAACAGCCGCGAGGCGGCGAACCGCGCCCGGCCGCGTGGGTGCGGCATGCCTTCCATGCGGCGCCGGTCGCGGCCGAGCAGCCGCAGGACGTACGGGTCGTCACCGCCGTCCCCGCGGGCGGGCAGCCATGATCCGACGTCCGTGTGCACGACGACGCTGCCGGTGGTGCGGAGCGCCGCGGCCGCCTCGGGCCAGCGGCCGGGGTCGTGGATGCCGTCGTGGTGCAGCAGGCGCATGGGGTGCCCCTCGGGGTTCAGCGGCCGACGGCGGTCGCGTACAGGTCGTAGCTGCGCGCGTCGTCGAACCGGTGCAGGAGTTCGTCGAGGAGCCGCTCGGCGCCCGGTCCGGGGTCGCCCTCGGGTGCGGCGCCGAGCCGGACGGCGAGGCGGTGCAGGACGACGGCGGCCCAGGCCGGGTCGCCGAGGAAGCCCGCGTCCGGCCCGGCGTGCCGCCAGACACTGAGCGCGGCGGCGCCCGCGGCGAGCAGCGCGTACCGGTCGACCAGGGCGTGGGCGCGCAGGCCCCGCTCGCCCGCGCCCGGCGGGAGAACGGTGGCGGCGGCGTCCCGCAGGCCGGCGAGTTCGGCGGCGAGTTCCCGGGCGGGAGCGGCGATTTCGGGATGGTCGGGCAGAGCGTCGGTGTCGAGCGCGGCGACCAGGGGGTCGCCCGGGTCGCGGGCGCTCAGGGCCGCGGGGGCGAGCGGCGGCAGCCGGTCGTCGAAGGGCGTGAACAGCTCGGGCGGTGCGCAGCCGGCCGCCGGGGCGCGCAGGGCGGGGTCGCGTGTGAGGTGCCGGACGAGTTCGCGGCGGCTGGCGGCGCTGCCGCCTCCGCCGAGACCGATCATCGGCAGGTCGCGGGCGGACTTGCGGAAGGCGCCGTGGCCGCCGTGGTCGCTGTGCGCCTCGGAGCCGAGCACGCTCGACAGGTCGTACAGCGCGTCGGTGAGGACGGTGGGCAGCAGGTACTTCACGGCGGCGGCGAGCACCTGGCTGTGGCCGGGCAGCAGGTGCGCGGCCCGGGCGGCGGCCAGCGCCAGGCAGTCGCACATCAGCAGGTCGGCGAAGGCGCCGACGAGGACGGCACGGGTGCGCGGGGTCCGCAGGGAGACGCGGCTGCGGGCGCGGTGGGCCCGGGCGAACGCGACGGTGGTGCGCAGCGCGGTGTCGGCGCTGCCCAGGGCCATGGCGGGGCCCGCGGCCCGCAGCACGGGAAAGGCCCGGTCGGCGAGCAGCCGTCCGTCGCCCTCCGCCCCCACCAGCGCGTCCGGCTCCAGCGGCAGGTCCCGGAACTCGACGCCCCGGACCACGCATCCGCGCACTCCGCTGGTGACCCGCCGGGGCAGCAGCCGGGCGGGGGCGCCCTCGGCGCCGAACACCTCGCCGTCGACCAGGAAGGCGCTGGTCCGTCCTGCCTCGTCGGCGGCGAACAGCAGCAGCGCGCCCGCCTCGCCCGCGTTGTTGAGGGCTTCCTTCCGGCCGCTGAGCAGGCGGCGGCCGCCCGGGCCCGGCACGACGGCGAGCTGGTTGCTGAGGAAGGCGTTGCCTCCGTCGGGGGCCGGGTAGGCGCAGGCGAGGCGGCCCCCGGAGAGCAGCAGCGCGGCGACGTCGCCGCGCTGCCGTTCGTCCCCGCCCGCCCACACCGCCGCCGCGGCCTGCAGCGCGGTCATGCCACGGCTCAGGCCCAGGGCGGCGTCCCGGCGGAAGACGACGCGCAGCACCCGGACGAAGGCGTCGAGCCGGGTGAAGCGCCCGCCGAGTGCGGCCGGGACGACCTCGGCGCCCAGGCCGAACTCGCCGGCGAGGCGGTCGGCGGCGGGCAGGATGCGGCCGGCGGCGTCGGCGGCGAGGAACTGCCGGGTGCCCAGCGGGTTGCCCGGGTCGTCCAGGTCGCCGAAGGCGAACTCGAGGCGGGCGATGCGCTGCTGGAGCGCGGACTCGCCGGTGGGCGGCGGCGCGGTCAAGGCAGCCTCAGCGGGTTCTGCTCGGAACCGGGTTCGCCCGGTGGCCAGGTGGCGCGGTCCAGGGCGCGCAGCCGCTCCTCGTCCTCGGCGCTCAGCGGGCCCTCGCCGGGCACCGCCGGGAAGCAGGGGGCGTACTCGCCGAGGTAGGGGTGGTAGTGGCTGGGCAGCCAGATGGCGCCGTAGACGACCAGGGTCCGCCACACCGGCATCAGGACGCGGCGGGCGGCGCTCCTGGCGAACGCGGGAAGGCCGGGCCGTGTCGGACCGGAGCGGGCGGTGCCGGGGGTCACGGTCCGCCCGGCGTCTGGCATCTCGAACATGGTGTGCTCCCCTCCCGGATGCGGCAGGGGTGATCCTGCTCCCGCGCTCTCGCCACCCGCTCGAGCCGGACTCAAGTACGCGCACTCCGCGCGCGGGGCCCCAGTCCGTCCCGAGACCCTCTCGAGGCCGGCCGGGAACGCTTCGGGGCATGACCCCTCCCCCGGCGATCCGCATCCTCCGAGGCGCGCCCACCCCCGATGAACTGGCCGCTCTGCTCACGGTCCTGATGAGCCTGGCCGACGCGCCTGTGCCCGGCCCGCGCCCCGCGGCGGCGGACTGGTCCCGCGTCCATCACTCCCCGACGACCCCGCGTCTGAGCTGGCGCAGCGCCTGACCCGGCCGCCACGGCGGCACCGGAGTCCGCGCGTCCGAAAACATTCGAGCAATGTTCGAGAGTGTGCGGTTACGTTCCTGCTCTTTCAGGTCACACAAGCGCGACGGGGCGACGGGACCCCGCGCGCCCGCACCGTACCGGGGGTTGGGATGGCCGAACACCGTACGTTCAGCGAGCTCATACGTTTCCGCGCGGAGACCCATCCGAAGCGCGACGCCCTGATCCTCCTCCCTGACGACGACTCCACCGGAAGACCCTCCACCGTCTCCTACCGCGCCCTGGACGCGGCCGCCCGCACACTCTCCGGCTGGCTGATCGAACGCGGCGCGACCGGTGAGCGCGTGCTTCTGGTGCACCACGACGCCCGTCAGTTCGCCGTGAGCTTCCTGGCCTGTCTGTACGCGGGTGCCGTCGCCGTGCCGATGCCGGCGGGCGGCGGCAGCGGCGGCCGGGCCCGCCTGGCCGGCGCGCTCAAGGACGCCGCGCCCTGCGCCGTGTTCACCGACGCCCGGCTCGCCCCGGAGCTGTCCCGTCTCCTCGCCGACCAGGGCTGCGGTGCCACGCCGTGTCTGGCGGCGGACGCCGTGCACGGCCAGGCCGACCACGCGCCGCTCGCCCTCCCCGACGACGCCCCCGCCTACCTCCAGTACACCTCCGGCTCCACGGCCGCCCCGCGCGGCGCCGTCATCACCCACGGCGCCCTGAGCGCCCACCACGAGGCGATCAGCCGGGCGCTCGGCACCCGTGAGGGCGACCGCATCGGCGGCTGGCTGCCGCTCCACCACGACCTGGGCCTGGTGGGCCAGCTGCTGCACCCGTTATGGCTCGGCGGCACCTCGCTGCTGATGTCGCCGGAGGCGTTCGTGCGGCGCCCGGCCCGCTGGCTGGAGGCGATCGGCCGTTACGGCATCCAGGTGAGCGCCGCCCCCGACACCGCGTACGACCTGTGCGTGCGCCGGGTCGGTGACGAGCAGCTCGCCGGCCTCGACCTGTCCGGCTGGCGCACCGCCGTCAGCGGCGGCGAGCCGGTGCGGGCCCGGACGGTCCGCGCGTTCTGCGAGCGGTTCGCCCCGGCCGGCTTCGCCGCCTCGGCGTTCACCCCGGGCTACGGCCTGGCGGAGGCCACCTTGCTGGTCACGGCCGACGCGAGCGGGGAGGCCGCCGTGCGCGAGCTGTGGGCCGACAGCGCCGAGCTGGAGCAGGGCCGGCTCACCCCCGCGGCCCCCGGCCGCCCGGCCCGGCCGCTGCTGTCGAGCGGCCCGGTGGCCACGGACCCGGACCGCGACATCCGCATCGTCTCCCCCGACACCCTGCGCACCCTGCCGGACGGCGAGGTGGGCGAGGTGTGGGTGCGCGGCGCCTGCATCGCCGAAGGGTACTGGCGCAACCGCGCGCTGACGGCACAGGTCTTCGGCGCCCGCACCGCGGAGGGCGAGGGCGACTTCCTGCGCACCGGGGACCTGGGCACGGTGCACGAGGGACGGCTCTACGTCACCGGCCGCCTCAAGGACATGATCATCGTGGCCGGGCGCAATCTGTACCCGCAGGACCTGGAGCAGTCGGTGCAGCAGCTCAGCTCCTCGCTGGGCGCGGCCACGACCTTCGCCGTGCCCGGGACCGGCGACCGCGGCGACGACGGTCCGGGCGGCGAACACGTCGTCGTCGTCCAGGAGCTGCGCACCCCGTACCGCCACAGCCTCGACCTGTCCGCGCTCGCCGACGACATCCGGCACCGGCTGGCCGAGGAGTTCGGGCTGGCCGTCGACGGCGTCCTGCTGGTCCGGCCGGGAACCGTGCGCCGCACCACCAGCGGCAAGGTGTCCCGCTCCGCGATGCGGGACCTCTTCCTCAGCGGTGCCATCCAGCCCCTGCACGAACGACTGGCGGACAGCCTGTCGGCGGCCACCGAGCGTCCGCCCGCAGCAGCCGGGGCGACGACCGCCCCGTAACACCCATAGGAGGAGATTCGGATGCGCGGAGCACCACCGCAGCCCCCCTGGGGGCCCGGCCCCGCCGGGCCGGGCGAGGAAGGGTTCGTGCACTGGCTGACGTCCCGGATCGGCGAGCACGCGCGGCGCGCCGTACGCCATGACACGCCGCTCGCCGAGTGCGGGCTCGACTCGGTGGCGCTGCTCGGCGTGTTCGGCGACATCGAGGAGAAGTACGGCCGGCTGCCGGCCCCGCGCGATCTGCGGGAGCTGGCGACGGTGCGCGACCTGGCGCGGCATCTGCTGCGCCGGGCGGGCGCCTTCGCCGCGGGCCCGGAAAGCGGTGTACGGGTGGCGTTCGTGTTCACCGGACAGGGCTGTCAGCACCCCCGGATGACCGCGGGACTGCACGACGACCTCGTCGCCTACCGGAACCACCTCGCGGCCGCCGCGGCGGCGCTCGCCCCGCGACTGGGCTGGGACGTCGTGGAGCTGATCCTCTCCGGTGATCCGCGCATCCACCAAACGGCGTTCACCCAGCCGGCCCTGTTCGCCGTGCAGTACGCGCTCGCGCGCACCCTCCTCCAGGAGGAGGAGGTCCGGCCGGTCGCGGTGCTCGGGCACGGCGTCGGGGAGCTGGCCGCGGCGACGGCGGCCGGCTCGCTGACCCTGTCCGAGGCGGCCCGCATGGTCTCCTTCCGGGCCACGATGACGCGGTACCTGCCGTCCGGCGGCGGCATGCTGGCGACCTGCGCCAGCCCGTACCAGGCCGCCGAGGTCATCGCGACCGAGCCGCGGGTGCACCTCGCGGTGGTCAACGCGGCGCAGGCCACGGTGCTGTCCGGCGACACGGCGGGCCTGGAGCGGGCCGCCGCCCGCCTCGCCGAGCAGGGCATCGCCTCCCGTCCGCTGCCGGTCGGCCACGCCTTCCACTCGCCGCTGATGGAGCCGATGGCCGCCCGTTTCGAGGCGGCGGCCCGGCACGTGCCGGGCCGGGCGCCCGCCGTGCCGTACTACTCGACGGTGTACGGCCGTGAGCTGTCCACCGCGCCGCGCGCCGACTACTGGTCGCGGCAGCTGACCTCGCCGGTGCGGTTCGCCGACGCCGCCCGTGCCCTGTTCGCCGAGCGGCGGCCCACGCATGTGGTGGAGATCGGCCCGAAGGCGGTCCTCACCCCGTTCCTGCGGCGGCTCGGCGGTCCCGCGGGGCCGCGCTGCATGGCCGTCTGCACGGGGCCGGAGAGCGACGCCGTGTCGCTGGCCGGAGTGCTCTCCGAGCTGGACGCGGGTCCCTTGGCCGAGTCCTGAGTCCGTTTCGAGCCCCCGTCCCTACGGTGACGCGATGACGACCTTCGACGAACTCCTCGCCGCCGTGCCCGCCCCTGATCTGCGCCGCTCGACCGACGAGCTGCGCCGCCTGAAGGAGGAGACCGGACGGGGGCCCGATCCCGCGGCCACCCGCCGTCAGCACGACAAGGGAAAGCTCACCGCCCACGAACGCCTCGCACTGCTCTTCGACGACGGGACGTTCACCGAGATCGAGCCGCTGCGCCGGCACCGCGCCCAGGGCTTCGGCCTGGAGGACCGCAGGCCGCACGGCGACGGCGTCGTCACCGGCTGGGGCCTGGTGCACGGCCGTACCGTCTTCGCGTACGCCCACGACTTCCGCGTCTTCGGCGGAGCGCTCGGCGAGGCCCACGCGGAGAAGATCCACAAGGTGATGGACCTCGCCGAGTCGGCGGGCGTGCCGATCGTCTCGCTCAACGACGGTGCCGGTGCCCGCATCCAGGAGGGGGTCACCGCGCTCGCCGGGTACGGCGGCATCTTCCGCCGCAACACCCGCGCCTCCGGAGTGATCCCGCAGATCAGCGTGATGCTCGGCCCGTGCGCGGGCGGCGCGGCGTACTCGCCGGCGCTCACCGACTTCGTGTTCATGGTGCGCGGCACCTCGCAGATGTTCATCACCGGCCCGGACGTCGTGCAGGCCGTCACCGGCGAGCGCATCAGCCAGGACGGGCTGGGCGGCGCGGACGTCCACTCGCGGACCTCGGGCGTCGCCGGGTTCGCGTACGACGACGAGGAGACGTGTCTGGAGGACGTCCGCTTCCTGCTGTCGCTGCTCCCGCAGAACAACCGCGAGCGGCCGCCGGCCGAGCCCGTCGGGGACCCGGTGGAGCGGCGCACGGACGCGCTGACCTCGCTGGTGCCGGCCGATCCGGGGCGGGCGTACGACATGCGGGCGGTGATCGCCGAGATCGTCGACGACGGCCAGTACTTCGAGGTGCACGAGATGTGGGCGCCGAACGTGGTGTGCGCCTTCGCCCGGCTCGGCGGCCAGGTCGTCGGCATCGTCGCCAACCAGCCGGCCGCGCTCGCCGGGGTCCTGGACATCCACGGCTCGGAGAAGGCGGCGCGGCACGTCTCGTTCTGCGACTCGTTCAACATCCCGCTGATCACCCTGGTCGACGTGCCCGGGTTCCTGCCCGGTGTGGACCAGGAGCACAACGGCATCATCCGGCACGGTGCCAAGCTGCTGTACGCGTACTGCAACGCGACGGTGCCGCGCATCTCCCTGGTCGTGCGCAAGGCGTACGGCGGGGCGTACATCGTGATGGACTCGCGCTCCATCGGGGCCGACCTGGCCTACGCGTGGCCCACCAACGAGATCGCGGTGATGGGCGCGGAGGGCGCGGCGAACGTCGTCTTCCGCCGGGAGATCGCCGCCTCGGCGGATCCCGAGGCGACGCGGGCGCGGCTCATCAAGGAGTACAAGGCGGAGCTGATGCACCCGTACTACGCCGCCGAGCGGGGCCTGGTCGACGACGTGATCGATCCCGGGGAGACGCGGCAGGTGCTGTTCCGGGGGCTGGAGATGCTGCGGGCCAAGCACGCGTCGCTGCCGGACCGCAAGCACGGGGTGGTGCCGCTGTAGGACGCGCGCCGCAGGGCACCCCGGGGTCCGCGGCCGTGCCGCGGCGAGGGGGACGGCCGAAGACGCCGACGGGCCGAACGACGGGAGCCCGGCCCCGGCACGCGACCGCCGAAGGGCGGCCGGTGCCCGGCCGGGCTCCCGGGCGGTCGGGGGCGGACTACTCGCCGCCCTCCTCCCCGGGCTTCTCCTCCTGGCCGGCCTCCTGCTCCAGGCCGAGCTGCTCGACCAGCCAGCGGTCGAACTCGATGGCGGCGCGCACCCAGCTGACCGTCGAGGAGACGAAGTGCTCCAGGCTGACGCCCGTGCCGATCAGCATCTGCGCCTCGCCGATCAGGCGGACGGTGCCGTCGTCGTGGGTGTGGGTGTACACCTTGGGCCACAGGGTGCGGCGGTTCCAGTCGTCGAGGAACTCCAGGAGCTGCGGCTTGTCGTCGATCTTGTGGGGGCGGTCGTAGAACGTCCGCACCGAGAAGATCTTCTGCTCGTCCTCGCCGCGGAACATGAAGTACGTGCGGAACTGCTCCCACGGCGCCGCGAGGTCGCCCTCGTCGTCGACGACGTACTTGAGCTCCATCTGCTCGAGGAGCTGCTTCACGAGGTCCTGATCCGGGACGACGGGGCCCGCCGGCCCTTGGGGCTGCGGCTCGGGCTGGCCCCCGAAGTTCGGAATCGAGGACGGGTCGATGCTCACCGTGATTTTCCCTTCGTACGGATCCGGCCATCCTCCCCCATGCGGGGAGGGGCGTGGCAAGCCCGCCGGTGGCCTGTCAGCCGTGGGCTGACGCGATCCGGCCGGGCGGACGCCGCCATGTGACGTACGGCGGCCCGCCACCCACCCGGGGTGACGGGCCGCGCGTCCGTGCCGGGGCGCCCGCGGGGTCCGCTACAGGGTCTTGCCCGACGCCGGTCCCACGACCAGGTCGTCGCCGAAGCGGTCGACGCGGACCGTGTCGCCGTCCTTGATCTCGCCGGAGAGGATCTCCCGGGCGAGCCGGTCGCCGATCGCGGTCTGCACGAGGCGGCGCAGCGGGCGGGCGCCGTAGGCCGGATCCATGCCCTCGTCCGCCAGCCAGGCCAGGGCCTCGTCGGTGATCTCCAGGGTGAGGCGGCGCTCGGCGAGGCGCCGGGCGAGCGCGTCGGTCTGGAGCCGCGCGATCCGGCTCAGCTCGTCCTTGCTCAGGGCCGAGAAGACCACGAGGTCGTCGAGCCGGTTGAGGAACTCCGGCTTGAACGACGTCCGGACCACCTCCAGGACCTGCTCCTTCTTCTCCGCCTCCCCGGTCAGCGGGTCGACCAGGTACTGGCTGCCCAGGTTGGAGGTCAGCACCAGGATGGTGTTGCGGAAGTCGACGGTGCGGCCCTGCCCGTCGGTGAGGCGCCCGTCGTCCAGCACCTGGAGCAGGATGTCGAAGACCTCGGGGTGCGCCTTCTCCACCTCGTCCAGCAGCACCACGGAGTACGGCCGCCGCCGCACGGCCTCGGTGAGCTGGCCGCCCTCCTCGTAGCCGACGTAGCCGGGCGGGGCGCCGACCAGTCGGGCGACGCTGTGCTTCTCGCTGTACTCCGACATGTCGATGCGGACCATGGCCCGCTCGTCGTCGAAGAGGAAGTCGGCGAGCGCCTTGGCCAGTTCGGTCTTGCCGACACCGGTCGGGCCGAGGAAGAGGAACGAACCGGTCGGCCGGTCCGGGTCGGCGATGCCCGCGCGCGAGCGCCGTACCGCGTCGGACACGGCCCGCACGGCCTCGGTCTGCCCGATGAGCCGCTTGCCCAGCTCGTCCTCCATGCGCAGCAGCTTCTGCGTCTCGCCCTCCAGCAGACGCCCGGCGGGGATGCCGGTCCAGGAGGCGACGACGTCCGCGATGTCGTCGGCGCCGACCTCCTCCTTGACCATGGTGTCCCTGGCCACCTCCTCCTCGGCCTCGGAGGCGGCCTCCAGGTCGCGCTCCAGGGCCGGGATCTCGCCGTACAGCAGCTTGGAGGCGGTGTCGAAGTCGCCGTCGCGCTGAGCGCGTTCGGCCTGCCCGCGCAGTTCGTCGAGCTTCTCCTTCAGCTCACCGACCCGGTTGAGGGACTGCTTCTCCTTCTCCCAGCGGGCGGTGAGGCCGCGCAGCTCCTCCTCCTTGTCGGCGAGGTCGCGGCGCAGCCGCTCCAGCCGCTCCAGCGAGGCCGCGTCGGTCTCCCTGCCGATCGCCAGCTCCTCCATCTTCAACCGGTCGACGGCGCGCTGGAGTTCGTCGATCTCGACGGGCGACGAGTCGATCTCCATGCGCAGCCGGGACGCGGCCTCGTCGACGAGGTCGATGGCCTTGTCGGGCAGGAAGCGGGAGGTGATGTACCGGTCGGACAGCGTCGCGGCGGCCACCAGGGCGCTGTCCGCGATCTGCACCTTGTGGTGGGCCTCGTAGCGGCCCTTGAGCCCGCGCAGGATCGCGATGGAGTCCTCGACGGTCGGCTCGGCGACCAGCACCTGCTGGAAGCGCCGCTCCAGCGCCGGGTCCTTCTCAATCCGCTCCCGGTACTCGTCCAGCGTGGTCGCGCCGACCATGCGCAGCTCGCCGCGCGCCAGCATCGGCTTGAGCATGTTCCCGGCGTCCATGGCGGAGTCGCCGCCGGCGCCGGCCCCCACGACGGTGTGCAGCTCGTCGATGAAGGTGATGATCTGCCCGTCGGAGTCCTTGATCTCGGCGAGGACCGTCTTCAGCCGCTCCTCGAACTCGCCCCGGTACTTGGCGCCGGCGACCATCGCGCCCAGGTCCAGCGCGACCAGCCGCTTGCCCTTCAGCGACTCGGGCACGTCGCCCTTGACGATCCGCTGGGCGAGCCCCTCGACGACGGCGGTCTTGCCGACGCCGGGCTCACCGATGAGGACGGGGTTGTTCTTGGTGCGGCGGGACAGCACCTGCACGACCCGCCGGATCTCCTGGTCCCGCCCGATGACGGGATCGAGCCTGCCCTCGCGCGCGGCGGCGGTGAGGTCGGTGCCGAACTTCTCCAGCGCCTTGTACTGGCCCTCGGGATCGGCGGTGGTCACCCTGCGCCCTCCCCTCGCCCTGCGGAAGGCCTCCTGCAGCTTCTTCGCACTGGCGCCCTGCCCCTCCAGCACCTCACCGGCCGCGCCGCCCTTCGCGGCGATGCCGAGGAGCAGGTGCTCGGTGGAGAGGTACTCGTCCCCGAGCTCCTTGGCGCGCGCCTGGGCGTCGGCGACCACGGCGAGCATCTCACGGTTCGGCTGCGGCGGCGCGACCGTCGACCCGGTCACGCTGGGCAGCCCGGAGAGGATGCGCTCGGCGCCGGAACGCACGGCCGCGAGGTCGGCCTCGACGGCGGCGAGCAGGTCGGTGATGTTCTCGTTGTCCTGTCCCTGGAGCAGAGCCAGGAGCAGGTGGGCGGGGGTGAGGTCGGGGTGTCCCTCGGTCACGGCCCGGTTGCTGGCCGCGTTGATCGCGTCCCGGCTCCGGTTGGTCAGCTCGGCGTCCACGTTCTGGCTTCCCTCCTAGCGTCGGCCGACGGCGTCCGGCCGCGTCTCCCAGTGCTGACTCAGTCAACGTGCACAAAGTTGAGTCTATTCCACTCAAGGAGGAAGCGGCGGTCCGGCGTCTCCCGGAAGCCTTCCCGCCGGAGGGGAGAACCGGCACCCGCCGGGAACATCCGCGCACACGACAGCGGCGTCACCGTGTTCAGGTCACGGTGACGCCGCTGCCGGGGGGAAGTACCTGAGCGATCTTCTACACCGGGGGAATCGCGTCAGGCACTGCGGGGGGTGGCCGAGATGGTCCTCACTTCGGGGGCCTCCGGCCGGTCGAGCCGGTGGTCCCTCTGGTCCAGGTTCACAAAGATCATTCCGTACCGGACGGCACACCGCACGGGCCGCGGCGCCCCCCGAGGCCGCCGCAGGCACCGGTACGCCCGCACGTCGCCGTCCTCGTCCAGCGTGACGACCACCGGCTCGCCGAAGACCGTCACCATCAGGGAGTCACCGGGATGCGGGATCGCGGTGACCAGATCGATGAAGTGCCAGCCGGAGCGGTAGGCGGTAGCCATCTCACGGCGGAACGAACGGTCGTCGGGTGGAGTGGACATCGCTATCAGTCCCACACACTGTCGGCAGGCAGAGTCACCGGCTCACCACCCGGGCCCGCGACCGCCACTGAGTGAACACCACTCGTCTCGTGCTCACCGCTCTTCACGCCGAGGCCAGCCAGCACACCGCAGGCCACGACGGCGGAGAAGGCAGTTACAAGCACCGAGCGAAGCATTCTCGTACGCATAGTCGGCTTCGTCCTCACTTGATGGTCCCCTCATTCCCCCGTCGGGTAAGACGATGGCTCATTCAGGCACGTCATGGCCACACAATCGGTGCATCATGTTCCTGCATGTTCAGGACCCTGGGGGGTGGAGTTTTAGTGGCAAAGCGGACTAAGAGGGAGCATCCCCATACGGGAACCGAGTTGTGCCCCGACGGGAGCCGTCTTTACGCGCACGCCCTCAGGACCGGACGCATACCGAGGGCCGACATCGAGGCAGCTCCGTGCCTGATGGACCTCGCTCTGCTCCACCCCGACCCCGACGACGCCACATGGCTGCGCCCGGTCCCGCCGTCGATCGCGCTTGCCCAACGACTCAATCCCATCGAACGTGAGATCACCGAGCAGCGACGGCTGTCGATCGCGCTTGCCGAGCTCTTCGAACCGTTCATGGACATCAGCACCCAGGAAACGAGCCCTGCCCACTCCATCACGGTGCTGGAAGGCCTCGACCGGATCAACGCGGCACTCGACCTGGCGACGGCACAGTGTCAGATCGAGATGCTGACGATCCAGCCCAGCGGTCATCGCCGGCCCGAGAACCGACTGCTGGAGGGACTCGAACGCGACAAGCCCCTGATCGAGCGAGGCGTACGGATCCGAACCCTCTACCAGCACACCGCCCGGTTCAGCCCGGACAGACTCGCATACGCGGACCAGTTCACCGACGGCAAGGTGGAGTACCGCACCATCGACGAACTCGTGGAACGTCTCATCATCTGCGATGAGACCGTCGCGTTCATCCCCGTCCGCGAAGACCGGCAGGTCGCACTGGAGCTGCGCCATCCCGGCCTCGTCCGTTACCTGGTGAGAGTCTTCGAGTTCATCTGGAACCGAGCGGTCCCTCTCACCGCCGGAGCTCCCTACGAAACGGCCCCCGACGGCATCACCGACATCCAGCACTCCATCGCCAAGCTCCTGGTCGAGGGTCACGTGGACGAGGCCATCGCCCGCCGCCTGGGGATGAACGTCCGCACCTGCCGCGCCCACATAGCGAAACTGGCCACCGCCCTCGGAAGCGGCAGCCGCGCGCAACTGGGCTACCTCATAGCCCAGTCGGGGATCCTCGAACAGAGCCAGCAGACCCCCGCGCGAGAGGGCCGCCCGTGACGGACGACCGACAGGCGCCGGCCACGTCCCACGCCCCGCATACCGCGCACGGACCGGAGGACCTCTGCGCCACGGGCACGGAACTGTACGTACGCGCTCTGCGGGAGGGCCGTCTGCGTACGGCGGAGACCCGTCCGGCACCCTGCCTGACCGCCTACGGGCTGCTGCGGCCCGCCCTCGACGACCTGGACTGCCTGGAGCCGGTGGCGCCCGCCCTGGCCCTGCACAGGCTGCTCCGCTCCTCCGCGGAGCGCGTCGCCGACGAGCACCGGCGTTCGGAACGCCTGGCCGAGAGCTTCGCACCCCTGATGCGCGCGGGCGAACAGCACGGCACACCGTCGGCCGACCCCCTGATCACCGTCCACAGCGAGAAGGAGCACATCAGCCGCGTCCTCGACGAGGCCATGGCCGAGGCCACCGAGATCCTGACGATCCAGCCGCACAACAGCTACGCGCCCTCCGGTGCCCACCACATGGAAGCCGCCCTGAGACGCGACCAGGCCCTGCTGGACCGAGGCGGCCGCATCCGCGCCCTCTACCAGCACACCCTGCGGCACGCGCCGCCGGTCGTCGCCCGCTACGAACGGCTCCGCGGCGACGTCCAGGCCCGCTCCCTGGACGAGGTCACCGACCGGCTCATCCTCATCGACCGCACGGTGGCCTTCGTCCCCGCCAACGAGGACCGCAGCCTGGCACTGGAGATCCGCCAGCCCGCCCTCGTCGCCTACCTCACCACCGCCTTCGACCGCTTCTGGCGCCTGGCCACCCCCATGCACCCCCGGGCGGAGCAGCAGCCCACCCTCAACGGCGTCACCCCCCGCCAGCGGGCGATCGCCGCCCTGCTCGTCGAAGGGCACACCGACTCCGCGATCGCCGACCGGCTCGGCATGAACGTCCGCACCGTCCGCGTCCACATCGCCAAACTCGCCGCCACCCTCGGCAGCGAGAGCAGGGCGCAGCTCGGCTACCTCATCGGGCGGTCGGGGATCCTCGACCGGGAACGCTGACCGCGGCACGCGGCGAACCGTCCAGGCCGGCCTGGGCGATGCGCACCCCCAGCTGGGTCCGGCTGGTCGCGCCCAGGGTCTCCGAGAGGCGGGCGATGTGGGCGCGGGCCGTACGGACGCTGATGCCCAGCCGTTCCGCGATCGCCGCGTCCTGGTGGCCCTCCGCCAGCAGCGCGGCGATGGCCCGCTCACGGTGGGAGACGCCCTCGACCCCCGTGTCGGGCAGCGGGGCCGTCAGCGGGATCGCCAGGCGCCACAGGCGTTCGAAGACCGTGATCAGGTAGGTGATCAGCGCGGGGTGGCGCAGCTCCAGGGCCATCGTGTGTTCGGGGTTGGCCGGGATGAAGGCCACCGTGCGGTCGAAGAGGATGAGCCGGTCGACGACCTCGTCGAGGGTACGGGCCTGGACCGCGTCCCCCATGAGCTCCAGATAGGTGAGCAGCCCCTGCCCGTGCCGGGCGACGTGGGTGTACAGGTCCCGCATCCGCACCCCGCGCCCGCGCAGCGCCAGCGCCCGGTGCAGCCCCTCCGCCAGCTCGTGCTCACGCCGGATGCCGCCGGGCTGGACGGTGAGGACCTCCGTCGTGCACGCCTGCGTCGCCTCGTCCATCGCGGCCTGGATACGGGCCAGTCCGTCGAGGACCCGGATCGCCGTGCCCTCCGTGCCGGCCGGGTCCCGGACCCGGTCGCCGAGTCCCGCGTACCGCGCGAACGCCTCCACCGCCGAGCCCACCCGCCGCTGACTGGCGCTCACCTCGTCGTACACGCCCCGCAGCAGCCGCGTCATGACCTCCTGCGGGGAGGCGGGCACCAGCCAGTCCATGTCGTCCGGGTCGGGGTGCAGCAGGGCCAGTTCCAGCAGGCAGGGCACCGGCCCGGCGTCCGCGCGCGGCACCCGGCCGTGCCGTACGGCCCGGGAGTACAAGCGGTCCCCGGCCGCGCACAGCCGGTCGGCACCGTGCGGATGTTCCTGAGACCCGTGCCCGGCCATCGCCCATCCCACCCCCGGTTCCGGCTCTGTCCGCGACGCAACTATGCGCGGCCCGCACCGGGTCCGCAACACGGCTGTGCGCCGGACGGCAGCCGGAGAGCCCCGGCCCGGACCCTCGCGCCCGGACCGGGGCCGTGAGCTACGTCAGCCCGATCTTCGCGCAGTCGGCGGCGAACTCGGCCGTGCAGATCTCGGAGATCTTGTAGAAGCCGTCCGCCACGACGGTCTCCTCGATGGTCTCCTTCGTCAGCGCCACCACCGGCACCAGCTTGGCGGGGATGTCCTTCAGGGTGGGGCTGTCGACCCTGTCGCGGGTGAGCGAGTCGAACTGGATGTCCCGGCCCTGAACACGCGCCACGGCCATCTCCGCGGCCGCCTCCGCCTCCTGCGGGTAGGACTTGTAGACGCTCATGTACTGCTCGCCGGCGACGATCCGCTGGACCGCCGAGAGTTCCGCGTCCTGGCCGGTGATCGGCGGCAGGTCGGTGACGCCCGCCGCCTCCAGGGCGTCGATGACGCCGCCCGCCATGCCGTCGTTGGCGGAGTACACACCGGCGATGTTCTTCGCGCCGATCTCCTCGATCGCCTCGGCCATGTTCGCCTCGGCGTTCTCCGGCTTCCAGTCCTCGGTGTCGAAGGACCGCGCGATCGTCACCTTGCCGGACAGCTCGGACAGCGCGCCCGCCTTGAACTGCTTGGCGTTCGGGTCGGTGGGCGACCCGTTCATCATGACGATCCTGTCGGACGCGGTCGTCCCGTCGCCGAGCGCCTCGATCAGGGAGCGGCCCTGGACCTCGCCGACCAGCTCGTTGTCGAAGGAGACGTAGGCGTCGATCGGGCCCTCGGCCAGCCGGTCGTAGGCGACGACGGGGATGCCGGCGTCCTTGGCTTTCCGCACGCCGTCCGCGATGGAGCGCGCGTCGACGGCGTCCAGGACGATCACGTCGACCTTGTCGTCGATCATCCGCTGCAGCTGCTCGGCCTGCTTCGAGGCGTCCGCCTCCGCGTTGGCGTACTCGACCTTGCCCTGTTTGCGGGTGAGTTCGGCGACCTTCGCCACGAAGTGCGGGCGGTCGAACTGCTCGTACCGCGTGTTCTCCTTCTCCGGAAGCAGCAGACCCACGGTGATGTCGTCGCCCTTGGACGGGCTCGCGCCGTCGCTGTGGCTCGCGGTGTCTGTTCCGCAGGCGGCCAGCGGAACGATCAGCGTGGTCGCCACCACGGACAGGGCGATACGACGTATGCAGGAACTCACTTGTGGTGCCTTCCGGACGCGGGGGCCACATTGCAACCCAGGTGACTGAAAAGCCAACGCGGCGGCGTCCCCACCGTCAAGCGGAATCACTTAACGAGATGACAACACCACGCTCCGCGGCCGTACCGGAGACGGAGCGGAATCGTCCGCCGGACCCGCACACACCCTCCACCCGGCGGCCACGCGTCCCCCCTACGCCCCCCCCACGCCCCCTATGCGCTCCCACGCGAAGGGACCCGGAGGTTCAGGACGAACCTCCGGGCCCCTTCACATCGCCGACGAGCCGGGCCGGCGCCCGGTCAGTCGGGCAGTTGCTGCTGCCGCTTGGGCCGCCAGACCACCAGCGCGCTGGTCTGCTGCACCTCCTGGTACGGCACCAGGTCACGGCGGTACGAGGCGTGCACCGCCGCCTCCCGCTGCCGCATCGCCGTCGCCGCGCCGTCCAGCGCGTCCGACAGCTCCGCTATGCGGGCCTGCAGCGCGGCGACCTGGTTCTCCAGTTCGATGATGCGCTTGATGCCGGCCAGGTTGATGCCCTCTTCCTGCGACAACTGCTGCACCTGGCGGAGCAGTTCGATGTCGCGGGCCGAGTAGCGCCGGCCGCGCCCGGCCGTGCGGTCCGGGGAGACCAGGCCGAGGCGGTCGTACTGGCGCAGGGTCTGCGGGTGCAGACCGGAGAGCTGGGCCGCGACCGAGATGACGTAGACCGGGGTGTCCTCGGTCAGCTCATACGGTGAGAAACCCCCGCGCTGGCGGGGACGACGGCCGTCCATCTCGATCAAGCTCCCTTCGCGGCCTGGAACAGCTCCGCCCGCGGATCCTCGTCCGCGGTCGCCTCGCGATACGCCTCGAGCGCGTCACGAGCCTTCCCCGACAGGTCCTTCGGAACACTCACCTCCACGGTGACCAGGAGGTCGCCGCGGGTGCCGTCCTTGCGGACCGCGCCCTTGCCCCGGGCGCGCATGGTGCGCCCGCCCGGCGTGCCCGCCGGCAGCTTGAGCGTGACGGGCGGCCCGCCCAGGGTCGGGACGCGGACCTCGCCGCCGAGGGCCGCCTCGGCGAAGGTGACCGGGACGGTGACGGTGAGGTTGTCGCCCCGCCGTCCGAAGACGGGGTGCTCCTTGACGTGGACGACCACGTACAGGTCGCCCGCCGGGCCGCCCCGCTCGCCGGGCGCGCCCTTGCCGCGCAGCCGGATGCGCTGCCCGTCCGACACCCCGGCCGGGATGCGGACCTGCATCGTCCGCGAGGACTTGGCGCGTCCGGAGCCCTTGCAGACCTCGCAGGGGTTCTCCGAGATCAGGCCACGGCCCTTGCAGTCCGGGCAGGGATCGGTCAGCGAGAAACCGCCGCCGGAGCCCCGGGCGACCTGCCCGGTGCCGACGCAGGTCGGGCACACACGCGGTGTGCCGTTCTTGTCGCCGGTGCCCGAACAGGCCTTGCAGGGCTGCTGGCTGGACATCCGCAGCGGGACCGTCGCGCCCTCGATGGCCTCCGTGAAGCTGAGGGTCACCTCGGACTCGACGTCCTGGCCGCGCCGCGGCTGGGTCCGCGTGCCGGCGCCGGGACCACCGGCGCCGGTGCGGTTGAACAGGCCCCCGAAGACGTCACCGAGCCCGCCGCCGAAGCCGCCGGCCCCGCCCTGGGCGCCTCCGAAGAGGTCGCCCAGGTCGAAGTTGAAGGTGCCGCCGCCCGCGCCCGGCCCCGGGCGGAAGCCGCCGTTGCCGAAGAGCGCGCGGGCGTCGTCGTACTCCTTGCGCTTCTTGGGGTCGCCGAGGACGTCGTTCGCCTCGGAGATCTCCTTGAAGCGCTCCTCGGCCCTGGCGTTGCCCTTGTTGGCGTCCGGGTGGAACTCGCGGGCGAGCTTCCGGTACGCCTTCTTGATCTCGGCCTCGGTGGCGTCCTTGGGGACGCCGAGGACCTTGTAGTAGTCCTTCTCGATGAAGTCCTTGGTACTCATCCCCGACGTCCCTCCTCTCCTGCGTGTGCGTACGTCGTGACGTCAGCCCTCCTCCGGGCCACCGTTGTCCTTCTCGTCGGCCGCCTCGGCCGGTTCCTCGGCCTGGACGGTCTGCGCCCCCGGCTGCGGCTCGGCCACCGCCACCCGCGCGGGGCGGACGGTGCGCTCGCCGATGCGGTACCCGGGCTGCAGGATCGCCACGCACGTCGTCTCGGTGACGTCCGGTGCGTAGGAGTGCATCAGGGCCTCGTGGATCGTCGGGTCGAAGGGCTCGCCCTCCTTGCCGAACTGCTGCAGACCCAGCTTGGCCACGGTGCTCTCCAGCGACTCCGCGACGGACTTGAACCCGCCGACGAGCTCGCCGTGCTCCCGGGCGCGGCCGATGTCGTCGAGGACGGGAAGCAGCTCGGTCAGGAGGTTCGCGACGGCGACCTCCTTGACCGCGGCGCGGTCCCGCTCGACCCGGCGACGGTAGTTCTGGTACTCGGCCTGGAGGCGCTGGAGGTCCGCCGTGCGCTCGTCGAGCGCCTTGCGTGCCTGATCCAGCTGGGCCACCAGGCCCGCGTTCTCACTCGCGTCCCCGGCCGGGGCCGCCTCCTCCTCGGAGGCGGCCGTCGGTTCGGCGGCGTCAGGGGCGGCGCCAGAGGGGACGTCGGGCTTCTCCTCGAAGCCCGGGGTCTCCTCGGTCACGCCGCACCGTCCTTGCGCTCGTCGTCCACGATCTCGGCGTCGACGACGTCGTCGTCGGCACCCTTGTCACCCGCGCCGGCGCCCGGGGCCTCGCCGCCGGCGGCCTGCGCGCCCTGGGCGTCGGCGTACATGGCCTGGCCCAGCTTCTGCGAGACGGCGGCGACCTTCTCCGTGGCGGTGCGGATCTCGGCGGTGTCCTCGCCCTTGAGCTTCTCCTTCAGCTCGGCGACGGCGGCCTCGACCTCGGTCTTGACCTCGCCCGGGACCTTGTCCTCGTTGTCCTTGAGGAACTTCTCCGTCTGGTAGACGAGCTGCTCGCCCTGGTTGCGGGACTCGGCGGCCTCGCGGCGCTTGTGGTCCTCCTCCGCGTAGCGCTCGGCCTCCTCGCGCATGCGGTCGACCTCGTCCTTCGGCAGCGAGGAGCCGCCGGTGACGGTCATCTTCTGCTCCTTGCCCGTGCCCAGGTCCTTCGCGGTCACGTGCATGATGCCGTTGGCGTCGATGTCGAAGGAGACCTCGATCTGCGGGACGCCGCGGGGCGCCGGGGGCAGACCGGTCAGCTCGAACATCCCGAGCTTCTTGTTGTACGCCGCGATCTCGCGCTCGCCCTGGTAGACCTGGATCTGCACGGACGGCTGGTTGTCCTCGGCGGTGGTGAAGATCTCGGACCGCTTGGTCGGGATCGTCGTGTTCCGCTCGATCAGCTTGGTCATGATGCCGCCCTTGGTCTCGATGCCGAGGGACAGCGGGGTGACGTCGAGGAGCAGGACGTCCTTGACCTCGCCCTTGAGGACACCGGCCTGGAGCGCGGCACCGATCGAGACGACCTCGTCCGGGTTGACGCCCTTGTTGGCCTCCTTGCCGCCGGTCAGCTCCTTGACGAGCTCGGCGACGGCGGGCATGCGGGTGGAGCCGCCGACGAGGACGACGTGGTCGATCTCGTTGACGGAGATGCCGGCGTCCTTGATGACGTTGTGGAACGGCGTCTTGCAGCGCTCCAGCAGGTCGGCGGTCAGCTGCTGGAACTGGGCGCGGGTGAGCTTCTCGTCCAGGTGCAGCGGGCCCTCGGCGGAGGCCGTGATGTAGGGCAGGTTGATCGTCGTCTCGGTGGACGAGGACAGCTCGATCTTCGCCTTCTCGGCGGCCTCGCGCAGGCGCTGCAGCGCCATCTTGTCCTTGGCCAGGTCCACGCCGTGGCCGGACTGGAACTGCTTGACCAGGTAGTCGACGACGCGCTGGTCCCAGTCGTCACCACCGAGGTTGTTGTCACCGTTGGTGGCCTTCACCTCGACGACGCCGTCGCCGATCTCCAGCAGCGAGACGTCGAAGGTGCCGCCACCGAGGTCGAAGACCAGGATGACCTGCTCGTCCTTGTCGAGGCCGTACGCCAGCGCGGCGGCCGTCGGCTCGTTGACGATGCGCAGGACGTTCAGACCGGCGATCTCACCGGCCTCCTTGGTGGCCTGGCGCTCGGCGTCGTTGAAGTACGCCGGGACGGTGATGACCGCGTCGGTGACCTTCTCGCCCAGGTAGGCCTCGGCGTCCCGCTTCAGCTTCTGCAGCACGAAGGCGCTGATCTGCTGCGGGTTGAAGTCCTTGCCGTCCAGGTTGATCTTCCAGTCGGTGCCCATGTGGCGCTTGACCGACCGGATGGTCCTGTCGACGTTCGTGACCGCCTGACGCTTGGCCACCTCGCCGACCAGCACCTCACCGTTCTTGGCGAAGGCGACGACGGACGGCGTGGTCCTGGCGCCCTCGGCGTTGGTGATGACGGTGGGCTCGCCGCCCTCCAGAACGCTGACGACGGAGTTAGTCGTGCCCAGGTCGATGCCGACCGCACGTGCCATGGTGATTTCCTCCAGCTGACTTGAGTGGAACAGGCTCAAGTGTGCCCGACGGCCACCGTCGGGTCAACAGACCTGAGCCAGCCAGACTCAACTCTTATCCGCTCCTTACACGCAACGGCGCGCTGACCTGCGCTTCTCCCGAACGACCGACCCGATGATCCGGAAAATCCACCTCTCGGACGGGTGCGGGCGGACACCTCGGGCGGCGCGACGAGGGAGCGGCGGAGAGGAGGAGGACGGCCGCGGCGGCGACCCCGTGGGGCACGGACATAAACTGGGCCCGAATAAACCGGATATCACGAAATGCGAAGAACGGCCCACCCGGACCGGCGTGGCGACGGCACACCCCCTTCCCCGGCGGTCAGGGTGGCCTCAGCGACGCAGATCACCGCCCCTCTGGCTACAGTGCGACCGGAGATACGGGTAGTCTCGGACGGACTGGGTAAGTTACCGCTTAGTAATGTCCGGCATCGCTCAGCTGAACCGCTGCAGATTGCCTCGCAGGCCCGAGGAGCCCCCATGCAACTCGCCGCGATCATCGTGTCGCTGGTGCTGACCGTGGTCGGCGTTGCGCTGCTTGCGCGCGCCATCGGTCAGTTCGTCCGGTACTTCAAACTGGGCCAGCCCGTACCCGCAGGCACCCGCACCGACAATCCGTACCAGCGCAGCGTGACGCTGGTGAAGGAGTTCCTCGGGCACACCCGCATGAACCGGTGGGGCATCGTCGGCATCGCCCACTGGTTCGTGGCGATCGGCTTCCTGACCCTGCCGCCGACGATCGTCACCGCCTACGGCCAGCTCTTCCAGGCCGACTGGACGCTCCCGGTCCTCGGGGGCTTCCTGCCGTACGAGCTGTACATCGAGTTCATCAGCGCGATGACGACCCTCGGCATCCTCGTCCTGATGGTCGTCCGCCTGCTGAGCCTGCCCTCGCGGCCGGGCCGCAAGTCCCGGTTCACGGGCTCGAAGATGGGCCAGGCCTACTTCGTCGAGTACGTCATCCTCACCATCGGCCTCGCTATCTACGTGCTGCGCGGCCTGGAGGGTGCCCTGCACCACGTGGACCACTACGAGGCCGCGTACTTCGCCTCGTACCCGCTGGTCCTGGCCTTCAAGGGCCTGAGCGTGACGGCGCTGCAGAACCTGGTCTACCTCTTCGCCATGATCAAGCTGGGCACGACCATGATCTGGATGATCACGGTCAGCCTGAACACGAACATGGGGGTGGCCTGGCACCGCTTCCTGGCGTTCCCGAACATCTGGTTCAAGCGCAACGCCACCGGCGAGACCGCGCTCGGCGCCCTTCAGCCGATGACCTCGGGCGGCAAGCCGATCGACTTCGCCGACCCCGGCGACGACGACGTCTTCGGCGTCTCCCAGGTCGAGCAGTTCTCCTGGAAGGGCCTGCTGGACTTCTCCACCTGCACCGAGTGCGGCCGCTGCCAGTCGCAGTGCCCCGCGTGGAACACCGGCAAGCCGCTCTCCCCCAAGCTCCTGATCATGTCCCTGCGCGACCACGCGCACGCCAAGGCCCCCTACCTGCTGGCCGGCGGCGGCAAGACCATGGAGGGCGAGGAGAAGGCGTCCGAGGAGCAGCTGAAGGACGTCCCGGCGGCGGCCCTCGCCGAGGCCGAGCGCCCGCTGATCGGGACCCTCGAGGAGAACGGCGTCATCGACCCGGACGTCCTGTGGTCCTGCACCACCTGCGGCGCCTGCGTCGAGCAGTGCCCGGTCGACATCGAGCACGTCGACCACATCGTCGACATGCGCCGCTACCAGGTCATGATCGAGTCGGCGTTCCCGTCCGAGGCGGGCACGATGCTCAAGAACCTGGAGAAGAAGGGCAACCCCTGGGGCCTGGCCAAGAAGCAGCGCCTGGAGTGGCTCAAGGAGGTCGACTTCGAGGTCCCGGTCGTCGGCAAGGACATCGAGGACCTCACCGAGGTCGAGTACCTGTACTGGGTCGGCTGCGCCGGCGCCCTGGAGGACCGCGCCAAGAAGACCACCAAGGCCTTCGCCGAGCTGCTGCACATCGCGGGCGTCAAGTTCGCGATCATGGGCGGCGACGAGAAGTGCACCGGTGACTCCGCCCGCCGCCTCGGCAACGAGCCCCTCTTCCAGGAGCTCGGCATGGAGAACGTCATGTCCCTCAACGCCGCCTTCGGCGAGGAGATGGACGACGACGGCAAGGTCACGCCCGAGTCGAAGAAGCCGAAGTCGGCCAAGAAGATCGTCGCGACCTGCCCGCACTGCCTCAACACCCTCGGCAACGAGTACCCGCAGCTCGGCGGCGACTACGAGGTCATCCACCACACCCAGCTGCTCCAGCACCTCGTCGACGAGGGCAAGCTGATCCCGGTGACCCCGGTCGAGGGCATCATCACCTACCACGACCCGTGCTACCTGGGCCGGCACAACAAGATCTACACGCCCCCGCGCGAGATCATCGCCGCCGTCCCCGGCGTCCGGAACGAGGAGATGCACCGCCACAAGGAACGCGGCTTCTGCTGCGGCGCCGGCGGCGCCCGGATGTGGATGGAGGAGCGGATCGGCAAGCGCATCAACAACGAGCGCGTCGACGAGGCCCTCTCCGTCAACCCGGACATCGTCTCCACCGCCTGCCCGTTCTGCCTCGTCATGCTGACCGACTCGGTCAACGGCAAGAAGAACGACGGCAAGGCCAAGGAGTCCATCCAGGTCGTCGACGTCGCCCAGCTCCTGCTGGACTCCGTCAGGACCCCGGCCGACCCGGCCGGCGAGGCGGAGCCCGAGAGCACGCCGGAGCCCGAGCCGGTGAAGTGACCCACGGCCACGACGGCCGCCACGGCACGGCCGACGCCCCCGGATCCACCAGGACCCGGGGGCGTCGCCGTACCCGCCCCCGAGAACACTCGGGGGGCACCCGTAGGGGATGTCACAGCTCGGCCGCAAAGGGCCCTTCGAGAGCCAGGGCCCCGCACACCGTTCTCCGGGACCAGGTACGTTCGAAGGCGTGGCTGGATTCAGGATCGGACGCGGCCGGGACAACGGCGCTCCTCACGCGCGACCGCAACACCCTCCGTACGGACAGCAGGCGCCGCAGGGACCGCCGTACGGCACTCCCGCGGCGCCTCGGCAGCCGTACCCGCAGCCCCCTTACCCGCAGCAGCAGTACGGGCACGGCGGCCCCGCCGGCGGCCGGTGGCCGCAGCCGAACGGCGGGCACGGCGAACCGGGCGGGCACGGCGAACCGGAGTACTTCGGCGACGGCGGCCACCCGCACCACCCCCACGGCGCCCAGGCCCCGTACGACCCGTACGCGGCCGACAATCCGGGCCACACCCAGGCGTTCGCGATCGGCGAGGACCCCTACACCCAGGGCGAGACCTACCGCGCCGGCTCGGCGGCCCCGCCCCCCGGCCCGGTCGGCCCCCGCCTGCATTGGAAGGCCCTGCTGAAGGGCATCGTCACCGCCCCCGACCGGACCTTCCTCCAGATGCGGGACTACACGATGTGGGGCCCCGCCCTCGTCGTCACCTTCCTCTACGGCCTGCTGGCGGTCTTCGGCTTCGACGGCGCCCGCCAGGAAGCGATCAACGCGACCCTCTCGAACGCCGTCCCGATCGTGCTGACCACGGCCGTCGCCATGGTGCTGAGCGCCTTCGTGCTGGGCGTGGTCACCCACACCCTGGCCCGTCAGCTCGGCGGCGACGGCGCCTGGCAGCCCACGGTCGGCCTGTCCATGCTGATCATGTCGCTCACGGACGCCCCCCGTCTGATCGTCGCCATGTTCGCCGGCGGCGACGCCCCCTTCGTGCAGATCCTGGGCTGGGCCACCTGGGTCGCGGCGGGCGCCCTGTTCACCCTGATGGTCTCCCGCTCCCACGACCTGCCCTGGCCGAAGGCGCTCGGCGCGTCCGCGATCCAGCTGATCGCCCTGCTGTCGATCGTGAAGCTCGGCACCTTCTGACACACCCACCGCACGCGGTGAGGGCCCCCGGCATTCCCGCCGGGGGCCCTCACCGCGTTCCGCGCGCCGCTCAGGCGTCGAGCACCTGCCCGTCGCGCTTCACGACGGGCTCCTGGACGCTCCACGGGAAGTTGATCCAGTCGTCGGTCCGCTTCCACACGTACTCGCACTTGACGAGCGAGTGGGACTTCTCGTAGATCACCGCGCTGCGGACCTCGGCGACCGTGTCCAGGCAGAAGTCGCGCACCAGCTTCAGCGTCTTGCCGGTGTCGGCGACGTCGTCGGTGATGAGCACCTTCTTGTCGGAGAAGTCGATGACGTTCGGCACCGGCGCGAGCATGACCGGCATCTCGAGCGTGGTCCCGACGCCGGTGTAGAACTCGACGTTCACCAGGTGGATGTTCTTGCAGTCCAGCGCGTACGCCAGCCCGCCCGCCACGAAGACCCCGCCGCGGGCGATGCTCAGCACGATGTCGGGTTCGTACCCGTCGTCGGCGACGGCCTGTGCGAGCTCGCGGACGGCGACGCCGAACTGCTCGTAGGTCAGGTTCTCCCGTACATCACTCATGCGCGCGTCCTGCTCATACCTGGGTCCGATGGAAGTTGATGAAGGACCGGGAGGCGGTCGGCCCCCGCTGCCCCTGGTACCGCGACCCGTACCGCTCGCTCCCGTACGGATGCTCGGCCGGCGACGAGAGCCGGAACATGCACAGCTGCCCGATCTTCATCCCCGGCCACAGCTTGATCGGCAGGGTCGCGAGATTGCTGAGCTCGAGCGTCACGTGCCCCGAGAAGCCGGGGTCGATGAAACCGGCGGTGGAGTGCGTGACCAGACCGAGCCGGCCGAGCGAGCTCTTGCCCTCCAGCCGCGAGGCCAGGTCGTCGGGCAGCGAGACCACCTCGTACGTGCTGGCCAGCACGAACTCGCCGGGGTGCAGGATGAACGGTTCGTCCCCCTCCGGCTCCACGAGCCGGGTCAGATCCGCCTGCTCGACGGAGGGGTCGATGTGCGGGTACCGGTGATTCTCGAACACCCGGAAGTAGCGGTCGAGGCGCACGTCGATGCTCGACGGCTGCACCATGGAGTCGTCGAAGGGATCGATGCGCACCCGCCCGGATTCGATCTCGGCCCGGATGTCCTTGTCAGAGAGAAGCACGCACCGAGGATACGCAAGGCGCGCGGAGCGGCGACAACCGCCGCCGCGCCGCGCGCCCGGTCCTGCCTGTGGCTCCGCGCCCGAAGGCCGCCCGCTACCGCTTCTGCAGGGTCACCGGCACGGCACTCCGCAGCCGCGCGCACCGCGGACATCGGACGAGCCGGCCGGGGCCGAGTCGCTCGGCCTGCTGCATCGGGAACGAGGCGGCGGTGAACACGTGCCCATCGGCACAGCGGACGACGGTGCGCTCCATCAAGTCCTTCAAGTCCCTTCCCCAAGAGCCGCGTCTGGCTTTCTGCCCTGACGACGAAAGCCACATTACGGGATCAAAGAGACGACCCTCCAGACGGCACTCCGCCCTCGGGGACGCCCTCCCGGACGTTCCCCCGAGCACCCCCGAGCACCCTCCGGGCGTCTCCGGAAACCCCTCCGAGGCACCCTCCGGGCGGCCCCCACCGTACGCCCCGACGCCACCTCTCCGCAGCCTTGTCCGCCCTTCCCCTGAAGCGCCGTCAGGCCCCACGATGTGAACACCGGGGGCCTGCGATGAGGTAGAGTGAGCGAGCGTCCAGGCACCGACTCCGTCGGCGTCTTGCGCGGGTGTAGTTTAATGGTAGAACATCAGCTTCCCAAGCTGAGAGCGCGAGTTCGATTCTCGTCACCCGCTCCACAACGAAGGCCCAGGTCCGAGACCTGGGCCTTTGCGGTGTGTGTAGTGCCGCCCTCGCAGGGTTGCATCTGACGGCCGGCTCCCGCCGGTGTTCGAGACCGCCCGGCCCACGCCGCATCGACAGTTCCCACGACGGAGCCAGAGAGGGTCCTTGTGAGGTGGACCCCGAGAGCCATGTCGGACCGTGTGGTCATGAGCAGGAGTCTGTCGCACGGGCCTGACACGTCGTCCGACGGAGTTTCTGTTGGCTGCGCGGTAATGGTGACCCAGTGCCGGCATGCTCCGCATCAGTCTCCGGCTGTTCGG
This sequence comes from Streptomyces sp. NPDC006384, assembly GCF_042870695.1. Taxonomy (NCBI): domain Bacteria; kingdom Bacillati; phylum Actinomycetota; class Actinomycetes; order Kitasatosporales; family Streptomycetaceae; genus Streptomyces; species Streptomyces sp. NPDC006384. The sequence continues at coordinate 266,690 of NZ_JBIAHR010000005.1, forward strand.
ACGTGGCCCATCCGCTGAACTGCCGGCGGGGCCGCACTCCACGGTTTCGAGATCTCACCGCAGGGCTCCCAGCCGTACCGCCGCATGTACTGAGCCTCCTCCATGCGGCCGGCCGCCTCCAGCAGTTCGGCGTACTGACGCCAGGCGTACGGGCCACCGGTCCGCGAGGCGCGGCGGAGCCAGACGAGCGCCTCGTCCGTGCGACCCGCGATGCGGAGCAGCTCGGCCACGGCGGACCGCTGGTCCGGGTAGTCCTTCTCGCCGTGACGGTCCGCGCACGACTTCAGCCAGTCGAAGGTCTCGTCCGGCCCCTCGGCTTCCGTCATCAGGCGAGCGATCTGCGGGAAGACCTCCGGATCACCTCCTTCCGCCGCACGCCGGTACCAGGCGAGGGCCTCCGAGGGTCTCCCCAGCTGCTCGTGCAGGGCGGCGACATGCGCCACCGCGTCCCGTCGACCGGCGTCGGCCTCTTTCCGGTACAGCACGAGTGCTTCCGCCAGGCGGCCCTGCTGCCTGAGCGCCTCTGGCGTGTCCGCGTCCTTCTCCCGAAGGCCACCCTTGGCGAGTTCCTCCGCGGAATCCAGCAGTGCGGTCAACTCGCGCCGCACCGCGTCGTCCTGGCCCTCCTCATCGACAAGGCTCCGCAATCGGCTTCGAAGGAGGGCGTCCATGGCCAGGTGCCGGAACAACGCGTGCTCTGCCCAAGGGACACCGCCACTGTCCGTTCTGCCTTCCTCCGCCGCACGGGGCAGCAGCCACGCCAGGACGGTGAGGCCACTGTCACCGCGCTCCCGCATCACGGCGGCCGTCTCCACCACCGCGTACCCACCACTTGCCTCGGCCTCTTGCCGAAGGTGGACGAGTGCTTCCTCCGTCCGCCCCGCCTGCTGCAGCAGGTGAGCCAGCTCTCCACGTCCGCCGTGCACGCCGGCATCGGCCGCGCGTCTGAGGCAGTCCTCTGCCTCCAGGAGCTCTCCGGCCCTGCGCAGAAGCATGCCGGCGCAGAGCCAGCCGTGACTTCCTCCCGCTTCGGCGGCTTTCCTGTGCCAGGCCACCGCGACGTCCGGCCGGGCCGCCTCCATGAGCCCGGCCACCCGGTCCATGGCCTCGACGTTTCCGGCTTCCGCGAGAGGCAGGCACCACAGCAGTGCCTCGTCCGGTTTCCCCTCTTCCTCCAAGAGCCGAGCCGCTGCCACGGCAGCACCCGGCACCCCCGCTTCCACCCCTGCCGCGAGCAGACGCAGGGCGATCCTCAGGTGCCCCCTGTCCCTGGCCGCCTCGGCCAACGCGATGAGGGAATCCCGCGCGGCGTGGTCCGCCAGCGCGTCCCACAGCCCCGCCGGCGGTGCCTTGGTGCGCCTTTCCTTCCTGCCGTGCTGATCCAGGTAGTCCGCGAGTCGGATGTCGTCGGTGAGGACACGAGGCCCGCCCGGCTCACGGAAGGTGACGGGCGTGAGAGGGCCCCGAGTTCCACGCCTCGGCTCGCTGAGTTCCGCGAGCGCGTGCTCGATGTCACCGTCCGCCACCAAGTCGTACTGGTCGGCGGAGAGGTAGTGGTGGATCGACGCTTCCAGGAGGATGCGCGGAAGGGGTATGTCGTGCCCGAGACGGCGGACGTCCATGGCCGACTCGATCAGTCTCGGCAAGGGAGAGCGTCGAGGCGACCGAGGTCTCCGAGCCACCCCGGCGCGTGGGAGTCAGTACGCTGAGTGCAGCGGGATCGGGCCCGCCGCACAGTGTCCAGGAGGCGTGTCATGACTGCCGAGATGGTGGCCCCGGCGTGGATGCACCAGCAGATCACGGCCGAGGAGTACGAGGCGTGGTCCGAGGAGCAGTGCGCCGGCATCGAGATCGTGGACGGAATGGTCGTTGTGAGCCCCAGCGCCTCCAAGCGGCACAATCGGCTGGCCCGACTCCTGGCGAACGCCCTGGACGCCGCAGCCGGCCCCGACTGGAACGCCGACACGGACTTCGACGTCCGGCTTCAGGACGTCCCGCTGACCAATCGCCGCCCCGACGTCATCGTCTACCGTGCGGACACGATCGACATCACGCCCACCCGTCCGGAGCACGTACTGCTGGTGGCCGAGGTGGTGTCGCCGGGCTCGGAGACCACCGACCGGATCGTGAAGGTGGACCAGTACGCCAAGGCCGGGATCGGCTTCTACTGGCGGATCGAGCAGGCCGTGACGGGCACACCGCTGGTGTATACGTACCTGCTCGATCCCGCGACGAGGACGTACCGCGAAGGGGACGTGTTCGCCGGCGTCCTGAAGATCACCGCCCCCTTCGCAGCGGAGATCGACCTCGGCCAGATCTGAACCGTTCGCAGGGCAGGCAGAAGGGCTGCTCAGCCTGCAGCGGTGTGCCCGGCAGGCTCCTGCGGGTCATGTGCGAAAGCAACCGTGGCTCCCTCGGGCGAGCAGAGGCCGGAGGCGTGGACCCCACGCGGACACCGCCGCACCTCCGGCCGGAGGCTTCACCGTGCCGTGCCCACCGCGTGCCCTTCAGAGCGGACAGCTACGGTCAACAGGAGCACGTACCGAAGACGCACACCATCATTGTTGAGCGCTTACCCGCAGGTCAGCGCGAGGTCGACCGCCCGAGCGCCGTCGCTTCCCAAGCTGGGAGCGCGAGTTCGATTCTCGTCACCCGCTCCATACTGAAGGCCCAGGTCAATGACCTGGGCCTTCAGTCGTTTCCCGACCACGCCATGCCAGGCCGCTCAGCAGGTGCCCTACGCCCTCTCTCTTCTGGCCCCGGTGTCAGACGTATGGGGCAGGCTGATCCAGGCACAGACACCGGCCCCTCACCCGCGGGACCGACGAGGATTCCTTCCGGAGGGGGCGGCATGCCGGAGGTCTCGAAGGGGCGGCGTGTGGGGCAAGCTGCCGTGAATGCGTCGCGCACCCTGCTCGAAGAGCACGACCACATCGTTCAAGAGATATCCGGGCAGAATGACTTCGGGGAAGACTTCTACGTCACCTTCACCGACGACGGTCATCTCACGAGCGACACGATCAAGATCCAGGTCAAGGGCGGGAGCAGCTGGCGCCGGGGCAACGGCTACGCGGTGCCTGACGACCAGCACGGTGACACCTGGACGGACGGAAACGTTCCTGTCTCCTGCGTGGTGTACGACCCGGACACCAGACGACTGCACTGTGCCGTTCTTCGTCGCCCAAGTCCGCCGCTACGTCGGACGCTACCGGGGCCGTCAGGCGGTTCTGACCCACCTGAGCGAGATGTCCGGAGCCCCTGCTGTGCTCCGAGGTGGCGCCGCCGGGAGGTGGAGACGGAGATGGCAGCGGTTCCGGTAGTCACTGGGGCGACCCCGACTTGTCAACCGCCGAGGAACTGGAGCTGGACCGTGCCGAGATCATGTGGGTGGTCTCGTGCTTCGTCTCCAGTCAGGAGGCCGACGAACCCACCGAGTGCGAGGGGTGCCCGACCTGCTGAGACGGCCGATCCAGGCGATGCGCGAGGAAGCCGGACCCGCTCCGGAGATCCTCAGCGAGCTCGGTCCGCTCGAAGCCGATTCAAGCGTCGTGCGCGAAGTGAGCAAGCTGAGCCGGGCCACGGTGACGAAGGCGGCCGGCATCCGGCCGGAGGCATTCAGGCCGGCCGTTCTCCACTTCATCCACTGCGTCTACGTCGGTGGCCCCTCGCTTCCTCTCGACGAGCAGGTCCGCATCGTCTGGCGCGTGCCGGAGCCCGAGTCCATGCCCTTCCAGAGGGTGCGGAACAGTGGGGACTCCGCTGCTCGGGCGTAACACGCCCCTGCCCGCTGCCGACCACGCTCTCGTTCAGCCCGATCCGAGCAGGTCGAGAAAATGCCCCCCAGCCGGCCTGCCGGCTGGGCAGGAGACCGCTGAGCCAGAGCCGAGTCCGCACGGCGAGCATCACTTCTACAAGGCGTCGCGGCTCAGACCTTCTCGGCACTCAGGCGCGGATGCTCGGCGGTGAGCAGCCCGATGTCTTCCACGTCCGAAGTCAGAATCGTCACCCGGCCGGGATGCTGCAAGGCGGTCGCGCACAGCATGGCGTCGACGGCGTACTTGTGGCCGTGCAGCCCCGCTGCCCGCAGCAAGGCGGCAGCGGATTGCGCGACGGCTTGAGTCACCGGCTCGACGCTCAGGCGGGACAGGGTCCACTTCAGTGCGGCGTCGTCGACCTTCGGGTGGATCACCTCGACCAACACGGCCGCCGAGGTGATCACGGGCAGGTCCGCGTCGCGAGCCGCCGTCAGCCACTCGTGGATTTCCCGGTCCCGGTGTACGGCCTTCGCCAGGCCCTCGCTGTCCAGAACCAGGACACCGCTCACGCGACCGCTCCGGCGTTCGTGGCGCCTCCGGTCAGCCGGGCGCGCTTGGCCGCCACGGCCTCGGGATCGGCCGGACCGTGCACCTTGTCGAAGTCCGCGATCAGCTCGTCCAGATTGTCGCGCTCGATCTGGCGCTGGGCCGCCTTCTCCAGGTAGGCCGAGACGCCTCGCTTGCCGACCCGCTCACGGATCGCCCGAAGGGTTCCGGCGGTCAGGGTGACGGAGATACCACTGGTGGGGCCGTCGCCGGGTGGGAAGTCAACGTCGTCATCAGCCACACGCAGCGACGCCACCTCAACGGCTGATCTGCGCATGGTGCGGACCGTGCGGAGTTGCCCCCCGATGGCGCCGGCTTCGGTCCTTTCCGGAAGTCCGTGCCCTCCGCGTGCCCGTAAGGGCGGGAAACCACGGCCGACAGCGGCGCCACCCGACCCACGCGGCCACCTTGAAGTATGGCTGTGAAGAAGCCCCAGGTCAGTGACCTGGGGCTTGCTTGTGGTCCCGTCCGGTTCGTGGGCGGTGGGGTCTTCGGGCGGATCGGGGTCGGGGAGGCTGGGGCGGAGGGTGCCGGTCAGTGCGAGTGCCCACTGGGCCGGCCTGCTCGTTGGCCCTTCTCGACGACCACGAACTGGCCCATCATTCCCTGGTCCTCGTGGTAGAGCAGATGGCAGTGGAACATGTACGGCGTGTCCGGGTCGGCCGGGCCGTCGAAGCGCATCGCCAGTTTCATCGTCGTGCCGTTCGGCAGGAACACCGTGTCCTTGGGGCCGCGCAGCGTGGCCGGCGGTGTCCCGCCGTTCACTTCCAGCACGCGGAACTGCACGTCGTGGACGTGGAAGTTGTGCGGCATGCCGTTGGAGTTGCGCACGGTCCAGAGCTCGGTCGTGCCGCGGGTGACGGTCGCGTCCACCCGGTCCATGGCCATGGCGCGGCCGTTGATCCCGGAGAGCTCGAGTTCGAAGTGGCGGCCTCGTACCGCGTCGTCGCCGTCCGGCACTTCCAGGGGGGCGAGTTCGGCGGGTGGGGCGGCGGACGGGCGCAGCCGGTCGGCGGCGCGCAGCTGCAGTACGTCGAGGGTGTCGTCGCCGCCGCTGAACCTCTGCTGCCAGGCGTCCCCGTAGTTGTCCTGGGGGTAGCTGCGCAGCACGGTGCGCTCGCCGGGCCGCATGGTCACGACGATCTCCGCGCGCTCGCCGGGTGACAGCTGGACGCGCTCCAGCGGGGCCGGCCGTTCCAGCAGGCCGCCGTCCGTGGCGACGAGGTCGAAGGAGCGGTCGTCGGAGAAGCCGAAGTGGTAGGTACGGGCCGTCGAGGCGTTCAGCAGACGCAGGCGGACGCGTTCGTCGCCGACCTCGCGGTAGGGGCTGAGCGTGCCGTTGACCATGGTCCGCTCACCGAGGAAGCCGACGCTCCGCATCATGCCGTGGCCGTGGTCGAAGTCGTCGCCGTCGAACGTGACGTCCTGCACGATCAGGGGCAGGTCGTCGACCCCGTAGCGCTTGGGCAGCGCCAGCCGCTCGGACGCGGCGTCGTCGAGGATGAACATGCCGGCCAGACCGCGCTGGACGTGTTTCTCCGTCGCCCCGTGGGGGTGCGGGTGGTACCAGAGAGTGGCCGCCGGCTGGTCGATCGTCCAGTGCGGGGTCCAGGTGGCGCCCGCGGCCACCATCTGGTGCGGGCCGCCGTCCATCTTCGCGGGCAGGTGCATGCCGTGCCAGTGCACGGTGGACGGTTCACCGAGGCCGTTGCGGACCCGTACGCGCACCTTCTCGCCGCGCTCGGCGCGGAGGGTGGGCCCCAGGTGGTCGCCGTTGAAGCCCCAGGTGCCGGTCTTCCGTCCGTCCCTGAACTCCTTCTGCCCCGACTGCATCCGCAGGTCGAACACGCGTGTGCCGTCCTTGTCGACGCGGGACTCGGCGAGGGGCGGTATCGCCAGTTCGTTGTCGAAGGGCTCCTTGCCGACGGTGTTCACGTCGGCGCCGGTCCACAGCCAGAGGAACGCTCCGCCCACGAGGAGGGACAGGACGGTCACGGCCGTACCGAGAACGACGAGTACGCGCTTCATCCGGGACATGCCCCAAGGCTCTTCGCCGGCCACGCATCCAGGCATCGGGGGCGGTCCCCGACCCGGCCCTCGATTCCCCCTGAGGCGACCGTCAGGGACAACCCTGTACGGCGTCCCAGAAAGGCCGCGTTTCCCCAGGTCAGTGGCGGTTCGCGCATCCCAGCGTCCCGCGATTGCCGAGGGAATGGCGGATGGGACGGAACGTGGCACAGGCTGGGGTCGTTCCAGGGCGGCGCCTCACCGGACACGGTGGTCGGCCACGCCCGACCCGGTCCCCGTGAGCGGCCCTCCAGCGCCTGCCCACACCCCGGCGACAGAGCCGGGGCAGGACCGGCCGACACAGTCCACCGCCGCAGAAGCACCTTCTGCCACTCGGAGAAAGCAGACCCGCCATGCGTATCGCCCGCCGCTTCGTCTCCCGCTCGGCCGCCTCCTCCATGGTCGTCGCCGCCGCCCTCGCCCTCGTCGGCGTCCAGGCCGCCGGGCAGACCGCCTCGGCCGCCCCGAAGAAGGCCCCCTCGGCCGTCACCTGCACCACCGCGAACCTGAGGCTGACGGTCTCCGAGGTGTCGCGTCCGGTCAACCACCTGCTGGTCAAGGCCACCAACACCGGCACCAGGCCCTGCCACGCCTACGGCGCCCCCTACCTGCGGGCCGGCGCCGACGCCCAGGCCCCGCTGCCGTGGGCCCGGGAGACCATGCCGCAGGCCGTGGTGACGCTCAAGCCCGGTCAGTCCGCCTACGCGGGCGTCCTGACGTACTCCCCCGACGGCGAGGGCGGCGGCGACGCGAAGTCGCTGGGCGTGGTCCTCGCCGACCGGAAGGGCAACGCGACCGGCAAGGAGAAGTCCCTGAGGCTGCCGAACGGCGGCGTCTTCTTCAACAGCGCCGCCACCGTCACCTACTGGCAGGACAACGCGGCGGACGCCCTCTCCTGGTGACCGCCCCGGCGCCCCGCCGGGCGCCGCCGGCCTCCGGGCCCTCCGTGCGCGCCGTGTACGCCGTGACGCCGAGGCTCTCCCCGTGGGAGCCTCGGCGCGTTCGCGTTCGCGTTCGCGTGCGCGTGCGCGTGCGCGTGCACGGCGCGGCGGTCGTCAGTCGACGGAGGCCATGAACTCCAGCATCCTGCGGTTCATCTCCTCCGCGTGGTCGATCTGGGGCCCGTGCCCGGTCCCGGTGATGATCTCGGCACGGGCGCCCGGTATCAGGCGCGGGACGCGCTCCCTCTGCCGCTCGGGGTGCAGCAGGAGGCTGCGCTTGCCGAGCACCAGATAGAGGGGGGTGCGGATGGTGGACAGTTCCGCCTCGGACAGGGGGAGCGGTGCCGGACGGCGGATGCGGTAGGCGCGGACGCCCGTCCTGATCATCGCGCGCAGTTCGGGCATGACCAGGACCGGCTGTTCCAGCCAGGCGGCCAGGCGCGGGCGCAGCGCCCTGGGTGCGAACGTCGCGAAGAAACCGGCGAAGATCCAGACGAAGAAGCGCAGCCCCACCTTCTCCAGGCCGCCCGGGTCGAGCAGGGTGACCGAGGCGAGGCGTTCGGGTCTGCGGTGCGCCAGGTTCAGGGCGAGCCAGCCTCCGTAGGAGGTGCCGACGAGGTGGACGCGTTCGAGGCCCAGCCCGGCGAGTGTCTCGTCCAGCCACCGCGCGGCCCGTTCGGGCTGGTGGATCGGTTCGCGCTGGACGCTGCGTCCGGGGTCGCCCGGGGTGTCGACGGCGTAGACGGGACGGTCGGCGCTGAGGGCGGGGGTGTTCGGGTACCACATGGCGGAACAGGAGCCGGCTCCGTGCACCAGGACGACCGGGGTGCGGGAGCGGGCCGCGGGGTCGGCGGGCTCGTAGCGGTACACGTGGGTGGTGCCGAACGCGGTCTCCACGTCCTGTTCCGCGGCGGCCGGTGCGCCCAGCGCGTAGACGGCGTCGCAGGCGGCGAAGTAGCGGTCGCGCCAGGCGTCGCTCACATAGCGGCCGACGTCGGCCGGGGTGCGGGCAGTGGTCTCGGACACGGCCACCTCCGAAAGGTCTCGGTTTCGTGGTACGAACGTATCATGACGGTGGTACGGCTGTACCATCAAAGCCTCCGGGGAGACCCGGCGGACGACGAGCGGAGGAGCGGCCGGTGCCCAGGCGTGTGGACCATGCGGAACGGCGCACGGAGATCGCGGAGGCGCTCGTCCGGGTCGCCGGGCGACGGGGGCTGCACGCCGTGGGGATGCGCGACGTGGCGGCCGAGGCGGGTGTGTCACTGCGGCTGGTGCAGTACTACTTCGAGACCAAGGAGAAGCTGCTGCTCTTCGGGCTGGAGCACCTGACCGGGAGGTTCGGGGAGCGGCTCGCCGCCCGCCTCCGGGCCGCCGGGGACGGGCCGGGGCCGCGCGCGATGGTCGAGGCGCTGCTGATGACGGCGCTGCCGACCGACGAGGAGAGCCGCGTCTTCCACCACCTCTACACCTCGTACGCCGTGCTGGCCGTGACCGACCGGACGCTCGCGGCCCAGCCCTTCGTCAAGGACCCCGACGCCGCCGAGGGCGCCCTGACCGGCATCCTCCGGCAGGCGCAGGACGCGGAACTGCTGCGGCCCGGCGTGGACCCGCGGTCGGCGGCGGCCGGGCTGCTCGCGATGTCCGCGGGGCTCGGCACGAGCATCCTCGTCGGCCAGCGCAGCCCCGAGTCCGCCGCCGCGGTCCTGGCCCACCAGCTCGACCGCGTCTTCCGCACGGACGACGCGGACGACGCGGACGATGCGGCCAACGCGGCGGACGACGCGACCGTCGTGACCCGCGCGGACGACGCGGACGGCTGACGCGGAACCCGGCGCGCGGTACGGCGGACCGCCGTACGGGTGCGGGCGACAAGGCGGGACGACCGGGTCAGAATCGTCACAGAGGCAGACATCCGCCCCGCCCGCGTGAGGGGTCTCCCGTGCTCGATGTTCCGTTCTGGCTGTGGGCGGCGTTCGCCGTCACCGTGGTCGTGTCGCTCGCCGTGGACCTGCTGGCGCACCGGAAGGCGCATGTCATCGGGTTCAAGGAGGCCGCCGCCTGGAGCGCGGTGTGGGTCGGCCTCGCCCTCGTCTTCGGCGCGGTCGTCTTCCTGGTCCTGGGCACGACACCGGGCGTGGAGTACACCACCGCGTGGCTGCTGGAGAAGAGCCTGTCGGTCGACAACCTGTTCGTCTTCGCGCTGATCTTCGCCTACTTCAAGGTGCCGCGCGCCTATCAGCACCGCGTGCTGTTCTTCGGCGTCATGGGCGCGCTGGTGTTCCGGGGCCTCTTCCTGGCCGCCGGCGTGGCCGTGGTCAGCCGGTTCACCGCGGTGCTGTTCGTCTTCGCGGCCATCCTCTTCTACAGCACCTACAAGATCCTCAAGGGCGAGGAGGAGAGCTTCGACCCGGGGAAGAGCTTCGCCGTGCGGCTGCTGCGCAAGGTGATGCCCGTGCGGGACGAGTACGCCGGGATGAAGTTCTTCGTGAAGGAGGCCGGCAAGCGGGTCGCCACCCCGCTGCTCGCCGTCGTCGCCGCGATCGAGGCGGCCGACCTGGTCTTCGCCGTGGACAGCGTGCCCGCCGTCCTCGCGGTCAGCGACGACGCCTTCATCGTCTACACCAGCAACGCGTTCGCCATCCTCGGCCTGCGGGCGCTGTACTTCCTGCTCGCGGGGCTGCTGGACCGGTTCCACTACCTCAGCAAGGGGCTCGCGCTGATCCTCTCCTTCATCGGCGTGAAGCTGATCCTCCAGGCGTCCCACAAGCTGTTCAGCAGCAGCATCCCGGAGATCCCCTCGCCCCTCAGCCTGGCGGTCATCGCCGTGATCCTGACCGTGTCGGTCGTACTGAGCATGCGGCACCCGCCGAGCGGGAGCTGACCCGCACCTGTCTCCGGTGCGCCGCCGCCCTTCTCCCCCACGGTCAAATTTCACCCATATACAGGCAAAAGAACGTAACATAGCTCATATGGGCAGAAAAGAGCATGCAGACACGCCACAGGCCGGGTACGTGTGCCCGGCCTGTCACCAGCCGGTGTCCGCGGAGCTCACGCGGCACAAGACGATGGGAGTATTCGTCCCCCAGCGGAGGCCGGGCCACTGCCACAACCCGGGCTGCCCGGAGTACGCGCCGGAGGAGCGGCACCCGGAGAGCAGCACCCGGACCGTCCGTGAGCTGCACGGTCACCACTGAGACCGGCGCCGGCCGCCACCCGCGCGCCCGGTCCGTCAGCCTCGCGCCGCCCCGGGGAACCTGGAGTTCCGCGTAGGCCGGGGAGATGCGCGGGGCCGGTCCGGGGCCGGAGGAGGTCACCGCGCCGGCGGTCCCTTCGCCGCCGCCTTGTCCACGAAGTCCTGCAGAATCGTCCGCACTCGGTAACGGACGGATCCCCGCGCCGCCGTTCCTCGTCCTGCCAGATGGTCGCAAGGCGGCCGGAGGACGACGAGGGACTACGCGGAAGCGGGGGCGGACATGGCACGGCACGGTGGCGGGCGGGGCTGGTACGGCAAGGTGGCCGGGGCGGCCCTCGGGGTGACGATGCTCGCCGTCGGCGCCTCGGTGTGGACGGCGCAGGCCGGTTCCGTGGCCGGCCCGGCGGCGGAGGCGGCCGCGCCGACGGCACCGGGCGGCGGCGCCGGAAAGGTCGGGGTGACCATCGCGCACGCCTCGGACGCGGGACCGCGCGGCGTCAACATCACCATCGACGACGGCCCCGACCCCACCTGGACGCCCCAGGTCCTCGACGTGCTCGACGAGTACGGGGTGAAGGCCACGTTCTGCATCACGGGGACGCAGGCACAGGCCCAGCCGGCCCTCGTGAAGAGGATCGTCGCCGCCGGGCACCGGCTGTGCGACCACTCGGTGTCGCACGACACCGCGATGGACAAGAAGCCCGAGGCCTACCAGACGAAGGAGATCCTCGACGCCGAACGCATGATCACCGAGGCGTCCGGAGGCGTACGGCCGATGTACTACCGGGCACCGGGCGGCGCCTTCACCCCCCACAGCCGCAAGGTCGCCGCCTCCCACGGCATGCGCCCGCTGGGCTGGAACGTGGACACCAAGGACTTCGAGCGGCCGGGCACCGACGCCATCGTCGCCACCGTCGAGCGGGAACTGCCGGGCGGACCGACGCTCCTCTTCCACGACGCGGGCGGCGACCGCTCCCAGACCGTCGAGGCCCTGCGCCGCGTCCTGCCCTCCCTCGCACAGCGGGGCCACGTCTTCGGCTTCCCCGTACGCTGACCCCCCGTGCTCCCGGGACCGCCGCGGGCCAGGCAGACTCTGCGGTGTAGTTCCCGTCGAGGAGGAGGACTCGCTCATGATCACGCTCACCAAGGAAGACGGCCCGGCCGACCTGGACGGAGTGACTCATCTGTCCATCGGCGTCTCCTGGGACCCGACCGCCGGAAGCAGCGGCGGAGTGATGGGCAAGCTGCGCCGCAAGACCGGCACCGACCTGGACCTGATCGCCATCGCCATGCAGGGCGGGGACCCGGTGCGCCTCGCCGGGATCGACTCGCTCGACCCGATGGGCAACGGCTCGCTGCTCCACAGCGGCGACAACCAGACGGGGCACGGCGACGGGGACGACGAGACGGTGACCGTCGAGTTCGCGCGGCTCCCGTCCGCGATCACGTCGATCGTGTTCATCGCCGCCGCCTACAAGAAGGGCAGCTCCTTCCAGAAGGCCCGCAACGTCAGCTTCAAGGTCTACGACGCGACCGGCGGCAGCTCCCAGCAGGTCGCCGACATCTGGCCCAGCCTGCTCAGCCAGGACAACGGCTGCGCCGTGGCCAAGGCCGTGCGGGTCGGCGGCTCCTGGAAGCTGCAGGTGATCAACGAGACGGGGAAGATCAAGCAGGGTGACGAGCACGCCCTGATGCGCTTCGCCGTCAGCAAGTAGGCACGGAGCGGGAGAGGGCGGAAGCGACGGCACGGCCTCCGGTCCCTCTCCGTGCGCCAGGCCCACGCGTCTCCGCCGCGAAGTCGGCCCCAGGCGGAGTGCACTCGCATCGAACGGGCATCCGTACGGGCGAGATAAGCACACGCGAGGGGCAGACATGGAGATCTCAGGCATCATCAGCGCCGTCGTGATCGGCATCGTCATCGGCGTCCTGGGCCGGCTCGTCGTCCCCGGGCGCCAGCGCATCGGCGTCCTGTGGACCATCGTGGTCGGCATCGTGGCCGCGCTCATCGGATCGGCGCTCGCGGCGGCGTTCGGCGTGGCCGACACCAAGGGGGTCGACTGGGTCGAGTGGCTCATCCAGATCGTCCTCGCGGCGCTCGGTGTCGTCGCCCTCGACCGGGCCAAGGCCCGCCGCTGACGGGCGTCACCCCGGAGCCGGCCGGTGTGCTCCTTGTCTCGGCACACCCCCCGGCGGCATCACCGGTGCCGCCGGGACCGGCACGGTCACCGGTACGTCCGCAGAGCCGTCGGCGGAGGTCACAGCGGTGCGGGAGGCGACACCCGCGGCGAATGCTGTGACGGCGGCAAAGCGATACCTGTGCCCGCCGGAGGAGAATTGATTATCGCGCGCCGTGAATATTCCCGGTGCCGCCGGCCGGGTCCGGATTATTCCACGGACCCGGCCGATCCTGGCGTGCTAGTGTCGACGGAAGTTGCAGTAGTGGTTGCCTGAAGGTTTTTCCGACGGGGTGATCATCGCGGCGACCGGAGTTCGCACAGGGCGGGCTCCGAGCACCGTTCCGAAGGAGATTCAATATGGCTACCGGTACCGTGAAGTGGTTCAACTCCGAAAAGGGTTTCGGCTTCATCGAGCAGGACGGCGGCGGCCCCGACGTCTTCGCCCACTACTCGAACATCGCCACCCAGGGCTTCCGTGAGCTGCTGGAAGGCCAGAAGGTTTCGTTCGACGTCGCGCAGGGCCAGAAGGGCCCGACGGCCGAGAACATCGTTCCCGCCTGACGCGCAAGCGCACGCACACTTCGCAGCTGGGGCCCGCACCTCAAGGGTGCGGGCCCCAGCTCGCGCGTTTCGGGACGTGAACGCCAGAGCTCCGGCTCTCCCTGTTCCCCCGATTCCGCACCACTCTCTTTCCTCTCGTTCCACCCGATTCTCTCGGTCCGCACGGCCCTTCGCGCCGGCACCGACCGAGTCCGGCTCGTTCTTGCGATTCCCTGCGCCGCTCCTTTGCTGCGGGTCTCCCTTGATACGCGCCGTATCAAGGAAGGTTCCCCATGAACCGCACACGCACGAACAGCCGTTTCTCCCGCACCCGTGGCGGAGCCCAGGGCTCCGCAGGCGGCGGTGGCCGGTACGCCGACGGCGCCGGCCGGTCCGGCGGCCCGCGCCGCTCCCAGGGGGCCGGCCGCCGTCCGGCCGCGCCGCAGGGCGAGTTCGCCCTGCCGAAGACCATCACGCCGGCGCTGCCCGCCGTGGAGGCGTTCGCCGACCTGGACATGCCGCCGGCGCTGCTGGCCGCGCTCGGCCGCGAGGGCGTGACCGCGCCCTTCCCGATCCAGGCGGCGACCCTGCCGAACTCCCTGGCCGGCCGTGACGTGCTCGGCCGCGGCCGCACCGGCTCGGGCAAGACGCTCGCCTTCGGCCTCGCCCTGCTGGCCCGTACGGCGGGCCGGCGCGCCGAGCCCCGGCAGCCGCTCGCCCTCGTCCTCGTCCCCACCCGTGAGCTGGCCCAGCAGGTCACCGACGCACTCGCCCCGTACGCCCGCGCCGTCGGACTGCGGTCGGCCACCGTCGTCGGCGGCATGTCCATCGGCAGGCAGGCCAGTGCGCTGCGCGGCGGCGCCGAGGTCCTCGTCGCGACCCCCGGTCGCCTCAAGGACCTCATCGACCGCGGCGACTGCAGGCTCGACGACGTCGAGATCACGGTCCTGGACGAGGCCGACCAGATGACCGACATGGGCTTCATGCCCCAGGTCACCGCCCTGCTCGACCAGGTGCGCCCGGACGGGCAGCGGCTGCTCTTCTCCGCCACCCTCGACCGCAACGTCGACCGGCTGGTGAAGCGCTACCTGTCGGACCCCGTGGTCCACTCCGTCGACCCGTCGGCCGGCGCCGTCACCACGATGGAGCACCACGTCCTGCACGTCCTCGACACGGACAAGCACCGCACCACCACCGAGATCGCGGCGCGGGACGGCCGCGTGATCATGTTCCTGGACACCAAGCACGCCGTGGACAAGCTGGTGAAGCACCTGCTGAACAGCGGCGTCCGCGCGGCCGGGCTGCACGGCGGCAAGTCGCAGCCGCAGCGCACGCGGACCCTCGCCCAGTTCAAGGACGGGCACGTGACCGCGCTGGTGGCCACCAACGTCGCGGCCCGCGGCATCCACGTCGACAACCTGGACCTGGTCGTCAACGTGGACCCGCCGACCGACCACAAGGACTACCTGCACCGCGGCGGCCGCACCGCCCGGGCCGGCGAGTCCGGCAGCGTCGTCACCCTGGTCACCCCCGGTCAGCGGCGCGAGATCAGCCGGCTGATGGCGTCGGCCGGCATCACCCCGCAGATCACGCCGGTCCGCTCGGGCGAGGCCGAACTGTCCCGCATCACCGGCGCGCAGGCCCCGAGCGGCGTCCCCGTCGTCATCACCGCGCCCGCCGTGGAACGCCCCCGCCGTGCCGCCTCCTCCGGCGGTTCCTCCTCCCGCGGCCGCCGGGGCCGCGGCGGCGCGCAGGGCGGCTCCGGCCAGGGCCGTACGGGGCAGGGCCGCTCCGGGCAGGCCCGGTCCGTGCAGGGCGGCGGTTCGGACCGGAGCAGGGCCGCCGGTGAGGCGCCGCGCCGCAGGCCGCGCCGGCAGTCCTCCGGCGACTCGGCGGCCTAGACCGTCCGGTCCGGACCCGCCGGGTCCGGACCGTCCCGCCGGGACCGTGCGGCCGCCTTCAGGCCGTACGGTCCTCACGAAAGGCAAGTCCGCCCGACTCCCGTCCCCCTGTGAGGCATCATGCGCTGCGTCATCGCCCGGTACCCGTTCGACCTGACCAAGGACGGAGTGCTCAGCTCGATGAAGGGCATCACTCCCGAGCCCATCACGGGCGAGTCCGTGACCATCGGCCGTCGCCGCTACCCCGTCAAGCAGGTGGGCGCGGTCATCACCCGGCAGGACCGCCGCGATTTCTCCGGCGGTGAGGTCACCCGGGCCATGGCCCGGCTGGGCTTCACCTGCCACCCCGACCCGGCGGCCGAGCCCGCGCCCGCCGCCACCCCAGTGGCGACCGCGTCGGCCCTGCTGGGCGGCACCGCACCGCACGCCGCAACGGCTCCGCTCGACGGCACCGCGTCCCTCGACGGACCGGCTCCGCTCGGCGGCTGACGCGACCGTCGGCCGGCGGCCGGTCACGCCCGCGTCAACGCGCGGGCGTGTCCGGCGTGCCGGGGCGGGCCGACGGTGCATCCCCGGCCGCCGTCCCGGGCGGGAACGAGACCGCCGCCGACGGACCGGCCTCTGTGGGCGCCGCTCCCTGGCCCGCGGAGGTCGCCGCGGGGGCGGGCGTGGCGGGGACCGGTTCCCCGGGCACGGAGACGGACGGGGTGGGCACCGGGCCGGGGACCGACGGCGACGGTACGGCCGGGCGCGGGGCCGGCGGAGCGGCCGGGCCTGCGGGCCGGTCGGCGGCCGTCCACGGGACCGGCAGCGTGAACAGCACCGCCGCGGCCGCGCAGACGGCGGCGGCTCCGGCGGCGGTCCGCAGCAGACGGCGCCGGGAGGCGGCCCGGCGGATCGCCTCGTAACGGCCGGGGGGCGGGCCCAGGTGGTCGGCGCCCGGACGCAGCACCACCAGGAGCGGGTCGTGCGGATCGTCGTACGCCGGCTCCGGGCCGTCCGGGTCGTCGTCAAAGCGTGTGGTCAAGGCTTCTCCTCAGATGGGCGCGGAGCAGTTCGCGGGCCGCGTGGAGATCGGCCTTGACGGTTCCTTCCCTGCGCCCGGTCAGCACGGACACCTCCCGGATCGGCATGTCGGCGTAGTAGTGGAGGAGGATCGGCACCCGCAGTCGCTCCGGCAGGGACTGCACGAGCAGGCGCACCGAGGGGTCGGTCTGCTCGGTGTGCGGGCGCACGGCGGCCTCCGCGGTCACCCGGCGCACGGTCCGGCGTTCGCGCTCCAGTCTGCGCCAGTGGTCCCGGACCAGGTTGGCGGCGGTGACGTAGAGGAAACCGCGCGGCTCCTCGACGGACGTCCAGCGGGCCCAGAGCCGGGTGAACGCCTCCGAGGCGATCTCGTGGGCCGTCCCGTCGTCGTCGACGAGCCGGCGGCACCAGCCGGCCAGGCGCGGGTAGAGGGCGGCGAACAGTTCGGACGCCGCCCTGTCACGGGACCGTTTCAACGCTCTCCATCGTCGTCGTCGTGGGCCGGGGACCGGCCGGGGCGGGGGGCGCCGGTCATGCCGGCGGGGGTGCCGTGGCCGTGCCGGTCAGCTCGGCGAAGGCGATGACGTTGTCCCGGTAGCCGTCCCCGTCGTGCGGGCCGCCGCACGTGATGAGCCGCAGCTCCGGACGGTCCACGTCCCCGTAGACGTCCTCGGTGGGAAACCGTTTCCTCTCCACCGTCCGTACGGACGTCACGGTGAACACCGCGACCGTGCCGTTCTCCAGGCGCGCCTCGATCCGGTCGCCGCGGCGCAGCCGCGCGAGGTGGCGGAAGACGCCGTCCCCGTGCGGGCCGACCGTGACGTGGCCGAGGACGACGGACGGCCCGACCTGGCCCGGCGTCGGCGAGTGCCGGTACCAGCCCGCTCGGTCGTCGTCCGTGACGGGCGGCACCTGCACCGTGCCGTCCGGTTCCAGCCCGAGGCTCATGACAGGCGTGTCGACGCCGATCGCCGGGATGCGCAGACCGGCCGGGACCGAGCGCGCGAGGGGACGCGCGGGCCCGGCGTGGGGCTCGGGCGCCGTCGTGCGCGCGGAGGAGGCGGGCGGTGCGGAGGATGCCGGCGGTACGGGCGCGGCGCTCCCGGCTCCCCGGCCGCCGGCGCAGCCGGTGAGCAGCGCGGTCAGCGCGAGGGAGGCCGTGAGGGCGGTGAGGGCGCGCCTGGAGAGCGGGGTCACGCCCCGGTCGCCCGGCGGCGGCGTACGACGAGGGCGACCGCGCCGCCCGCGCCGAGCACCGTGGCGGCGCCCGCGCCGACGAGGGTGCCGTCGGTTCCGGAGGACCGCTGCGCGGTGACCCCGGTGTCGGGCGCGCCCACGGGGACGGTGGAGACCTGGCCGCCCTCCGGCGGTGCGGCCGGTGCGGCGGCCGGGGAGCTGACGGACGGCACCGGCCGGGGCTGCTCGCCCGGCACGGTGCCGGGGCTCGGGGTGCCGTCGGCCGGGGAGCTGGGAACCGCGGTCGGGGCGGCGGACGGGGAGCTGGGAACCGCCGCCGGGGTGCTGGGCACCGCGGTCGGGTCGTCCGCGAACGCGGGGACGGCGCTCGCCAGTACGGCGGTGCACGCGAGTGCCAGGGCGCTGAGGAGGGTCCTGCGCATCGGGTCGCTCTCTTTCGTCGGTCGGTCCGCTCTCCCGTCCGCCGTCCGGCGGGCGGGGACGCGTGTCGCGTGGGGTGCGGATCGAGCGGAGAGACGAGGCGGCGGCCCGGCGGGTTGTAAAGAGAGGGCAAAGTCGCCGGTGTCCGGGCATACGTATGAGGGCCCGCACCTCACGGTGCGGGCCCTCATGCGGTACGCGCGTGTTACGCGGGAACGATGTTCTCCGCCTGCGGGCCCTTCTGGCCCTGCGTGACGTCGAAGTTCACCCGCTGGCCTTCCTGGAGCTCGCGGAAGCCCTGGGTGGCGATGTTCGAGTAGTGGGCGAAGACGTCGGCGCCGCCGCCGTCCTGCGCGATGAAACCGAAGCCCTTTTCGGCGTTGAACCACTTCACGGTACCGGAAGCCATTTTTTACTCCTAGGCAGTGCTGGAGGCCCACACCGTGTGGGCCTTCCCATCGCTGCGATGATCACCTGCCCGGAAAAACCGGTAACGCAAAGGGCAACCACAACTGCAACTGATATCGACTCTAGCACGAATTGCACCGGCGGCGCGGGGGGAAATCGCCGCGAAAATCACCGCGGGCAACGGAATACACATTTCTTTCCCGGGCGCCCTGCGTATACCTGTCGCGGCGAATGCAGATATGGGCCGTTTCCCGGCTGATGACGCGAGGGCGACGGCGTGACACCGCCGTCGCCCTCTTCGTCGTCCGCCGCCGTCAGGTCACGACGCCACCGGCGCCGGTCCCACCAGTTCCGTCAGGACGTCCTCCATCGTCACGAAGCCCAGGACCGTGCCCGTCGCGCCGGTGACCGCGGCCAGGTGGCTGTCCTCGGCGCGCAGCGCGGTGAGGGTGTCGTCGAGGGGGGTGTCGATGCGGACCCGGGTGACCCGGTGCAGGGCGCCGCGGGGGAAGGGGCGGTCGCGGTCGGCGACGCCCAGGGTGTCCTTGATGTGCAGGTAGCCGAGCACGGTGCCGCCGGGTCCGGTGACCGGGAAGCGGGAGTAGCCGGCCTCGGCGGCCACCCTCTCCAGCTGGGCCGGGGTGACGGTGTGCGGGACCGTGCGCATCTTCGGGACCGGGACCAGGATCTCGCCGACCGGGCGGGTGCCCAGCTCCAGCGCGTCGCGCAGGCGTTCGCCGTCGGCCGGGGTGAGCAGTCCGGCCTCGCTGGCGTCGACGACCATGCGGGCGAGCTGGTCGTCGGT
Source organism: Streptomyces sp. NPDC006384 (assembly GCF_042870695.1). Classification (NCBI taxonomy): domain Bacteria; kingdom Bacillati; phylum Actinomycetota; class Actinomycetes; order Kitasatosporales; family Streptomycetaceae; genus Streptomyces; species Streptomyces sp. NPDC006384. The sequence continues at coordinate 285,729 of NZ_JBIAHR010000005.1, forward strand.
GAAGACGGCCTCGACCTCGTCCTTCGGCTCCACCCGCAGCAGCCTGAGCAGCGTGTTGGCGAAGGCGTTGATGCCGAAGACGACCGGCTTCAGGGCCCGGGTGAGGGCGACCAGCGGCGGGCCGAGGAACAGCGCGGTGGTCGCCGGGGCGGCCAGCGCGATGTTCTTCGGGATCATCTCGCCGATCAGCATGTGCAGGTAGGTCGCGAAGGCCAGGGCGATGGCGAAGGCGACGGGGTGGACCAGCGCGTGCGGCATGTGCACGGCCTCGAAGACCGGCTCCATCAGGTGCGCGATGGCCGGTTCCGCGACCGCGCCGAGCACCAGGGAGGAGACGGTGATGCCGAGCTGGGCCGTCGCCATCATGGCCGACAGGTGCTCCAGGCCCCACAGGGTCATCCGGGCCCGCTTGTCGCCGGCCTCGGCGCGCGGCTCGATCTGGCTGCGGCGCACGGAGATCAGGGCGAACTCGGCGCCGACGAAGAACGCGTTGGTCAGCAGCGTCAGGGCGCCGATGAGGAGCTGGACGGCGATCACCGGGCCACCTCCGGCTCGCGCCGCGCCGTCCGGTCGGCGGCCGCGGACTCCTGCGCGGCCCGTGCCGCGCCGTCCCGTGCTCCGTCGTCCGGTGCCGCGCCGTCCGGTGCCGCGCCGTCCCGCGCGGGGGCGGTGAGGCGCAGCCGGTCGGCGCGGTGGTGGCCGACGTCGAGGACGTCCAGGCGCCAGCCGTCCAGGTCGACGGTGTCGCCCACGGCGGGAATGCGTGCCAGGCGGGTGGCGACCAGGCCGGCCAGGGTCTCGTAGGGGCCGTCCGGCGCGGTCAGGCCTATCCGCTCCAGGTGGTCCAGGCGGAGCGAGCCGTCGGCCTCCCAGGCCGCGCGGCCGTCCGCCGCGGCGGGGGCGGGCAGCAGGTCGGGGGTCTCGACGGGGTCGTGCTCGTCGCGCACCTCGCCGACGACCTCCTCCACGATGTCCTCGACGGTCGCCACGCCCGCCGTACCGCCGTACTCGTCGATGACGACGGCCATGGTGCGGGTGGCGCGCAGGCGCTCCAGGAGGCGGTCGGCGGGCAGGCTGTCCGGCACCAGGAGCGGCGCGGTGGCCAGCTCGGTGACGGGGGTGGCCGCCCGGTGCTGCGGCTCCAGGGCCAGCACGTCGCGGATGTGCACGGTGCCGACGACCTCGTCCAGGCTGTCCCGGTAGACCGGGAAGCGGGACAGGCCTGTGGCGTGGCTGAGGTTCGCGGCGTCGGCGGCGGTGGCGCGGGCCTCCAGGGCCTTGACGTCCACGCGCGGGGTCATGACGTTCTCCGCGGTCAGCTCGCTCAGGTGCAGGGTGCGGACGAACAGCTCGGCCGAGTCGGCCTCCAGGGCGCCCTCGGCGGCCGAGTGCCGGGCGAGCGCGACCAGTTCCTCGGGGCTGCGGGCGGAGGCCAGCTCCTCGGCCGGTTCCAGGCCGAAGCGGCGGACGAAACGGTTCGCCGTGTTGTTCAGGTGCCGGATGAAGGGGCCGAAGGCGGTGGTGAAGCCGCGCTGCGGGCCCGCGACGACCTTGGCGACGGCCAGCGGGCGGGAGATCGCCCAGTTCTTGGGGACCAGCTCGCCGACGACCATCAGGACGACGGTGGAGACGGCCACGCCGAGCACGGTCGCCACCGTGGAGGCGGCACCGCCCAGCCCGAGGGCCGTCAGCGGGCCGCGCAGCAGCACGGCGAGCGAGGGCTCGGCCAGCATGCCGATGACCAGGGAGGTCACGGTGATGCCGAGCTGGGCGCCGGAGAGCTGGAGGGTCAGGCCGCGGACGGCCTTCAGCGCGCCGTCGGCGCCGCGCTCGCCGGACTCGGCGGCGCGCTCCAGGTCACCGCGCTCGACGGTGGTGAGGGAGAACTCGGCCGCGACGAAGAGGGCGCAGGCCAGGGTGAGAAGGAGGGCCAGCAGGAGCAGCAGGACCTCGGTCACCGTGCCACCCCGCTTCCCTCACGCGCGTCCGGGAAGGGCTGCGGGCCGGCCGGGAGAGGGCCGGTACTGGGGGGCTCCATTACGGAACGGGACTCCTTAACGGGGTCGGTGGGGCCGGGACGACCGGCCGCCCGTGGACTGTCCCCCTCATGGTAAAGGACAGGCAAAACGGGCGGCCAGGTCTCACCGGTGCTTCTGCTCGCTGTGGTGAACGGCCGGACGGTGCCGCTTGTTCCCCGGTCCCTGTTCCCCGCGGGCGCGCGCGTACGCGCGCGCCCGCCTCCCGGCCGGCGGCCCGCCACCGGGCCCGGTCGACCTGTGAAGCCTCGCTGCCGTAGATTCCGTCCGGGTCCGGGCCACGGGCCCGGACCGCACGCCACCTGGGGAGCGCCGTGTTCGGACTGAGCGAGCTCGCGATCATTCTCGTCGTCGTCATAGCCGTACTCGCCGTCAGACGGCTGCCCGGTCTGGCCCGCTCGGCGGGCAAGTCGGCGCGCATCCTCAAGGCGGAGGCCCGGGCGGCGCGGGAGGAGCGGGAACCGGGGACGCCGCGCGTGATCCCCGGTGAGACGGTCCGGCGCGAGGAGACCGGCGGCCCCGGGCCGGCCGGGGACGGCGCCCGGGCCTGACGTCCCGGCCGGGGGCCGTCCGGCGGGCGTGCTCAGCCGTCGTTGTCCCGCCAGCGGCCGCCGCTCGGGGCCGAGTCGAAGCGGGTGGCCGCCGAGGCGTTGCCGCTGAAGTCGTTGCCGGAGACCCGGCCGCCGGTCCAGGTGGCCTCGGGCGCGATCCACAGCGCGTGGGTCTGGGTCCGCGGGTGCCGGTCGCAGCGGATCCGGTTGCCGTGGACGTAGGGGTGGGTCACGGCCGCCGCGGCGGTGAGGCCGGCGCGCGGCGCCGGGGAGCCCGGGAGGGCGTAGGCGGTGCCCGGTGCGGGGACGCCGCCGGGCCAGGCCGTGTCCGCGCCGGGGCGTTCGGGGGCGAGGGTCAGTTCCGTGGCGGTGTTGTCGATGACCAGGGCGGTGCGCTCCCCGGCCGTCAGCCGCTTGCCGCGGTGGCCGCCGGGGAGCCAGTCGGCGTTCTCGTCGGTCATCGACAGCGGGCCGAAGCGGACGCCCTCGCCGCCGCCCTCCGTCGCCGGTGCGGCGCGGCGGCCGTTGTCGCGGACGCGGTTGCCGAGGAACGCCGGTTCGCGCAGCGGGGCGTCGACGCGGATGCCGTCCAGGCCGTTGTCGTGGATGTCGTTGGACTCCAGGACGATGTCGACGGCCGGTTCCTGGTCGCCGCCGGCCAGGTTGTGCTGCCAGTAGCCGTGGCGGCCGTTGCCGCTGACGCGGTTGCCGCGGAAGGCGTAGGGGCCCGGTGTGTTGCCGAGCGCGACGCCGTCCTCCGCGTTGCCGTCGACGACACAGCCGGTGACGATGCCGCCGCGGCCGCCGACGCTCGTCGTGCCCTGCGCGGACACGTCGAAGCCGGCGGTGTGGTTGCCGATCATCGTGCAGCCGGTGACCAGCAGCCCGTCGGCGCCCCAGTCGGAGATGCCGTAGCGGTTGTCCTCGGTGTGACAGGCGGTGATCCGGATGCCGCGGGGCGGCGTCCAGTCCTCCTTCTGCAGCTCCAGGAAGATGCCGTTGGTGCCGTTGCCGACGGCGGTGCAGGCGGTGATCGCGAGCCGTTCCACCGGCCCCCATCCGCCGACGCCGATGCCGATGCCCGCGCCGCCCATCTTCTCGCCGGGGTCCTGCCGCCCGCACCGCTCGGCCAGCACGTCCTCGACGACCGTGTCCTGGAGGAAGTCGCAGCCGAAACCGGTGGCGGCGGTGTCGTGGATGTACAGGTCGGTGAAGCGCCCGCGCAGCACGTACTGCAGGCCGAGGCCCTTGGCCAGCACGTCGTACTCGGGTGTGTGCACCCCGGACCCGTCGATCTCGAAGTGCGCGAAGGTGACGTCGGCGATGTGCCGGTCCCGTCCGGCGCCGTGCTGGGCGGTGGTGAACCACGCCAGCGGGACGGGCTGTCCGGGGGCGCCCGGGTTGGCGAGCACGAAGCAGGTCGCCCCCCGGCCGGCGCCGATGAGCGAGACGCCGCTGCGCCAGAGCACCGGCCGGTCCCGGACCAGGTGGCGTCCGGCGGGCACGAGGACGGTGCGCGGCCGCCCGTCCGCCGCGGTGGCCTCGCCGAGCGTGTCCACCAGCCTCTGCAGGGCCGGCCCGTCGTCGGTGATGCCGTCCCCGACGAGGCCGTGCTCGTGGGCGTCGGCCGTCAACGGCGCAGTCATACGCGCGCTCCTTCCGCCAGTGACGCTGTGGCGCTCGCCGCGGACCGGGTACCAGCCCGCGGCGGGCCTCAATCACGGCGGCCGGTGACACCACGGCCGTGCCACCACAGCTGGTGACGCCATGGCCGGTCGGCGAAGGAAACAACGTGGACAAAACAGACGCTTTATCCCATTTGGGGGTACATAATCAGAACATGAGTGCGGCAATGTACGAACTGCTGGCAGCTTCGGACGCGGTCAACATGACCGCGGCCTTCATCGGCGGGCTGGTGGTGGCCGGGGCGCTGATCCTGGCCGTGCGGCTCGGCATGAGCTCCATGGAACGGGAGTCGCCCCGCCCCCGGGCCGACGAGCACCCCCACCTCCCCGCCACCGGTCCCGTGCACGAGGAACGGGAGATGAGGGAGCCGGACGAGGTCCCCCTCTGCGCGGACGGGAGCCCACGGCTGATGCCGTACCAGCTCCACCACGCGGGCAGCAGGCGGGGCGTGGACCAGAACCGGCGCCGCTGGGTGCCCGGTTCCAGCGGGTCCTTCGGGAGCGGCAGCCCGGGACGCGTCTGACCGTCCCCGAAGCGGCCGCCACGGGCGGGCGGGTCCGGCGGCAGAACGCCGGGCCCGCCCGCCCTCATGCCGTCGCCCCGGTCACCTCACCAGCCACGCCGTCGTGTCCGGCCCCAGGCGGCCCTCCTCCAGCGGCACGCTGGTCAGCACCGTCTCGCCCGCCGGCAGGTCGACCGGCCGGTCCGACAGGTTGGTCACGCAGCGCCAGCCGTCCGAGCGGTCGAACTGCAGCACCCCGGGCGGCACGTCGTCCGCCCAGGTCAGCGACTCGCCGTCGAGCAGTTTGCGGCGCAGGCGCAGGGCCGTGCGGTACAGCTCCAGGGTCGAGCCCTCCACCCCGTCCTGGGCCTGGACGGAGTACTCCGCGAAGCGCGGCGGCTGCGGCAGCCAGGCCGCGCCCGCACCGAAGCCGTACGACGGTCCGCTCGTCGTCCACGGCAGCGGGACCCGGCATCCGTCGCGGCCCTTGCGGACGTGTCCGGTCTGCTCCCAGATGGGGTCCTGGAGGACCTCGGTGGGCAGGTCGGCCACCTCGGGCAGGCCCAGCTCCTCGCCCTGGTAGACGTAGGCCGAGCCGGGCAGCGCCAGCATCAGCAGCGTCGCCGCGCGGGCCCGGCGCAGGCCGGCCCGCTCGTCGATCGCCGGGGCCCGGCCGCCGGACAGCAGCCAGGCGTCCGGGTCGGTGCCGGGCGGCAGGACCAGCCGGGAGGCGTGGCGGACCACGTCGTGGTTGGAGAGCACCCAGGTCGCGGAGGCACCGGCGGCGTGGGCGTCGGCGAGCGAGCCGGCGATGATCTCGCGCAGCTCGTCCGCGTCCCAGCGGCCCTGGAGGTACTCGAAGTTGAAGGCCTGGCCCAGCTCGTCCGGGCGGGCGTACAGCGCGCGCCGGGCGCCCGGGACCCAGGCCTCGGCCACCGCCATGCGGGGCGGGGAGTAGGCGTCGAGGATCTTGCGCCAGTCGCGGTAGATCTCGTGGACGTCGTCGCGGTCGTAGAAGGGGTGGGTGCCGGGGGCGAACGCGGCGAGCGCGGTCTCGCTGCTCAGTTCGGGGGCGCCGAGGTCGCGCAGCGGTTCGGTGAGGTCCTTGGCCAGGGCGTGGGCCACGTCGACGCGGAAGCCGTCGACGCCGCGGTCGCACCAGAACTTCAGCGTGGTGCGGAAGTCGGCGCGGACCTGCTCGTTCTCCCAGTTCAGGTCGGGCTGCTGGGGCGCGAACAGGTGCAGGTACCACTGTCCGTCGGGCACCCGCTGCCAGGCGCTGCCGCCGAAGACGGACTGCCAGTCGGTGGGCGGGAGTTCGCCGTGCTCGCCGCGGCCGTCCCGGAAGACGTACCGGTCGCGGGCGGCCGAGCCGGGGCCGGCCTCCAGGGCCTCGCGGAACCAGGCGTGCCGGTGCGAGGTGTGGTTGGGGACCAGGTCGACGATCACCTTCAGGCCGAGGCGGTGGGCCTCGGCGGCCAGGGCGTCGAAGTCGTCCAGGGTGCCCAGGCGCGGGTCGACGTCGCGGTAGTCGTCGACGTCGTAGCCTCCGTCGGCCAGTTCGGAGGGGTAGAACGGGCTGAGCCACAGGGCGTCGACGCCCAGGGCGGCCAGGTGGGTCAGACGCTGGGTGATGCCGCGCAGGTCACCGAGCCCGTCGCCGTCGGCGTCGGCGAAGCTGCGGGGGTAGATCTGGTAGATGACGGCCTGCCGCCACCAGTTGGGGTCCTTGGACGACAGGTCGGGCGTGCTGGTGGTGCTGCGTACGGTCACGCGGTCTCCTTCGCGATGCGTGCGGGCGACACGAATAGATCTGTCCACATCACCCGAAAAGTGAACCCGCGGGGCGCTGGACGCGCCGGTGACCGGGTTCCGTTCCGTCCGTCACCCGCACCCGTCACCCCTCACCCGCCGTCTCTCCCCCTCACCCGTCGCCGCCGAAGCGGCGGCGGTGGGCGAGGACGTCGCGGGCCGCGGCGTGGGCGGTGCGGTCCCGGGCGAAGGCGTCGGCGCGCAGGCGGGCCAGGGCCTCGTCGGCGCCGACCCCCAGCTGGGCCATGATCATGCCGACGGCCCGGTGGACCTCGTCGTGGTCGCCCGCCAGCCCGCTCAGCCAGGACTCCTCGCCGCCCCCGGTGCCGTACTCCTCGTCGCGCGGCAGCGCCGTCAGGGCCGCAGTCATCGCGCCGGCCAGCAGCCGGGCCGTGTCCAGCTGGTCCCGGGTGAGCCCGCCGGGGGTGTCGCGGTAGAGGTCGAGGGTGCCGACGGAGACTCCGTCGTCGCCCAGCGGCACCGCGTAGACGGCCCGTACGCCGACGGCCGTCGCCTGCTGGGCGAAGACGGGCCAGCGGCACGCGTCGGCGCCGGAGCGCAGGTCGCGGACGAGCACCGGCGTGCCCGTCTCGGCCGCGTGGACGCAGGGCCCGTCGCCCAGGGTGGCCTGGATCTCCGCCAGGCAGGAGGCCCGGTCGCCGCTGGCGCACAGCCGGACCGGGTGGCCGTCGCCACCGCGCAGCGACGCGCTCGCGCCGGTCACCGGCAGCAGTCCGACCGCGATCGCGCACAGCCGCGCCGGCACCTGTGCGGGAGGGGTGCCCCGCACCCCGTCGGCGATCGCCCCGGCGGCGCCCCCGCCGTCCGGGGGCCACCGGGATCCGTCGCTGGGCCGCACGTCCACCGCCTCCTTCGCTCACGCGGCCGGACGCCCGACTACCCGCGCCCGACCGGCGAAAACCCGGCGGCACGGCCGGGCAGGGGCCCGGGTCAGCTCTGGGTCTGCAGGCGGCTCAGTTCCCGCCGCACGTGGTCCAGCGCGCCCTCGCGCCGGCCGGGGACCCGGCCGCGCAGCACGGCGAGCGCGGCGCCCAGTTCGCGGGCGGGCGCGGTGTCGCGGATCCGGCCCCACTGGTGGTGGGCCCGGTCCACGGCGGCCTCCACGGCCGGCGTCCCCGGTTCCTGGCCGGCGCGCAGCCGGTTCTCGGCCACCGTCAGCCAGGCGCGGCAGCTGCGCACCGGGTCCCCGGCGAACATCGCCAGGTCGGCCCGGACCTCCGCCCAGTGCAGCGCGTCCTCGGAGGCGGGCCCGTGGGTGAGGGCCGCGGCCCGCTCGTGGCGCTCGGCGAGCGCGTCGGCGTCCGCGTGCCGTCCCGACCGCACGGCCGCGGCGATGACGGCGTGCGGGTCGCCGGCCACCGGTCCGGGCGCCGTCAGCACCAGGTCCGCGCCGCCGCACCCGCCCTCGGCCGCGCAGCGGGCCAGCGCCTGCTCGTGCAGCCGGTCCGGCGGCGGCCGGTGCCCGCTGCGCAGGATCGTCGCGACCGCGCGCAGGTACGCCGGGGCGGCCACCGTACGCCGCGGGGGCGGCGGTGCGATGCGGCCGTGGACGGCGTTGTTGCGCCCCGAGTCCAGCGGGCGCGTCCGCAGCCACTCCCAGGTCTCCCGGTCGGCGTGCAGGTCCAGCAGCAGCGTCGTCGCGCCGCTCGGCCGCAGCCGCAGTTCCTCGCGGATCCAGTGCCAGGGCAGGGCGGTGTAGCGGACCGTGGAGGGGGTCGTACGGGCGAGCGCCAGGTGGGGCAGGCGCTGGCGCCGGTCCAGCTGGAGCTGCCCGGCGACGTACACGGTCAGCGGGCCGGGGGCCGCCGCGGCCGCGCGCAGCCGGGTGAGGACGGTCTGCGGGTCCAGCGGGTCGGCGAGTTCGACGACGTTCGCGGTGTCGGTGCCGGCCAGCACGGCGGGCGGCACGGCCGCGAGGACGGGGAGCACGGAGGCGGCGTCCACCAGGCGTCCCCGGCCCGCGGGCGACGCCGCGAGCAGCAGCACGGTTCCGGGCATGTCCCCTCCCCCTGTCGATCACGTACGGCAGCACGTTAACCGCTGCGACCGCGCGGCGGGGCCGCTCGGCCGTTCAGCCGCCGTACCGCGAACACCATGGTGTCGTCGGCCAGCCGTCCCCCGCAGTGGCGCAGCGTGCCGTCCCGCACGAGGGCCACGAGCCGTCGCGGCGCGGTGTTGCGCGGGTCGGCGGCGACGGCGCGGGCCACCTCCTCGCCGTGCTTGTAGAAACACCCCTCGGCGTCGCGGGCCTCGGTCACCCCGTCGGTGACCAGCAGCAGCGTCTCGTCCCGGGCGAGGGCCAGCCGGCTCACCGGGGCCGGCGGCCCGGGGACGAGTTCGGCCATGCCCAGCGGCAGCCCGCCGGCCGCCGGCAGCTCCCGTACGCCGCCCGGCCCGACCGCCAGCGGCGGCTCGTGGCCGAGGACCACGGCGTCCACGGCGTCGGGCAGGTCGTCGGAGAAGCCGATCAGCACGGCGGTGGCGAAGCGGTCGCCGCTGGACCGGCCGAGAGCGGCCGTGTGCTCGCGGTGGCGCACCATGCGGGTCTCCAGGCGCTCGGCGACCGTCGAGAGGTCCGTCTCGTGGTAGCCGGCCTCCCGGAACGTGCTGAGCAGCGCGGCCGCGGTCTCCACCGCGCCCAGGCCCTTTCCCTGGACGTCGCCGATGAGGACACGGGTGCCGTGCGGGCCGGGCTGGATGTCGTAGAAGTCGCCGCCCACGCGGGCCTCGGTGTCCGCGGGGAGGTAGACGGCGGCGTGGTCGAGGCCGCCGAAGCCCTCCGGGAGCGGGCGCAGCACGGTGCGGCGGGTGGTGTCGGCGGCGTCCTGCACGTGCAGCATGTGCCGCTCGCCGGCGACCCGGACCGCGGCGGCGACCACGGCGATGAGCCCGCCGACGACGACGAGGATCAGTCCCGGGGTGTCGGTCCGGTCCTGGTGCTGCCAGGTGGTGTCGGCCAGGACGAAGACGGCGACCGCGAGCGCCGCGAACACCGCAGTCCCCCACACCCCGCAGATCGAGGCCGCGATGCCGGGCACGAGCACGGTCCAGGAGATGATCTGGAACGCGCCGGTCAGGTTGTCGCCCGCGACGATGCCGGCGAGCAGCAGCAGCGGGACCAGCCAGGCGACGCTCCGGCCGTGCACGCTCAGCAGCTCGCGCCGGGAGACGGCGTCCCCCTGGCCCGCGGCCCGCAGGAGCCGGCGGAACAGCCGCCACCGGCCGCGCACCGGCCCTTCCGCACGCCCCGTACCGCGAGCCCTCACGGGCCCCAGCGAAGCACGGGCCCCCGCCGCCCGCATCCCGGCCCGTCCTGATTTGCCACCCGCTCCTCCCCGGTGTGCCCTGGTAGTCGGGGGCGAGGAGAGAGGAGTGCTCTCATGGCTCACGCGGTATCCACGCGGGGCACGTCCGGCCGGTCGACGGCGACGTGCCCGCCCACGACACCCGACGTCTTCGGCCCGCGCGTCCACCTGGTGGCGAGGTGGGCGGTGCCCGTCCTGGCCGGGCTGGTCTACGGCTACTGGGCCGCGGCCAACCGGCGCCACGGCGGCCCCGTCACCGGCTGGAACCTGCTGTTCGGCTTCATGACCGCGCTCGCGTTCGTCGTCCTGTTCGCCGTGGTCCGGGCGGTGGCGGCGCGGCTGCCGCGCGAGGGGCGCGCGGTGCTGTGGGGAGCGTTCGCCGGCAGCGCGCTGGGTTTCCTGTACGCGCAGAGCGGCGTCGCCATGTTCACCTGCATCCTGGTGTCGCTGATCCTGGCGGCCGCGGTGACCGCCGCGATGTTCTACCGCTCCTACACGTGCGAGGACGCCGAGGGGAACCGCATCACCTGAGGAGGCCGGTGCCGAGGCCGGGGCGTCCTCCGGCGCCGGCGGGGCGCGACGGGTGAGTCGGGTGAGTCGGGTGAGCCCGGCAGAGCCATATGCAGGCATCCCGCTCGCCCGCCGCGCCCGCCGGTCCTTGTCTGGAACGCGTGTCCCCACCACGTCCGCGGAGCGCCCTGTCGGCCGTCCTGACCGTCCTCGCCTGCCTGCTCGCACCGTGCGGCACGCTGGCCGTCTGGGCGGTGCACGGGCCGGCCGACACCAGCCGGTACGTGGCCGCCATGGCGCCGCTCGCCGCCGATCCGGACGTACGGGAGGCGGTCGCGGACGCGGTCGGCGACGAGGTCATGAACGAGGTGGGCGCCGGACCGCTGCGCTCGGCCGTACGCCCCTACGTGCGGGAGGCGGCCCGCTCCTTCACCCGCACCGCGGCCTACCGCGCGGGCTGGGAGGAGGCCAACCGGTCCGTCCACGACGCCGTGCTGCGCGCCCTGCGCGACGAGGGTGCCGCGGGCCGCCCGGTCACCGTCGACCTGGCCCCCGTCGTCGCCCGGATCCGCTCCCGCCTCGTCAGCGACAACGTGCCGCTGGCGCGGCGCATCCCGGTACGGGACACCCGGGTCACCGTGCTCTCCGCCCGCGAGGCGGACCGGCTCAGGGAGGGCTACCACGTGCTCGACGTCGCCGCCTTCTGGCTGCCGCTCGCGGCCGTCGTCTTCGCCGTCGCCGGGATCGCCGTCGCCGTCCGCCGCCGGCGCGCGCTCGTGGCCACCGGCATCGGCACGGCCCTCGGCGGTGCGCTGCTCGCCCTCGCCGTCCTCGCCGGCCGCCGGCTCACCCTCGCCGGGCTGCCCGGCGCGGTGGACGACCCGGCCGCCGGTGCCGTCTACGACGCCCTCACCGCGACCCTGCGCACGGCCTCCTGGCTGCTGGTCGGGCTCGGCGCGACGGTCGCGGCCGCCACCTGGCTCACCCGCCGCCACGGCCCCCTGCCCCGCCGCCGCCGGCCGCCCGCCGGGGCCGCCGCCGGCACCGTGGACACCGCCGACACCGCGGACGCGTAGCCGGAGGGCAACTTTCCGTACGCGGCGGGCGTTCCCGGAGGGGGATCCAGGCATCGCACCGCGAGCGGAAGGCCGGGACGTGGAGACCGACACGGTGATCGGCGGACGGACGGACGCGCACCGCCGGCCGGGGGCCCGCCGGGACGGGCGGCGGCTCCGGCGGCGGTTCGGGGCCTGGTGCGCCGGGCTGCTGTTCGCCGGGACCGGCGCGGTCGTCGGCTGCCGGGCGGCCGACGTCGACGGGGTCACGCCGGTGCCGCAGCTGCTCGCCTTCCTGCCCTGGCTGCTGGTGCCGACGGGAGCCGGGCTGCTGCTGACGCTGCTCGCCCGGTGGTGGGCCGGTGCGGTGTGGGGGGTGGCGCTGCTCGGGCTGCTGGCCTGGTTCACCGAGCCGTACGGCAAGGAGAGCGAGCCGTCCGGGCCGCCCGTCGCCGAGCTGCGCGTGCTGACGTCGAACGTCGAGTTCGGCCGGGGCACCGGCGCGCTGATCGACGCGGTGCGCCGCGAGAAACCCGACCTCCTGTTCGTGCAGGAGTGCGAGTACGCCTGTGACGCGGCCCTGCGGCGGGAACTCGGCGCCGGCTATCCCCACCGGGCGGCCGTCGAGGGCGGCGGCTCCGAGGGGTCGGTCATCCTCAGCCGCTTCCCGCTCACCCCCACGCCCGGCGTCCCCGGCACGATGGGCATGCCGGGCGCGGTCGCCGACGTGCGCGGCCACGCCGTACGCCTCCAGCTCGCCCACCCCATGCCGCCGCTGCCGGACCAGGTCGGGCTGTGGCGCGCCGAACTGGGCCGGCTGCGCGACGCCGCCGGCGAGGACGACGGCACCCCCACCGTCCTCGCCGGCGACTTCAACGCCTCCCAGGACCACGCCGTCTTCCGGCGCATCCTCGACACGGGGCTGTACGACGCGGCCCGCCTGGCGGGGGCCGCCCGTACGGCCACCTGGCCGGCCCGGACCGCCCCGGCGTTCGGCGTGCAGATCGACCACGTGCTGGTGTCGGAGGAGTTCGCCGCGCGCCGCGCACGCTTCCTCGACCTCGCCGACACCGATCACCGCGCGCTGGTCGTCGACCTCACGCTGCACGCGGGCGGCTGATCCCCGGGGGGGTGTTCGGGTGGCACCCCCCCGGGGCTTCCGGGGCTCCCGGAGGTCCCGAGGGTCCCGGGGCGCCTCAGACGCCGATGTCGCGGCCGTCCTCGCGCCACACCGCGACGACCGCCGGGCGCACGATCCTGCCGGGACCGTCGGGCCAGGAGCTGGCCGGCCGGTCCACCGAGGCGCCGTCGACCTCGCCCGGGTGCTGGACGGCGACCAGCACGCGCCGGTCCTGGATGATCGGGCCGCAGGTCTCCGCGCCGATCGGCACGGTCAGGAACTGCTTCAGCTCACCGCGCCGGTCCCCCTTGGTCGCCACGCCGAAGAGACCGTCGTGGGTGCCGAGCGCGTTGCCGTCGGTGGACAGCCACAGGTTGCCGTGGGGGTCGAAGGCCACGTTGTCCGGGCAGGAGATGGGGCTGACCCGGTCCTTCGGGAAGCCCGCGAAGTAGGTCGCCGGGTCCTCCGGGTCACCGGCGACGAGGAACAGCGACCAGGCGAAGCTGGTGGCGTCGGCCCGGTTCCAGCGCTCGGTCAGCTCCAGGACGTGGCCGTGCTTGTTGCTCCGGCGCGGGTTGGCCTCGTCGGGGCCGGCGTAACCGGTCTTGCCGCGGTTGGAGTTGTTGGTGAGGGCGACGTACACCTTGCCGGTCTGCGGGGACGGCTCGATGTCCTCGGGGCGGTCCATCTTGGTCGCGCCGACCTTGTCGCCGGCGAGGCGCGTGAAGACGCAGACCTCCTCGGCCGTCATGCCCTCGACGTGCGAGACGGCGCCCTCGGAGGTGGCGGTGACCAGCGGGATCCAGCGGCCGCTGCCGTCGAACTCGCCGTCGCGCGGCAGCTTGCCGGTGCCGTCGATGTCCTCGGCCGGGGAGTCGCCGCTGAGCTTGGCGACGTACAGGGTGCCCTCGTCGAGCAGCGACAGGTTGTGCTCGCGCGCCCAGCGGCTGTTGCCGTGCCGCATCCGCTTGCTGCCGACGAACTTGTAGAAGTAGTCGAAGCGCTCGTCGTCGCCGGTGTAGACGACCGGGCGCCCGTCGGAGGTCAGCCGCACGGTCGCCGCCTCGTGCTTGAAGCGGCCGAGCAGGGTGTGCTTGCGGGGCGTGGAGTCGGGGTCGTACGGGTCGAGCTCGACGACGTACCCGAAGCGGTGCACCTCGTTGGGCTCCTGGGCGACGTCGAAGCGCTTGTCGAACCGCTCCCACTTGCGCTCGGTCGCGCCGGTGCCCAGGCCGTAGCGCTTGTCGGTGGCGCGGCTGCCGTGGGCGAAGTACTGGTTGAAGTTCTCCTCGCCGTGCAGCGTGGTGCCCCACGGGGTGGTGCCGCCGGAGCAGTTGTTGAGGGTGCCGAGCACCTTGCGGCCGGTGCGGTCGGCGGAGGTCCTCACCAGGTCGGAGCCGGCGGCCGGGCCGGTCAGCCGGAACTCGGTGGTGGCGGTGACGCGCCGGTTGAGGTGGTGCCGGGGGACGGGCTTCAGCCTGCCGCTCCTGCGGTCCTCCTCCACGACGACGACGGACAGGCCGTGCGCGGCCCACGCGATCTCGACCTGCTCGCGGGTCGGGTTCTCGGGGTCGTAGCCCCGGAACATCAGCACCTCGTCGCTGTACTCGTGGTTGGCGACCAGGAGCTGGCGGCCGCGCTCACCGCGCAGGGGCAGCAGCGCGAGGAAGTCGTTGTTGTACCCGAACTGTCCGGCCTGCGCCTTCGCGGTCTGGTTCTCCGGGTCGAAGGCGGGCGCCCCGCGCAGGATCGGCTCGCCCCACCGGATGACGACGTCCTGCCGGTACCCCTCCGGTACGACGACGGCGTCCTCGGTGTTGGGGGGCACCGCCGTGAACCGCAGCCCGCGGGCGCCCTGCGGTTTCCCGTGGTGCCCGTGGCCCCCGCCGTGGCCCTTTCCGGCCGCCGGCGCGGCCTGCGCGGAGGGCGCGCCCGCCACGCCCACGGCGCCGGCACCCGCGGCGGCGACGGTGACGACGGCCGCGGCGCGCATCATGGAGCGGCGGCTGAGCGCGCCGGCGATGACGTCGCCGACGTACTCGTTGGAGCTGGTGTTGGGCACCTCGTGGAAGCAGGCGTCACCACACCGGAAACGGCAGGTCATGGCGGACCGGCCACCCGGATGCGATCCGGACGGCGTTCCGATCAACGGCAGCAGCTTGCGCACTTTTCGTTCTCCCCTGGGATGCCCTGTGATGCCCTTGGTGTCAGCGCGACCGTAGGTGCACATACGTGCGGGAGGCGGGCGTCGGAATGAACGCCGGGTGAACCCGTGGCAGCCGACCGGGAATCACCGGCGGCCGGATCCCGCCCTTGACGCGCCAGGGGTACAACGACCAAACCCTGCACAAGATCACAATGCGGGGCCGTTAACCTTACGTGTCCGTCCTGGCCAGGGATTGACGGGCACCAACTCACGTGAAGGGTTGCGCACATGGGCATTCTCACTCTCCTGCGGAACGCGTTCGGCCGGTCACGCAAAGCACAGGCCGCCCAGGAGGCGGAGGGTGCGGCGCAGGAGACGGCGGCCCCCGCCGCCACTCCGGAGCCGAAGCTCCCGACCCAGCCCACCGCGTCCGCGGCTCCGGCCCAGCCTTCCGCGCCCGCGGAACCGGCCCGGTCCGCCGCACCCGCGGAACCGACGGAGCCCGCCGCGTCCGCCGCGCCCGCGGAGGCCGCGGAGCCCACCGCACCTACCGCGCCCACGGAGGCCACGGAACCCACCGCCTCCGGAGCCTCCGAGCCTCTCGGGACCTCTGCGGAACCCACAGCGCCCGCCGCGCCCACCGCGTCCGCAGAGCCCGCGGAGCCCGCCGCGTCCACGGAGGCCACCAGCCCCGCCGAACCCCTGGAGCAGCCGGAGCAGCCGGAGAAGCCGGAGCGACCGGAGCGACCGGAGCCCGCCCAGGTCCCCGAGCCCCGCACCGAGGCGCCGGCCGAGGAGCACGAACTCGTCAGGGCGGCCTTCGCCAACATCACGGTCCCCAAACCGACCCGTTCCCCGGACGAGGCACCCCCGGCCCCCGAGCCGGAGGCCACCACCCCGGAACCCGCAGCCGCCGACGGCGAGCCCGCCCCGCAGGGGCCACCCGCACCCGACGACGAAAGCGCCACGGATGGTGCGGGCGGGAACACGAAGGCCGAAGGCGAAGCCGAGGCCCGCAAACCGGCGATCCCAGCGGCGCGCCTCCGCTCCCGCGCCCCCGGCCTCTCCACCGCCTACAAGGCCGCCGGCGCCGTCCTCAGGAAGCACGGCCTCACCGGCACCCGCGCCCGGGTCCACCTCGTCCTCGACCGCTCGGCGTCCATGCGTCCGTACTACAAGGACGGCTCCGCCCAGGCCCTCGCCGAGCAGACCCTCGCCCTCGCCGCCCACCTCGACCCCGAGGCCACGGTCCACGTCACCTTCTTCTCCACGGAGGTGGACGGCACCGGCGAGCTGACCCTCACCGACCACGAGAACAGGATCGACGAGCTGCACGGCACCCTCGGCCGCATGGGCCGTACCAGCTACCACGCCGCCGTCGAGGCCGTACTCGCCCGGCACGAGAAGGAAGCCGAGCCGGGCACCCCCGCCCTGGTCGTCTTCCAGACCGACGGCGCCCCCGACGCCAAGACCCCGGCCACCCAGGCCCTCACCGGCGCGGCGGCGGACCACCCGGAGGTGCACTTCTCCTTCGTCGCCTTCGGCGACCCGGAGAACAAGGCCTTCGACTACCTCCGCAAGCTCAAGACACCCAACACCTCCCACTTCCTCGCCGGCGAGACCCCGAAGGAGCTCACCGACAAGGAGCTCTACGAGGGCATCCTGTCCACCTGGCGCCCGTAACCGGCCCTCCCCTCGGAACGCCCCTTCGGGGGGTGGCCCGGGAGCAGCACCGGAATCTCCCGGTCCGCCCCCGGTCCACCCCCCGAAACGCGTGTGAGCCGATCCCCACCGGACCAGTAGGATTTCGCCCATGGCGGCCACTGGAACCGAGAAGCAGGGGACGAAGGCGTTCTACGTCTCGACCCCCATCTACTACGTCAACGACGCTCCTCACCTGGGCCACGCCTATACGACCGTCGCAGGCGACGTGCTCACCCGCTGGCACCGCCAGCGTGGCGAGAAGGTGTGGTACCTCACCGGCACGGACGAGCACGGTCAGAAGATCATGCGCACCGCGGAGGCGAACGGCGTCAGCCCGCAGCAGTGGGCCGACAAGCTCGTCGACGAGGCCTGGAAGCCCCTCTGGGAACACCTCGACATCGCGAACGACGACTTCATCCGCACCACGCAGAAGCGGCACACCGACCGCGTCCAGGAGTTCGTGCAGGACCTGTACGACAAGGGCGAGATCTACAAGGGCGGCTACGAGGGCCCGTACTGCGTGGGCTGCGAGGAGTACAAGCTCCCCGGCGAGCTGCTCGACGGCGAGGGCGAGTACGCGGGCCAGAAGCTGTGCCCGATCCACAAGAAGCCGGTGGAGATCCTCAGCGAGGAGAACTACTTCTTCAAGCTGAGCGAGTACAGCGAGAAGCTGCTCGCCCACTACGAGGCGAACCCGGGCTTCATCCAGCCCGAGTCCGCGCGCAACGAGGTCGTGAACTTCGTCCGCCAGGGCCTGCAGGACCTCTCCATCTCCCGCTCGACCTTCGACTGGGGCGTGCCGGTCCCCTGGGACGACAAGCACGTCATCTACGTGTGGATCGACGCCCTGCTGAACTACGCCACGGCGGTCGGCTACAACGAGAACCCGGAGAAGTTCGGGGACACCTTCCCGGCCGACGTCCACCTGGTCGGCAAGGACATCCTCCGCTTCCACGCGATCATCTGGCCGGCGATGCTGATGGCGCAGGGCCTGCCCCTGCCCGGGAAGATCGCCGCGAACGGCTGGCTGATGGTCGGCGGCGAGAAGATGTCGAAGTCCAACCTGACCGGCATCAAGCCGCAGGACCTGACCTCGCACTTCGGCGTGGACGCGTACCGCTGGTACTTCCTGCGCGCGATCGCGTTCGGCCAGGACGGCTCGTTCTCCTGGGAGGACTTCTCCGCCCGCTACACCAGCGAGCTGGCCAACGACTACGGCAACCTCGCCTCCCGCGTGGCCGCCATGGTCAACAAGTACTTCGGCGGCGAGCTGCCGGCCTCGGCGGCCGACGGCGAGGCGGAGCAGGCCATCCACGACGGCCTGGCCAAGGCGGTCGCGGAGGCCGACCGGAAGATCGGCGAGGAGCTGGACTTCCAGGGCGGCATCCTGGCGGTCTTCGACTTCGTCAAGCAGGTCAACGGCTACATCACCGAGCAGGAGCCCTGGAAGGTCGCCAAGGACGACTCACCGGAGGGCAGGGCCCGCCTGGCGACGATCCTCTACACGGCCGCGGAGTCCCTCCGCGCGGTGGCGGTCCTGCTGAACCCGGTCATGCCGGACACGTCCCAGAAGCTCTGGGACTCCCTCGGCGCCGAAGCCTCCCTGGGCGCACTCGCGGAGCAGAGGGTCCAGGAGGCGGCGGACTGGGGCCGGCTGCCGGCCGGTTCGACGATCACCAAGGGCGCGGTGCTCTTCCCGCGTCTCGAGGAGAAGCCGACCGCGTAACGCGCTCGCTACAGGACGGGGCCCGGGAGGGGGTGCGCCTTCTCCCGGGCCCCGCGCTTTGCGAAGATCGAACCCACAGCAAGCACTATGTGGGGGGATCATCCATGGGACTGTTCGGCAACGCGCACAGCATCGACCCGGCCCAGGCGCAGCAGGAGTACGCCCGTCTGCTCGGCCACGGAGAGCAGGTGCACGCCGCCTACCTGCTGATCCGCGACACCATCCTCTTCACCGACCGGCGTCTGATCCTGGTCGACAAGCAGGGCATCACCGGCAAGAAGACCGAGTACCACTCCGTCCCGTACCGCAGCATCACCCACTTCTCCGTCGAGACGGCCGGCACCTTCGACCTCGACGCCGAACTGAAGATCTGGCTCTCCGGCTCCCAGACGCCCATCCAGAAGACCTTCACCAAGGGCGTCGACATCTACGAGGTCCAGGCCATCCTGACCCAGTTCGTGGCGCGCTAGGACTTCCGCCCCTCGCGGGCACTCGGTTGATATATTGGCAGCCCTGATATATCAACCGAGTGCTTCGACGTGGAGGTCACATGTCCAGGACCCTGGTCGACATCGACGACGACATGCTGGCCTTCGCCCAGCAGCAGCTCGGCACCAAGACCAAGCGGGACACCATCAACCGCGCGCTGACCATAGCGGCGGCGATCAGCGCCGACGACCGGGCCCGGGCGCTGCGCTGGCTCCAGGAGAACGCCGACGCGTTCCTGGACTTCGACGTCCTCCAGGAACGGGAGCAGCGCGGGCTGTGACGTATCTGGCCGACACCTCCGCCGTCTGGCGACTGCTGCGTGGCCGCATCGGCACCCCCTGGCCCGGCCGCGTGGCGCGTGGTCTCGTCGCCATCTGCCCTCCGGTCGAGGCCGAGCTGATGCCCGGCCTTCGAGCCGACCGTGACTACGAGCCCTTCTTCACCATGCTCGGCCAGACCTTCGGCTGGGTACCGGCGCTCGACGACCCATGGCCGAAGATCACCGCTGTGCAGAGGGATCTGGTGAGGATCGGACACCATCGCGGCCCCTCACCCATCGACATTCTGATCGCGCTCACCGCCGAGCACTACCGCCTGACCCTGCTCCACGTGGACGACGACTTCGCCGCCATCGCCAAGGTCCGGCCCGGCCTGTCGATGATCCGAGCACAGCCGGAGAGCGACTGACCCGGCCGGCCGGAGATCAGCTCCCGGACGCGTACCTCACGAAGTCCGCCCACGCCTCCGGCGCCAGCGCGAGGCGTGGGCTCGCGTCGCGGTACTTGGAGTCACGGACGTGGACGGTACCGGGGGTGGCCGCCACCTCGACGCAGGAGTCGCCCTCGTTGCCGTCGCTGTAGCTGCTCTTGAACCACGCCGGTTCGGAGGCATCCCCGGCGGAGGCCTTGCGGATCATTTCTCTCCCAGCAGTTGTTCGATGAAGGCGAGTGACTCCCCCGGCGGGAGGGCCTGCGCCCGGATGGTGCCGAACCGCAGCTCAAGGATGCGGAGCTGCCTCGGGTCGGAGATCGGCCGCCCGTTGAACGCGCCGTCAGAGCGTCCCACGGCCGTACCGTCCTCGAACTTCAGCAACTCGATCCTGCCGTCCAGGCCAGGATGGGTCTCGCGGTGCGTCGGCATCACCTGGAGGGTGACGTTACGCAACCGCCCTACCTCCAACAACCGTTCGAGCTGCTGCCGCCACACCATTGTGCCTCCGAGAGGCCGCCGCAGCGGCGCCTCTTCCAGGACGAAGCTGAGCGCAGGGGCAGGGTCCCGGTCGAAGATCGACTGCCGGGCGATGCGGGCGGCCACCATCCGCTCGACCTCCTCCTCGGAGTACGGAGGCTGCCGTGACTCGAAAGCCGCCCTGGCGTGCTCGGGTGTCTGCAACAGCCCACTGATGCTGTGGCAGACATACACCCCGAGCTCGACCGCACGCGCCTCCATCTGGGCAAGATCCCGCACCTTCTTCGGATAACGGACCTTCGCCACGTCCTCCTTCATCGCGGCGAGCAGCCCGCCCGCGCCCAGCACCTCGTCCGCCCTGTCCAGGAACTCCGGCCGGGGAATCCGCTTCCCGCCCTCGATCTTGTAGACGAGGTCCTCGCCGTACCCGACCGCCTTGCCGAAGTCGCCGGCCCGCATCCCCACGGACTCCCGGCGCAGTCTCAACTGCCGCCCCACGGTGGTGATGACCGCCACGCCCCACTCGTCGTCCGGGTCCACCTCCCACCCCGGCTCGTCAGTCTCGGTCCTGAGCTGCCGAACCTCGCTGTCCACCGACATGCGCGCGCCCCTCCGTCGTACCGCCTCGTACCAGCGACGCCCTACCCGCTCGTGCCGCCTCGACAAGCCCGGACGCCGCCGGACAACGACCAGACAGTCACTGTGAGCAATGACGTCGTCACTCTTCACGGTACGCAGGTCCGGCCACACTGAGTGACGAGAATCAGAAAGTCGTCCTGTCGGGACAGGAAGCGCCGGAACGTGGCGGCGCGGGTTCCGGTCGTACCTGCGCCCCCTATGCACCACCCACTGGGGAGAAAGAACCCCACCAAGCCCCTCCCCTCCCTCCCGCCGGGCATATTCACTCCGGCGGGTGAATATGCCCAACTGGGCTGGATTCGGCACCTGTTGTCTGGCTTACGCTCAGCGCGACAGCCCCCAAGACATGCGACGGCCCTCGCCGGGACTCGGAATCCCAATGCGAGGGCCTGACCACCAAGGAAGAAGAGACCTTCCCGATGGATACCCAAAACCCTAGCGCGCCCCCGCGCGCCCAGTCCCGTAACCGCGGCAAGAACCGCGCCGACGCACGGCCGTCGGCCGGCGTCATCCACGACAACGTCCGCCACACCGAGAACTTCACGGTGGTCGGCAACGACCTGCTCCAGCACCCGGAGCTGTCCCTGCTCGCCATCGGCCTGGGCGGGTACATCCAGTCCGTGCGCCAGGGCACGCCCGTCGACATCAAGTCCCTCGCCGCCCGCTTCCCCGAGGGCCCCACCCGCATCGCCGCCGCCCTGCGCGAGCTCGAAGCCCACGGCTACCTGCACCGCACCCGCGAGCGCACGCCCACCGGGCGGGTCGTCACCCGCACGGTCTCCCGCAACAGGCCCGGGCACCGTGCCGCCCGTGAGACGCCCTCCCCGCGGCCCGCCCGACGCGCCGCCCAGGAGAAGCCGCCGTCGCGCAAGCGCCTCCCCGCCGTGCCCCAGCCCTCCTGCTCCTCACCCGACCTCCTCCAGGCAGCCCTCGACGTCCTCACCGGCCTGCGCCGTCACGACCCCCGCCTGCTCCTCTCCGCCACCGACGCCGAACACCTCGCCCCCGGCGTCGCCGCCTGGCTGGAGCGCGAGGTCGGCCCCACCGCCGTACGCCACGCCCTGACCGAGAACCTGCCGCTCGAACCCCTGATCCGGCCGGCCGCCCTCCTCGCCCACCGCCTGACCGCCCAGCTGCCGCCCCCACCACCGTTCCGGCCCCCGGCCCCGCCGCTCCCCGAGCCCCGGCACCCGTTCCAGACCTGCGACGGCTGCGACCGCCCCTTCCGGGCCCCGGCCCCCGGCCGCTGCCGCGACTGCCGAACCGGTCACCTGGAGGACGGACGCCTAGCATGAACTCGACGATCCTTGCCCGAGCCCGTGGGCACACACGACGAGGAGCGAGCGCCATGACCATCGCACCCGACAACGCGCGGCGGGGCGCCTCCCACCCCTACCGGGCCATGCGCGACTTCGTTCAGTCCTCGGACGACACGCTGCCCGGCAAGTTCGAGATCACCAAGGAAGGGATCGTCCACGACATGATGTCGCCCAGCGGTCGGCACGAGCTGACCACACTGCGGCTCCGGAAGCGCCTGGAAAAGGTGATGCCGGAAGAGATCGTGGCGCACACCGGTGAGCCGGACGTGGAGGACGAGCCCGAAGGCGTCATGCGGCGGCCCGATCTGATGGTGATCGCCGAGGAGGACATGGACATCGAGGGGCCGTTCGACCCCCGTTCGCTCATCGCCGCCGTCGAGGTCGTCTCCCGCTCCAACCCGGACAACGACTGGGTGGGCAAAGCGCGCGACTACCCCCTGCTCGGCATCCCCGTCTACGCGGTCTTCGACCCCCGCACAGGCACCGGCGCCGTTTTCACGGACATCCACACCACCCCCGACGGCCCCCGCTACGCCACCCGCAAGGATTTCGTCTACGGCGAGGACGTCACCATCGCCGACTGGACCATCTCGACCCGGAACCTGCCGCTCTACCGCAGCGAGGACGGCGAGCAGCACTGAGGAACCACGAGGCCGACCGCACACGAACAACGTCGTCACCCACTTCCCGGACCCCGGGACCGAGCCGGCGTCCGGCGGCTGCTGAAGCGGGACGGTGACGGTGACGTCGCCGGGAACGGCAGAGGGGCCCGGCACCGACCGGTCGGATCGGTGCCGGGCCCCTCTGGCGCGGACGTCGGCGGACTACTTCGGCTGCGGCTTGCGCACCGACAGGTGCAGCTCGCGCAGGCGGGACTCGTCCAGCTCGGTCGGGGCGCCCATCATCAGGTCCTGGGCGTTGCCGTTGAGCGGGAAGGCGATGGTCTCGCGGATGTTGGGCTCGTCGGCCAGCAGCATGACGATGCGGTCCACGCCCGGGGCGATGCCACCGTGCGGCGGGGCGCCGAAGCGCAGCGCGCGCAGCATGCCGGCGAACTCGCGCTCCACGGTCTCCGCGTCGTAACCGGCGATCTCGAAGGCCTTGAGCATGATGTCCGGCTCGTGGTTCCGGATCGCGCCGGAGGACAGCTCCACGCCGTTGCAGACGATGTCGTACTGCCAGGCGAGGATGTCCAGCGGGTCCTGGTTCCGCAGCGCGTCCATGCCGCCCTGGGGCATCGAGAAGGGGTTGTGGGAGAAGTCGATCTTCCCCGTCTCCTCGTCCTTCTCGTACATCGGGAAGTCGACGATCCAGCAGAAGCGGAAGACGTTCTCCTCGAAGTACCCGGCGCGCTTGGCGGCCTCGACGCGCACCGCACCCATGATCTTGGAGACCTCGTCGAACTCGCCGGCGCCGAAGAACACCGCGTGGCCGGGGGCCAGCGCGAGACGCTTGGTCAGCTCGGCGACGTTCGCCTCGGTGAGGAACTTGGCGATCGGGCCGGACAGCGTGCCGTCCTCGCCGACGCGGACCCAGGCCAGACCCTTGGCGCCCTGCGAGACGGCGTAGTCACCGAGCTGGTCGAAGAACTTGCGGGGCTGCGCCGAGACGTCCGGGACGGGCAGCGCGCGCACGTGCTTGCCGGCGAAGGCCTTGAACTCCGAGCCCTCGAAGACGTCGGTGATGTCGACCAGCTCCAGCTGGGCGCGCAGGTCCGGCTTGTCGGAGCCGTACTTCAGCATCGCCTCGCGGAACGGGATCCGCGGGAACGGCGAGGTGACCTCGCGGCCGTTGCCGAACTCCGTGAACAGCTCCGTCATCAGCTGCTCGATCGGCTGGAAGACGTCCTCCTGCTCGACGAAGCTCATCTCGACGTCGAGCTGGTAGAACTCGCCCGGCGAGCGGTCGGCGCGGGCGTCCTCGTCGCGGAAGCAGGGCGCGATCTGGAAGTACCGGTCGAAGCCGGAGATCATCAGCAGCTGCTTGAACTGCTGCGGCGCCTGCGGCAGCGCGTAGAAGCGGCCGGCGTGCAGGCGGGAGGGGACGACGAAGTCGCGGGCGCCCTCGGGGGATGTGGCGGTGAGGATGGGCGTCGCCATCTCGTTGAAGCCCAGCGCCACCATCTTGCTGCGGATCGAGGAGATGACCGCCGTGCGCAGCATGATGTTGCGGTGCATGCGCTCGCGGCGCAGGTCCAGGAAGCGGTACTCCAGGCGCCGCTCCTCGTTGACCCCGTCCTCGGTGTTGATGGTGAAGGGCAGCGGCTGGGCGGCGCCGAGCAGCTCGACCTCGCCCACCTCGACCTCGATCTCGCCGGTGGGCAGGTCGGGGTTGACGTTCTCGGCGCCGCGCGAGACGACCTTGCCGTCGACCCGGACGGTCGATTCCTTGGTCAGCCTGTCGAGCGCCTCGTACGCCTCCGTGCCCGGACGGGCGACGAGCTGGGTGATGCCGTAGTGATCGCGCAGATCGATGAAGAGGATGCCGCCCAGGTCGCGCCGATTGTGCAGCCAGCCACTCAGCCGGACGTCGGTGCCGACGTCAGAGGAGCGGAGCTCGCCGCAGGTGTGGGACCTGTACCGATGCATCGTCGTTCATCCAGTCTTCGCTGATCGGGGGTGTGTCCCACGGCTCTCACGGGGCCCACGTCGTGTGCCCCCGCCGTCCGTGTTTCACGTGAAACAACCCCAGCGTACCGGGGACCCGCCGCTCGCTTCCTCACCATCGCGGCGAGGGCGAGCGGTGGCAGTGTCGGAACACCTCTTCTTAGAGTAGGGAAATGCGCACTGGTGAGCCCCTGCCGGAGGTGGGGGACGTCCTCGCCGTCCTGGCGACCGGCCTGTGGCACTGGGACACCGCCACCGGGCAGGTCACGGTCGACGCCGAGGCAGCCCGCCTGCTCGGTCTGCCCGCGAAACGCGCGACGCTCACCGAGGCACAGGTGCGTGCACGTTTCCACCCGGTCGACTGGAACGAGATCACCGGCGTCGTCCGGCTCGCCGCCTCCGAGCACACCCTCGCCGAGGTCCGGATCCGCATCATGGACGAGCACAAGCAGGTGCTCCGCGTCGTCCGCAGCCGTTCCAAGCCGACCTTCGATCCGGCCCGCAAGGCGTACGAGCTGATCGGCACGCTCCAGGAGGTCACCGAGCCGGCCCCGGGGGCGTCCGCCGAACGCCCCGCGGTCACCGGCGACTGGCGCCGCTCCCGGGAGGCGTTCCTGCTGGACGCGGGGCGGGCGCTGGCCGAGGCGCGGTCGACCGAGGAGGTGCTGCGGGTCGCGGCGGGCCTGTCGATGCCGGGCTTCACACCGGACGGGCTCGCCGTGTTCGGGGTGTCGGGCGACCGCCTCACGGTCGTCGGCCACCACGGTCAGCCGCAGAACGACAAGGACCCGTTCGTGGACATGCCGCTGGACACGGACTACCCGGCCGCCGAGGTGGTCCGCACCGGCCGTGCCGTCTATCTCTCCTCCCCGGAGGAGTACCGCTCCCGCTACCCGATCACCTGGACGCTCGCCGAACGCTTCGGACGCCGTTCCTGGGCCTTTCTGCCGCTGACCGTGGCGGGACGCACGATGGGCGCCTGGATGGCGGCCTTCTCCTACCCGGTGGCGTTCACCCCCGACGAACGGTCGGTGCTGACCACCGTGGCGCGGATGCTGGCCCAGGCGCTGTCCCGGGCCGGGGCCGCCGAGACCCAGCGGGAGCTGGCCGAGGGACTGCAGCGCAGCATGCTGCCGGTGCTGGGCCCGGAGATCCCCGGCATGGGCATCGCCGCCCGCTACGTCCCCACCGGCGGCGGACTCCAGGTCGGCGGCGACTGGTACGACATGATCCCGCTGCCCGCGGGCCGGTTCGCCCTGGTCATCGGTGATGTGCAGGGCCACGACGTCCGGGCGGCCGGGCTGATGGGCCAGCTGCGCATCGCCCTGCGCGCCTACGCCTCGGAGGGCCACCGCCCCGACGCGGTGCTCGCCCGCGCCTCCCACTTCTTCCACGGCCTGACCTCCGAGGACGATCCCGCGGACTCGCGCTTCGCGACCTGCTACTACGCCGAGGTCGACCCCGCCACCGGCACCGTGGAGAGCGCCCGCGCCGGACATCTGGACCCGGTCGTACGCATGGCGGACGGGACGGCGCTGATCCTGGCCACGGAGGGCGGCCTGCCCCTCGGCATCGACCCGGACTCCGACTACCCGACGACGCGGATGGCCCTGGAGCCCGGGGACACCCTGATGATGTGCACGGACGGCCTGGTCGAGACCGGCGGCCACGATCTGCAGACCGGCTGGCACCGCCTCCGCGTGGTCCTGGAGGAGCACGAGGGCGGCCTGGAGGAGCTGGCGGACGCCCTGGTCCAGGCCGTGCACGGGCCCTCCTCCCACCACACCACGGGCCCGCTGGCCGACCGGCGCGAGGACGACATCGCCCTGCTGCTGCTGTGCCGGCAGGGCGAGGGCTGCGGCTTCGGCACGAGCACCGTCGCCCCGGCGCCCGTACGGCGCACGATGCTCACCGTCGCCCAGGCCGAGCCGGAGCGCATCGCCACCGCCCGGCAGCTGCTGCGGGACCTGCTGCACGACTGGCCCGACGAGGAGCAGCGCGACGCCGCGGTGCTCCTGCTCTCCGAGATGCTGGCGAACGTCCTGGTCCACACCGACGCCGACGCGCTGCTGGTCGCCGAGGTCGCCGGCGAGCCGGGCGAGCGGCGGATCCGGGTGGAGGTCACCGACAACGGCGACGACCTGCCGCACAAGCGCCGGCCCGGGGAGATGGCGTCCTCCGGCCGCGGTCTGATGCTGGTCGAGCTGCTCGCGGACGCCTGGGGCGTCGCCCCGCGCGGCAAGGGCAAGAGCATCTGGTACGAGCTCTACGAGCCCGGACCCGAGCCCGGGGGCGCCTTGGGGGGCGGCGCGGCGGGCGCTCCGCCGGCCGCGTAGTGCCCCCGCAGCTCGTGGACGATCCCGAACGCGGCGGCGGTGAGGGGCACGGCGAGCAGCATGCCCAGGATGCCCGCCACCGACGCCCCGGCGGTGAGCGCCAGCAGCACGACGGCCGGGTGCATCTGCACGGTCCGGCTCTGGACCATCGGCTGGAGCACGTGCCCCTCCAGCACCTGCACGGCCAGCACCACCCCGAGGGCCCACAGCGCGATGGCGAACCCGCGGTCGGCGAGCGCGACCAGCACGGCGACCGCCCCGGAGATGAAGGCGCCGAGGTAGGGGATGTAGGCGCCGACGAAGACCAGCGCGCCGAGCCCGACCGCGCCGGGCACGCGGAGCACCAGCAGGCCGACGGTGATGCAGACGGCGTCGATGAGGGCGATGAAGGTGGTGCCCCGCATGAAGCCCTCGACGGCGCCGAAGGCCCGCCGGGCCATCGCCTCGGTCATGTCGGCGCTGTGCCGGGGGACGAGCGAGCGCACCGTGCCGACGGCGCGGTCGGAGTCGCGCAGGAAGAAGAAGACCAGCAGCAGCGCGAGGACCGCCATGGCCATCATCTCGCCGGCCACGCTCACCCCGCTGATCACCCCGGAGGCGGCCGTGCCGCCGAACTTGCCGAGCAGTTCGCGCGCGTTGGACGCGAGGTCGTCCAGCGATGTGCCGGCCGTCCCGAAGTGGTCGGCGACGCCCCGCGCCGCGTCCCTGAGGGAGGCGATGATCTGGTCGCCGGTGTCGATGAGCGCGGCGACGACGATGTACACGGCCCCGCCGACCACGGCCAGCACGGCGACGCAGGTGATCCCCGCGGCCAGCGACCGCTGGACGTGCGCCTTCACCAGCCGCCGGTACAGCGGCCGGAGCAGGGCGGTGCCGAGCAGGGCGAGCAGCGCCGGTGTCACCGCGGTGCGGAGCTCGACGCACAGCCGGACGGCGACGTAGCCGACGCCGGCGGCGAGCAGGACGACGACGCACCAGGCGGCGAAGCGGCGTACCGGACCGGGGAGCAGGTGCACCGCTCCAGCCGATCACGCGCCGGGCGGGCTGTCCTGTGCGGACGGCCCGCCCGGGTGAGACCGCGCCCGCCGTACGCCGGTCAGGCGCCGGGGCCCTCGGCGGTCATGCCGTGCACCGCGGGGACGGTGCCCAGGCGGCCCTTCTGGAAGTCCTCGAAGGCCTGCATCAGCTCGGCCTTGGTGTTCATCACGAACGGGCCGTAGTGGGCCATCGGCTCCCGGATGGGCCGGCCGCCGAGGAGGACGATCTCCAGGTCCGGGGTGTGGGAGTCCTGCTTCTCGTCCGCGCGGACGGTCAGGGAGCCTCCGGCGCCGAAGACCGCGGTCTGGCCGAGGCGGATCGGCCGGCGCTCGGCACCGACGCTGCCGCGTCCGGCCATCACGTACGCGAGCCCGTTGAACTCCTCCCGCCAGGGCAGGGTGACCTCGGCGCCCGGCGCGAGCGTGGCGTGGACCATGGTGATCGGCGTGTGCGTGATGCCGGGGCCCTCGTGGCCGTCCAGCTCACCGGCGATGACGCGCAGCAGCGCGCCGCCGTCGGGGGAGGTGAGCAGCTGGACGCTGCCGCTGCGGATGTCCTGGTAGCGCGGGGCCATCATCTTGTCCCTGGCCGGGAGGTTCACCCACAGCTGGAGGCCGTGGAAGAGGCCGCCGGAGACGACCAGCGACTCCGGCGGGGCCTCGATGTGGAGGAGGCCCGAGCCCGCGGTCATCCACTGGGTGTCGCCGTCGGTGATGGTGCCGCCACCGCCGTGGGAGTCCTGGTGGTCGAAGATCCCGTCGATGATGTAGGTGACGGTCTCGAAGCCGCGGTGCGGGTGCCAGGGCGTGCCCTTGGGCTCTCCGGGCGCGTACTCCACCTCACCCATCTGGTCCATCATGATGAACGGGTCGAGATGGCGGTAATTGATCCCGGCGAACGCGCGGCGCACCGGGAAGCCCTCGCCCTCGAAACCGCTGGGCGCGGTCGTGACGGTGAGCACGGGGCGTGCCACGGCGTCGGCGGGTGCGGATACGCGGGGCAGCGTCAACGGGTTCTCGACGGTCACGGCGGGCATGACGACCTCCTCGGGCGGTGTACGCCCACTTTAGTTGAGCGTTGAACTTCTTGTCACCCCGAACGACGAAAGCCCGGAGGGAATTCCCTCCGGGCCCGTCGGCCGTGCGTAGACGGCGCAGTCAGCCGAGGCCGAGCGCGTGGACGACCGCCCAGACCATCAGCCCCGCCGCCGCGGCGACCATGGGCACCCCCACCGCCAGCAGCAGCGCGGCCCCGGTGAGCCACCCGGCGGTGCCGCGGTGGACCTTGTTCGTGCGGGGGTCGCGGGGGTCGTAGAGGATGTCGGCCCGCTCCACGCCGCCGACCGGGCCCGAGCGCTCGTGCTCCCGCCCCTCGGCGTCGGTGAAGACGTACCGGTGGCTCACGTGGATCTGCGCCCAGTCGGCGACGGCGACCGCTTCCGACGTGCCCGCCGGCCGGCCCTCGGCCACGACCCCGCGCCGCCGCAGGACCCACGCCGTGCGGCCCACCCGCAGCCCGCCGCCGGCCGTCACCGCGCCGAACCCGCCCACGACCGGGCCCAGCAGCCAGCACACGTAGGACCGGGCGTCCGCGCCGCGGACCGCGAAGAGCACGAGCACGAGGACGAAGACGAGGGCGGCGCCGACCGCGATCCCGCCGCCGGGCGACATGCCCGTCGGACGCGGGGCGGCGGAGGACGCGGCCGTACTCCTGGGGGTCACATCGGCACGATAGGAGCCTCCCCCCGGCGGAGGGAACCGCTCCGCCGGGTCCGGCCCCGGAGAGCGGCGAGACACGGCCACGCCCTCCGCGCGGAGCCTCGGCCGCCCGCGGAGCGACGAGGAGCGGCGTCTAGCCGTACATCCGGCGCATCGCGAAGTCGACCATCTGCTCCACGGCCTTGGCGTCGAAGACCATCCGGTGCTCGCCCTCCATGTCGAGGACGAAGCCGTAGCCGGTCGGCAGCAGGTCGATCACCTCGGCGCCGGTGATCACGAAGTACTTGGACTCCTTGCCCGCGTACCGGCGCAGCTCCTTGAGCGAGGTGAACATCGGGATCACCGGCTGCTGGGTGTTGTGCAGCGCCAGGAAACCGGGGTTGTCGCCGCGCGGGCAGTAGACCTTCGAGGTGGCGAAGATCTGCTGGAAGTCCTCGGCGGCCAGCTGCCCGGTGGTGAAGGCGCGCACCGCGTCGGCGAGCGAGGGCGGGGACGGCTCGGGGTACAGCGGCGGCTGCTGCCCGTACCCGCCGGACATCGGCTGCTGCGGCGGGGCGTACTGCTGCTGCTGTTGGCCCGCGGTCTGGTCGTAGCCGTACATGCCGCAAAGAGTAGCGAGTGACGGGTCACAGAGGGGCGGTGCGGGGTTGCTTCTTATTACCGGCGGGTAGCATCATCGGAGCTACTAGTTGGTACGTGTACAGGACGCGAGGATCCAGTGCCTCGCCGATCTATCGACGGAGCCGTCGCCATGGGGCACTACAAGCCGAATCTCCGGGACATCGAGTTCAACCTCTTCGAGGTGCTCGGCCGTGACAAGGTGTACGGCACGGGCCCGTTCGCGGAGATGGACACCGACACCGCCAGGAGCGTTCTCGAGGAGCTGTGCCGCCTCTCGGAGAACGAGCTGGCGGAGTCCTTCGCGGACGCCGACCGCAACCCGCCGGTCTTCGACCCGGAGACCAACACCGCACCGGTCCCCGCGTCCTTCAAGAAGAGCTACCAGGCCTTCATGGACTCCGAGTACTGGCGTCTCGGCCTGCCCGAGGAGATCGGCGGCACCACCTCGCCCCGCTCCCTCATCTGGGCCTACGCGGAGCTGATCCTCGGCGCCAACCCGGCCGTGTGGATGTACTCCTCCGGCCCCGCCTTCGCGGGCATCCTCTTCGAGGAGGGCAACGAGGTCCAGAAGCACATCGCCAAGATCGCCGTCGAGAAGCAGTGGGGCTCGACGATGGTCCTCACCGAGCCGGACGCCGGCTCGGACGTCGGCGCCGGCCGCACCAGGGCCGTGCAGCAGGAGGACGGCTCCTGGCACATCGAGGGCGTGAAGCGCTTCATCACGTCCGGCGAGCACGACATGTCGGAGAACATCCTCCACTACGTCCTCGCCCGCCCCGAGGGCGCCGGCCCCGGCACCAAGGGCCTGTCCCTCTTCCTCGTCCCGAAGTACGAGTTCGACTTCGAGACCGGCGAGCTGGGCGCGCGCAACGGCGTCTACGCCACCAACGTCGAGCACAAGATGGGCCTGAAGGCCTCCAACACCTGCGAGATGACCTTCGGCGACCGCCACCCCGCCAAGGGCTGGCTGATCGGCGACAAGCACGACGGCATCCGCCAGATGTTCCGCATCATCGAGTTCGCCCGCATGATGGTCGGCACGAAGGCGATCTCCACCCTCTCCACGGGCTACCTCAACGCCCTGGAGTACGCCAAGGAGCGCGTCCAGGGCCCCGACCTGGCCAACTTCATGGACAAGACGGCCCCCAAGGTCACCATCACGCACCACCCGGACGTCCGCCGCTCGCTGATGACGCAGAAGGCGTACGCCGAGGGCATGCGCGCCCTGGTGATGTACACCGCCTCGATCCAGGACGAGATCCAGATCAAGGAGGCGAACGGCGAGGACGCCACCGCCGCGCACGCCCTCAACGACCTGCTCCTGCCCATCGTCAAGGGTTACGGCTCCGAGAAGGCCTACGAGCAGCTCGCCCAGTCCCTGCAGACCTTCGGTGGCTCCGGCTTCCTGCAGGAGTACCCGATCGAGCAGTACATCCGCGACTCCAAGATCGACACCCTGTACGAGGGCACCACGGCGATCCAGGGCCAGGACTACTTCTTCCGGAAGATCGTCCGCAACCAGGGCGCCGCGCTGAACACGCTCGCCGAGGACATCAAGAAGTTCCTGGCGCTCGCCACCGGCGGCGAGGAGCTGGCCGGCGCCCGCGAGCACCTGGCCAAGGCCGCCGTCGAGCTGGAGGCCATCGTCGGCCTGATGCTCACCGACCTCGCGGCCACCGAGCAGGACGTCAAGAACATCTACAAGGTGGGTCTCAACACCACCCGCCTGCTCATGGCCTCCGGTGACGTGATCGTCGGCTACCTGCTCCTCAAGGGCGCCGCCGTGGCCGCCGAGAAGCTGCCGACCGCCTCCGCCAAGGACAAGGCCTTCTACACCGGCAAGATCGCCGCGGCGAAGTTCTTCGCGGCCAACGTCCTGCCCGGCGTCACCCTGGCCCGCAAGGTCGCCCAGGGCGTCGAGCTGGACCTGATGGAGCTGGACGAGGCCGCCTTCTAGGCCCGCCGGGGCTCCGCCCCCGCCCACTTCGCAAGGGCCCGCTCCCGGTACACGGGTAGCGGGCCCTCGTACGTCGTTAAGGTGATCCCATGAGCGCACCCTCCCGTTTCGGCCAAGGCCACACCGACGATCTGATGTCCTTCCTGGCGGCGAGCCCCACGCCGTACCACGCGGTGGCGAACGTCGCCCAGCGGCTGGAGAAGGCCGGTTTCCGGCAGGTCGTGGAGACGGACGCCTGGGAAGGGACGACGGGCGGCAAGTACGTGCTGCGCGGCGGCGCGATCGTGGCCTGGTACGTCCCCGAGGGCGCCGCGCCGCACACCCCCTTCCGCATCGTCGGCGCGCACACCGACTCCCCCAACCTGCGGGTGAAGCCGCGGCCCGACAGCGGCGCGCACGGCTGGCGCCAGATCGCCGTGGAGATCTACGGCGGACCGCTGATGAACTCCTGGCTCGACCGCGACCTGGGCCTGGCCGGCCGCCTGAGCCTGCGCGACGGCTCCACGTGCCTGGTCGACGTCGACCGGCCGCTGCTGCGCGTCCCGCAGCTCGCCATCCACATGGACCGCAACGTGTCCACGGAGGGCCTCAAGCTCGACAAGCAGCGCCACCTCCAGCCCGTGTGGGGCCTCGGCGACACCGTCCGCGACGGCGACCTCATCTCCTTCCTGGAGGAGGAGGCGGGGCTGGAGCCGGGCACGGTCACCGGCTGGGACCTGATGACCCACTCCGTGGAGCCGCCCGCCTACCTCGGCCGCGACCGGGAACTGGTGGCCGGCCCCCGCATGGACAACCTGCTGTCCGTGCACGCCGGAACCGCCGCCCTGGCCGCCGTAGCCGCATCGGGCGCGGACCTGCCGTACATCCCCGTGCTGGCCGCCTTCGACCACGAGGAGAACGGCTCCCAGTCGGACACCGGTGCCGACGGCCCGCTGCTCGGCGGTGTCCTGGAGCGCT
Organism: Streptomyces sp. NPDC006384; assembly: GCF_042870695.1. Taxonomy (NCBI): domain Bacteria; kingdom Bacillati; phylum Actinomycetota; class Actinomycetes; order Kitasatosporales; family Streptomycetaceae; genus Streptomyces; species Streptomyces sp. NPDC006384. Next base: position 318,771 of record NZ_JBIAHR010000005.1, read on the forward strand.
CGGTGTTCGCACGCGGCGGCTCCTACGAGGACCGGGCGCGGGCCTTCGCCGGCACCGTCTGCCTGTCCTCCGACACCGGCCACGCCGTCCACCCCAACTACGCGGAACGGCACGACCCCACGCACCACCCGCGCGTCAACGGCGGCCCCATCCTCAAGGTCAACGTCAACAACCGCTACGCCACGGACGGTTCGGGCCGCGCGGTCTTCGCCGCGGCCTGCGAGAAGGCGGACGTCCCCTTCCAGACCTTCGTCTCCAACAACTCCATGCCCTGCGGCACCACCATCGGCCCCATCACCGCGGCCCGGCACGGCATCCGCACCGTCGACATCGGCGTGGCCATCCTGTCGATGCACAGCGCACGGGAGTTGTGCGGCGCCGAGGACCCGCACCTGCTGGCCGACGCGCTGGCGGCATTCCTGCGGGGCTGAGCCCGCCGCGCGTCCGGGCGGGAACGGCCTTGCTCCGCATGGCCGTTCCCGCCGGGGGTACCCGAACGGAACCGGATCGACCGGAAGACCGGACAGACCGGATCTACAGGGAGGCGACACTCATGGGCCTCGGCGGGTGCATCATCCTCATCGCCGTGGGAGCCATCCTCACGTTCGCGACCGACTGGGACATGCAGGGGGTCAACCTCGACCTGGTCGGCGTCATCTTCATGATCGTCGGCCTGATCGGTGTCGCGACGTTCAGCAGCATCGCCCGGCGCCGCCGCGTCGTGATGCCGCCGACGACCCCGGTCGTCGAGGAACGTCCCCACGGCACCCGGAACGGGTACGACAACGGCTACGGCGTCTGAGCGGCACCGCACGCACCGCACGCACCGCACACGCCGGGCACGCCGGACGTACCCGGCCGGGAGCGCCCACTCGGCCTGTCGGCCTACCGTCCGCGTCCCGGCGAGCTCGGCGGGGAAGCGGTTACGGCATGAGATTCCTCGTGTACGACCGGCTCCTCGGCTTCGGTGACGACTACTGGATCGAGGACGCCGACGGCAACAAGGCGTTCCTCGTCGACGGCAAGGCGATGCGGCTGCGGGACACCTGGGAGCTGAAGGACACCCAGGGGCGGGTGCTCATCGGCATCCGCCAGAAGATGTTCGCCCTGCGCGACACCATGGTGATCGAGCGGGGCGGCGAGCCGCTGGCGACCCTGAGGCGCAAGCGCCTGTCGTTGCTGCGCAACCACTACCGGGTCGCCCTGGCCGACGGCACCGAGCTGGACGTCAGCGGCAGGATCCTCGACCGGGAGTTCGCCGTCGAGTACGACGGTGAGCTGCTGGCCGTCGTCTCCCGGCGGTGGCTGACCCTCCGGGACGCCTACGGCGTGGACGTCGTCCGGGACGACGCGGACCCGGCACTGCTGATCGCCCTGGCGGTGTGCGTGATCCACCTGGCGGAGAAGGAACGGGAAGCCCGGGAGGAGCGGGAGGACCGGTAGGAGCGGGAGGCCGGCAGGAGCGGGGGCCGGCCGGGCCGGACGCGCCGCCGGTGCTCAGCGTCGCGGTTCCGCCAGGCCCAGCACCCGGTCCTTCAGGGCCGGGAACCGCTCGCGGGTCCGCGCCACCTCCACCGGGTCGAACTCCACGGTGAGGACCTCCTCGTCCGCGCCGGCCTCCGCCAGCACCTCGCCCCACGGATCGACCACGAGCGAGTGACCGGCCTGCACAACCCCGGCGTGGGTACCGGCCGTTCCGCAGGCGAGGACGAACGCCTGGTTCTCCACCGCCCGGGCCCGGGCCAGCAGCGTCCAGTGGGAGCGGCGTCGCTCGGGCCAGCCCGCCGGGACGACGAGGGTCTCGGCACCGGCGTCGACGAGGCCGCGGAAGAGCTCGGGGAAGCGGAGGTCGTAGCAGGTCGCCACGCCCAGGGTGGTCTCCGGCAGACGGACCGTCACCAGCTCGCTCCCCGCGCCCATCAGCACCGCCTCGCCCTTGTCGAAGCCGAAGCGGTGGATCTTGCGGTAGGAGGCGGCCAGGTCGCCGGAGGGGGAGAAGAGGAGGGAGGTGTTGTAGAGCAGCCCGTCGGGGGCGCGCTCGGGGACGGAGCCCGCGTGCAGCCACACGCCGGCGTCGCCCGCCGCCCGCGCCATCACCTCGTACGTCGGTCCCCGGAGCGGCTCGGCACGGGTGCCGAACTCCTCGAAGGCGAAGGCGCCCGTGGTCCACAGCTCCGGCAGCACGACGAGATCGGCGCCCGCCTGCTCCCGGACCATCGACGCGGCACGGCGGCGGCGCGCTTCGACCGGTTCGTCCTCGTTCACGGCGATCTGAAGCAATGAGGCGCGCACACTACCACCGTCCTGGTATCCGACCCATCCGCTCGGGCCTACGATCGTCACACGAAAGCACTGCCGAGGTGCCGCTCAGCAGCGTAACTTGGCGTCTCAAGACGCCCGCCGACCGCAGCCACCTCCCACTGGCACCGCCGCCACCACCTGCCCGTGCACCGACCGCCGAGGGGTCCCGTTCCGTGAGTCTGCATCCCACCCTCCAGCCCTACGCCGACGCCTGGACTCACTCCATCGAGGCGATATCCGAGCTGGTCCAGTCGCTTGTGGAAGCAGAGTGGAACGGCCGCACCCCCTGCCCCGGCTGGTCGGTGCGGGACATCGTCTCCCACGTCATGGGGCTGGACTCCGAGATGCTCGGTGATCCGCGTCCGATCCACACGCTCCCGCGCGACCTGTTCCACGTCACCAACGAGCACCAGCGCTACATGGAGATGCAGGTCGACGTCCGCCGCCACCACACGGCACCCGAGATCACCTCCGAGCTGGAGTACATGATCATCCGGCGCAACCGCCAGCTGCGGAACGAGTCGCGGGACCCGGGCGCGAAGGTGCGCGGCCCGTACGGGACGGAGCTGACGCTGGAGGAGTCCATGCGCCGGCACGCCTTCACCGTGTGGGTGCACGAGCAGGACCTGCGCACGGCCCTGGGCCGCCCCGGCAACCTCGACTCCCCCGGCGCGCACGTCACCCGTGACGTGCTGCTCGCCGAGCTGCCGGGTGTCGTCGCCGAACGCGCGGACGCGCCGCGCAGCTCCGCGGTCGTCTTCGACGTGCACGGCCCGGTCGAGTTCCTGCGCACGATCCGCGTCGACATCCAGGGCCGCGGCACCCTGGAGACGGTCCCCGCCCTCGGCCCGGCCGCCACCCTCACCCTCGACTGGGAGACGTACGTCCGTCTGGCCTGCGGCCGGGTGACCCCGGCGGCCGTCGCGGACCGCGTCAAGACGGAGGGCGACCCCGACCTGGCGGCGGCGATCCTGCGCAACTTCGCGGTGACGCCGTGACGCCCTGACGCCGGGTGGGGGATCAGCCCGTGCGGCCGTCGGGGACGAGGCCGTTCAGGCCGAAGCGGGGCCCGGGGGCGGCAGCCCCCGGCCGGCCCGCACTCGTGCCCGGCGCCTACACCGGCACGTGCACCGTCTCCACCCGGCTGACGACCGACCGCTCCCGCTCCCTGCGCGCCGCCCGCCTCCGCAGCCGCAGGATCTGCGACACACCCAGCGCCTGCAGCACGAACACCGACGCGAACGCCACGGCGTAGTCGTCCCCGGTCGCGTCCAGCAGCACCCCGATCGCGAACAGCGTGGTCATCGACGCCACGAACCCGCCCATGTTCGTGATCCCGGACGCCGTCCCCTGCCGCTCCGGCGGGTTCGCCGGCCGCGCGAAGTCGAAGCCGATCATCGACGCCGGCCCGCAGGCACCGAGCACCGCGCACAGCACGACCAGCAGCCACATCGGCGCGTGCTCGGCCGGGTAGACGAGCGTCGCCGCCCACAGGAGCGCCGTCGCCCCCACCGTGCCGAGGGCCAGCGGCAGCCGCGCGCCGTGGTGCCGGGCGATGATCTGGCCGTAGACGAGGCCGACGGCCATGTTGGACAGCACCACGAGGGTGAGCAGTCCGCCGGCCGTGCCCCGGGACAGGCCCTGCGCCTTCACGAGGAACGGCATCCCCCACAGCAGCAGGAACACCATGGCCGGGAACTGGGTGGTGAAGTGCACCCACAGCCCCAGCCGGGTGCCGGGCTCCCGCCAGGAGGCGGCGATCTGCCGGCGTACGTACGCGGCCCCCTGGTGCCCCGAGGGCTCCGGTTCGTGCCCCTCGGGGTGGTCCTTCAGGAAGAGCACCAGCAGGACGAGGACGACCACGCCGGCGAGCGCGCTGCCCGCGAAGGCCGCGGTCCAGCCGATGCCGTGCAGCAGACGGGCGATGACGAGCGTGGAGACCAGGTTGCCCGCCATGCCGGCGAGACCGGCGAGCTGGGCGACCATCGGCCCGCGCCGGGCCGGGAACCAGCGGGTGCCGAGCCGCAGCACGCTGATGAACGTCATCGCGTCGCCGCAGCCGAGCAGGGCGCGGGAGGCGAGCGCGGTGCCGTACGTCGGCGAGAGGGCGAAGCCCAGCTGTCCCACCGTGAACAGGACGGCGCCGATGCCCAGCACCTTCTTCGTGCCGAGCCGGTCGACCAGCAGGCCGACGGGTATCTGCATGCCGGCGTAGACCAGCAGCTGGAGGATGGAGAAGGTGGACAGGGCGGAGGCGCCCACGTGGAAGCGGTCGGCCGCGTCGAGACCGGCCACGCCCAGGGACGTGCGGAAGATGACGGCGACGAAGTAGACGGCGACGCCGATGCTCCACACGGCGATCGCGCGCCGGCCGCCCGGAGGCTCCCCCGGAGGGGGAGGATCCCCGGGCAGGGTGTTCTCTCCCGGCGCGGCCGGACTCATCGGGCCTCCCCCCGGGCCAGGTGCGAGAACCAGCCCACGTGACGGTGGACCACACCGACGGCCGCCTCCGCGTCCCCGGAGCGCAGCGCGTCCAGGATCTCCCCGTGCTCGGCGAGGGTCTTGGCGATCCGGTCGGGGTGGGAGTGCATGACGGCGACCCCCATGCGCAACTGACGGTCGCGCAGCTGGTCGTAGAGACGGGACAGGATCTCGTTGCCCCCGCTGCGGACGATCTCCGCGTGGAAGCAGCGGTCGGTGACGGCGGCGGCGGCGAAGTCCCCGGCGGCGGCCTGCTCGTGCTGGCGCACCAGCAGCTCCTCCAGCCGCTCGACGAGCCCGGGCGGGGCGGGTACGGCCTTGCGCGCCGCGTGCTCCTCGACGAGGAGCCGGGTCTCCACCACGTCCGCGATCTCCTGGGCGGAGACGGGCAGGACGAGCGCGCCCTTCTTCGGGTAGAGCCGGAGCAGGCCCTCCACCTCCAGCCGGAGCAGCGCCTCGCGCACCGGCGTGCGCGAGACGCCCACGGCCTCGGCGAGCTCGCCCTCGGTGAGCAGGGTCCCGCCCTCGTAGCGGCGCTCGAGAACGGCCTGTTTGACATGGGCGTACACGCGCTCTGCGGCAGGGGGTCGTTTCACGGCCGTGGTCATGTCCACAGGATAGATACAACAGGGACGCAAGAGGGCGCCCGTCCAGGATGCGGACGCGCTCCACCCGTCAGGGGGACGCGCCCGCCGGCGCCGCAACCATCCGCGCCCTCCACGTGTCCCACAGACGCGGCCCATGCTGTGACGACCGCAACGGGGCCCTGCCGCAAGGGCTTTCACGACAAACGGGGTACTTCACTTGATGAACGGCATTCAGGACATCCGCCTTCGCCGGGCCGTCGCCGCCGCCGTGACCACCGGCGCCGTGCTCGCCTCCACAGCCCTCACCACCGCACCCGCCCGGGCCGCCGCGCCTGCCGCACCCGCCCAGGCTCCCGCCGCACTCGCCCAGACTCCCGCCACGCCCGCCGCCCTCGCCCGGGCCGCCGCCGTGCCGTCGATCGCCGCCAAGGGCGGGTTCGTGATGAACGGCGCGAACGGCAGGGCGCTCTACACCAAGGGCGCGGACACCAGGCGTCCCACGGGATCCACGACCAAGATCATGACCGCCAAGGTCGTGCTCTCGCAGCCCAAGCTGGATCTGAACGCCAAGGTCACGATCCAGATGGCGTACAGCGACCACATCGTGAAGCACAACGCCTCGTCCGCCCGCCTGATCGTCGGCGACAAGGTGACCGTCCGGCAGCTGCTGTACGGCCTGATGCTGCCGTCCGGCTGCGACGCCGCGTACGCGCTGGCCGACAAGTTCGGGACGGGGAGGACACGGGCGGACCGGGTGAAGTCGTTCATCGGCAGGATGAACTCCACCGCCAGGAGCCTCGGCCTGAAGAACACCCACTTCGACTCGTTCGACGGCATCGGCAACGGCAGGAACTACTCGACGCCGCGGGACCTGACGATCCTGGCGAACAGCGCAATGAAGAACTCCACCTTCCGCACGATCGTCGGGACGAAGAAGTACACGGCGAAGACGGTCACCAGGAAGGGCGGCACCCGCACGATGGCGCCCTGGAACAACACCAACACCCTGCTCGGCAGTTACCGCGGCGCGACCGGCGTGAAGACCGGCTCGGGCCCGGAGGCGGGGTACTGCCTGGTCTTCGCCGCGACCCGCAAGGGCAGGACGGTGATCGGCACGGTCCTGGCGTCCTCGTCCGCGGCACAACGCGCCAAGGACGCGACCAAGCTGCTGGACCACGGCTTCGCCAAGGCGGGATGACACCGGCGCACCCGCGCCTCCCCGCGCCCCCGCCCCGCACTCCGCGCCTCGGGAAAGGGCCCGTCGCCCTCGCGACGGGCCCTTTCCGCTGCCCGAATGGAATTAATGGTGATAGCTTCAGTAGCACCATGCTGCTGAGTCTGGACAAGACCGACACCCGTCCCCTGCACGAGCAGGTCGCCGGCGCTCTCCGGCGCGCCATCGCCGAGGGAGAGTGCGGCCCCGGCGACCGCCTGCCCTCGGCACGCGACCTCTCCGAGGCCCTGGACGTCAACGTCAACACCGTGCTGCGCGCACTGCGCGGTCTGCGCGACGAGGGGCTGCTGGAGTTCCGCCGGGGCCGGGGGGTGACGGTGGCCCAGGACGCGCCCCGGGACTCGGGGCTGCGGATCCGGGTGCGGGAGCTCGTCGCCGAGGCCGCCCGGCTGGGTTACAGCAGGACCGATGTCATCGACATGATCAGGGGGATGCCGTGAGGAACACGACGGGGACGGCCGGGGCGACGGTGGCGGCCAGGGCCACGGCGGTGGTCTGGACGGCCGGTGTCACCGCCGTCCTCGTGGGACTGCCGTTCGTGGCGCGGGACCGGCTGCCCGACCGCCTGGCGACCCACTGGGACCTGGACGGAGGGGCCCCCGACGGCTCGATGCCCCTGTGGGCGGCGGCCTTCTTCCCGGCACTGCTCTGGCTGGTGACGGCGGCGGCCACGGCCGTACCGCTGCTGCGGAACGGCCCGCGGGCGGCCCGGCCGTGGGCCACCACGGTCCTGCTGCCCGTCGGTGTGGTCCTCGGCGGCGCGCAGGCCGCCGTCGTACGGGCCAACCTGGACCGCGCGGACTGGCACGAGGCCCGGCAGCCGACCGCGTGGCTGTTCGCGCTCCTCGCCGCGGCCGTGCTCGCGTCGGTGGCGGGGTGGCTGGCCGCCACCCGGCGGCCGGCGGCCCGGGGAAACGGCGCGGAGGGTGCGGAGGGCGCGGAGGGCGCGGAGCCGGAGACGGAGGCCCCCGCACTGGAGATTCCCGAGGGGCGGCGGCTGGTGTGGTTCTCCCGCACGGCCAACCCCTGGCTCCAGCTGCTGGCGGCGGCGACCGGCCTCGTCGCCGCGGGCGCGCTCGTCGCCCTGATCGGCGGACTGGGCGCGCCGAGTGCCCTGTGGCCCCCGCTCACCATCTGCGCCGTCGCCTCCCTCTCCTGCGCCGTGTTCTCCTCCGTGCAGGCCCGTGTGTCGGAGCGCGGTCTGGAGGTGTCCTTCGGCCCGCTCGCCTGGCCCCGGCGCCGCTGGGCGCCCGGTGACATCGACACGGCGTACGCCGAGGTCCGCCTGCCCTCGCAGGTCGGCGGCTGGGGTTACCGCTTCAGCGGCCTCGGCACCACGGTGATGCTGCGCGCCGGGGACTGCCTGGTCGTACGGGCCCGGGGCCGCCGTACGGACTTCGCGGTGAGCGTCGACGACGCGGAACGCGGCGCGGCCCTGCTCAACACCCTGCGCGCCGGAGGGCGGTGACACCCGCCGAGCACACCACGCCGGCCGGTGCCGCGGTTTCCGTTCAGCTTCGCTCGCAGTCGTGAACATCCGCGCACCGGCTGGCATATGCCTTCGGCTCCGCTCTACGTTCCGCGGCGGAGGTGGTTCACGTGAACGAACCCAGCAAACGGCAGAACTCCGCCGAGCGGCACGAGGCGATCGACATCAGCGACTTCGTGTACGCGGCCACCGGCGCCCGGGTGCGGAGACTGACCATGCCGGACGGAAGCCACTGGTTCCCGGCTGTGGACGTCTGCAAGGAGTTGGGCTACACCACGACCCGTAAAGCACTTCTCGACCATGTCCCGGAGGAGCATCGAGACAATCTCGAGACAGTGACTGGAAGTCACTGTCTCAGCATTCCCGCAGGTAGGAGCTGGCGCCGAGACCTTCAACTCATCGACCTCCAAGGTCTGATCCTGCTCGTCAACGCCTGTACCAAGCCGGCCTGCGCACCCTTCAAGCAGTGGGTCGCCGAGGTCATCGAGACCGTCCAGCGCGACGGTTCCTACACTCTCGACGAGGCCGAGGTGCAGCCTTCCGTGCCGGGTGCTCCGGTCGCCTACGCCATGCCGGAGCAGGTCGCGGAGGCCATCGTCCGGCTGGAGGCGCACAACCTCCAGCTCGACGAGGAGCTGGCCGACGGGCAACGCACGTCGATCGCGCTGCAGAGGGAGCTTCTGAGCTCGCAGAGAGACGCGCTGGACGTCCAGAAGGAGACACTGGACGTCCAGAAGGCCGCGCTCGCCGTGCAGCGGGAGACACTGGCCGTGCAGCGGGAGACACTGGCCGTGCAGCAGGCCACCCTCGCCGTGCAGCAGGCCATGGTCCGGGCGTTGGAACGCATCGCGGACCGGTTCGACACGCTGGTCCTCCGGCGTCACGCGCCCCGGAGCCGCGTCGCCGCGCTGCCCACCACGGAGTCGGTGCTGGCCGACTGGCGGCAGCGGCTGTCCGTGACCGAGGACGTGTGGGCGGTGGCCGTGGTGATCGCACCGGTGCTCGTCGAACAGGGCGAGCTGCGCGTGCCGTCGGCATCGCTCTCCGCCCGCACGGGACTTTCCGCGCGCCGTGTCGACGAGTGCCTCCGGCTGCTGCGCGAGCACGCCTGCATCCACGTACGGGACGGGGCCGAGGACGGGGCCCCGGTGTACGTCCTCCCTCAGGGCTGAGTACGGCACAGGAAGGCAGCGGGAGGGGCGCCGCAGAACGAACGTGCGGCGCCCCTCCCGCTCGCGAGCCTGCTCAGATCACGGGACTCACGCCCAGGTGATCAGTCGCCTCGGCTGTTCCAGGACCGCCGCGACGTCGGCGAGGACCTTGGAGCCCAGTTCGCCGTCGACCAGGCGGTGGTCGAAGCTGAGGGCGAGGGTGGTCACCTGACGCGGCTTCACCTTGCCCTTGTGGACCCACGGCTGGGGCTTGATCGCACCGACCGCGAGGATCGCGGACTCGCCCGGGTTGAGGATCGGCGTGCCGGTGTCGACGCCGAAGACGCCGACGTTGGTGATGGTCACCGTGCCGCCCTGCATGGCGGCCGGGGACGTCCTGCCCTCCCTGGCCGTCGCCACCAGCTCGCCCAGCGACTCGGCCAGCTGCGGGAGCGTCTTGGTGTGGGCGTCCTTGATGTTCGGCACGATCAGGCCGCGCGGGGTCGCGGCGGCGATGCCCAGGTTCACGTAGTGCTTGACCACGATCTCCTGCGCCGCCTCGTCCCAGGACGCGTTGATGTCCGGGTTGCGTTTGATCGCGACCAGCAGGGCCTTGGCGATCAGCAGGAGCGGATTGACCCGCAGGCCCGTGAACTCCTTGTCCTGCTTCAGCTCCTCGACCAGCTTCATCGTGCGCGTCACGTCGACCGTCACGAACTCCGTGACGTGCGGCGCCGTGAACGCCGAGCCGACCATCGCCACCGCCGTCGCCCTGCGCACGCCCTTGACCGGGACGCGGGTCTCGCGCGCCGTGTCGTACGACACCGCGGGTGCCGGGGCCGCGGGAGCGGAGGCGGGAGCCTGCGCGGGAGCGGCGGGGGCCGCCTGCGGCGCCTCGGCCGGTGCGGTGGCGGGAGCGGGGGCGGGGGCGGGTGTCACCGCGGCGTGGACGTCCTCGCGCGTGATGACGCCGTCCGGGCCGGAGGGCACCACGGTCGTCAGGTCGACACCGAGGTCCTTGGCCAGCTTGCGCACCGGCGGCTTGGCGAGCGGGCGTCCGCGGGTGACCGCGCCGGCCGGTCCGCGGCCGTTCATCTCGGCCTGGATCGCGGCCGACGCCTCCTGCGCCGGCGCCTCCTGGGACGGGGTCCCGGGGCTCTTGCGCGGGCGGCGGCGGGTCGAGGAGGTGGCGACTCCGTAGCCGACCAGGACCGGCTGGCGGGCGGCCGGCTTCTCCTCCTCCGCCCCGGGCGCTCCGGGCGTCCCGGCCGGTGCCGGTTCCGGTGCGGCCTCCTGCACCGGGGCTGCGGCGGCCGCGCCGTCGCCGACGGCGACCGCGATGATCGACGTGCCCACGTCGACCGTGGTGCCCTCGGGGAAGTGCAGCTCGCGGACCACCCCGTCGTAGGGGATGGGCAGTTCGACCGCGGCCTTGGCCGTCTCGACCTCGCAGACGATCTGTCCGTCGGTGACCGTGTCACCGGGCCGGACGTACCACTTGAGGATCTCGGCCTCGGTGAGTCCCTCGCCCACGTCGGGCATCTTGAACTCGCGTACGGAGCCTTCAGTCATCGTCGTCAACGCCCTCTCCCTCAGTACGCCAGCGAGCGGTCGACGGCGTCCAGCACCCGGTCCAGGTCGGGCAGGTACTCCTCCTCCAGACGCGCCGGCGGGTACGGCGCGTGGTAGCCGCCGACCCTCAGCACCGGGGCCTCCAGGTGGTAGAAGCAGCGCTCGGTGATCCGCGCCGCGATCTCCGCGCCCGAGCCGAGGAACACCGGGGCCTCGTGGACCACGACCAGGCGACGGGTCTTCTCCACCGACGCCTGGACCGTGTCGAAGTCCAGCGGGGAGACGGACCGCAGGTCCAGCACCTCCAGGGACCGGCCCTCCTCCGCCGCCGCGTCGGCGACCTCCTGGCAGAGCTTCACCATCGGGCCGTAGGCGACCAGCGTGAGGTCGGTGCCCTCGCGCACCACCCGCGCCTTGTGCAGCTCGCCCGGGATGGCCTCGGTGTCGACCTCGGCCTTGTCCCAGTAGCGCCGCTTCGGCTCGAAGTAGATCACCGGGTCGTCGCTCTGGATGGCCTGCTGCATCATCCAGTACGCGTCCCCCGCGTTGGAGGGGGAGACCACCTTCAGGCCCGCCACGTGCGCGAACAGCGCCTCGGGCGACTCCGAGTGGTGCTCGACCGCGCCGATGCCGCCGCCGTAGGGGATGCGGATGACGACCGGCAGCTTGACCTTGCCCAGCGAGCGGGCGTGCATCTTGGCCAGCTGCGTGACGATCTGGTCGTAGGCCGGGAACACGAAGCCGTCGAACTGGATCTCCACCACCGGCCGGTATCCGCGCAGGGCGAGGCCGATCGCGGTGCCGACGATGCCGGACTCGGCCAGCGGGGTGTCGATCACCCGGTCCTCGCCGAAGTCCTTCTGCAGCCCGTCGGTGACCCGGAAGACGCCGCCGAGCTTGCCGACGTCCTCTCCCATGATCAGGACCTTGGGGTCCGACTCCAGCGCGTGGCGCAGCGACTCGTTGATCGCCTTGGCCAGCGCCATGCTTGTGGATGTCACGGTCTCCGCAGCCATCTCAGACCCCCTCGGTCTCGGCGAACGACGCCTGGTAGGCGGCGAACTGAGCCCGCTCCTCGTCGACGAGCGCGTGCCCGTCCGCGTACACGTTCTCGAAGATGGCGAACCGGTCCGGGTCGGGCATGGCTCGGACCACCTCGCGCACTCGTCTGCCCAACGCCTCGCTCTCGGCCTCCAGTTCCCCGAAGAATCCCTCGTCCGCGTGGTTTGCGGACTCCAGGTAGCGGCGCAGGCGCAGGATCGGGTCCTTCGCCTCCCAGGCGGCCCGCTCGTCGTCGTGCCGGTAGCGGGAGGGGTCGTCCGAGGTGGTGTGCGCGCCCATGCGGTACGTGTACGCCTCGATCAGCGCCGGGCCCTCGCCGCGCCGGGCCCGGTCCAGGGCCCACCGGGTGACCGCGAGGCAGGCCAGCACGTCATTGCCGTCGACGCGGACGCCGGGGAAGCCGAAGCCCTGGGCGCGCTGGTACAGCGGCACCCGGGTCTGCTTCTCGTTGGACTCGGAGATCGCCCACTGGTTGTTCTGGCAGAAGAAGACCACCGGGGCGTTGTAGACCGCCGCGAAGTTGAAGGCCTCGCTGACGTCGCCCTGGCTGGAGGCGCCGTCACCGAAGTAGGCGATCACACCGGAGTCCGCGCCGTCCTTGGCCACGCCCATCGCGTAGCCGGTGGCGTGCAGCGCCTGGGAGCCGATGACGATGGTGTAGAGGTGGAAGTTGTTGCTGTTGGGGTCCCAGCCGCCGTGGTTCACGCCGCGGAACATGCCGAGGAGGTTGGTCGGGTCCACCCCGCGGCACCAGGCGACGCCGTGCTCGCGGTAGGTGGGGAAGACGTAGTCGTCCTCGCGGGTGGCGCGGCCGGAGCCGATCTGGGCGGCCTCCTGGCCCAGCAGCGAGGCCCACAGGCCCAGCTCGCCCTGGCGCTGCAGCGCGGTGGCCTCGGCGTCGAAACGCCGGGTGAGCACCATGTCGCGGTACAGACCGCGCAGCTCCTCGGGGGTGATGCCGACGACGTACTCGGCGTACTGCGCGTAGGCCGCCTTCCTGACGCGCTTGCCCTCGGGCGTCAGCAGCTGCACGAGCTCCGTCGCGGAGCCCTTCCCGGCAGCGGTGCGGGTGGTGCCGGTGGTACCGGCCTTGGTGCCGGCCGCCTTGGTGCCGGTGGTGCCGGCCGCCTTGCTTCCGGCGCTGCGTCGCGGCTTGCGCGCGGCAGTGCTCTCCACGGTCACGTGTGCTCCTCCGTCGGTCCGGCCCCCGGGTTCGCCGGGTGCCAGTGCGGCTCACCTGCGCCCCGGCGGTCGCACAGGGTGGGTGCGGCCGATCGGGAACAGGCGTGACAGGTGCCCCGGCGAGCATTCCTGCAAAAGGCACGTTACCCAGTGCTTCACATTTCTGTGAAACCCCTCCTGACCTGCGTTTTTACTCGGATTTCCAAGTAAATCGACAAAGCGGGGAGGTTTTACTGGTCACAGCCTCGCAGGGGGCCGGAACAACGGCACGTTATCCCGGTCACCCCGGGCGCGGGAAGAGTCGGTGTGTGACACTGAGCGCGTGCGCGAAGAAGGAAAAATCCGGGTATTCCTCCTCGACGACCACGAGGTGGTACGCCGGGGTGTGCACGATCTGCTGGCCGGCGAGTCCGGCATCGAGGTCGTCGGCGAGGCCGGCACGGCGGCCGACGCGCTCGCCCGGATCCCGGCCACCCGCCCCGACGTCGCGGTGCTCGACGTCCGGCTCCCCGACGGCAGCGGCGTGGAGGTGTGCCGCGAGGTCCGTTCCCGCGACGAGTCCGTCCACTGCCTGATGCTCACCTCCTTCGCCGACGACGAGGCCCTCTTCGACGCGATCATGGCCGGGGCGTCCGGGTACGTCCTCAAGGACATCCGGGGCGCCGAGCTGCTGTCCGCGGTGCGGGACGTCGCGGCCGGCAGGTCGCTGCTCGATCCGGCGGCCACCGCCCGCGTCCTGGAGCGGCTGCGCGAGGGGGGCACCCGGGGCGACGACCGGCTCGCCCGACTGACCGAGCAGGAGCGCCGGATCCTGGAGCTGATCGGCGAGGGCCTCACCAACCGCGCGATCGGGGAGCGCCTGCACCTGGCCGAGAAGACGATCAAGAACTACGTGTCGAGTCTGCTGGCCAAGCTCGGTATGCAGCGGCGTTCCCAGGCGGCGGCCTTCGTGGCCCGCATGCAGGCGGAGAACCGCTGACGGCACCCGCCGCCGAGCGACGCGGAAACGCCCCGCGCGCGTGCGCCCGTTCTCGGGGCGCACGCGCGCGGGGGTGGTTTTCGGTCAGTTCTGGAGGCCGCCGGGGTCCGTCGGCTGCCCGCCGCCCGTCGGCTGCCCGCCGCTGCCGCCGCTCGTCGGGTCGGTATCACTGCCGCCCGTCGGGTCGGTGTCACCGCCGCCCGTCGGTTCGGTGCCACCGGTCGGTTCCCCACCGTCCGTCGGTGTGGACGGATCCGTCTGGCCTCCCGTCGGCTCGCCCGTCGGGTCTTCCGTCGCGGTCTGCGTCGGCGTGTACTCCGGCGTGGACGGCCGCTCCCAGTTCCCGCCGGTGCCGCCGCCACCGCCGGTGCTCTGGTCCGTGTCCGGGTCGCTGGTCTCCCGCGTCGCCTCGTCGCTGGGCGAGGAGCTGGGGGACTCGGTGCCGGTGCTCTGCGACGTGGTCGCCGTCGGGCTGGGGTCGGTCTCCCCGCCCTCGCCGCCTCCGGCGTTGTTCATGGCCAGGGCGACGCCCGCGACGACCGCGATCACGGCGAGGACGGCCAGGACCCACAGCTTGCCCCGGCCGCTGCCCTTGTTGCCGTGTCCCTCGAAGCCGCCGTCGTCACCGCCGCCGTAGCCGCCCGGCAGGACCTGCTGGGGGATCTGCGTGGTGCCCGAGCCGTGGTCGGGGTGCGGCAGCACCGCCGTGCCCGCCATCCCGGCCGCCGGGGTGTGCCGGCCGTCGTGCGTGTCGACCGGGCCGGTGTTCCAGGTGCCGGTGTGGCTGCCGTGGTCGTAGAGCATCTGCAGCCCGTACTGGACCAGGCCGCGCATCTCCTCGGCGGTCTGGAAACGGTCGTCGGGGTCCTTGGCCAGTGAGCGCATCACCAGGCCGTCCAGCTCCGGCGGGGCGGCGTCGGAGACCTCGGACGGGGGCGTCGGGATGTCCTGGACGTGCTGGTAGACCACCGACAGCGGGGTCTCGCCGGTGAACGGCGGACGCAGCGCGAGCAGCTCGTACAGCAGGCAGCCCGTCGCGTACAGGTCGGAGCGGTGGTCGACGGCCTTGCCGAGGGCCTGCTCCGGGGAGAGATACTGCGGGGTGCCCATGACCATGCCGGTCTGCGTCATCGTCGTGGACGCGCCGTGCAGGGCGCGGGCGATGCCGAAGTCCATCACCTTCACCGCGCCGTTGTGCGTGATGATCACGTTGGCCGGCTTGATGTCGCGGTGCACGATGCCGTGCTGGTGCGAGTAGGCGAGCGCCTCCAGGACGCCCGAGACGATGATCAGGGCCTGCTCGGGGCCGGGCGCCTCGGCGTTGAGGAGGAGGTCGCGGATGGTGCGGCCCTCGACGATCTCCATCACGATGTACGGCACGGACTGGCCGCCGACGAAGTCCTCGCCGGAGTCGTACACCGCGACGATGGCGTGGTGGTTGAGCCCGGCCACCGACTGTGCCTCGCGTGTGAAGCGGGCCTTGGAGACCGGGTCCTCGGCGAGGTCGGCGCGCAGCAGCTTGACCGCCACGGTGCGGCCGAGGCGGACGTCCTCGGCGGCGAACACCTCGGCCATGCCGCCCCGCCCGAGCCTGCGGGTCAGCCGGTACCGGCCGTCGCCGACCAGGCCGCCGTTGCCCCAGGTCTCCGGCGCGTCAGACATACCGCCGCCGGTGGCCTCGGGTTCGGACGGGCCCTGGGCGCGCTGCTGCTGTGCCATCAGTCCTCGCCGTCGTTTCTGCCCGCGGTGCGCGCGGTGTTGTTACGGTCTCCGTCGGCCACGCTACAGCCTTCGCGGGGGCCTCCGGTCCGAGAAGTACGCCGGGACCGGCATCGAGACGGACCGGTCATCAAACCGTGGTTCCGTACTGTCGTGCAAATTCCGTGCACCGGCCATGGGTCCCCTGTAACGCTTGCGCGACGCTTCCTTCGCGTACGGTCACGGAACGGGCACCGCGCTTGACGTGTCAGTGCCCTGGGGCAGACTTGGCCGGGAATAGCACTTTCGATCACCACGCGCTCGCGCCGCTGCCGCTGCCGCCGGCGCCTACGGGGGAAGCAGAGACATGAGCCAGGACGCCGGACAGGGCCGGTACGCGGGGCGCGCGCTCGCCGGCGGACGCTACCAGCTGCGCGACTTGCTCGGCGAGGGCGGCATGGCCTCGGTGCACCTGGCGTACGACTCGGTGCTGGACCGTCAGGTCGCGATCAAGACACTCCACACCGAGCTGGGGCGCGAGCAGGCCTTCCGCGAGCGGTTCCGCCGCGAGGCCCAGGCCGTGGCCAAGCTCACGCACACCAACATCGTCTCGGTCTTCGACACCGGCGAGGACGATCTGGGCGGCGCGACGATGCCGTACATCGTCATGGAGTACGTCGAGGGCCGGCCGCTGGGCTCGGTGCTCGACGAGGACGTCAGGCAGTTCGGCGCGATGCCCGCCGACAAGGCGCTGAAGATCACCGCGGACGTGCTGGCGGCGCTGGAGATCAGCCACGAGATGGGCCTGGTCCACCGGGACATCAAGCCGGGCAACGTGATGATGACCAAGCGCGGTGTGGTCAAGGTGATGGACTTCGGCATCGCCCGCGCCATGCAGTCCGGTGTGACGTCGATGACGCAGACCGGCATGGTCGTCGGCACTCCCCAGTACCTCTCGCCGGAGCAGGCCCTCGGCCGCGGCGTCGACGCCCGCTCCGATCTGTACTCGGTCGGCATCATGCTGTTCCAGCTGGTCACCGGGCGGCTGCCGTTCGACGCGGACTCGCCGCTGGCCATCGCGTACGCGCATGTGCAGGAGGAGCCGGTGGCGGCCTCCTCCGTCAACCGCGCCCTGCCGCCGGCCGTGGACGCGCTGATCGCCCGCGCGCTGAAGAAGAACCCCAACGAACGCTTCCCCAGCGCCGCGGCCATGCGCGACGAGTGCCTGCGGGTGGCGGCCTCCTTCCAGCCGGCCCCGCCGAGCATCGTGCCGGGCACGCACCCGGCGAGCGGCGCGGGCGTCGGCTCGGCGGTGTTCCCGCCGGTCGACCAGAGCGGCCAGGTGCCCACGGGCCCCGTGCAGACGCCGTACCAGCCGACGCCGGCCCCCGGACCGGCCGCGTACGGCACCCCGGCACCGGCGACGCCCTCACCGGCGTACGGCTATCCGCAGCAGGGCGGCTACCAGGCGCCGTATCCGCAGCAGGGCGCGCCGACGCCGCCGCCGTACAACCTCACGCCCTCCTCCCAGGGGGCGGGCCCCTCGGGCGGCGGCAGGGGCAACAAGAAGGTGATCATCGGCTCGGCGGTGGTCGCGGTCGTGGCGGCGGGCGCCCTGGTGGGGACGCTGCTGATGAACGGCGACGACAAGGACCCCCAGGCCGGCGGCGGCTCCAGTTCCTCGGCGTCGCCCTCCAGGGCGGAGGGGTACCGCGGGCCCGATCTGACGAAGACGATCGAGAAGGAGGAGTGCACGGAGCCGACGGAGTCGTACAACGACCCGGACAAGATCCAGGTGCCCGACTTCACCTTCAAGTACATCGGTTCCGTCAAGGAGTGCTTCCAGGCCGCCGGCTGGAGGATGAAGGTCGTGCCGGTCGACGAGAACACCTATGGCGAGGGCTCGGTCAGGGACCAGTTCCCCACGGCGGGCACGGACGTCGACCCCGACAACATGCCGCAGATCCAGCTCAAGGTGTCGACGGGCAATCCTCCGACCTCCTGACCCCGCGCGTACGGCGAAGGGCCCGGCAGCCGATGGTGCTGCCGGGCCCTTCGCCGTGCGCTGTTCCTGGAGGGACGGGCCTGGAAGTACGGGTCTAGAGGTACGGGCCGCCCGAGCGGCCGGTGCCCGGGTGCGGCTCGTCGCCGTCGTTCCCGGCACCCGACGGGAGGGCGCGGCGCATCTGCTCCAGCTGGGCCCGCGCGGCCATCTGCTGGGCGAACAGCGTGGTCTGGATCCCGTGGAACAGACCCTCCAGCCAGCCGACCAGCTGTGCCTGGGCGATACGCAGTTCCGCGTCGGTGGGCGTCGCGTCGTCCGTGAAGGGCAGGGAGAGGCGTTCCAGCTCCTCGACCAGCTCGGGCGCGAGGCCGTCCTCCAGCTCCTTCACCGAACTGGCGTGGATCTCCTTGAGCCGTACCCGGCTCGCCTCGTCCAGGGGAGCGACGCGGACCTCCTCCAGCAGCTGCTTGATCATGCTGCCGATCCTCATGACCTTGGCAGGCTGCTCCACCTGCTCCGTCACCGGGATCTCGCGGGATTCCCCGTCCCCGTCACCGCCTCCGCCCAACGCCATTCCGTCCTGGCCGACGACCAGGATCTGGGGGTTCTCCGGCGACCTGTCGTTCCTCGGCATCTCCATGCGGCCATTCTCTCGTACCGGTGCGGCTCCTCCGGGTGGTGCCCCCGGAGAAGCGGGCTCCACCGCGTACGGCGGAGTCCGGAATGCCGGTGTCGTGAGCTGATGTGAGGCTTGTTCCGCCGATTTCGGCGCCGTCCGCCCTGACGACCGCCGAGCGGACGACTTGGTTCTGACGACCGCACAACACCGGGAGGGGGTCACCGACGTGACTCCATGGCTGCGCACCGTGCGCGTGACGGGGCTGGCGGGGGTACTGGGGGCAGGGGTGCTGGTGTCGCCCTGCGCGGCCGGGGTGGCGCAGGGGGCCGGGGCCGGTTCCGTGGCTCCCGGAGACCTCGTGGCGGTCTCCGCCCCGGTGCCCGCGCACGCCGGTGCGCGGGCGGCGGGGTTCGGTCCGGACGCCCCCGGCGGCTCCGGCGTCTCCCGTGCCCCCGGTGGCCCTGGCCGGGCCGAGCCGCCGGAGCGGCCCGGCGGGGGCGGCCGTTCCGACGGCCCGCACGGACCACACGGGCCGGGCGGTACCGGGGCGGGCCCCTCGTCCGCCTCCTCGCCGGCCTCCGAAGAGCCGGACGGGGGCCGCCCGACGGCCGGTCCGACGGCTGCTCCGTCGTCCGGCCCGGGGGACGGCGAGGCTTCCGGCTCCGCGAAGCCCTCCCCCTCGGCCTCGCCCGGCACCGCCTCGGCCGGGGAGCCGTCCCGGGCGGGCAGCAAGGCGGGCGAGGGACGGCGCCGGCCGGGACGCCCGGAGAAGCGCGGGCGGGAGGAGGACCGCGGGAAGCATCACGCCGACGAGGGCGGCGGGCTCTCCGACGGCCCGGCCGGGACCGCGCCGGCCGGGCAGTTCACCCCGGCCCCCTCGGCCTCCCCGTCCCCGTCGCGGACCGGCTCGCAGGCCGGCGTGCGGACCGGGAGTGCCGCGGAGCCCGTCCTGAAGGTCCTGCCCCTGGGCGGTGGGCTGGTCCTCATCGGCCTGGGACTGGCCCTGGCCTACGTCGGCCTCCGACTGCGCCGGAGCGGGGCGTAGTACGCCCGGGCCGTCTCCACGGTCCTACGGCGCGGCGATCAGCAGCACCTTGCCGATGTGGCCGCTCTCCTCCACCACGCGGTGCGCGGCGGCGGCGTCGCTCAGCGGGAGCTCGCGGTCGACGATCGGGCGGACATGGCCTCCGGCGAGCAGCGGCCAGACGTGTTCGCGCACGGCCGCCACGATGGCCGCCTTCTCCTCCCGCGGCCGGGCGCGCAGCGAGGTCGCGCTGACGGCGGCACGCTTGGCGAGGAGCGTGCCGATGTCCAGCTCGCCCTTCCGCCCGCCCTGCATGCCGATGATCGCGAGCCGCCCGTTGACGGCCAGGGCCTGCACGTTGCGGTCCAGGTACTTGGCGCCCATGTTGTCCAGGATGACGTCGGCGCCCGCGCCGCCCGTGGCCTCCTTCACCTCGGCGACGAAGTCCTGCTCCCGGTAGTTGATCAGGATGTCGGCGCCCAGCTCCGCGCAGCGCTCCAGCTTCTCCTCGGTGCCCGCCGTCACCGCGACCTTCGCGCCGACGGCCTTGCCGAGCTGGATCGCCATGGTGCCGATGCCGCTGGAACCGCCGTGCACGAGCAGCGTCTCACCGGGGCGCAGATGGGCGACCATGAAGACGTTCGACCAGACGGTGCAGACCACCTCGGGCAGCGCCGCCGCCTCCTTGAGGCCGACGCCCTCGGGGACCGGCAGCAGCTGCCCGGCCGGGACGGCGACCTTCTCGGCGTAGCCGCCGCCGGAGAGCAGCGCGCAGACCTCGTCGCCGACGGACCAGCCCGACACCCCCGGGCCGAGCGCGGTGATACGTCCGGAGCACTCCAGGCCGGGGTAGGGGGAGGCGCCGGGCGGCGGGTCGTAGAAGCCCTGGCGCTGCATGATGTCGGCCCGGTTGACGGCGCCGGCCACCACCTCGACCAGGACCTCGCCCTCACCGGGCGCCGGATCGGGGACCTCGGCCCAGACCAGCGCCTCGGGGCCTCCGGGTTCGGGAATCGTGATCGCATGCATGAAGGCGACGCTACTCCTCGGCCCACGGCCGGGCCTCTCCGTCCGCGTCCGTCCTCGTGCCGAGCCGCCGGAAGAGCCGCCGGAAGAGCCCTGCGCGGGACCGATGAGTTCGCGCGCCGGCCAGGGTCTTCCCTGCGTAGCCCGAACGCGGAAGGACCACCACGTATGAGCACGCACACGTCGGGGCCGGCGATCGAGACCGCGGGCCTGGTGAAGACGTTCGGCGAGACCCGGGCCGTGGACGGGGTGGACCTCACGGTGCCCGCCGGCACGGTGTACGGCGTCCTCGGCCCCAACGGCGCCGGCAAGACCACCACGGTGAGGATGCTCGCCACCCTGCTGCGGCCCGACGGCGGCCAGGCCCATGTCTTCGGCCACGACGTGGTGCGCGAGGCCGACGAGGTGCGCGGCCGGGTGAGCCTCACCGGCCAGTACGCGTCCGTGGACGAAGACCTCACCGGAACCGAGAACCTGGTCCTGCTGGGCCGGCTCCTCGGGCACGGCAAGAAGGCCGCCCGGGAGCGGAGCGCCCGGCTGCTGGAGGCCTTCGGGCTGACGGAGGCCGCCGGGAAGCAGGTCAAGCACTACTCCGGCGGCATGCGGCGGCGGATCGACATCGCCGCGTCCATCCTCAACACCCCCGACCTGCTCTTCCTCGACGAGCCGACGACCGGGCTCGATCCACGCAGCCGCAATCAGGTGTGGGACATCGTCCGCGCGGTCGTCGCCCAGGGCACCACGGTGCTGCTGACCACGCAGTACCTGGACGAGGCCGACCAGCTGGCGTCGCGGATCGCCGTCATCGACAAGGGGAGGGTGATCGCCGAGGGGACCAAGGGCGAGCTGAAGGCGTCCGTCGGCGCCGGGACCGTCCACCTGCGACTGCGGGACGCCGGCCGGCGGGCCCAGGCCGAGCGGATGCTGCGGGACCTGCTGGCCACCGAGGTGCAGCGGGACCCCGACCCGGTGGCACTGACCGCCCGCCTCGGCGCGGCGGCCGGCGACACCGCCGCCGACCTGGCCGCACGGGCACTGGCCGAGCTGGCCCGCAGCGGCATCACGGTGGACAACTTCTCCCTGGGGCAGCCCAGCCTCGACGAGGTCTTCCTGGCGCTGACCGGACACGACACCGGCAACAGTGCCGGAACCGGAACCGGAACCGGAACGAAGGACGAGGTGACGGCATGAACACGGTCACGAGCACCGAGAGCAAGGACCTCGCCCCGGTCAGCACCGAGTCGCTGGCGGTCCTGCTGGTCGCCGGGGAGCGCCCGCCGCGGCCCGGTTCCCTGTCGACGTCCCTGGCCTTCGGATGGCGTGCGATCCTCAAGATCAAGCACGTACCGGAGCAGCTCTTCGACGTCACCGCCTTCCCGATCATGAACCTGTTGATGTTCACGTACCTCTTCGGCGGTGCGCTGGCGGGTTCGCCGGGCGACTACATCCAGTTCGTCCTGCCGGGCATCCTGGTGATGTCGGTCGTGATGATCACGATGTACACCGGCGTCTCGGTGAACATCGACATCGAGAAGGGCGTCTTCGACCGCTTCCGCTCGCTGCCGATCTGGCGCCCGTCGGCGATGGTCGGCTACCTGCTCGGCGACGCGCTGCGCTACACGATCGCGTCGGTCGTCATGCTCACCGTGGGCCTGCTCCTCGGCTACCGGCCGGACGGCGGCTTCGCCGGCGTGGTCGCCGGGATCGCACTGCTGCTGGTGTTCTCGTTCGCCTTCTCGTGGATCTGGACGATGTTCGGACTGCTGCTGCGGACCGAGAAATCGGTGATGAGCGTCAGCATGATGGTGATCTTCCCGCTCACCTTCCTGTCCAACGTCTTCGTCGATCCGAGGACCATGCCAGGCTGGCTCCAGGCGTTCGTCAACAACAGCCCCATCACGCACCTCGCCTCCGCCGTGCGGGAGCTGATGGCGGGCGGGTGGCCGGGCGGGGAGATCAGCTGGACGCTGGGCTGGGCGGCCCTGTTCCTGCTCGTCTTCGGGCCGGTCACCATGCGGCTGTACAACCGCAAGTAGACAGCCTCGCGGGCCGGCGTGTCGCACGGAGCGGTCAGCCGGCCCGGCGCACGGAGCCGGCCCGGCGAACGGAGCGGTCAGCCGGCCCGGCGCACGGAGCAGTCACGCCCGCTCCGGCGTACGGAGCGGGCGTGACTGCCGCACGGGGTCCGTCGTCAGTCGCGGGGCAGGGGGCGGGCGTCGGGGGCCACCTGGCTGCCCGGCGTCGCCCGGACGATCGTGATCAGGCGGTCCGTCAGCTCCAGTCCGCCGACGGCCGGGTCGTCGTAACCGAGCACCCGGTGTCCGCGCAGGACGCTCACCACCAGGTCGTCCGTCTCCCGCGGACTCTTGCCCACCTCCGACTTTATGACGGGGCGTTCGACGAGGTCGAGGCCGCTGCCCTGGCTGATCAGGTCCTCCATGACCATGCCGGCGGCCGGGCTGAGAACGGACAGCCCGAGCAGGCGGCCCGCGGCGCTGGCGCTGGTGATCACGGCGTCCGCGCCGGACTGCTTCAGCAGCGGGGCGTTCTCCTCCTCCCGGACCGCGACCACGATCTTCGCGTTCCGGTTGAGCTGGCGGGCCGTCAGCGTCACCAGGACCGCGGTGTCGTCGCGCTGGGTGGCGATGATGATCTGCTTCGCGCGGTAGACCTCGGCCCGGTTCAGCACGTCGCTGCGCGTGGCGTCGCCGACCACACCGGCGAAACCGTGGGCCGTCGCGGCGTCGATGGCCTTGCCGCTGGGGTCCACCACGACGACCTGCTCCTTCCGCAGGCCCGTGGCGCAGACGGTCGAGATCGCCGAGCGCCCCTTCGTACCGAAGCCGACGACGACGGTGTGATCGCGCAAGGTGGACCTCCAGCGGTTCAGGCGCCACTCCTCCCGAGTGCGCTCGGTGAGGGCTTCCAGCGTGGTGCCGACCAGGATGATCAGGAACAGCACGCGCAGGGGCGTGATGACGAAGATGTTGGTCAGCCGGGCACTGTCGCTGACGGGCGTGATGTCGCCGTACCCGGTGGTGGAGAGGGTGACGGTGGCGTAGTAGAAGGCGTCGAGGAGATCGAGCGACTTGTCCGAGTTGTCGGTGTAGCCGTCGTGGTCGGCGTAGACGATCACCGCGGTCACCACCAGCACCACCAGGGCGAGCGAGAGCCGCTTGCCGACCTGACGGATGGGGTGCTCCACCATCTTCCGCGGGAGCTTCACCCGGTGGGTCACGAGGTGCTCGTCCGCCTGGCGGGCGATCGCGTCCTGGCCGGGAAGTTTCACGTGAAACACACTCCGATTCCAGCGGTGGTCCAGGGCAGGCCGAGCAGCTCGGCCTCCTGCCCCGGCCGCACTCCGCCCGGGGGGACGACGGCGAGGGCGTCGGCCGCCGCGATGCCGCGCAGCATGGCCGGGCCGTGGTAGCGCAGCGGTACCGCGGCGTCGCCGCGCAGGGCGACGGGGACGAGCCGGGTGTCGTACGGGTGCCCCTGCACTGCGTCCCGCAGCGGCAGCGTGTACGGCTCCGGGGCCGGGCGGGCAGCGAGGGCGCGCAGCAGCGGCTCGGCGAGCGTCAGCAGACCGGAGACGGCGGCGAGGGGGTTGCCGGGCAGGCCGACGAGGTACCGGCCCTCCGCGACGCGGGCCAGCAGCATGGGATGGCCGGGGCGCACCTGCACGCCGTCCACCAGGAGTTCGGCGCCGATGCGGTGCAGCGTGGGGTGGACGTGGTCGACGGGGCCCGCGGCGGTGCCGCCGGTCGTGATGATCAGGTCGGCTCCGGAGGTTGTCACCGCCCGGTGCAGGGCGTCGGCGTCGTCTCCGATCCGGCGGACCGCGGTGACCTCGGCGCCCATGGACCGCAGCCAGGGCGGCAGCATGGGACCGAGCGCGTCCCGGACGAGGCCGTCGCGCGGCAGGCCCTCGACGAGCAGTTCGTCACCGAGGACCAGGACGTCGACGCGGGGACGGGGAACGGCGGTCAGGGTGTCGTACCCGGCGGCCGCCGCCAGGCCGAGGACGGCCGGGGTCACCAGGGTGCCGGCCGGCAGCAGCTGGTCGCCGCTGCGGCACTCCTGGCCGCGCGGCCGGATGTCCTGGCCGTGGACGACTCCCCGCGTCGCCCGCAGCCGTTCCCTGCCGCCGGTGCGGCCGGGTTCGGTGCGGCCGTGTTCGGTGCGCAGGACCGCGGAGGTGTACGGGGGGACGCGGGCGCCGGTGGCGATGCGCACGGCCTCGCCGTCGGCGAGGGGCGCGGGGTCGGCGTGACCGGCGAGGACGCCCTCGTCGTGCACGGTCCAGGGGCCCGGGCCGGAGACCGCCCAGCCGTCCATCGCGGAGCTGTCGAAGGAGGGCAGGTCGGTGAGGGCGGTGAGGGGGACGGCCAGGGTGAGGCCGAGCGCGGCGTCGAGGGGTACGGGGACCGGGGCCCGGCCTGCCTCGCGGGCGCCGGTACGGCCGGCCTGTGCGGCGGCCGACCGGGCCTCGGGCCACGGGGTCGCGTGGGCGTGGGCGGGGGCGTCCGTCGATGTGGCCGGGGTGGTCCGGTGGCCGGGGCGGGTGCCGTGCGGGCGACGGCCGTCGGAGGTGCTCTCGCCGGAACCGGGACGGGGGCGCTCGTTCACGAGGGCGAGCGCCTCCTCGACGCCGAGGTCTTCCGCGTCCTCGTCGGTCCGTGTGCCGGGGGAGGTCATCAGGCTCCCGGGCGGGTGTCGGGGGTGGCGTCGGGGGCCACGTCCGGTGTGCCCGCCGCGGGTGCGGGACCGGTGCCCGCGGCGGGTGCGGGACCGGCCTCCGCGGTCTCCTGGGCCCAGCGCCGGGCGAGGACGGCGGCCTTGCGGGCTGCCTCGGCGACGGCCTCGGTTCCGCCCCCGGCCCGCGCGGCCGCGTAACCGACGAGGAACGTGGTCAGCGGGGCCGCGGGCCTGGCCACCCCGTGGGCGGCGTCCCGGGCGAGGTCGAGCAGGACGTGGGTGTCGACGTCCAGGTCGATGCCCAGCTCGTCCTTGGCTGCGGAGATCCATTCATCCAACACGTGCCCATGCTCCCTGATCCGTGCTCTGGCGAAGGCGACATCGTCCCAGGTGTCGCAGTCGAAGGAGGCGGCGGCACCGGGGAGCCGGACGAGGCGCAGTCCGGCGGTCAGGCGGCGCAGCGGCAGCCCGGCGAGGCCCGGTCCGTCGCCGGTGAGCGCGGCCAGTCCGCGGCGCAGCGCGGCCGCGCGGTACGCGGCGACGAGGGGCTGGTCCCGGCCGTCGGCGTCGGTGAGCAGCACCCCGTCGGCGTCGCCCGCGGCGAGGGCCGCCGGCAGTCGCCCGACGGCCGGGCCGGTGAGAAAGGGCAGGTCGGCCGAGACGGCGACGACGTACTCCGCCGTGGTGTGCCGCAGTCCGGCGGCGAGCGCGGCGAGCGGCCCGCCGCCGGGCGGCTCCTCGCGGGCCCAGGTCACCGGCCGTGCGGTGGGCCGGGGATCGGCGACGACGACGGTGGTGCGGGCCCCGGCGCAGGCGGCGAGCACCCGGTCGAGCAGGGTGCGCCCGCCCACGCGCAGGCCGGGTTTGTCCGCGCCGCCGAGCCTGCGGGCCGCCCCGCCTGCGAGCACGACGGCGTCGTACACGGCGGTGTCGTCCACGGCGGTGTCGTCCACGGCGGCGCGCGCGGTGGCGGCTTGCGGGGTGGCGGCCGTTCGCGGCGCGGGACCGGTGCCTGCGCCGCGGCCGCCGGGGGGTCGGTGCGCGGTCACTCCCCGAGTATGCGTGTCCGCGCGATCACAGGGAACGCGGGGGAGCCCCGCGGTCGCCGGACACGCGGGGCACTCGCGTCACAGGGAGCGCAGCAGCACCGCCGGCTGCTCCACGCAGTCCGCCACGTACCGCAGGAAACCGCCCGCCGTGCCGCCGTCGCACACCCGGTGGTCGAAGGTGAGCGACAGCTGGACGACCTGTCGTACCGCCAGCTCGCCCTCGTGCACCCAGGGTCTGGGGACGATACGGCCCACGCCGAGCATGGCGGCCTCGGGGTGGTTGATGATCGGCGTGGAGCCGTCGACGCCGAACACGCCGTAGTTGTTCAGCGTGAAGGTGCCGCCGGTCAGCTCGCCGGGGGTCAGCCGTCCGGCGCGGGCCGCCTCGGTCAGCCGGGCGAACTCGGCGGTGAGGGACTCGGCGTCGCGCGCGTGCGCGTCCCGGACGACCGGTACGACCAGGCCCCGGTCCGTCTGGGCGGCGAAGCCGAGGTGGACGTGGCCGTACCGGACGACCTCCCTCGTCTCCGTGTCGACGGTGGAGTTCAGCTCGGGGAAGCGGGCCAGCGCGGCCGTGCAGATCCGGGCCAGCAGGGCGACGAGGGAGATCTTCGGACCACCGGCCGCGTTCATCGCGGTACGCGCCCGCATCAGCTCCGTCGCGTCCGCGTCCACCCAGCAGGTCGCGTCGGGGATCTCACGGTGACTGCGGGTGAGCTTGTCCGCGACGGCGCCGCGTACGCCCTTGAGGGGGGTGCGGACCTCGCTCGGTGGTGTCCCGCCCGTGTGCGCGGGTGCCGGTGCCTCGGGCGCCCGCGCCTCGGCGGCACGCAGCGCGTACTCCACGTCCGCCCGCAGGATCAGCCCGTCGGGGCCGGAACCGGTCAGCTCGCGCAGGTCCAGGCCGTGCTGCCGGGCCAGCCTGCGCACCAGCGGGGAGATGACGGGGACCGGCCCGTCCCCGGGCCCGGCGGCGGGGACCGGCCCGGCGGCGCGCACCGTGCCGTTCGTCTCCCCGGTCTCCGGTGCCGGTGCCGTCGCCGGTTCCGGGGCCGCCGACGCCGTGGCCGCCGGGCGCCGCGGCCGTACCCTGCGCCGCCGCGCGGGCGCCTCGGACGTCCCGTAACCGACCAGGACGTTGCCCGAGCCCCGTTCCCCCCCGTCACCGTCCGGGCCCCGGGCCGGCCGGCCCCCGGCGGACGCGGTGTCGCCGGCGGTTCCGCCGGCAGCGGCGGCATCGGCGCCCTCACCCACCGCCACCGTCACCAGCGGTGCGCCGACGGGCAGTTCGGTGCCCTCCTCGCCGAAGCGGGCGGTGACCACACCGCCGTAGGGGCAGGGCACCTCGACCATCGCCTTGGCGGTCTCGACCTCGACGACCGGCTGGTCCACGGCGACGACGTCGCCGACCTCGACCAGCCAGCGCACGATCTCCGCCTCCGTGAGCCCCTCACCGAGGTCGGGGAGCCTGAACTCCAGCACCTGTGTCATCGGCTCTCTGCCTCCCACTGCAGGCGCCCCACGGCGTCCAGGACCCGGTCCACGCCGGGCAGGTGGTGACGCTCCAGCATCGGCGGCGGGTACGGCACGTCGAACCCGGCCACGCGCAGCACCGGCGCCTCCAGGTGGTGGAAGCAGCGCTCCGTGACCCGGGCCGCGATCTCCCCGCCCGGCCCCCCGAAGGAACCCGACTCGTGGACCACGACCGCGCGTCCCGTGCGCCGTACCGAGGCGCACACCGTCTCGTCGTCGAACGGCACCAGGGAGCGCAGATCGACCACTTCCAGGTCCCAGCCCTCGGCCCGGCCCGCCTCGGCGGCCTCCAGGCAGACGGCCAGCGACGGCCCGTACGTGATCAGCGTGGCGCTCCGGCCCGGACGCCGCACCACCGCGCGGCCCACCGGCTCGACGGGCACCGGCTCCTCGGGGTTCCAGGCGTCCTTCGACCAGTAGAGCCGCTTGGGCTCCAGGAAGACGACCGGGTCGTCGGAGGCGATGGCGGCGCGCAGCAGCCCGTAGGCGTCGGCGACGGTCGCGGGCGTGACGACATGGAGCCCCGGAGTCGCCATGTAGTACGCCTCGGACGAGTCGCTGTGGTGCTCGACGCCGCCGATGCCGCCGCCGTAGGGGACGCGGATGGTCAGCGGCAGGGGCATCTTCCCGCGGGTGCGGTTGCGCATCCTGGAGACATGGCTGACGACCTGCTCGAACGCCGGGTAGGCGAAGGCGTCGAACTGCATCTCCACGACCGGGCGCAGCCCGTACATCGCCATGCCGACGGCGGTGCCGAGGATGCCGGCCTCCGCCAGCGGCGTGTCCGTGCAGCGGTCCTCGCCGAACTCCGCGGCGAGGCCGTCGGTGATCCGGAAGACACCGCCGAGGGCGCCCACGTCCTCGCCCATGACGTGCACGGCCGGGTCGGCGGCCATGGCGTCGCGCAGCGCGCGCGTGAGGGCCTGCGCCATGGTGGCCGGCCTGACGGCGACGGTGGTCATCGGCGGTCCCCTTCCGGCCCGGTCCCGGCCTCTGCTTCTGCTTCTGCCTCCAGCTCCGCGCGCAGCAGGTCCCGCTGCTCGCGCAGTTGCGGGGTGGGCTCGGCGTAGACGTGCGCGAACAGGTCCATCGGGTCGAGGCGCGGGTCCTGGTTCATGCGGGCGCGCAGGTCGGCGGCCATGGCCTCGGCGTCCTGGCGGGCGGCCCGCACGCCCTCCTCGTCGAGCAGGCCGCGCCCGGTCAGCTCCCTCTCCAGCAGCTCGACCGGGTCGTGCCGGCGCCACGCCTCGACCTCGGCGTCGTCCCGGTAGCGGGAGGCGTCGTCGGCGTTGGTGTGCGCGTCGACGCGGTACGTCACCGCCTCCACCAGCGTGGGACCGCCACCCCCGCGTGCGCGGCGCACGGCGTCGGACAGGACCTCGTGGACGGCGGCGGCGTCGTTGCCGTCGACCAGGCGGCCGGGCATCCCGTAGCCGACGGCCTTGTGGGCCAGCGACGGGGCGGCGGTCTGCTTGGCGAGCGGCACGGAGATCGCGAAGCCGTTGTTCTGCACGAGGAAGACGACCGGCGCCTGCCAGACTGCGGCGAAGTTCAGCGCCTCGTGGAAGTCGCCCTCGCTGGTGCCCCCGTCGCCGACCATGGCGAGCGCGACCACGTCGTCGCCCTTGAGTCGGGCGGCGTGGGCGAGGCCGACGGCGTGCGGCAGCTGGGTGGCGAGCGGCGTGGACAGGGGGGCGACCCGGTGCTCGTGGGGGTCGTAGCCGGAGTGCCAGTCGCCGCGCAGCAGGGTGAGCGCCTCGACCGGGTCGACGCCGCGGGCCACGACGGCCAGCGTGTCGCGGTAGCTGGGGAAGAGCCAGTCGCGCTCCTCGAGGGCCAGCGCGGCGGCGATCTCGCAGGCCTCCTGGCCGGTGCTGGAGGGGTAGACGGCGAGCCGGCCCTGCTTGGTCAGCGCCGTGGCCTGCGCGTTGTAGCGCCGGCCGCTCACCAGGCGGGCGTACAGCGTGCGCAGCAGTCCGGGGTCCGGCTTCCCGGCCGCCTCCGTGCCGAGCACGCGGTACGGCTCCGCGTCGGGCAGCAGCGGCGCGGGGTCGGTGCGGGGCTGCCAGGCGGGCGGCGGCGTGGGCCGGTAAGCGCCCCGCTGCTCCATGACCGTCATGACGGCACCTCCTCGTGGGAGCGGCTCGGGACCCGTCACGAGTGTGACGGGCCTCACCTACCGATTGTTCGGTCGCCGGGGCATTTTGGCTACAGGCGGCCCCAGGCTGTGGACAAACGGTTCTCCACAGCCTGGGATGGGCGCAGTACGTCCGTGGCGGGAAGGCGGGGGGACATGGCATCTGAACAAATGGCCGAGCGCCCGGCGGAGGGCGGTGCTCCGGACGGTGCCGACGCCCCGCCGCTCCCGCCCCCGCGCCCGCTGGACGCGATCGACCAGGACATCCTGCGCATGCTGCAGGCGGACGGCCGCGCCTCGATACGGTCGGTCGCCGAGCGGGTGCACGTCTCGCGCGCGAACGCCTACGCGCGCATCAACCGGCTCGTCGAGGACGGCGTCATCCGCGGTTTCGGCGCCCGCGTCGACCACGAACGCGCCGGACACGGCACCTCGGCGTACATCACGCTGAAGATCGTCCAGAACTCCTGGCGCACGGTCCGCGCACAGCTGCGGCAGCTTCCCGGGGCGTCCCACATCGCCCTGGTGGGCGGTGACTTCGACGTCCTGCTCCTGGTGCACACGCCCGACAACCGGGCCCTGCGGGAGCTGGTGCTCACCCGTCTCCAGGCCATCCCGGAGGTGCTCAGCACGCGCACGCTGCTGGTGTTCGAGACGGAGGACCTGGAGCCGCAGGGCTGACCGCCGAAGTGCGCGACGGGGCCTCAGGACGTCCCGCGCAGCCCCCCGAACACCAGCCGCACCACGGCTTCCACCACGTCGCGCTCGCCCGCGCCGCCCCGGCCGTCGGGCCCGTCGGGGCGGTACCACTCGACGATCGAGTTGATCATGCCGAAGACCAGCCGCGTCGCGAGCCGTCCCTCCACGTCCGCGCGCACGTCCCCCTCGGCGGCGGCCGCCTTCAGCAGGCCGGCGACCCGGTGGTCGAACTCGCGCCGCCGCTCCAGCGCCCACCGCTCGGTGCCGGTGTTGCCCCGCACCCGCAGCAGCAGCGTCACGTACGGCAGTTCGGCCATGAGCACCTCGACCATGCGCCGTACGACGTACTCCAGCCGCTCGACGGCGGGCCCCACGCGCGCGTGCTCCTCGTCGAGGATGCCGAACAGCTCGTCCAGGGCCCGGCTCACGGCCCGGCGCAGGAGCTCCTCCTTGCCGGCGACGTGGTGGTAGATCGACGACTTGGAGATCCCGGCCGCCCTGGACAGGTGCTCCATGGAGGTGCCGTCGTAGCCGCGCTCGATGAAGACCTGCACGGCGACGGAGAGCAGCGTCTCGGGCGTGTACGTGTCGCGCCTGGCGGTGGTCATGAGGAACCGCCCTCCTTCCCGCCGGAGGCGTGCGCGTGCCGGTGGAGCGCCAGGGAGGGCGCGTACCGGCCCGTGGGCACGCACGCGTGCAGGTTGCCGAGGACCGAGCGGGCCCAGTCACCGCCGAGGCGACGGCTCCACTCCAGTGGCCCCAGCGGGTAGTTGACGCCGAGCCGCATCGCGGTGTCGACGTCCTCCCCGGTGGCCACGCCCGCGGCGACCGCCTCGACGGCCAGGTCGATGATCCGTGCCACGGTACGGGCGACGATCATGCCCGGGACGTCGCCGATGACGCTGACCTTCTTGCCCAGCGCCTGGAACAGGCCGGTGGCCTCGGCGACGGTGCGCGGGGCGGCGTCCGGGGAGTGGGACAGGGCGATGCGGGTGGCCGTGCGGTAGTCCAGCGCGAGGTCGAAGCGGACGACGTCCCCGGACCCCGCCGAGATCCGCCCGTCGGCGAGCACGAGCCGGCCGCCGCCGGGCAGGACGATCCGCGCGCCGTCGCCCCCGGCCGCCCCCGCCTCCTCGGCCTTCCCGGCCTTCCCGGCCTTCCCGTCCTCCCGGCGGACCTCGACGCCCGCCTCGCCGATCATCGCGACCAGCTCCGCGGTCGGCCCCAGGTCCCCTTCCACGACGACGTGTGCGGGCGGCTCGGCCGGCCCGGCGGTGTGCGGCTCGGGCCGCTCGGCGCCGTCGCGGTAGTCGTACCAGCCCTGACCGCTCTTGCGGCCGAGGCGGCCGGACTCGACCAGGCGGCGCTGGGCGAGCGACGGGGTGAAGCGCACGTCCTGGAAGAAGGACCGCCACACGGAGTGCGTGACGGACTCGTTGACGTCCTGCCCGATGAGGTCGGTCAGCTCGAAGGCGCCCATCCGGAAGCCGCCCGACTCGCGCAGCACGGCGTCGATGGTGGCCGGGTCCGCGCCCCGGTCCTCGTACACCGCGAAGGCCTCGGCGTAGAAGGGCCGGGCGATGCGGTTGACGAGGAAGCCCGGGGTGTCCGCGCAGGCCACCGGCGTCTTGCCCCAGGCGCGGGCCGTCTCGTGCGCGCGCGTGGCCGAGGCGGCGTCGGTGGCGGCCCCGGAGACGACCTCCACCAGCGGCAGCAGCGGCGCGGGGTTGAAGAAGTGCAGTCCGACGAAGCGGCCGGGGACGCGCAGGGCGCCGCCGATGGCGGTGACGGACAGGGAGGAGGTGTTGGTGGCGAGCAGACAGTCGTCGCCGACGACGTCCTCCAGCGCGCGGAACAGTTCCTGCTTGACGTCCAGCCGCTCCACGACCGCCTCCACGACCAGAGCACAGCCGGCGAGTCCGGCGAGGGCGTCGGCCGCAGAGAGACGGGCGCGGGCCGCGTCCCGCTCGGCACCGGTGAGGCGTTCCTTCTCGACGAGCCGGTCGAGCCGGGCGCCGATCGCGTCGGCCGCCTCCCGGGCCCGTCCGGGAGCGGCGTCGTACAGCCGCACGGGGTGGCCCGCGACCAGCGCCACCTGGGCGATGCCCTGACCCATGGTGCCGGTGCCGACGACGGCCACGGGGCTGCTGAGGTCCAGTGCTGTCATGTGCGCGATCCTCCCGCACGGGGTTTTCCACAGATGCGGCGGTCCCCCTTGTCCCGACCGATCGTTCGGTTACTCTAGCCGTGTCCACCCGTCCGGCGCCCGCCGCCCGTCCTCGGACGAGGCGCCGAGCGCCCCGCCTCCCGACTGCTTCCGCCCGGATTCCGCCCAGGTTCTCCCGGGTTCCCCCAGGTCACGGCTCGACGGAGAGCCCGTGAGACGAGGAGTTGGTCCCCATGGCCGCCGCACTCACCGCGCACCAGCTGATCGACCGGCACCGGCCGACCCTGGACCGGGCGCTGGAGACGATCCGCACCCGCGCCTACTGGTCCCCCCACCCCGAGCACCCCAAGGCCTACGGCGAGAACGGCAGCCTGGACACGGCCGCGGGCAAGGCCGCCTTCGACGCGCTGCTCGGCACCCGCCTCGACCTCGGCCAGCCCGGCACCGACGGCTGGGTCGGCGGCGAGATCTCCCCGTACGGGATCGCGCTGGGCGTGGAGTACCCGCACGCGGACCTCGACGTGCTGCTGCCCGCCATGAAGGCCGGGCAGCGGGCCTGGCGGGACGCGGGCGCGGAGCTGCGGGCGATGGTCTGCCTGGAGATCCTCGGGCGGATCGCCGACCGGACGACGGAATTCGCGCAGGCGGTCATGCACACCTCCGGGCAGGCCTTCATGATGGCCTTCCAGGCGGGCGGCCCGCACGCCCAGGACCGCGGCCTGGAGGCGGTGGCGTACGCCTACGCGGAGCAGACCCGCACCCCCGGCACGGCGGAGTGGACCAAGCCGCAGGGCAAGCGCGACCCGCTGGAGCTGACCAAGACGTTCACGCCGGTCCCGCGCGGCATCGGACTGGTCATCGGCTGCAACACCTTCCCGACGTGGAACGGCTACCCGGGCCTGTTCGCCTCCCTCGCCACCGGCAACGCGGTCCTGGTCAAGCCCCACCCCCGCGCGGTGCTGCCGCTCGCGCTCACCGTCCAGGTGGCCCGCGACGTCCTCGCCGAGGCCGGCTTCGACCCGAACCTGGTCGCGCTGGCCGCCGAGCGCCCCGGCGAGGGCATCGCCAAGACCCTCGCCACCCGCCCCGAGATCCGGATCATCGACTACACCGGCTCGACCTCCTTCGGCGACTGGCTGGAGGCCAACGCCCGCCAGGCACAGGTGTTCACCGAGAAGGCCGGCGTCAACACGGTGATCGTCGAGTCCACCGACGACTACCGGGGCATGCTCGCCAACCTGGCCTTCTCCCTGTCCCTCTACAGCGGCCAGATGTGCACCACCCCGCAGAACCTGCTGATCCCCCGCGACGGCATCCGCACCGACCAGGGCGAGAAGACCTACGACGAGGTGACCGCCGACCTGGCCCGCGCCGTCGACGGCCTCCTCGGCGACGACGCCCGCGCGAACGCCCTGCTCGGCGCCATCGTCAACCCGGACGTCAAGGCCCGCCTGGAGGCCGCCGCCGGCCTCGGCGAGGTCGCCCTCGCCTCCCGCGAGGTGACCAACCCGGAGTTCCCGGACGCGGTCGTGCGCACCCCGGTGATCGTCAAGCTGGACGGCGCCAAGCCCGACGACGAGGCCGCCTGGACGAGCGAGTGCTTCGGCCCCGTCTCCTTCGCCGTCGCCGTCGACTCCGCCACGCACGCGCTGGAGCTGCTGCGCCGCAGCGTCCGGGAGAAGGGCGCGATGACCGTCGGCGCCTACACGACCGACCCCGAGGTCGAGCGGGCCGTCCAGGAGGTCTGCCTGGAGGAGGCGGCCCAGCTCTCCCTCAACCTCACCGGCGGGGTGTACGTCAACCAGACGGCGGCCTTCTCCGACCTCCACGGCTCGGGCGGCAACCCGGCCGCCAACGCGGCCCTGTGCGACGCGGCGTTCGTCGCCAACCGCTTCCGGGTGGTGGAGGTGCGCCGGCCGGCCTAGGAGGCCTGGTTCCCGCCCCCGCCGGCGCTCCAGTGGTACAGCGTCATGGCCACGCTGGTCGCGAGGTTGTAGCTGGAGACCTGGGGGCGCATCGGCAGCGCCACCAGGTGGTCGGCCCGCGCGCGCAGCTCCCGCGACAGCCCGCTGCGCTCGGAGCCGAAGGCGAGCAGCGCGTCGTCGGGCAGCTCCAGCCCGCGGATGTCCTCGCCCTCCGGGTCCAGCGCGAACACCGGCCCCGGCGGGAGCGCCGCCACGTCCAGCCGTTCCACGGTGGTCGCGAAGTGCAGCCCCGCCCCGCCGCGCACCACCGTGGGGTGCCAGGGGTCGAGCGGGCCCGTGGTGACCACGCCGGTCGCCCCGAAACCGGCGGCCAGCCGGATCACCGCGCCCGCGTTGCCGAGGTTGCGCGGCTGGTCGAGGACGACGACGGGGCTGGTGCGGGGCGTGCGCGCCAGCGTCCGCAGCCCGTCCTCGCGCGGGGGCCGTACGGCCAGCGCGGCGACCGCGGTGGGATGCGGACGCGGCACCAGGGACGTGTACGTCGCGTGCGGCACCTCGGTCAGCAGCCCGCCCAGCGCCTCCCGGACGTCCGGGGCCAGCTCGTCGGCGAGGGCGAGCGCGCCCGCGCGGTCGGCGGTGACGGCCACCGGCACCTCGGCGCCGAACCGCAGCGCGTGCTTGAGGGCGTGGAAGCCGTCGAGCAGCACGCACGAGCCGGCGTGCCCGCGCCAGACGGCGAGGGCGTCGGCGCGGGATCCGGGGACGGGATCGGAGTCGGGGACGGGGGCGGGGTCGGTCATGCCCCGAAGCCTACGTGCGCCCGCGCGGCCTCCTCGGGGGCCGGCCGGGGCACCGGCACCTTCGCGGACCCGTCACCGCGCCGCACCAGACGGTCCCGCCCCCGCGCCGCCCACCCGCCGAGGCGGCGCAGGAACGAGGTGGGCAGGAAGACCGCGTCGGCGGCGATCATCGCCAGCGAGAAGAACGGCAGCCCCAGCACCACGGCGATCACCGCGTGCTCGGTGACCATGGCGGCCAGCAGGACGTTCTTGACCCGCCGGTTGAACAGCGTGAACGGGAAGGCGACCTGCACGGCGACCGTGCCGTACGTGATGAGCATGACCATCGTGCCGCTGGACGACAGTGCGTCGGACAGGGCGGGCCAGGGCGAGAAGTAGTCCAGGTGCAGCGGGTAGTGGACCGCCGTGCCGTCCTGCCAGCGCGATCCCTGGATCTTGTACCAGCCGGCGGTGGCGTAGATCAGGCAGGCCTCCGCCATGATCACCAGCAGGGCGCCGTTGTGCACGGCGCACGTGACGACGTCCAGCAGGCCGCGCGGCTCACCGCCCCGGCGTCCCGCGAGCCACCACAGGCCCTGCGCCGCCCACACCGCCCACAGCAGCACCGGGACGAGCCGGTCACCGTCGAGCCGGCCCGCCGCCGTCACCACGACCAGTACGAGACCGAGCACCGCCCACAGAACGGGCCCCGTCCGGTCCACGACCCGCTCCCTGCGCGCGCGTGCCCCCCGCGCGAGACGTTCCCGGCGGGCGTCCAGCGACCACACCTGGCCGCAGCGGGTGAGGACCAGGTAGATGCTCATCAGGTGCAGGACGTTGTCGCCGCCGTCCCCCATGAAGACGCTGCGGTTCTGCAGCGAGAGCACGCCGACCATGAAGAGCACCGACATGGTCCGCGTCCGCCAGCCCAGCAGCAACAGCAGGCTGCTCAGCACGGACAGCGCGTAGACGGTCTCGAACCAGACCGTGCCGTCGGACCACATCAGCACGGTGAACGCGCCGTTGTCCGAGATCAGCTGCTCGGCGAGATCGTGGCTCCAGGGCCCGTCCGGGCCGTACAGCTCGTGGCGGTGGGGGTACTCGCGCAGCAGGAAGAGCAGCCAGGTCAGGCTGAAGCCGATGCGGACGACGGCGGTCTGGTACGGGCCGAGCGCGGACCCGGTGACGCGGGCGACGGCGCGCAGGACCGACGGGGCGAGGCGGTTCACGCCGGGTCTCCTTCCGACTCGTCGGCGGGCACCCGCCACCAGGGCAGCTCCCGGTACACCGCCCGGTCCGAGACCTTCTCACCGCTCCACGCGGGCGGCGGCACCGCGGTCGTCCGGGAACGGTACTGGACGCGTTCGACGGTGCCGTCCGGCCCCGCGGCGCCGCTGCGGTCCAGCCGCAGGACCGCTATGCGGCGCAGATAGCTCTCGGAGAGGACGCCCCGCAGACCCACCGGCCGGTTGTCGGAGTCGTGGGTGGCGGTGAAGAAGTCCCAGGCGCGGCGCAGTTCGTTCTGCTGCGTGTGGCTCGGCAGCGGGTTGCCGTCGATGGCCCGGCCGTCCTCGGCGGACAGGTCGTACCAGC
The DNA here is from genome assembly GCF_042870695.1 of Streptomyces sp. NPDC006384. Classification (NCBI taxonomy): domain Bacteria; kingdom Bacillati; phylum Actinomycetota; class Actinomycetes; order Kitasatosporales; family Streptomycetaceae; genus Streptomyces; species Streptomyces sp. NPDC006384. The sequence continues at coordinate 355,761 of NZ_JBIAHR010000005.1, forward strand.
CGGTGGTGCGTATCCCGCCGTCCGCCGTGCCGATCTCGGCGCGGACCTGGACGGAGATGTTCTGCTGGAGCGGGTTGGGCGCGAAGAGCTTCCAGTTCTGCTCGAACTCCGGGTAGATCCACTCGTCGACCGTGGAGCCGTGCTTCCTGGACAGCGTGTTCGCCGGGGCGACGTGCAGGAACGTCAGGCCGATGTGGAGACACACGCCGACCGCCACGACGGCGACCGCGACGAGCGCGCAGACCTGGTACCGCCGGGAGAGCGCGGCGACCCCGACGGTCCCGGGGCGGGTCTCGGCCGTACCGGGACGTGCCCCGGCGGTCTCCGTACGGGACCCGCCCGGGCCGCCCGACCCGCCCGGGCCGCCCGACCTGTCCGGGCCGCCTGACCTGTCCGGGCCGCCCGGCCCGCTCGGTCCGTCCGTACCGTTCGGCCCGCCCGGTCCGTCCGGCTCGTGCCGGGTGCCCGGACCTGTGTCGTGCGCGTCCACTTCCGATTCCGCCCCGTTCCCCGTCCCGGTCCGTCGTCTCACCCGCACTGCCGTGAAGGCGCCGCGCGACACCACTGGTGCGGTTGTTCCACGACACTCGAACGGGAACGGTACTCAGGACTGCCCGACGACACAGCCCCCGGGTCACAGCCGCCGGGTCACAGCCGACCGCCCCGGACAGAGTCCGCCCGGCAACGGGACCACAGGACACCTACAGAACGTGTCCGGGCTCGCCCTTCTCGTCCACGACCGGGCGCCCGGCCGCGGCCCAGACCTGCATGCCGCCGTCGACGTTCACGGCGTCGACGCCCTGCTGGACCAGGTACATGGTGACCTGGGCGGAGCGCCCGCCGGAGCGGCAGATCACATGGACCCGGCCGTCCCCGGGCGCGGCCTCGGTCAGTTCGCCGTAGCGGGCGACGAACTCGCTGAGGGGGATGTGCAGCGCCCCGGCGGCGTGGCCCGCCCGCCACTCGTCGTCCTCGCGGACGTCCAGCAGGAAGTCGTCGTCCTTGAGGTCCGCGACCTCGACCGTGGGCACACCAGCTCCGAAACTCATGTCCCCGACGCTACCCGACACGGCAGAACGACCGGCCGGCCCGCCGCACCCGCCGGCCGTGGGATCAGCGGGAACGGCGGGCCCGGCCGAGCCGGAAGACGCTCGCCAGCAGGGCGACCAGGAGCACCGCGCCGATCCCGTAGCGGGCACCGTCCCCCATGCCGCTGGTGATCACGGCGACTTCGGCACCGCAGAGGACCGCGACGAGGGCGGCGTTCAGGACGGTGCTGTCGGTGCTGGCGGTGTTGTCGGTGCTGGCGGTGTTGTCGGTGCGGTTGTTGTCGCTCACGGCGTTCTCTCCCTGGTGAGGTCCGGTCCAAGGGGGCAGCCCCCGTACGACCCCGTACGCCCCCCTGCGGTGCTTCCTTCCGGCAGAAGCAACTCTGCTGCCCCGGGCGCCCGCGAACGAGGGGATCCGCGTGCAGCTTGCTGCACCGCCCCGGTACACCAAGCTGCACCCGCCACCCCGCGCGCACCACCGCGCACGTCCCCGCAGGTGGCACCGGTCCAGGTACGGGAGGCAAGATCGACGCAGGCCGTGCACACATGGGGGGGAACCGTGTCGCAACCATGTCTGGAGTTCCTCGGCGTCGCCCGGGACGAGGAGGCTCTCTACCGCCGGCTGCTGCGCCGGGGCGCGAGTGACGGCCATGACCAGGTCGCCGTCGACGCCGAGGCCGCGGACCGCCTGGTGGAACTGGGCCTGGCCACCCGCAGCCACACCGGCGTTCTCCGCCCGGTCGCCCCCGCGCGGGCGGTCGAGCACCTCGTCGGCAACCGGTGCAACGCCCTCCGGGAGGAGCTGGAACAGGCCGTCCGCGCGGGCGGCGTGGTCGAGTCGCTCCAACGGGAGCGCACGACCGCCCCGGCGCGGCGCCCGCCGGAGGAGGGGCCCGTCATCCAGCGGATCGAGGGCATGGAGGCCGTACGCGCCGTCATCGACGAGCTGACCTTCTTCGCCCGCAGCGAGAGCCTCACCACCAACCCCACGGGCATCATCAGCAAGGAGTCGGCAGACTTCTCACGCCCCATCGACCTGCGCGTCCTGCGCCGCGGCGTGCGGATGCGCACCCTGATGGCCGCCCCGGCCCTGGACGACCGGGCCACCCTGTCGTACCTGCACGAACTGGCGGGCAAGGGCGCGGAGATACGGATCTCGCACCAACCGCTGGAGCGCATGATCATCTGTGACAGGTCCGCGGCGCTCACACCCCTCGACCCGGCGCACACCGCCAAGGGCGCCCTGCTGACCCGGGAACCCGGCCTGGTGGCCACCCTGGTCACCCTGTTCGACCGCATGTGGGCCATGGCGCAGGAACTGCCCGCGCCGGACGACGAGCCGCCCACCGAGATCGAGCGCAGGATCCTCAAGACGCTCTGCACCGCCGACAAGGACGAGAGCGGCGCCCGCGACCTGGGCATCTCGGTGCGCACCTACCGCAAGCACGTGGCGTCCCTCATGACCAGGCTGCAGGCCGCCAACCGCTTCCAGGCCGCCCTGCTCGCCCGGGAACGCGGCTGGTTCTGACCGGTCCTGAAGCGGACGGAACAGCGCCGCCGGGTACGGCCCGCTAGTGTCCTGCGCCAGTAGTTGATCGTTAGTAGTCGTGTGACTTCTACTGCTGGTGCGTCAGTTCCTCGTCGGGGCCCGAAGCTGGAACCG
>NZ_JBIAHR010000006.1:0-173501 GCF_042870695.1 Streptomyces sp. NPDC006384
TTTTGGCACGCTGTTGAGTTCTCAAGGAACGGACGCTTCCTTCGTACTCACCCGAGAGACTCTCTCAGGCTTTCCTCCGGGCGCTTCCCTTCGGTGTTTCCAACACTATCAGGCTTTTCCAGTCCCTCTGACCACCCTCCTGCGAGCACGCAGAAAGTGATCCGGAGATAGGATCTGACAGGTTGGATGCCTGCCAGGCACGAGCGCACGCTTCGCATCGCTCAACCTCAAGCAGGAGTTACGACTGTACACGGGTCCGCGGAACGGGTGCAAATCCGTGGGGAGTGTGGTCTAGACCTCTATTGCGGAACACTCGTGCGGAACCGGTACTTCCTATGACATACCCTGCTGCTCAGTGCGCCGTCCGGGACAGGCAGTGACGGCCCGTACCGATCTCCACCACCGGGAGGCTTCCCATGACCACCGTCTCGTCCCCTCTTGCAGGACGTGCCATTGGACTGGCCGCTGTGCCGGATCCGGTCTTCTCCGGGGCCATGGTCGGCCCGGGTACCGCCATCGATCCCGTCCGGGAGCCTTCCGAGGCCGTCGCTCCCGTGGACGGGGTCATCGTGTCTCTGCACCCGCACGCGTTCGTCGTCGTCGACGAGAGCGGTCACGGTGTGCTGACCCACCTCGGCATCGACACCGTGCAGCTGAACGGCGAGGGTTTCGAACTGTTGGTGAACAAGGGCGACACCGTCTCGCGCGGGCAGGCCGTGGTGCGCTGGGACCCGGCCGCCGTCGAAGCCGCGGGCAAGTCCCCCGTCTGTCCTGTCGTCGCCCTCGAGGCGACGGCCGAGGCGCTCGGTGATCTCCGTGAGGACGGCGAAGTGAAGGCCGGCGAGACTCTCTTCCTCTGGAACTGACGACGGCGCCGTCGCACGACGGCCGGCAGGACAACCACCGCGGCGGCCGGGCCCGCCGCACTATCTGGACGGGTGAGATGGAGACAACGCTGCGAGGCGTCGGTGTGAGCCACGGTGTGGCGATCGGCGAGGTTCGGCACATGGGGACGGCGGTGCTCGAGCCGCCGGCCAAGCAGATCCCGGCGGAGGACGCGGAGCGGGAGCAGGGGCGCGCCCGCAAGGCCGTGGAGGCTGTGGCTGCCGACCTGATGGCCCGCGGCAACCTCGCCGGGGGCGAGGCCCAGGCGGTGCTCGAAGCACAGGCCATGATGGCGCAGGACCCCGAGCTGATGGCCGACGTGGAGCGGCGGATCGCCGTCGGCAGCACCGCCGAGCGTGCGGTGTACGACGCCTTCGCCGCCTATCGCGCGCTGCTGGCCGGGGCCGGTGAGTACCTGGCCGGCCGTGTGGCGGACCTGGACGACGTACGGAATCGCATCGTCGCCCGTCTGCTGGGCGTTCCGATGCCGGGCGTGCCCGACAGTGACGAGCCGTACGTGCTGATCGCGCGGGACCTGGCGCCGGCGGACACGGCGCTTCTCGACCCGACGCTGGTGCTCGGCTTCGTCACCGAGGAAGGCGGGCCGACCAGCCACAGCGCGATCCTGGCGCGGGCGCTGGGGGTGCCGGCCGTGGTGGCACTGCCGGGCGCCGGTGAGCTCGCCGAGGGCACGGTGATCGCGGTGGACGGCAGCACCGGCGAGATCTTCGTGAATCCCAGTGCGGAGAAGAAGGCGCAGTTGGAGGCGCAGGCCGCCGAGCGGAAAGCCGCGCTGGCCGCGTCGAGCGGGCCGGGTGCGACGTCCGACGGTCACAAGGTGCCCCTGCTGGCCAACGTCGGTGGTCCCGCCGACGTGGCTGCCGCGCTGGAGGCGGGTGCGGAGGGCGTCGGCCTGTTCCGTACCGAGTTCCTGTTCCTCGACGACAGCGCGAACGCGCCGTCCGAGGAGAAGCAGGTCACTGCCTACCGGCAGGTGCTGGAGGCGTTCTCGGAAGGGCGGGTCGTCGTGCGCGTGCTGGACGCGGGCGCGGACAAGCCGCTGGACTTCCTCACCCCGGCCGACGAGCCGAACCCGGCGCTGGGCGTGCGCGGGCTGCGTACCCTGCTTGACCACCCGGAGGTGCTGCGCACGCAGCTGACGGCGCTGGCCAAGGCCGCCGAGGGTCTGCCGGTCCACCTCGAGGTCATGGCCCCGATGGTCGCGGACCGTGCGGACGCCAAGGCGTTCGCCGATGCGTGCCGCGAGGCCGGGCTGCGGGCGAAGTTCGGTGCGATGGTGGAGATCCCGTCGGCCGCGCTGCGGGCACGCTCGATCCTGCAGGAGGTCGAGTTCCTGTCGCTGGGGACGAACGACCTCGCGCAGTACACCTTCGCCGCCGACCGGCAGGTGGGTGCGGTGTCCCGGCTGCAGGACCCGTGGCAGCCCGCACTGCTCGACCTGGTCGCACTGTCCGCCGAGGCGGCGAAGGCCGAGGGCAAGAGCTGTGGAGTCTGCGGTGAGGCCGCGTCCGATCCGCTGCTGGCGTGTGTGCTGACCGGCCTGGGTGTCACCTCCCTGTCCATGGGTGCCGCGTCGATTCCCTATGTCCGGGCGACGCTGGCGAAGTTCACGCTGGCCCAGTGCGAGCGGGCGGCCGCGGCCGCTCGGGCGACGGACAGTGCCGAGGAGGCACGGAGCGCGGCTCAGGCGGTGCTGTCCGGCGAGTAGTCCGGGCGCGGCATGTCCGTGGTCTTCGGTGAAGGGCGCTCCACCTTCGGGTGGGGCGCCCTTCGCGCGGTCAGTGGTGGTGGTCCGGGGCCGGGCCGTCGTCCTCCAGGCCGGGCGGGGCGCAGTAGTCGACGTTGGACTCGGGAGAGATGAGGTCGCCGGATTCGGCGTCGGTGCAGTAGGCGTCGAAGACCTCGCCGGCGGAGAGGGGCGCGAGTCCGTATCCGCGCAGGCGCCAGCCGTAGATGCGGTCGGGGCTGCCGGGGGTGCTGGTCCGCATGACGAGGCCGCCCGGGGTGCGGGTCGCGAGGCCGAGGGCCAGGACGGCGGTGAATTCCAGGGCGTCGGTTTCGTCGATCTGCGGGACGCCTGTGGTGTCGTCGTCGGCGTGGAGGACGGCCGTGAGGGTCTCCGGTTTCGTCGAGACGCTGCAGACCAGGTGGCGGTTGCCCGGTGGGGCCGTTTCCAGGATGCGGGTGAGGAGGCGTGAGGCGCGGGCGAAGGCGGCGCGGCCGAGGTCCTCGCCGCAGGTGGCGCATGCGCCGAGGCGGGCCAGCAGGAGGGAGGCGTACTCCCAGGTGGCCTGGCGGACGGCCTCGTCGACGAGGTCGGGGACCAGATCGGCGAGCGGCCGGCCGTCGTAGGGGACGGTGGGTCCGTGGACGGCGACTTCGGCGGTGAACCGGGTGCGGGTGGCGGGGAGATCGGGGTCGAGCCCCGTCGCCGCGCAGAACTCGGCGTAGTCCTCGGGGTCGAAGAGGGCGATCGTGGTGTGGGTGCCCTGGGAGGCCCGGGTGCGGAGCAGGGCCTCGACCTGCCGGAGGTAGACGGCATGGTCGTCGAAGGTGAAAGTGCGGTAGCGCCGCATGGCGCGGAAGTCGTGGTCGTCGGTGAGCAGTCCGATGGTGCCGGCGATCTCGCGGCCGAGGACGCGTCGCATGGTCTGGTCGGTGTGCGCCATGTTTCCCCCTGTGCACGGTCGATCAATGCTCACTCACCGTAACCGGCGGCACTGACAACAGGGGCCGGGCGGGAGCGGGCCGGCTCCTGGGGCCGGCCGGCCCGCTCGCCGGAGTGTCCGGTCAGGCGCGTTTGCGGGCGAGGTCCTCGTAGAAGTGCAGGAGGTCGAGGTTGTCGATGGAGCCCGGGTTGACGGCCTTGTCCAGCGGGGTGCCCTGGAGGAGGCGCTTGACGGGGACCTCGATGCGCTTGCCGGTGAGGGTGTGCGGGATGCCGGGGACCTCGATGACCTCGTCGGGGACGTGGCGCGGGGAGAGCTGTTCGCGGATGGTGCGCTTGATGCGGTCCAGGAGGGCGTCGTCGAGGACGGCTCCGGGGGCCAGGTGCACGAAGAGGGGCATCCAGTAGCCGCCGTCGGGCTGTTCGACGCCGATGACGAGGGACTCCCTGATCTCGGGGAGGCGTTCGACGGCCTCGTAGATGTCGGCGGAGCCCATGCGCACGCCCTGCCGGTTGAGGGTGGAGTCGGAGCGGCCGTGGATGACGACGGAGCCGCGGGAGGTGAGGGTGATCCAGTCGCCGTGCCGCCAGACGCCGGGGTAGGTGGCGAAGTAGCTGTCGTGGTAGCGGCTGCCGTCGGGATCGTTCCAGAAGCGGACCGGCATGGAGGGCATGGGGTTGGTGACGACGAGCTCGCCGACCTCGTCGACGAGGGGTTCGCCGTTCGGGTCCCAGGACTGCAGGTCGGTGCCGAGGCCGGGCGCCTGGAGTTCGCCGGTGTACACCGGGAGGGTGGGTACGGCGCCCGCGAAGCAGGAGCAGACGTCGGTGCCGCCGCTGACGGAGGCGATCCACAGGTCCGCCCCGCTCCCGGCGAATTCGTCGTGGAGCCAGCGGAAGCCGTCGGGCGGGAGCGGGGAGCCGGTGGTGGCGACGCACTGGATCCGGGAGAGGTCCAGGTCGCGGGCCGGGTGGACGCCTGCCTTGCGGCAGGCCATGACGTAGGCGGCGGAGGTGCCGAAGAGGGTGGCGCCGGTGCGTTCGGCGACGCGCCACTGGGCGTCCGTGGCCGGGTGGCCGGGGCTGCCGTCGTAGAGGACGACCGTGGTGCCGGTGAGCAGGCCGGAGACGAGGAAGTTCCACATCATCCAGCCGGTGGACGTGTACCAGAAGAAGCGGTCCCCGGGGCCGAGGTCGCAGTGCAGGCCGAGCTGTTTGAGGTGCTCGACGAGGATGCCGCCCTGGGACTGGACGATGGCCTTGGGCAGGCCGGTGGTGCCGGAGGAGTAGAGCACCCACAGGGGGTGGTCGAAGGGGACCTGTGCGAAGACCGGGTCCGTGTCGGCGGCCGTGAGGGCGTCCCAGTCGAGCGCGCCCTCGGGGGTCTCGGTGCCGAGGAGCGGGATGTGGACGACGGCGCGCAGGGTGGGCAGGTCGCGGCGGAGTTCGGCGACCGTGTCGCGGCGGTCGTGCTCCTTGCCGCCGTAGCGGTAGCCGTCGACGGTGAACAGGACGACCGGTTCCACCTGCTGGAAGCGGTCGAGGACGCTGCGGGCGCCGAAGTCGGGAGCGCAGGAGGTCCAGACGCCGCCCACGGCGGCGGTGGCGAGGAGCGCGACCACGGCCTGGGGAATGTTCGGGAGGTAGCCGCTGACGCGGTCGCCGGGGCGGACGCCGAGGGCGCGCAGCTCCGCGGCGAGGGAGCCGACCCGGCGGCGCAGCTCGGCCCAGGTGACGGGGCGGGGGTCGTGGGTCTCGTCGACGTACAGGAGGGCCGGTTCGTCCGGGCGGGTGGCGGCCGCGCGCAGGGCGTGCTCGGCGTAGTTGAGGGTGGCGCCGGGGAACCACTGGGCGCCGGGCATCGAGCGGTCGCCCAGCACACGCGCGTAGGGGGTGGTGAAGCGGACGTCGAACCATTCCGTGACGGCTTTCCAGAAGGTGTCCTGCTCGTCGACGGACCAGCGGTGCAGGGCCGCGTAGCCGCCGTCGGCGGGGGCGCCGTGGTGTTCGGCTGCCCAGGTCTGGAACCTGGTGATCCGTGCCTGGGCGATGCGCTGCGGATCTGGCTGCCAGAGCGGCTGGGGGTTCACGGTCGTCATGGTGCGGCTCCCGGACTGTGCGCGTCGTGTGCGTCCTCCGCGCACGGGCTGGGGTGTGCGCGTGACGCGGCTGACACGGACGATGCCACGGGAGCGACTCCCGCACCAGGGTGCGCCCCACATAGTCGAGGTCGCGGAGGTGTGGCGCTCTCATAGGTGAACGGCAGTTGAACGTCGCCCGGGGCGGGGGCCTGCGGTGGCAGGGTGAGCGGCATGGACGGTCGTGACCTGGTGCGTTCGGTGAAAGTGTTCGGTTGTGCGGGGGCGGCGCAGGGGTTGCGTACGGTGCGGGCGGTGTGGCGCGGGCGGCGTGCGGACGCCGCCGCGCTGCCCCCGCGGGGGGTGGAGCGGGCGCGGGTGCCGGGGCTTCTGCGGGAGGTGGAGCCGGGGCCGGGGGGCGGGGTGATCCGGTTCGACCGTGCGGAGCTGCGGATCCTCGTCGCCGTGAACGGGGCCGTGTTCTGGGGCTGGGACGGGGCGGAGCCGGAACCGTCGTACGCGCTGGCGGGCAGCTGTCCGGAGCCGGATCCGCGGGCCGTGCTGGAGCCGGACAAGGACGGTGGCCGGCGAGTGGTGGCGGAGCGGGTGACCGTGGCCGTGTCGCGGCACGGCGCGGTCGAGGTGCGCACGCCGGGGGGCGTGGTGCTGCGCCGTGAGCTGCCGCCCCGGTGGTGGGAACCGGCCGGGGGTGGCCCGGCGCGCTGGACGCAGCGGTCCCAGGTGGCCGCGGACGCCCGGTTCTTCGGGCTGGGGGGCCGGGCCCCGGGGCCCCGGCTGCGCGACGGCCGGTACCGGTTGTGGAACGCCGGTGCGGGCCCGTTCTCCGCCGCCGGTGAGGGGGCGCCGCACGTGACGATGCCGGTGCAGCTGGTGGTGGCGGACGCGGGGACCCACCTGGTGTTCCATGACAACCCGTGGGACGGGACGGTGACCCTGCGGGAGGGCGAGGAGGGTGCGGGGTCGGGGCACGACCGGCCGGGCACGAGTGTGCTGCGGATGGACGGGGGTCCGTTACGTTGCTGGGTGACGGTGGGTACTCCGGCGCGCGTGCTGCTCGCCTGGGCGTCGCTGACGGGGGCGGCGGCGCTGCCGCCCGCGTGTGCGCTCGGTCATCATCACGGGCTGCGGGGGCTCGGGAGCGAGCAGGAGCTGCGGCAGGCCGTCGCGGACCACGAGGCGCACGGCCTGCCGCTGGACGCCGTGCATCTGGACGCCGGCCGTCTCGACGGCCACCGGCCGTTCACGGTGGACGAGGAGCGGTTCCCGAAACTGCCGGTGCTCGCTCAGGAGCTGCGGCGGGACGGGATCCGGCTGGTGTCCGTCGTCGAGCCCGGGGTGCCGCCGGTGCCCGGGAGCGCCGCGTACGACAGCGGTGCGGAGGCGGACGTGTTCGTGCGGGGCGCGGCCGGGCCGGTCGTACGGGGGGTGGGGCGGGCCGGGGACGTGGTGTTCCCGGACTTCACGCACGCGCGTGTGCGCGAGTGGTGGGGCGGGCTCTGCGGGGAGCTGCTGGAGCAAGGGTTCGCCGGGGTCTGGCACGACCGGGACGGACCTGCCTCTCTCACCCCGTTCGGGGAGACGGCGCTGCCGCGTTCGGCCCGTCACCGGCTGGAGGGCCGGGGCGGTGACCACCGGGAGGCGCACAACGTGTACGCGCTGTGCATGGCCCGGGCCGGGTACGAGGGTCTGCGGCGGTCGGCGCCGGAGGAGCGGCCGTTCGTCCTGTCGCGTTCGGGGTGGGCCGGGATGCAGCGGTACGGCGGTTCCTGGGCCGGGGAGGTGTCCGACGGCTGGCCGGGGCTGCGGGCTTCGCTGGCGCGGGTCGTGGGGCTCGGGCTGTGCGGGGTGCCGTTCTCGGGGCCGGAGGTGGGCGGGTGCGGGGAGAGGCCGTCGCCGGAGCTGTATCTGCGGTGGTTGCAGCTGGCCGCGTATCTGCCGCTGCTGCGGACGTCCGGGGGTGCGCGGGCCGGGTGCCCGGAGCCGTGGGAGTTCGGTGCCGAGGTGCTGGAGCACGCGCGCGCGGCGCTCGTCGGGCGGCGGCGGCTGACGCCGTACTTCGCGACGCTGGCGTATCTGGCCCGGCACACCGGCGCGCCCTGGGTGCGGCCGCTGTGGTGGGCGGCGCCGGAGGACCGGGCGTTGCGGGACTGCGAGGACGCGTTTCTGCTGGGCGACTGCCTGCTGGTGGCGCCGGTGCTGGAGCCCGGTGCGGCCGGGCGTACGGTGCGGCTGCCCCGGGGGCGCTGGTACGACACGGCGACGGAGCGGGCGTACGAGGGGCCGGGGACGGTGTCCGTGGAGGCGCCGGTGGGCCGGATTCCGGTGTTCGCGCGTGCGGGAGCGGTCGTCCCGGTGCGCGGGGAGGACTGCGGGCCGGAGCTGGAGGTGTGGGCGCCCGCCCGGGGGCAGGCCGGGGGCGGGCTCGTCGTGGCGGACCTGGGTGACGGCCGGGAGGAGGCGGGGGCCGAGCGGTACGTGGTCCGCTGGGAGGGACCGCGGGTGGTCGTGGAGCGGGAGGGCGGGGACGGCCCGGCCGAGCCGTCCCGGCCCGTGCGCGTGCGGGGGTCGGCGGAGTGCTCCGATCAGATGTAGCGGCCCTCGAACCAGGCCCGCACGGCCCGGGTGTGGAGGGGGAACGCCAGCTCCTCGGCCCGGTGCAGGAGGTGCCGGCCGTCGGTCTCGTCGGTGGCGGTGAAGGGCGGGAGGTCCCGGGCCGGGCGTTCGGGGAGGAGCCCGAAGAGCAGCAGGTGGCCGTCGGGCGAGCTCATGGCGTCGGCGAGCCGTACGTCGCGGCTCGCCGCTTCGATGCCGGTCTCCTCCTCGAGCTCGCGGACGACGGCCTGCCGCCAGTCCTCGCGGTCGTCGATGTAGCCGCCGGGCAGTGCGACGCCGCCGAGGGCGGGGGCGACGGTGCGGGTGACGACGACCAGGGCGGTTCCCCTGGTGTCGTACACGGGCTGGAGGGCCACCGCCACCGGCAGGGGATTGCGGTAGGCGGTGGTGCCGCAGGCCGGGCAGGTGCGGGGCCAGCCGGAGGCGCCCTCTCCGTAGGGCGTGCCGCAGCTCGAACAGTGGGAGCCGGGGGCGGGGTCGGGAACGGAGGAGTGATTCTCGGACACGCGGCGGACTGTATCCGATCATCAAGTGGGCGGCTTGGGCGGCTGGTTCAGTCGCGTCCGGTCAGCGACCGCGCGGAGACCGGGAAGTCGAAGTAGGTGTCCGGGTAGGGCTCGGGCTTGTAGGTGAAGTGCCACCACTCCTCGGGGAGGTTGACGAGGCCCGCTTCTTCCAGTGTGTTCTTGAGCAGCAGCCGGTTGGCGCGCTGGGTGCCCTGGACACGGGGGTCGAGGGTGTGCGAGAGGGTGTCGAAGCAGTCGAAACCGGTGCCCATGTCGACGGAGTTGTCGGGGAAGCGTTCGTCCTGGGGTGCGAAGCAGGGGACCAGCGGCTGCCCGGGGCGGTAGGGGCGGGCGGGCTTCGCCGGGAGCCGCACGAGCGTGAGGTCCACGGTCGATCCGCGGCTGTGACCGGACTTCTCCGCGATGTAGCCGTCCGCGAACAGACGGCTCTTGTCGACGTTCGGGTAGAACTCGGCCTTCATCGCCTGGTCGTCGAGGTCTTCGGCCCAGCGGACGAAGTGGTCGACGGCGCGTTGCGGGCGGTAGCAGTCGTACACCTTGAGGGAGTAGCCCTGGCGCAGCAGCCGCTTCTGGGCCCGGTGGAGGGCCTCGGCGGCGGGGCGGGTGAGGATGCACAGGGGCTGGTGGTAGCCGTCGATGCGCTCGCCGACGAAGTTGTGCGGGGTGACGTAGCGCATGTCCTGGATGATCGTGGGGTCCACGCTTCTCAGGGCCACGAAGTCCGCGGGTGCCTTGGGCGAGGGGGCGGTGCGGGCGGCGGCGGTGGCGGGGACGGTGGTCACCGCGAGCAGGGCGGCGACGGCGGTGACCAGGGGGCGTACGACGGCGGGGAGTCGGAGTCGTGTCATGTTCCCTGCGTCTATCAGGCGGTGGCGCCGCGGGGGAAGTGGGCGAGCGGTCACCGGTGTCGCGGAGGCGTGCCGGCGGATGCGTGACGGCGTGCGAGAGGCGGGCCGGTTCAGGTGGTGACGGGCCGCGCCCTCGAAGCAGTCGACGCCGACCACGAAGGGGATGGAGCACCGTTCGAAGTAGTCGACGGCGGCGAAGCAGTGCTCCAGGCGGCGCGTGTCGGCGAGGACGACGGCGCCGAGGGTGGTCTTGCCCCCGCCGAAACCGCCGGCCACCAGGATCTTGAGCGTGACGGGCTCGACCGGCGGCTCACCGCGCTGAGAACGTCCGAGGACCATCGCTCTCTTCTCCTCGCCGTCCCGCGGGCCGCTCCACCGGGCCCTCGGGTGCTCGGCCGTGCCGCGGGGCCGCCTCACAGGGCCCGCAGGCCGCTGATCACGTCGCGCAGGACGTTCTCGTCGGGCAGTTCGGCCGGGGGCACGGGCCGGTTGACGTGCACGAGTTCGGCGTCGACGAGGTCACCGACCAGAACCCGTACGACGCCTACGGGCAGGTCGAGTCCGGCGGCGAGTTCGGCGACCGTCTGCGGGGTGTCGCGGCACCGTCCGACGATGTCCACGTGTTCCGGGGCGAGCGTGGCGTCCGCCTCCGGGTCGTCCGCGTGGGGTTCCGCGACCACCAGCGCGATGAGGTCGAGGCGGTGCTGGGCCGTGCTGGTGGTACGGCCGCGTGTCATGGCGTACGGACGGACGACGGGGCCTGCCTCGTCGTCGAACCAGTGGTTGCTTCCCTGACCGTCTGCGCTCATGTCGTCCCACTTACCCGCCCGAGGGCGGAACGGTGCGCGGGGCGGTGGCCAGATGCGCGCCGACCCGCTTGACGAGGAGGGTCATCTCGTAGGCGACCTGGCCGATGTCCGAGTCGGCGTCCGACAGCACGGCGAGGCAGCTCCCGGCACCGGCCGCCGTCACGAACAGGAAGGCGTCGTCGAGTTCGACGACCGTCTGCCGGACGCCGCCCGCCTCGAAGTGGCGGCCCACGCCCTTGGCGAGGCTGTGGAGGCCGGACGCCACGGCGGCCAGGTGTTCGCTGTCCTCCCGGGTCAGTTCCCTGGACGCCCCGGTCGCGAGGCCGTCGCCGGACAGGACGACGGCCTTGCGGATGCTCGCGACGCGGTCCACCAGGTCGTCGAGGAGCCAGTTGAGCTCACCGGACGGGGTCGCGGTGGGGCCGGTCGTCCTCGGCGTGGTCATCGGCCGTCTCCCTCGGTCGTTCGGTGTGGTGCCCGTGGTGCCTGCGGCGCTCGGGGTGCCGGTGGTCGGGTGCCGCCGGTGGCGTCGTCGGTGGTGTCATCGGTGGTGTCGTCGCCCGCGGCGTTCTCCGCGCGGCCTCGTTGCCAGCCGCGCTGGAGGGAGGCCATCCGGTCGCGCACCTCCTCGGCGTCCCGGCCGGCCGGTTCGCGCCGTTCCTCGTCGGGGCGTCCGGCGCTCCGTCTGAGCCGGGGGGCCAGGCCGGCCTGGCGCACGCGGCGGGGCAGCGTACCGCCGTCGGTGGTGTCCGGCCCCGGACGGCCGGGGGCGTGCTCGGTCTCGCGGCCGGCCGTGTCCGAAGGGGTGTCCTCCCGTCGGCGGCGGACCGGCAGCGCGGGTGGCGTGTCCGGTTCTGTCCGCAGGGCGCCCTGGCCGGTTCCGGGCCGGGGGGCGTCGTCCGCCCGGTCACGGGTGCCGCGCCCGGGCACCGGGCGTCCGTGCGAGCTGACCAGCTTGGGGGTCCGGCGGCGGGGCAGCGGCACGGGGGCGCCCGGGCCGTCCTCGGCACCGGGCGCCGGTGCTCCGCCGGGCCGGGCCTGGCCGCCGGTGCGATCCGGGGCCTCCGGTTGTTCTCCGTCCTCGGGGAGGCGGCCCGGTCCCGCCGTCGGGCGTCCGAGGGCGTCGGACGCCGGACGGCGCCGTTCGCCGCGCCGGTCCGCCGGGGCGTCCCGCGTCCCGGCGGACCGGCGCGGACGGAACAGGCCGCCCTCGCCGCCCTCGCCGTCCTGGTCGTCGAGGGCGGCGGGAAGGTCGTCGAGGGCGTCCAGGTCGACGGGCGCCTCCAGTTCCACGGGGCCGTCCAGCAGCGGGGCCGGCCGGCCCGGCAGGCGTACGGGCAGGTGCGCGAGGGCGGACCGGCTGCCGTCGCCCCGCTCGTGCTCCTCGGCGCGCCGGCTGCCGTCGAGGCGGAATCCGACGCCGTCGGTGTCGGGGACCTCGTCGCTGAGCAGCGCGTCGGGGAGGAGGACGACGGCGGTGATGCCGCCGTACGGAGAGGGCCGGAGGGAGACGCGGACGTTCTGGCGCCGGGCGAGGCGGCTGACGACGAACAGGCCGAGCCGGTCGGTGTCGGACAGCTCGAACTCCGGTGTCTCGGCGAGCCGGAGGTTGGCGTCGAGGAGGGCGTCCGCGGTCATGCCGAGACCGCGGTCGTGGATCTCCAGGGCGAAGCCGTTGGCGACCCGTTCGCCGAGGACCTGTACGGCGGTGTGCGGCGGGGAGAACACCGTGGCGTTCTCCAGCAGTTCGGCGACGAGGTGGGTGAGGTCGGCGACGGCCGGGCCGGTGACGGCGATGCCGGGCAGCCGTCGGACCTCGATGCGCTCGTAGTCCTCGACCTCGGCGACGGCGGCCCGCACCACGTCCATGAGCCGGACGGGCTTGCGCCACTGCCGGGAGGGGACGGCACCGGAGAGGATGACCAGGCCCTCCGCGTGCCGGCGCATGCGGGTGGTCAGGTGGTCGAGCCGGAACAGGTCGGCGAGTTCCTCGGTGTCCTCGGTACGGCGTTCCATGGCGTCGAGCAGGGTGAGCTGCTTGTGCAGCAGCACCTGGCTGCGGCGGGCGAGGTTGACGAACACCTCGGAGACGCCGGCCCGCAGCTCGGCCTGTTTGACGGCGGCCTCGACGGCGGCGCGCTGGAGGGTGTTGAGGGCCTGGCCGACCTCGCCGATCTCGTTCCTGTCGTACTCCAGGCGCGGCACCTCGGTCTCGACGTCGACCTGTTCGCCGGCCGAGAGGCGCCGCATGACGCCGGGCAGGCGGACACCGGCCGCCTCGTGGGCCTCCAGGCGCAGCTGCCTGAGGTCGCGGACGAGGGACCGGCCGACGCGGACGGACAGGAAGAGGGAGAACAGCACGGCGATCAGGCCGAGTGCGCCGACGACGACCGCCTTGGTGATGACGTTCGTCGCGACCGGCCGGACCCGGTCCTGGTGGCGGTCGGCGGCATGGCCGTCGAGGTCGCCGAGTTCGTCCAGGACCTTCCCGGCGGCGGTGTCCCAGCTCTTGGCGGTGACGCCGTCGGGCATGCCGCCGGCGGCGGACACGACCGCCTCCTCGGCGGTGCGCAGCGGAGCGGAGGAGGCGTTCTTCCAGAAGCTCTCGTACCGGCCGCGTTCCGCTGCGGGCAGCAACGGGAGACTGCTCTCGTACAGGACGGTGCGCTGGGCCACGAGGTCCGAGACGGTCCGGGTCTCGTCCCGGGTGAGACGGCCGGTGACCAGGGCGGAGCCGAGCAGGGCGTCCTCGCGGGAGAGCAGTTCGCGTGCGCGGGAGACGTCGACGAGCGCGCGGTACTGCTTGTCGAGACCGACGTCGTCGATGACGTGGAGGTCGGTGAGCAGAGCGTGGCAGGGGTCGACCAGGCGGTTGTAGAGGCCGAGTGCCTGGGTTCGGCCGACGGTGCCGTCCTCGACGCCGCGGCGCAGGGAGTCGAGGCCGGCGAGGGCGTCCAGGACCGCGGTCAGCCGCTCGCCCTCGGCCGGGCCGAGCGCGTCGCGCACGTCGCCGTTCCCGGCGTTGCGGCGGAGCTCGGCGACGGCCTCGTCGGTGGCGGTGCGACTGCGGCGCAGCGCGGAGAGGCCGTCGGCGGCTCGCGGGTCGGCGAGGTGGACGAGGGTCTGGCGGCGTTCCTGCTGGAGGACGCGGACCGTGTCCTCGACGGGGTAGCCGACCTTCTCGACGAGGGTCGACACGTCGAACAGCCGGCTCGCCTCACGGCCCGTGAGCACGGTGGCGAAGGCCCAGATCGCGGTCAGGGACACCAGCGGCACGAGAAGCAGCGCCACGATCTTCCGGCGGATCGACTTCCCGCGAAAGCGCATGTCCTCCCCCAGCCGGACCCCCACCGGAAGGGGGCACACATGTGCGTCAACAAACGGCGCGAGCCTACTACTGACACGCAGATGACCCGAAGACCCGTCCGGAGGACGAACGCCCGCTCCGACGGGCGGGGATGGTGAGTTGTCAGGTCATTGCGGAATATTGCCTCCCGCGATGCGGCCTGGGTGGAGCCGTGTGTCCGCGGCGTGGAAGGACGATTGGCCGAAAGCAGCCGACCGCGCTCGGCTGCGGGAATCCTGACGGCCTGTGGTTCGTCCTTCTTCACGGAGCGGGGAGGTTCCACGGGAGGGGAGGCGGAATCGGCCGAGGGGCCGCGTCACGCCTCCCGGCGGCGTAAAGCGGCGCAAGCCGGGCAGCCAGAGGGGAGCCGGGTCTTCGGACACGGGCGAGCGGTCTGTCAGGTGGTGGGGAGTGACATGGTGATGGGCGCGGCGGAGCGGCGCGAGGCCGGCGGGGACGCCGGGAAGGCCGGGCCGGTGCCGGGAGCGGGCCGCGGAACGCCGGACAACGGTGCTCCGGCGCCTCCCGGGCAGGCCCCGGAGCAGTCGAGCGGACGGGAACCGCGGCCGGAGTACCGGCCGTTGTGGACGGAGGAGCCCGCGCGGCGGCGCCGGCTGCCCGATCCGGTGCGCACGGCCGCCGTGCGCGCGGTGATCGTCGTGGCCGTGACGCTGGTCCTGGCCATGGTGGCCTTCCTGTTCACGATGGCCGGTTCCTGGCTGGCGTTCCCGATGGTGATCGGCAGTGTGGCCGGCACGGTGGTGGCCACGTGGAGCGTGCTCGACGTGTGGGTGACGCGCCAGGTCTGGAACCAGCGCCACGGTGTGGTGTCGATGCCGAGCAGCACCGCGCGGGCCGTACGGCGCGAACGGCGCCGGGCGCGGCGGCAGGCGCGGACCGCCCAGCGGTCCCAGGAACGGATATCGGGGCGCGGCCGGACGGGGCAGCTGTCGCACCCCTGAACGGCCGCGCGCCGTGGACGATTCCAGCGCGCGACCGGAACACCGGTTCCTACGCGGGTGACTGCGCGGGGCGTTTGAACATCCGGGTCGCCGTGATCTCGCTGTGCACCGTCTCCCCCTCGCTCGCGGGGGCCGGCTGGGGCAGTCCGGGCCTCAGGTGCTCCTCCACGCTGATGTACTTCAGTCCCGCCCTGAGGTCGGCGTCGTTGCGCAGCCGGATGACCAGGGGGAACTCGGCGAGGGCGGTCGTGTCGAACAGGCCGGTGGTGTACAGCAGCTGCACGCCGAGCGCGTCGGAGACGGCTCGCTGGAGTTCCAGCAGGTAGGTGGCGTTGGCGCGGCCGATGGGGTTGTCGAGGAACAGGGTGCCGGCGTGGCGGTGCCGGTCGTGGCCCCGGTCGTTGCTGCGCAGGGCGGCCATCGTGCAGTACAGGGCGATGGCGGCGGTGAGCAGCTGGCCGCCGGAGAACACGTCGCCCATCTGCCCGACGGGGACGCGCTCGGCGCGCAGGACGGCGTCGGGCTTGAGGATCTCGACGGCGACGCCCTTGGGCTGCAGGGCGGCGGCGACGCCGCGCAGCAGCAGGGACATGCCGTCCCGGCGCAGGTCGGAGTTCTTCTTCACGGCGGCGCGGGTGGCCTCGTCGACGACTTCGCCGAGCCGTTCGGTGAGGGTCGCCTGGTCGGGTTCCTCGAAGCGGATGCGCAGGAACTCCTGTCCGGACCACTCCCCGAGCCCCTCCGGCAGCCGGGACAGCCGCTGGGCGGAGCGGAGGGTGGCGAGGGCCGACTCGACCAGACCGCGCAGCCGGTCCACGATCGAGTCGCGGTTGCGTTCCAGCTGGGCCAGTTCGTCGGTCAGGACGCGGAGCCGGGGGGCGAAGGCGTCCGCCCACTTCGCGGCGTGCTCGGGCAGCGCGGAGGCGGGCAGTTCGCGGATCTGCTGGCGGGCGGGGGTGCGGACCTGCTCGTAGCGCGTGGAGTTGGCGTGGCGGACGAGGATGTCGCTCGCCTCGCGCACGGCGGACTCGGCGGCGGACAGGTCGGCGGCGCAGCCGCGCAGCGCACGGCGGGTCTCCGCGGCGGACTGCCGGGCCTCGTCCAGGGTGCCCGGGTAGGGCTCGGGCTCCTCGGGTTCGTCCTCCGGGGTGTGCTCGCGCAGCAGGTCGCGGAGCATGGCGGCGATCTCGTCGAAGCCGCCGGCCGCGTCCTCGGCGGCCCGGTGCGCCTCGAGGAGCTCCGCGTGGGCCTCGCGGGCCTGGGCGAACGCCTCGGTGCGGGAGGCGAGTTCGGCCGTCGCCGTGCGCAGCAGGGTCTGGGCGTGGCCGGCGTCGCGCGGGACGAGCTCCTCCGGGAGGTCGGTGTGGGCGTCGCCGTCCTCGGGCGCGAGCCGCTCGGCCTCGCCGCGCAGCCTGCCGAGCTGCTCGCTCGCGTTCGACACGCGCGTCTCCAGCAGCTGCACCAGCTCCTCGGCGCGGGCCGCGGCGGCCTGCCGGGAGGGACCGTCGGAGCCGTCGGGCGACTCCAGGAGCTGTCCGGCGCGGGTGCGGACCTTGTTGCTGAGCCGGTCCAGCTCCGCCCGGGCGGCGCTCTCGTCGCTCTCCGCGCGGGCCTGCTCGGCGCGCAGGTCGGCCCCGACGCCGACCTTCTCGTACACCTGGGACGCGGCCCGGTAGGCCTCGCGCAGGTCGGGCAGGGACGCCTTCGGCGCGTCCGTGCCGTTCCCGGGGGCCTCCCCGGGTACGTCGTCGGGGGCGCCGGCGATCTCGGAGCGTTCGGCGCGCAGCGCGCGGGCGGTGCGGCGGGCGTCGTCGGCGGCGCGCTGGGCGGCGCGGCGGTCCTCGTCGGCGGCGCGGGCCCGCTCCAGGCACGCCTGGGCGCGGGCCTCGGCCTCGGCGCCCTCGTCGGCCAGTTCCCGGAGCCGGGCCTGCCAGCCGGCGCGTTCACGCAGCCGGGAGGCGAGTCCGGCGAGGGCGTCGGCGGCGCGGCGGGCCTTCTGCGCCGCCTCCTGACGCTCGTCGCGCATCCGGACGGCCTCGGCGGCGCTCTCGTCGGCCTCGGCCCGTGCCGTGCGCGCCTCGGCCAGCTCGGCCTCGGTCTCCTCGGCGAAGGCGCGCGCCTCCTCGGCGGCGCGGGCCAGTTCGGCGAGGCGTCCGGCGGGGCAGCCGGAGCGCCAGGAGGCGAGCCGGGCCGCCAGTTCCCGGTCCTTGCCGAGCCGGGCGGCGAGCGCGCGGATCTCCTCGTCGCGCTCGGCCGCCCGCGCGCGCAGGGCCTGCCGTTCCTCGTCGGCGGCGTGTTCGTCGTGCATGGCCGGGTTCGGCGGGACGAGGAAGACGTCCTCGGCGGGGGAGCCAGGGGCGGGGGTGGGTGCGAGCAGGGCGGCGGCGGTGCCGACGGCCACGGCGGAGCGCGGCAGCAGCGCCGCGTCGCCGAGGACCTCCCGGGCGCGGGTGTGCGAGTCCGGGTCGGTGATGATCACGCCGTCGACCAGTTCGGGCCGGGCGGCCAGTACGCGTGCGTGGTCGGCGGGGTCGACGGCCTGGGCGAGGTAGCGCCAGCCGGGCAGGGCGGGGATGCCGTGCTCGCCGAGGAACTCGACGGTGGCCAGCACGTCCGGGCCGGGCGGCAGCAGTCCGCCGTCGCCGAGCGCGCCGAGGATGCGGGAGTCGTCGGCGGCGGCGGTGCGCAGGTCGAACAGCTGGCGTTCGGCGGAGGAGACGGTGTCGTCGAGCAGCTCGCTCAGTTCGTCGGCGAAACGGTCGAGTTCCTCGGCGGTCAGGGCCGTGTCGGCCGCCCCGGACTCGTCGGTGGTGTCACGGTCCGTGGCCCGACGTGTCCGGGGGATGCCCGGGCGGGGGTGGGCGGCCAGGCCGAGCAGTTCCGCGAGGCGTTCCTCGGCGGCCAGCGCCCCGGCGGTGCGCCGCTCGGCCTCGTGGGCGCGTTCCGCGGCGGTGGCCGCGTCGGCGGCGCGGGCGGCGGTCAGCTCGGCGCGGCTCTCGGCGGCTGCGGCCTCGCGCGCGTGCTCGGTGGCCCGGCGGGCCTCCTCGCGGGCGGTTTCCCAGGCGGCGACCGCGGTCTTCTCCGCGTCGCCGGCCGCGAGGGCGGCGCGGGCCGGGTCGGCGTCGAGCGTGCTGTCGTCGAGCCAGCCGGCCCGGACGGCTTCGGCGGTCTCCTGCTCGACCTCGGCCAGGCGCTGGCGCAGGTGCCCGATCTCGCTGCGGGCCCGCTGGGCCTCGGTGGCGGCGGTGGTGGCGTCCCGGTGGGCGGTTTCACCGGCCTCCTGGAGGGAGGCGGACCGCTCCTCCTCCTCGTTGGCGTGCCGCTCGGCCTTCCCGGCCGCCGCGTGCAGGGCGCGGACGAGGTCGACGGCGGCCCGGGCGCGGGCGGCGAGCGCGGGTGCGGCGTCCCGTTCGGCCTCCTGGATGGCGGCGGACACGCGGGCGACGCGGTCGGCGGCCGCGCGGTGGCGCAGGACCGCCTCGGCGGCCTGCCAGGCGGCGTGCAGGGTGCGCGCGTCGGCGAGTTCCCGCTTCTGCGCGGCGGCCGACTTCTCGGCGGCGGCCAGGGCCAGTGAGGCGTGCCGGTAGGCGAGTTCGGCGGCGACGCGCCCGCTGCGGTCGCGGGCCGCTTCGGTGTGGGTGACGGCGTGGGCGGCGGCGGTGACCCGCTGGGCGAGGTCGCCGGCCCGGGCCCGCTCCTGGGCGGCCCGGGCGGACAGCCGCCGGGCCAGGGTCCTGGTCCGGCGTTCGGCGCCGGTGTGGACGTCCCGGGCGCGGGCGCGGGCGTCGGCGGCCTCGACGATCCGGCCGAGCAGGTCGACGGAACCGGCGGTGAAGTCGCGTTCGGCGATGAGCTCGGCTCGCCGGCCCAGCTTGTTACCGAA
Organism: Streptomyces sp. NPDC006384; assembly: GCF_042870695.1. Lineage (NCBI taxonomy): Bacteria > Bacillati > Actinomycetota > Actinomycetes > Kitasatosporales > Streptomycetaceae > Streptomyces > Streptomyces sp. NPDC006384. The sequence goes on from NZ_JBIAHR010000006.1 coordinate 18,662, forward strand.
GCCGCTGACCAGGTCGGCGAGTCCGTCGGTGTCGCGGGTGTCGGTGACGGCGCGCAGCAGCAGATCGGTGAAGTCGGAGTCCTTCTTGACCGCGAAGAGGCCGGCCGCCTCGCCCTCGTCGGCGTTCATCTCGCGCTGGTAGCGGAAGAGTTCGGGGTCGAGGCCGAGGTCGCCGAGGTGCTCTATCCAGCGGTCGTGGATCTCCTCCCAGTGCACCTCCAGGTGCGGGTAGGCCTTGCCGGCCTCGGTGAGCGCGTCCCGGAAGCCCTTCATGGTGCGCCGCCGGCCCCGGGCACCGGAGACGCCCTCGGCGGGCGGGCGGACGGCGGTGGCCTCGGCGACGGGCAGGTTGTCCAGGGTGAGTCCGGGGCCGGGCCGGAAGGAGTACCAGGCCTCGGCGAACTTGCGCGGGTCGTTGGAGACCTGGCGGCCGCGCCACTCGCTGACCTTGCCGACGACGACGCACTCGCCGGTCCGGACGTGCTGCCACTCCAGGGCGACGTGCCCGCAGTCGTCGGCGAGCAGGAACTTGCGCAGCACACCGGAGCTGGCGCCGCCCAGGGTGTTGCGGTGGCCCGGCAGCATCACCGAGAAGATCAGCTTGAGGAGGACGGACTTGCCGCCGCCGTTCTCCAGGAACAGCACGCCGGCGGGCGCGGGCCGGCGGGGCGGGCCGACGGGCTCCTCCTCGAAGAACTCCGCCTGCGCGGGCGCGGGATCGGGCACGGGCTCGCCGACACCGCGCAGGTCAAGCACGGTGTCGGCGTAGCGCGCACCGGCGGGTCCGATGGAGTAGAGGCGGACCCGGGACAGCTCGTACATGGCGGACTCTCGTAAGGCTTCGTGACGTCGGGGCGTGGTGGTGCGGGGCGGTGTCAGGAGGAGTGGAACGGCAGTCCGGCGTCGGCCACCAGTTCCAGGTCGTCCGTGTCCTCGGCGGGCAGCAGCGTCGCCGTGCCGTCGGTGACCGGGACGACGCCCAGGTCCAGCAGCTCGGCCATGGCGGCGCTGCCCGCCATGTCACGCACCTGGAGCTGGTAGCGGGCGGTCGTGCGGTACGTGCCGCCGTTCTCGTCGCCGGTGCGCTGGAGGAAACCGGACTCGGTGAGGAACGCGGCGGCCTTGCCGACGATGCCCGTGGTGGAACCGGGAAGTCTGCGGGCGTCCTTGGTGGCGCCGGTGGCGCTGCGCCGGGCCCAGACCCGCCAGGCGGCCTCCAGTCCGGGGGCGTCGCTGACCGGGTCGGTGTTCTCGCCGTGCGCCTCGGCCCGTTCCTCCAGGCGCCGGCATGCCTGGCGGACGAAGGCGTCGACGCCGTTGACGGTGACGCGGCCGATGTAGCCGTCGTCGGCGAGGTCCTCGGGGCGCGGGTAGGCCATGGCGGCGACGGCGAGGTGGGCGAGGCCGTGCAGGAACCGGTCGCCGGAGTCGGTGGCGGCGCGGCGCGCGTAGTCGCCCATGCGGACGGCGAACACGGAGTCCTCGGCGGCGGTCACGGCCATGCCGGCGCGCGGGGAGACCTCGAGGACGACAAGTCCGAGGCCCGCGGCGACGGCGTCGGCGAGGCGGGCGAAGGGCGGGTCCTCGCGGTAGCGGCGCAGCAGGTCGGCGTACTCCTGGTCGCGTGCGGGGAGCAGCTTGGGCTGGAGGCCGAAGGCCACGAGCCGCGCCGCGTCGGCGGCGTCGGCGGGCGTGACGGCCGCGGTGGCCGGCGCGGCGCCCGTCTCCGGTTCGCTCCGGTCGACGTGCTCGGTCACGGTCGGTGCTCCTTGCTGTGCTGGTGCTTCTCGCTGTGCTGGTGCGGGGGCCCGCCCCCGGTGTGCCCGGTGCGTCTCACGCGGCCTCCGTCCGGTCCGCCGCCATCCCGGCCGCGTCCAGCAGTGCCGTGCCGACGATGAGGTCGGCGCCGCCGAACTCGGGGTCGTCCAGCTCGGTGCCGTCGTCCACGGCGAACAGCAGCTTGGGTTCGCCCTGCCGGTAGGCGGTGCCGACCGGCGGGCTGGCCGCGTGCACGGCCAGCAGGGCGACGAGGTAGGGGAGGTCGGGGTCCTGCGCGCGGGCGTCGGCCAGCAGTCCGGACAGGCGGCGCGGCGCGTCGTGCGGCAGGTCGAGCAGTTCCATGGCCGCCGCCAGCTGTTCCTCGCTGAAGCGGCTGTCGTCCGGCGTGGCGATCAGGTCGGGCTCGGGCATCTCGGCGCCCAGGTGCTCCCGCTCCACGGGCGGGGTCAGCAGGATGTCGACGAGGTCGCCGACCCGGACGGAGACGGGCGTACGCAGTCCGGTGCCGTGCGCGAAGAAGGCGTCGGTCGCGCGCAGCGCCTGCTCCAGGGGCAGCGGCAGGACGGGGGCGACGAGGTGGCCGTACAGGTCGAGGCCCGAGGTGGTCCGGGGGGCGGCGAAGGCCTGCCGGTCCTGCTCGGCGCGGAAGAGCGGCCCGGCCTCCAGCAGGCGGGACTGGAGCTGGGTGTGGCGGCGGATGCAGTCCTTGACGATGTCGACGAGCTCGGCCGCGCGGCGCTTGTGCTCCGGGTCCTCGGACTCGTCCCGGGCCTTGCGGATGTTGGTGAGGATCGCGTTCTCGTGCCGGTACCGGTCGGCGACGTGGTCCAGGGCCTCGGCGATCATGTCGGGGACGGTGTTCAGCCAGTCGACCGCGCGGACGTTGCGCCGGGTGGCGTCCAGGGCCCTGCGCAGGGTCTCGGAGTACTGGACGGTGCGGTAGCGCGCCTGTTCGGCGGCGAGCTGGGCGTCGGCGAGCCGGCCGCGGCTGATCAGCACCTCCAGCTTGACCTCGGCGGCGATCTGGGCGCTGGTGACGTCGGTGTCCAGGGCGCCGACCAGGACGTTGACCGCCTCGTCGGTGGTGCGCAGATAGACGGTGCCGCCGGGGCCGGGGACCTCCTCCAGCAGCTTGAAGTCGTAGTCGCGCCGCACATAGGTGCCGTCCGGCTCGAAGGTGCCGTACACGGCGCGGAAGCCGCGGTCGACGCTGCCGACGTTGATCAGGTTCTCCAGGACCCACCGGGCCACCCGCTCGTGCTCGGCGGCGGGCCGCGCCGGGGCCTGGGCGGCGACGCGCGGCACGAGCCGGGCGACTATCTGGTCGTGGTCGGCGCCCGTGTCGAAGTCCATGTTCAGGGTGACGAGGTCGATGGCGGCGAGCGCCACCTCCGCCATGCCGTACACCGAGTACTCGCCGGCGAGGTTGGCCTTGCGCGCGTCGAGGTCGTGCAGCGGTGCCGTGCAGGCGAGCGCGCGCAGCCGCCGCGCCAGTCCCTCGTCGGCGGCCGGGCCCGGGGCGGGGCGCGGCCCCGCGCTGAGCTGGGGCGGAACGCTGTCCGTCGATGCAGGCGAAGTCACGTTGCACAGACTAGGTCCTCGGTCTGACAACAACCCAAACGGCGCAGAACCACCGCCGCACGGCACGGCCTCGAGCCGGCACGGGAAGCCCCGGGCCGGCGGGCCCGCCGTATGAAGAAGAGGCCCGGAACGGCCGCGTGGAGAACGGCTCGGAGGGCCGGTCGCTGCCCGCCGCCGCTCAGACCGCGGGCGTGTCCGGGCCGAAGCGGCTGCGCACCGCCGTCTGGACCTCGTCCTCCTCTGCCGGGTCGGCGGCGAGCCGGCGCAGCTGTTCGACGACACGGTTGTCGCCGGTGGCGGCGTACCGGGCGGCCAGTTCCCGGGTCGTCTCCTCACAGTCCCACAGGCACTCCACGGCGAAGCCCGCGGCGAAGGACGGGTCGGTGGCGGCCAGCGCGCGGGCGGCCCGGCCGCGCAGATGGGAGGAGGCGGTCTCGCGGTAGATGTGGCGCAGTACGGGGGCGGCGCAGGCGATGCCGAGCCGACCGGTGCCGTCGACCAGGGTCCACAGAGTGGCGGCGTCCGGCCCTTCGACCCGCACCGCCTCCCGCAGTGCGGCGAGGACGAGGTCGCGGTCCTGCGCGCCGCCCCTGCACGCGAGGACGCGCCCCGCGGCGGCACCCAGGGCGTCGGGCCGCCGGACCCAGACCCGTGCCCGTTCGACGGCCGCCAGGGCACGCATGCGTTCGAAGGCCGCGACGGCGGCCTCGACGACGGGCGCCGTGCCGGTGATCACGGCCTCCTCGATCAGGTCGAGAACGCCGGGGTCGTCGCAGTCCGCCAGGTAGCGCAGGGCCGTACAGCGGGCGCCCTCGGTGCCGGACCGCGCGGCCTCGACGATCTCGGTCCGGTCCTCGGAGCCGGCGACCGCCGCGAGACAGCGGGCGGCCGGGACGTGCAGCGCGGCGCCTCGCTCGGCACCCTGCTGGGCCCAGTCGAACACGGCCTGCACGCTCCAGCCCGGACGCGGCCCGGAGGAGTTCATCTGCCGCTGCCAGCGGTCGAAGCTGCCGGCCTCCCGGGCGGCACGCACACGCGTGGCGATCGATTCGCGCGGGTCCTCCGCCCACAGGCGCCAGGGCCGGGGTTCGAAGGTGTCGCGCACGGCGACGGCCAGTTCGGCGTCACCCTCGGGATCCCGTGGGAAGCGGGCCAGGACGGGCACGGCCAGGGCCCGCAGCCCCGCGTCGTCGTCGCGCAGCGCCAGTTCGTCCAGGGCCCAGGCCCAGTTGACGCCGTGCGCGGCGTACCGGCGCAGCAGCCGGAGGGCGTCGAGCCTGCCGTAGGACGCGAGGTGGCCGAGGACCGCGAGGGCCAGCCCGGTGCGTGACTCGTCGGGGTCGAGGACGTCCTCGGGGTCGAAGAGGTGGGCCTCGATCGCGTCCAGGCCGCCGTGGAGGTCGAGATAGAGACGGGCGTAGTAGAGGGAGCGGTTCTCCAGCTGCCAGTCGTGGCGGGGGTCGTGCAGCACACAGTGGTCGAGGGCCGCGAGCGCCTCGGCGCGCGGGGCGGTGAGAGCGTGCAGCGTGCCGTCGCCGCGCCCTCGCTGCAGCAGGCCGAGCAGGGTACCGCTGGGCGCTATGACCGGATCGAACATGGGAAACAGCCTCACATCAAGCGTCGACGCAACCGGGAAACACGCGTTACCTGGCCGGGCGACAACACGTCGGAGAGCCCGCCGTCTCTTGCTTGCTGCTGACCATGTTCCTCTGCCTCTCGTCGGTGGCCCATGCGGGCCGTGTCACGGCCCGCGCGGTGCGGCAACACCTGCCCAGCCATCACGTCCGTGAACCACGTCGTCATGATGACCCGGCGGTCACATCTGCCGCGACCGAAATTTCGGCGGCCCCGTACCGCCTCCCCCGTCTGTCGTGTCGTCCCCGGTCGGCCCGGCCGGCCAGGCATTGGGTCAACTCCCGTTCAGGCCACCCCGAACAGCTCCAGCAGCTCGGTGCGGGCGAACATCCGTGCCGTGTCGACGGCCGACGGGGTGCCCGCCGAGGGGTCGGCGCCGGCTTCCAGAAGCGCCTTGGTCACCTCGGTCTCCCCCTTGAAGGCGGCACCGGCGAGCGGGGTCTGGCCCCGGTCGTTGACCCGGTCGGCCTCGGCGCCGCGGGCCAGCAGCGCGCGCACCGTGCCGGCGTGGCCGTGGTAGGCGGCGAGCATGACGAGGGAGTCGCCGCGGTCGTTGGTGAGGTCGGCCGGAACGCCGGCGTCCACGTACGCCACCAGCTCCTCGGTCCGCCCCTGCCGGGCCAGATCGAAGATCTTGGTCGCCAGCTCCACGACCTCCGGGTCGGGGGCTTCACTCATCGGCCGGACCACCTCTCACTACGGACGTACGAACGTCGGGGACTGCGTGTGCGCACGGCCGCGAGCGGTGCGGCCGTGCGAGTGAATCGTCAGGGTACTGGCTCGCGCGGCGTCCGACCGGACACCCCCGAGGTGGAAGATCGCCCCGGATCCGGCCGACGGCCGCGCCCCTGCCCGGCCGACCCGAGGAAGACTCCGCCATCCGGGGCAAATGTGCGAAATTTCCCCCATTTGCACCTTTAATCGTATGGATACATGCTGTGAGCCTGGAAGTACTCATGGTGACTGTCCCCGCGAACCAGGAGAACTCACATGATCCTCTCGATCTCAGGCGTGGTCCTGCTCGGCATCGTCGTCTTCATCTTCTTCCGCAAGGACGGCCTGAAGGCCTCCCACGCGCTGGTGGCGGTCCTGTTCGGCTTCTACCTCGCGAGCACGGCCATCGCCCCGAGCATCAAGGCGGGCGGCGAGAGCCTGGCGGGCCTGCTCGGCGGAATCAAGTTCTGACGGCCCTCCCCGCCCGAAACCCGCACGTACGGACTTCCCTGGAGGCAGCAGTGGCCCGGCGGCCCCTCCCCCGCATTCTGAGCAACGGCGGCGCACAGCTCGCCCGGAGCCGGGAGCTGGCCCGGACGGCGGCCGACAGCGCCACCGACGTCCTCCAGCCGCTCATCACCATCGTCCGCGGTCTGCGCCGACTGGCGTCGGCCGCGTGGCGCAGATGGACCGAGACCCCGAAGGACCGCCGCGGCGCGGTGCTGTTCCTGGTGGCCTCCGTGGTCCTGGTCGTGGCACTGATGCCGTACGGCCCGCTGCTCGCCGTCGTCGTACTGATGACGGCGGCGGCGTGGCAGGGCAGGGAACGCGCCCCGGTGGCGCCGGCGGGCCCGGACGAGGCCCAGGTCCACCGCCTGAAGTCGCTCTACGAGGCGCTGGTCCCGTATTTCTCGATCGCCGAGGACCCCGATCCGCTCTACACGCACGGCGGCTCGTGGGAGAAGGCGTTCCCGGCCTACGAGTTCGACGACACCGGCCGCGTCCGCGAGCTGGTGGTCCGCTACCCGGCCTACTTCACCGACGGGGAGGCGGAGTCCCGGGCGCGGATCGAGCACCTGCTCACCGCCAAGGCCGGCCGGGGCCGTGAGTACCACTACGCGTGGGACGAGGAGGCCAACCACCTCACGGTCACCGTCCTCGCCCCGCTGCCCACCGACATCACCGCCCAGCGCTTCGTCACGGCCCCCGGCGAGACGGTCCTCGGCTTCACCGACCCGACCCGGGTGCAGCGCACCCTTCCGCTCACCCACGGCGAGGAGCAGCGGGACGTGCCGCCGGTCGTCTGGCGCACGGGGGTCCGCTCCACCGAGCCGCATCTGCTGGTCCTGGGGCAGCCCGGCACCGGCACCTCCACCCTGCTGCGCTCCATCGCCCTGCAGGCCCTGCACCACGGCGACCTGGTCGTCGTGGACGGCGGCGGCACCGGCGAGTACGCCTGTCTGACCGGGCGCGACGGCGTCCTGGCCGTCGAGTGCGGCCTCGCCGGGGCGCTGGCCAGCCTCGAGTGGGCCGCCCACGAGACGGAACGCCGGCTGATCTCCGTCAACCGGGCCCGGCAGGAGGGCGAGCCGCCGCCCGACGACACCCGCCGGCCCCTGTGGGTGCTCGTGGACCGTCCGAGCGCCTTCACCCACCTGGCCGCCGCGGACGGACGCCGGGATCCGCAGACCCTCCTCCAGATCCCGCTGCGGCACGGCCGCGCGGCGAACGTGACGGTGGTCGTCGCCGACCAGCTGGACGCCCTGGACGCGCTCTGCGACGCCGTACGGCAGCACACGCGCGCGCGGGTCGTGCTCGGCCCGGCCACGGCCGACGAGCTGACGGCGGTGCTGGGCGCCGCCCCGCAGACCACACCCGTCGACCAGGTGCCGCCCGGCCGCGGCTACGCCCGCCTCGGCACGGGCCCGGTGCACCGTCTCCAGGTCCCGGCCACCCCGGACCCCTACGACGACGCCACGAGCGACGCCCACCGGCGGGCGGTGCTGGACCTGCTGCCGCCGCGCACGACGCCCGCCGACGGGGAGCATGCCTCCGTGCCCGCGAAGGCCGTGCCGAAGGCGGTCGTCATCGAGACGAAAGGGCTCCCGGTGGAGGCGGAGGCCGCCCCCGTCGCGGCGCAGGAGAACCCGGTGAGGACCACAGCGGTACCCGCCGGGGCCGAACCCCTTCACGCGCAGGCCCGGGAGGTGCCCGCCGCCGAGGTGAAGACGCTCGTGCCGAAGTCCGGGGCACCGGCCGTGGAGACGGCGGAGACGGCGGAGACAGCCGGCACGGCAGAGACCGCAGAGGCGGCAGGGTCCAGGGCGAGGGCCGAGGCGGGGGCGGTGACCGCCCCCGCGGGAGAGACCTTCACCACCGAGGCCCCCCTCGTCGCGGCGGTACCGGCCGTGGGCGCCACCGCGGAACCGGTCCCCGCCGAGACGGGGGTCCCGGAAGCCGTCGCGGCCAGGGCCGTCGCGGTGAAGCCGAACTGACCGCGGACGACCGGGCCCGTCCATAACCGGGCCGGGGCGGGCCGCCCTTCCCCGCCCCGGCTACGCCACGAAGGTCCGGGGGGCCTCGCTTCCCGGGGCACCCCCGTTCTCCACCAGCCGGGCCGCCGCGGCCAGCCGTACCGCCGCCTCGTCGGCCACCGCCCCGCCGACGGTGAACGGCAGGCGGACGTACCCCTCGAAGGCGCCGTCGACCCCGAAACGGGGGCCGGACGGGACCCGCACCCCCACGCGCTCCCCCGCCTCGGCCAGCCGCGAGCCCGACAGGCCGCCCGAGCGCACCCACAGGGTGAGCCCGCCGCGCGGCACCTCGAACTCCCAGTCCGGCAGCTCCCGCCGCAGGGCCGCCACCAGTTCGTCCCGGTTCTGCCGGGCCTGCTCGCGGCGCATCCGCACGGCCTGCTCCCAGCCGCCCGTGCTGAACAGCCAGTTCACCGCCAGCTGCTCCAGGACGGGCGTGCCCAGGTCGGCGTAGGCGCGGGCGGCGACCAGGCTGCGGATCACGTCGGGCGCGGCGCGGACCCAGCCGATGCGCATGCCGGCCCAGAAGGCCTTGCTGGCGGAGCCGACGGTGACGACCGTGGAGCCGGCCGGGTCGAAGGCGCACACGGGGCGCGGCATCTCGACGTCGTCCTCCAGCCACAGCTCGCTCATCGTCTCGTCGGCCACCAGGACGGTCCCGGCCGACCGGGCCGCCTCCACCAGCCGGCGCCGCTGGTCCTCGTCGGCGAGGGCGCCGGTGGGGTTGTGGAAGTCGGCGACGACGTAGGCGATGCGGGGCGCGGCCTCGCGCAGCACCTGGCGCCAGCGGTCCACGTCCCAGCCGGTGAGGCCCTCGGCCATGGCGACGGGGACGAGCCGGGCCCCCGCCTCGCGCATCAGCTGGAGGATGTTGGCGTACGAGGGCGACTCGACGGCGATGCGTTCGCCCCGTCCGCCGAAGAGGTGGCAGATCGCGTCGATCGCGCCCATCGCGCCCGTGGTCACCATGATCTGCTCGGGCATGGTGGGGATGCCGCGCGCCGTGTAGCGCTCGGCGATCATCGACCGCAGCGCGGGCAGTCCGGCCGGGTAGTCGCCGTGGGTGTGCGCGTAGGGCGGCAGCTCCTCCAGGGCGCCCTGCACCGCGCGCGTCAGCCAGGGCTCGGGCGCGGGGAGCGCCGCGCAGCCGAGGTCGATCATCGAGCCGAGCGCCTCGGGCGGCAGGGGTTCCAGGCCGCGCGCGGGCAGGGGGTTCCCGGCCGGTACGGCGGTCCAGCTGCCGGCGCCGCGGCGGGACTCCAGGAAGCCCTCGGCGCGCAGGGCCTCGTAGGCGGCGGCGACGGTGGTGCGGCTCACCTTCAGGGCGAGGGCCAGTTCGCGTTCGGCGGGCAGCCGGGCGGCGACCGGCACGCGTCCTTCGAGCACGAGCAGCCGGACGCCGTCGGCGAGGGCGCGGTAGGCGGGCGGGCGGCGGGTGCCGGGGCCGGCCGGGCGGTCCTGCTGGGAGCCGAGCAGCCGGGCGAGCTGCGCCGCCCCCACGGCCGAAGTCCACTGCGCCATGGAAATCAGTCCACCTTCCCCGAATTGGCCGTGGTTGGCCGTTGTTCTCGCGCCACAGGCTGTCATGAAGCAGGCCACTACCACCACACAGGGGGCACATCTTGTCCAGCGAGCGGCAACTCCCACGCCGGCTGACCCAGCTGTACGGCGGTCTCCTCCTGTACGGCGCGAGTTCGGCGCTGCTGGTCAGGTCGGGGCTCGGCCTCGAACCGTGGAACGTGCTCCACCAGGGCCTCGCCGAGCGCACCGGCCTGTCCATGGGCGTGGTGCTGACGATCGTGGGCGCCGGCGTGCTGCTGCTGTGGATCCCGCTGCGCCAGCGGCCGGGCCTCGGCACGGTCTCCAACGTGCTGGTGATCGGCGCGGCGATGGACGCGACCCTGGCCCTCGTGCCCGGCGCCCACGGCTGGACCGCGCGGATCGCGATGATGACGGCGGGGATCGTCCTGAACGGGGCGGCGACCGGGCTGTACATCGCGGCCCGGTTCGGCCCGGGTCCGCGCGACGGCCTGATGACGGGCCTGAACCGGCGCACGGGCCTGTCGGTGCGCCTGGTGCGCACGGTCCTCGAGATCACCGTCGTGGCGACGGGCTTCGTCCTCGGCGGCACGGTCGGCGTCGGCACCCTGCTGTACGCGCTGTCCATCGGCCCACTCGCCCAGGTCTTCCTGCGCCTGTTCGCCGTCCCCGTGACACCGCGGGGCGGCACGGTGGTTGCCGGGGGGCTGCCGGACCGCGCGATACTGCGGCGGTGACCACCCCGATACGCCACCCCTACCTCGACCACCCCGGCCCGATCGCCTTCGCCCACCGGGGCGGGGCGGCGGACGGCCTGGAGAACACCCTCCGCCAGTTCCGGCGCGCGGTGGACGCCGGTTACCGGTACATCGAGACGGACGTCCACGCCACGCGGGACGGCCGGCTCGTCGCCTTCCACGACGCGACCCTGGACCGGGTGACGGACGGGGCGGGCCGGATCGCCGACCTGCCGTGGGAGGAGGTGCGCCGCGCACGCGTGGCGGGCGAGGAGCCGGTGCCGCTCCTGGAGGAGCTGCTGGAGACCTTCCCCGGGGTGCGCTGGAACATCGACGTGAAGGCGGAGCCCGCGCTGCGCCCCCTGCTGACCCTGATCGGGCGGACGAACGCGTGGGACCGGGTCTGCGTCGGCTCGTTCTCCGAGGCCCGCGTGGTCCGCGCCCAGCGGCTGGCCGGTCCGCGCCTGGCCACCTCGTACGGCACCCGGGGCGTCCTCGCTCTCCGGCTGCGCTCCTGGGGGCTTCCCGCCGCGCCGCGCCGCTCGGCGGTGGCCGCGCAGGTGCCCGAGGCGCAGTCGGGCATACCGGTGGCCGACGACCGCTTCGTCCGCGCGGCCCACGCGCGCGGGCTGCAGGTCCACGTCTGGACGGTGAACGATCCCGCCCGGATGCACCGGCTCCTCGACCTGGGGGTGGATGGCATCATGACCGATCACATCGACACACTGCGCAAGGTCATGGAGGACCGCGGCGTCTGGGTCTGAGACCGTCCAGGGCCCGGGATCCGAGGCCGGGACTCGGCGACGGCGCGCGTTCACGGGGGAAGCGAGGGCACGGATGGGCATCGGCACCGTGCGGACGGACGCGGCCGACGGGGCCGGCGACCGGCGGCGCGAGCAGCGCGGCTGGTACTTCTACGACTGGGCGTGCTCCGTCTACTCGACGAGCGTGCTCACCGTGTTCCTGGGGCCGTACCTGACATCGGTCGCCGAGTCGGCGGCGGACGCGGACGGGTACGTCCATCCGCTGGGTGTCCCGGTGCGCGCCGGGTCCTTCTTCGCGTACTCGGTGTCCCTGTCGGTGATCGTCGCGGTCCTGGCGATGCCCCTGGTGGGTGCCGCGGCCGACCGCACCGGCCGCAAGAAGCCGCTCCTGGCCGCCGCCGCGTACACCGGGGCGACGGCGACGGCCTGCATGTTCTTCCTCGACGGCGACCGCTATCTGCTGGGCGGCCTGCTCCTGGTCGTCGCCAACGCCGCGCAGAGCGTGGCGATGATGCTGTACAACTCCTACCTGCCGCAGATAGCGCCGCCCGCGGAACGCGACGCGGTCTCCTCGCGCGGCTGGGCCTTCGGCTACGCGGCCGGGGCGCTGGTGCTGGTGCTGAACCTGGTCCTCTACACGGCCCACGACTCCTTCGGCCTGAGCGAGAGCGCCGCGGTCCGCGTCTGCCTGGCGTCGGCGGGGCTGTGGTGGGGCGCCTTCGCACTGATACCGCTGCGCCGGCTGCGCGACCGCCGCGCTCCCGCGCGGGAGGCGGCCCTGCCCGGTTTCCGGCAGCTCGCGGCGACCGTCCGCGACATGCGGCGCCGTCCGCTGACCCTGGCCTTCCTGCTGGCGTACCTCGTCTACAACGACGGCATCCAGACGGTGATCTCCCAGGCCTCGGTCTACGGGTCCGAGGAGCTGGGGCTCGGGCAGTCCACGCTCATCGTGGCCGTGCTGCTGGTCCAGGTGCTGGCGGTGGCGGGCGCCCTGGCGCTGGGCCGGCTGGCCCGGACGTACGGCGCCAAGCGCACGATCCTCGGATCACTGGTGGCCTGGACGGTCACCCTCGCGGCCGGGTACTTCCTGCCGGCCGGGGAGCCGGGGTGGTTCTTCGCGCTGGCCGCGGGGATCGGTCTCGTCCTCGGCGGCAGCCAGGCGCTCTCCCGCTCCCTGTTCTCGCACATGATCCCGCCGGGCAAGGAGGCCGAGTACTTCTCCGCGTACGAGATGAGCGACCGCGGTATGAGCTGGCTGGGGCCGCTGCTGTTCGGGCTCACCTATCAGCTGACCGGGAGCTACCGGGACGCGATCATCTCGCTGGTGGCGTTCTTCGTCATCGGTTTCGTGCTGCTGGCGCGGGTGCCGGTGAGGCGTGCGATCGGCGACGCGGGCAATCCGGTACCCGAAAGGATTTAGCACTCGACCCGAAAGGGCTGTAGTGTACGCGTTTGGCCTGCCAGGCGTACCGTTACTGCGCGTCAATGGCGCCGAAACGGTATGTCACAACTGGTAACAGGAGTGACAAACCGGACGTCGGCGGGTACTGCACTGGTTGCAAGGCTGCGGCTGCGACGGCGACGCAGGGCCCGGAACGGGGACTCCGGACGGGAATCTTTACCGCCGCCCGGACGTTGACCGGATGACGACGACAGCGACACCTGTCCTGTGGGCGACAAGCCCGGGAGGCACGATTCATGAGTGAGCGAGCTCTTCGCGGCACGCGCCTCGTGGTGACCAGCTACGAGACGGACCGCGGCATCGACCTGGCCCCGCGCCAGGCCGTGGAGTACGCATGCGAGAAGGGGCATCGGTTCGAGATGCCCTTCTCGGTCGAGGCGGAGATCCCGCCGGAGTGGGAGTGCAAGGTCTGCGGGGCCCAGGCACTCCTGGTGGACGGCGACGGCCCTGAGGAGAAGAAGGCCAAGCCCGCGCGTACGCACTGGGACATGCTGATGGAGCGGCGCACCCGCGAGGAACTCGAAGAGGTCCTCGAGGAGCGGCTGGCCGTTCTGCGCTCCGGCGCGATGAACATCGCGGTGCACCCGCGGGACAGCCGCAAGAGCGCCTAGTCCCCACGGGGACCGAGCCGGTCTTTCAGCGAACGCGGAGCGGGCGCCGTACGTGACTCACGTACGGCGCCCGCTTCGTCGTGCGCGTTCCCCGCGCCGTGCTCTTCGCGGACGGCGCGGGGGCAGCGGCGCGGAGACTCAGCGTGCCAGCGGCGGACGGGGGCCCTGCGGAGCGTCGCCCGGTTCGTCCCGGATCACCTCGCCCTGGACGACCTTGCCGTCCGGGCGGTGCATCCGGGCCTGCCGGAAGGCGTCGCCGAGGCTTCCGGGACCGGCCTCGCGGAGCTTGCGCTCGACCGTGCGCTGCGTGTACCGGCTCACGGCCTTCTGGACCGGGGGCAGCAGAAGGAGCAGGCCGAGGACGTCCGAGATCAGACCGGGGATCATCAGGAGCAGCCCGCCCAGCATCGTCAGGCCGTTGCCCTCACTGTTCCGGCGGGGCTCCGGCACGGCGCCGGACTGCTGCTGCTGGAGCGTCTCGGTGAGATCGCGGAAGGCCCGGCGGCCGGCCCGCTTGATGACCACGGAGCCGAGGAGCACGCCGGCGACGAGGAGCAGGAAGACCACGAACCCGCTCGACGCGCCCGCGACCACGGTCAGCAGCCAGATCTCCAGCACGAGCCACGCGGCGGCGCCCAGCGGCAGGTAGGTGCGCAGCCGTGAGCGCCGGGGCGGCCGGGCGGGGGACCTGGGAGTCTGAGCGCCTGTCGTCATGCTCCCAGTGTGCCTGGGCCCGGCTCAGCGCGGGATAAGGGGGCGATCAGGCCTTCCGGTCCGGTGCGTCGGCCTGTGCCCGGGCCGGCTCCCCGGCCGGTCCTGCGGCCGGCGCGCCGGTTGTCCTGTCGCGGCCCAGCACCTTGCCGACCCGCTCCCCCACGCCCCAGGTGGTGACCCTCCAGAGGGCCTCCACGAGGATGTCGCGGCTCATCTTCGAGTCGCCGAGCTCCCGCTCGACGAACGTGATGGGCACCTCGACGACGTGGTATCCGGCCTTGACCGCCCGGCGGGCCAGGTCGACCTGGAAGCAGTAGCCCTGGGAGGCGACATCGTCCAGGCCGAGCCCTTCGAGGGTCTCCCGGCGGAAGGCCCGGTAGCCGCCGGTGACGTCGCGCAGCGGCAGGTCCAGGGCCAGGCGGGAGTACATGCTGCCGCCGCGGGAGATGAACTCGCGGGACCTGGGCCAGTTCACCACCCGGCCGCCGGGCACCCAGCGGGAACCGAGCACCAGGTCGGCGCCCTTGAGCGCGGTGAGCAGACGGGGAAGCTCCTCGGGCTGGTGGGAGCCGTCGGCGTCCATCTCGATCAGCACGCCGTAGCCGTGCTCCAGCCCCCAGCGAAAGCCGGCGAGGTAGGCGGCTCCCAGACCCTCCTTGCCCTTGCGGTGCAGGACGTGGACCTGCTCGTCCCCGGCGGCCAGTTCGTCGGCGAGTCTGCCGGTGCCGTCGGGGCTGTTGTCGTCGGCCACGAGAACGTGGGCCTCGGGGACCGCCTCGCGCACGCGCCCGACGATCGCCTTGATGTTCTCCGCCTCGTTGTAGGTCGGGATGATCACCAGGGCCGTGCCCAGGGGGCCGAATCGCCTCCCGTGGTCCGCTGCCGCGAGCGTCCCGTCGCCGTCGTTCACTACTGCCCCTTCATGTCCGTACGCAGAGGACCACCATAGTGGCCAGGGCCTGCGATGACGTGACAGGACGCCGGAATGGCGGTGTCACCGTCCCCGGAGCGGGGTAGGGATGTGTGTTTCGGGCCGTTTCCGCGGCGGATGGGGGCCCGGCGCCCTTCGGGCCGGCCCGGGACCCGCCGGCTGCGGATCGACCGGGGCCGTTGTCTACTGAGCGCCCGGGCCCCACCCGGGTCACACCTCCCGACCGGCCGTGACGTCCCCTCGTCACGGCGCGAGCGCTGAGCCTGGCTCCCAGTGGCGGTGCCCCGGTGCGGCACACCGTCCCTGACGCAGCGGCGCCGCGGCGAGTGCGCGGACGTTTCCCCGGTCGGGTGTCCGGTGGTGGACTCCGTCGAACCTACCGGGCCCCCGCCGCGGCCTGTCAACAGGGGTCCCACCTGCGTCTTTCACGCCAACACCCAGGTCAGCGCGGTGTCCGGCCGAAGTTTACGGGCCGGAAGATCATCGCCCCGTCGGCCGTGGAGATCACTCGCCCGGCCGCACGAAGACCGTGCGGCCGCCCACCACGGTGCGCAGACAGACCGGCAGGTCCCGGCCCGGGGTGAGATCGGGCAGGCCGGGGGTGCCGGAGCGGGGGTCCGTCGACCAGCGCGCCACCCGGTCGTCGGGAGCCTGCACGACCAGTTCGCCGGTGCGCCACACGGCGTAGTCCGCGGGCGCGCCCGGCACCAGGACGCCCGCGTCGTCCCGGCCGACCGCCCGCCAGCCGCCGCGCGTGTGCGCCGTGAACGCCGCGCGCACGGAGATGCGGTGCTCCGGGGTGCGGTGGAAGGCGGCGGCCCGGACGGTGCCCCACGGGTCGAGGGGCGTGACCGGGCTGTCGGAGCCGAAGGCGAGCGGGACACCGGCGCGCAGCAGCGCCGCGAAGGGGTTGAGGGTGCGGGCCCGCTCGGCGCCCAGCCGCTGGGCGTACATGCCGTCCTCGCCGCCCCACAGGGCGTCGAAGGCGGGCTGGACGGAGGCGGTCAGGCCCAGTTCGGCGAAGGCCGCGACGGTCTCGGGCGTCATCATCTCGGCGTGCTCGACGCGGTGGCGGGCGGCGCGGACGCGGGCGAGGCCGAGCTTGTCGGCGGCGGCGCGCACGCCCTCCACCACGGTGGTGACGGCGGCGTCGCCGATGGCGTGGAAGCCCGCCTGGAGACCGGCCTCGGTGCAGGCGACGACGTGGGCGGCGACGTCGGCGGCGTCCAGGTAGGCGGTGCCGGTGTGGGCGGCGTCGGCGTAGGGCTGGTGCAGGCAGGCGGTGTGCGAGCCGAGGGCGCCGTCGGCGAAGAGGTCGCCCGCGGCGCCGGCCGCTCCCAGCTCGCGCGCCTTGTCGACGTCCTGTTCGGCCCAGTAGCCGACCACCCGGGGGCCGTCGCCCTCGGCCGCGAGGCGCAGCAGGCCGGTGAGGTCGTCCTCGGAGGAGATCTCCGGGCCTGCGCACTCGTGAACGGTTCCGATGCCCAGCGAGGCGGCGTGCGCGAGGGCGGCGCGCTGGGCCTCGGTGCGCTGGGCGGGGGTGACAGCGCCCAGCGCGGCGGCGCGCACGGCGTGGTGGGCGTCGGCGGTGAGCGGGCCGTCGGGCCGGCCGACGTCCTGCGGGACGAGGTCGAGCAGGGCCGTCGTGACGACCGCCGAGTGGACGTCGATCCGGCTGAGGTACAGGGGGCGTCCGCCCGTGGCCCGGTCGAGTTCGGCACGGGTCGGGGGCAGGCCGTCGGGCCAGCGGGAGGCGTCCCAGCCGTGTCCGAGCAGGACGCGGTCGTCGGGGCGGGTCGCGGCGAAGTCCCGTACGAGGGCGAGGGCCGCCTCGCGGGAAGGCGCGCCGGACAGGTCGAGGCCGGTCAGCGCGAGGCCCGTGGACGTGGTGTGCACGTGTGCGTCGGTGAACGCCGGGGTGACCAGGGCTCCGTCCAGGTCGATCACCTCGTCCACGCCGTCCGCGAAGGCGTCCGCGGCGCCCTCGGAGCCGACCCAGGCGACCTGGCCGCGTTCGACGACCATGGCCGTCGCGAAGGGGTCGGCGGGACTGTGGACCTCGCCGCGGCGCAGCAGGACCGTGGCGGGCGGGGTGGTGGACTCACTCATGGCAACCAGTCTCGCCCCTCGCGCCGGCCGGTCCGCAGGCAGGTCGGCGCCGCGCGCGGGGCGGGGGTTGCCGGGACGGGTCAGATACGGGGCGGGCGGGCCTCGTAGGGCGTCGAGAGGACCACCGTGGTCCGGGTGGACACGCCGGCCAGGGAGCGCACCCGGGCGAGCAGCTCCTCCAGTTCGTGCGGGGTGGCCACCCGGACCTTGAGGATGTAGTTCTCGTCGCCCGCCACGCTGTGGCAGGCCTCGATCTCGGGGACCCCGGCCAGCCGGTCGGCGATGTCGTCGGGGGCACTGGGGTCGAACGGTTTCACGGAGATGAAGGCGGTCATCGGCAGCCCGACGGCCTCCGGGTCGACGACCGCGGCGTAACCGCGGATGACGCCACGCTGCTCCAGCCGCCGCACCCGCTGGTGCACGGCCGACGTGGACAGGCCCGTGGCCTTGCCCAGGTCTGTGTAGCTCATCCGCCCGTCCTTGACGAGCAGCTGCACGATCTGTCGGTCCAGCTCCTCCATGGCGCAAGAACCTACAGTGCGCTTGACCTCCCCGGACACCCGCGTGGACGGGGGCATGGCCGGTCCGTGCCGCGGGAGGGCGCCGGCCGGTGCTCCGGCGGGGACAAAACCACCGCACCGGACACCTGCGCGTGGCATGTGACGAACGCCACACACGTTGGTCCTTCTCCGTGATGTTCCCGTGATTACTCGTGAGATCCGGCGGGAAGTGCTTGCTGTGGCCGAGACCGCAGTGCCGTCACGGCCCAGCCCGAGGGGGAGAATCCCATGCAGAGTCTTAAGCGCCCTGGTCGTACCGCGCCCAAGCGGCAGCAGCCGGTCGTCGAGTCCGTGCCGGAGGGCGTCGATCCCGACGCCTTCGACGACGAGGAGCTCGACGCCTACGACACCTTCGAGATGTACCGGGTGATCTGCCCGGACTGCGCGCAGCCCATCGCCCTGCTCGCGGACGAGGAGGTGCTGCCGGAGCACGCGCTGTGCGCCTCGCCGTGGGATCCCTTCGGCCTCACCGTCTGCGCCGGCACCGGCCGCAGGGCCGACGACGCCCGTCCGGCGGACGAGTCCTTCGAGCCGCACGAGCAGGACACCGCCCTGCTGCTGACGCTCCCGCGCGGCCTCGACTGGCGGACGCAGCCCTTCTCCCACGTCGGCGGCCCGGGCTCGCGCCCGATGCGCATGCCGGTGATGCGGCGCCAGGCCGCCTGAGCGGCCGCGCCCCGGCGCGCAGCGCCTGCGCACGGAGCCACCCCTGTCGCCGCGCCATGGCCTCGAGTGCCGTGGCGCGGGCGGGACCGCCGGGCCGGGCAGCCGGGAGCGTGCCCGTGCGTCCGGGCCCGGCAGGACGCCCCGCCCGGACGCCGCGGCGGAGCGGTCACGGAGGGCCGGGCGGCGGACCTCGTGGACGTACGCTCGATTCCGTCGGCCGGTGACCTGTCCGCGCTTCGCCACGTTGCCCGGGTATGACTCCCACGCACTCGGCCACCGGGAGCCGGCGCCGTGCGTTCGTGCCGGTGCCGACGGGCATGGCCCCGCCGGCACCACAGCTCCCGGATCCGCCGATCTACCGTGAGCTGATGCGGACCTGGGCCGACCGTGGCCGCACCCTGCCGGGGCGCCACGATCCCGAGTGGCTCAGGCTCGCGGCGCCCCCGCACGGAGCCGGCGACGTCGTGTCCGGTGGCGACTTCAGCGTCACCGGCACCTTCAGCGTTCCTCGGGCCCCGCGAGATGACGGGCGATGACCATCCGCTGGATCTGGTTGGTGCCCTCGACGATCTGCAGGACCTTGGCCTCGCGCATGTAGCGCTCGGCCGGGAAGTCCGCGGTGTAGCCGTAGCCGCCGAGAATCTGCACGGCATCGGTGGTGACCCGCATCGCCGCGTCGGTGCAGTACAGCTTGGCCATGGCCGCCTGCTTGCCGAAGGGCAGTCCCGCGTCGCGCAGCCGTGCCGCCGTCAGGTACAGGGCGCGGCCGGCCTCGACCTGGGTCGCCATGTCGGCGAGCATGAAGCGCAGCCCCTGGAAGTCGGCGATCGGTCTGCCGAACTGCCGTCGCTCGCCCGCGTAGGACACCGCCTCGTCCAGCGCGGCCCGGGCGACGCCGATCGCGCAGGCGGCGATGCCGAGCCGTCCGGACTCGAGCGCGGACAGGGCGATCGCGAACCCCTGTCCCTCCTCGCCGATGCGCCGGGCGTCGGGGACCCGCACGCCGTCGAGGTGGACCTGCGCGGTGGGTGAGCCCTTGAGGCCCATCTTCTTCTCCGGCACCGCGGCGCTCAGGCCGTCGGCGTCGCCGGGCACCAGGAACGCGGTGATGCCGCGCGGGCCGTCCTGCCCGGTGCGCGCCATGACGGTGTAGAAGTCGGCGATCCCTCCGTGGGTGATCCACGCCTTGGTGCCGGTGATCACCCAGTCGTCGCCGTCGCGCACCGCCTTGGTGCGCAGGGAGGCGGCGTCCGAGCCGGAGGCGGGCTCGGACAGGCAGTAGGCGCCGAGCATGCCTCCGCCGAGCATCGCGGGCAGGTGCTCGGCCCGCTGCTCCTTGGTGCCGTACGCGGCGAGCGCGTAGGAGGCGAGGGTGTGCACGCTGACGCCGAGGCCGACGGTGAGCCGGGCCGCGGCGAGCTCCTCGAGGACCTGGAGGTATACCTCGTAGGGCTGGTCCCCGCCGCCGTGCTCGGCGTCGTAGGGCAGGCCGAGCAGGCCCGAGTCGGAGAGCAGGGCGAAGACCTCGCGCGGGAAGCGTCCGGCGTCCTCCTCCTCGGCCGCGTGCGGGGCGATCTCGCGCTGGGCGATGTCGCGGACGAGCGAGATCAGGTCCCGGGCCTCGTCCGTGGGCAGTTGCCGGTCCACCGGCTGCGGGGCGCGGTCGGGCATGGCGACGCTCTCCTCCCTGTCGGGCACATCGGCGGACGTGCGCCTTGGGTGGAGGCGGCTCCGCCGGGTCGTTCGGCCTGGCCGATGCTCGCACTCCCGGGTCGCGGAAGCGGCTGACCAGCGGCTGTGCGCTGTGAGTATGCCCGATCGGAGGCATGGAGTCACCAGTTAACGAGCGCTCACTTCGGGAAGTTTCCGGCTTGCGCGCCGGGCCGGGCCCGGCACGGGACGCGGAGGGGGCGGCGGGCCGGTGTCCGTGGGGTCGTACGCGCTCTCGGCGACGGTCCCGACGATCGCCTCGCGCACTCCGTCGCGGACGGCCCGCACCTCGGCGTCGAAGCCGACGCCGCCGCTGACGACGGCGGCGCGGCGGGCGGCCTGGCCGGGCTCGGCGCGGGACAGACACCCGCCGGTGGTGCGGTGGACGCGCTCCGCCGCCGGCGGTTCGGTGCCGCCCACCGCGGTGGTGACCGGACCGGCGGCCGGATCCTGGATGATCGCCGGGTAACAGCCCCGCCCGGACCGGAAGCAGTGGTGGATCAGGCTCTTGGCGACACGCGCCGGGCGGGTGGTGTCGTCCGTCGGGAGCGCGTCGTACGACGTGTCGGCGAACGACGTGCGCCCGATGGCGACGAGGCCGGGGCGTGGCGCAGGTCGCACGAGGGTCGCGTCAGAACAGGCCGAGCTGGACCACGAGCATCGCGAACACCACGACGAGGGTCCAGCCCGCGATGTGCTCGACGATCTTCGGGCCGTCGTCCTCGGGACCGCCGGTGCGGACGCGGGTGGCGGTGGCGGTGTGTGCGGTCATGACTTCTCGCTGCTCTCGACGACTGCTGGGATCCCCCCGGAACCCTGTCCACTTTGCCACTGGGAGCGGCTTTCGTGGCGGAGACGTTCCTCACAGGGCCCCGCCCCCGGCGCGGTGCGCACCGGGGGCGGGGCCGGTGTTCGGGGACGGGGGTCAGCGCACGCCCACCGCCGCGAGCGCCCTGCGCCGGCGGGGGTCGGGACGCGCCGGGAAGTACAGGTAGCAGACGCCTCCGGTGCCGGAGACGACCTTGCCGCTCGCGTTGTACCGCTTGGTGCGCAGCCAGATGTTCTCCCACTCGCGGCGCCTGTAGACCCGGCGTACGGCCTCGTTGTCCGGTGAGGCGGGGTCGTTGGCGACGACGTCGCCGTCGGCGGTGAAGCCGGTCACGGTCATCAGGTGACCCGCGGTGCCGTAACCGGCCCCGGTCAGCTCCTCCTCGAGGAAGGACTGGGACGTGATGACCGGGATGCCGGCCGCGATCAGCGTCTCCAGGTCGGTGAGGGAGCCGAGGCGGGTGACCACGCCCTGCAGGCCCTCGAAGGTGGCCGCGTAGGCGGCGTTGAAGGGCCAGTTGCCGCAACCGGCGTACTGGTGGTCGTACGTGTACCGGGCCGCGTGGCAGACCTGGGGGTCGGTGTACGACGGATCGACCCAGGCCAGTTGTTCCTCGGTGAGCCGGCCGCCCCAGTACTCGACGACCATCTGCGAGGAGGTCGGGCTGCACCAGGCCTCGCCGCCGTTGTCGTACTCGGGGTAGCGGCCCTTGTGGATCTCCTGCGAGTAGCGCGGGACGCGCAGTTCGCCGGTGTGGCCGGGCCGGGAGGCCGGGACCGTGAAGCGGTCGGGGACGTCGGAGCCCATCACGCCGATCCGGTGGACGGTGGGCGTGAGCCTCGTGCCGGGGCGGCGGTGGAGGGTGAGTCTGATCCGGCAGGACACCAGGCGCAGGCCGGTGGAGGCGTCGTCGAGGGAGAGGGTGTCCGTCCAGACGCTGCTCCTGCCGTCGCTCTGGCCGTCGACGGAGGTCCGCTTGATGTCCTGGTCGCCGGCCGCCCAGCGCCCCATCACGTACCAGGGCGTCTTTGTGCCGTCGGAGTAGGTGCCCCTCAGCTCGGTCTGGATCCAGGTGCCGGCCGGGGTGTGCGCGTTCCAGGAGGCGATGAGCTCCGTCGAGGGCACGGCGAGCCGGTGTTCGGGCGAGGTCCAGGTCGCGTACTCCCAGTCGGCCGTCCCGCCGGTGTGCGGATCGGTGTAGGCGGTGGTGCCGGCCGGGGCGGCGATGACGACGCCGGGCCGGGCGCCCGCGACGGGTCTGGTGCCCCGGCCTGTGCCGCCGCACCAGTCGTGGAAGGTGACCCAGGCCCGGTTGTCGACCGGACGGTGGGTGCGTTCGGGGTCCGCGGCGTCCGGGCCGGCGGCCGGGGCGGCCTCGGCGCCGGACGGGACCGCCGCACCGGTCACGGCGGTCGCTGCGGCGACGGCGGCGGCCAGGACCGTTCTACGGGACGGCTGTTCGGCTCTGTTCATGGGCGGATGACCCCCAGGGTGTGCGCGTCGGGCGGGACCGTTGCACGGATGTGCGCCAACTATGGCCGCAGGCCGCCGCTCCCGCCAGCACCCCCGCACACGCCACGCCATGCACACGGGTGCCGTGCGGGCGCGGACGGCCGTGCTCCGGAGCGCGCGGGCGCGGTTAGAGTGCTGGGCGAACGACGCCCGTCCCCCTCCTCCCCGCCCAGGACTCGCCATGCACGGCCTCGCCGCCCGGATCCGCCGGCTGCCCCCCTCCTGCGGGCCCGTGCGCCTCGTCGGCGTGGACGGACACGCGGGGTCCGGGAAGTCGACGTTCACCGGGCGGCTGGCCGTCGCGCTGGGCGGTGCGCCGGTGCTGCACCTCGACGACGTGGCCAGCCACGACGAGCTGTTCGACTGGACGGCACGTCTGACGGACCAGGTGCTCGGGCCCCTGCGGCACGGCGGCACCGCGCGGTACGCGCCCTACGACTGGCGGGCCCGGCGCTTCACCGCGCCCCGGGCACTGCCGCCCGCACCGGTCGTCCTGGTCGAGGGGGTCGGTGCCGGACGCCGGGCCCTGCGCCCGCATCTGGCCCTGCTGCTCTGGATGGAGCTGGAGCCCGAGGAGGCGTGGAGCCGCGGCAGGGCGCGCGACGGGGCGGAACAGCGGACCTTCTGGGACGAGTGGATCCCGGCGGAGCGCCGGCACTTCGCCGACGACCCCACGCGCCCCTTCGCGCACCTGCTGGTACGGCAGAGGGACCAGGGGTACGAGGTGCTGCCGGGGCCCGCGGGAAACGCAGGCCCGGGCGCGTCCCTCACGCAGGGTGACGGACCTTCCGCATTGTGTTGATTCCGTGAAGACGGCTTCCCCGCGACGCGCCACAGTGCCCCAACTTCGCTTGACCCCGGGGTCGTACAGGTCTTACGTTCTCAATGTGCGGTGATTCCGAGCCGCCCGTGAGCACGAAGCCCCCGGTTGTTCCCCCGTGACCGGGGGCTTCGTTCTGCCCTCATTCCTCGCTTTCCGGACGCTCCACGGCATGGCGCACTCACGCTGGGTCACCGCCCCGTCTGCGCCCCCTCCGCCTCCACCTCGGCAAACGGCCCTTCCCGGCACCTTCGGCGGGAACACGGCCGCGGGTACGATGCCCCTCGGTGCGACCTGCGTACGACTGTTGCACGCACCTTGCAACTCCGGCCGTACGCAGAGCGGTTGGAGTACGGGCCGACGGGTGACGACCCGGCGGCGTACCGACGGGGGCACGGTTCGTGGGGGACGTGATGGACTTCGGCACGCAGGGCCCGCAGGCCCCGGCCGACCTCGCCTGGCTGCGCGGCGTGGACGCCTACACGGTGGGGGCCTACCCGCAGGCGGAGGAGGAGTTCCGGGCCGCGGTGCGCATCGACCCCGCGATGGCCGACGCCTGGCTGGGCCTGCACGCGCTGCGCGTCGACACCACGAACGCGCTGCTCAGGATGTTCCGGCACCGCGACCGCTTCGGCGAGCAGCGCACCCGGTACCGTCGTACGCTCAACTCCTGGTACTGGCTGGGCTGGTGGGTCCAGCCCGTGCTGGAGACCACGCGCGACCTGCTGCTCGCGCACGCCTCGCACTGGCTGGACGGACGCCATGTCCCGGAGCTGGACCGCGCGTTGGCCGGGCTGCCGCCGGTGGACACCGACCCCCAGGTGCGTTTTCTGCACGCCTGCCGCGCCTATCTCGTCAAGGACTGGGAACAGCTCGTCCGGCACACCGACCCGCTGACCGGCGACCCGCTGCTCGGCATCGAGGCCGGCCTGTTCGGCGGCATGGCCCGGGTGCGGCTGGAGATGTACGGACAGGCCGAGCCGCTGCTGTCGGCGGCCCTCATGCGGTGCCGCAGCGAGCAGCCGCAGCGCAAGGAGCTGCGGTACTGGCTGGCGCGGGCCCACGAGGGCACGGGCCGCAGTGCCGCGGCGCTGCCCCTGTACCGGGCCGTGCACCGAGTCGACCCGGGCTTCATGGACACCTCGGCGCGGCTGGCGGCGATCTCAGAGGGTGACGGGTACGACGAGGCGGCCGACCTGGCGGGGCCGGCCGCGGCCGGTGCCGGAGCGGACGGCCTGGACGGGCCCGACGGACTCGATCCGTTCCTCGGCGTGGAGGAACGGGGCCTCAAGCTCTCCGATCCGCAGCCGCCGTCCGCCGCACTGCCCTCGCCGACCGGTCCTCCGGTGCGCGAGAGGGCCGCCGCGCCGGGCCCCTCCCTGCCCGCCGGGCCCACGGACCCCGCGTTGCTGGAGGACGCGCTCGCCGAACTGGAGCGCATGGTGGGCCTGGATCCGGTGAAGCGTCAGGTCAAGGCCCTGTCCGCGCAGCTCAACATGGCGCGGCTGCGGGCCGGGCAGGGGCTGCCGGTCCAGCCGCCCAAACGTCACTTCGTCTTCTCGGGCCCCTCCGGCACCGGCAAGACCACCGTGGCCCGCATCCTGGGCCGCGTCTTCTACGCCCTCGGCCTGCTAGGCGGTGACCATCTCGTGGAGGCGCAGCGAGCCGACCTCGTCGGTGAGTACCTGGGCCAGACGGCCGTGAAGGCCAACGAACTGATCGACTCGGCGCTCGGCGGAGTGCTCTTCGTCGACGAGGCGTACTCGCTGTCCAACGCGGGGTACGGCAAGGGCGACGCGTACGGAGACGAGGCGCTGCAGGTGCTGCTGAAGCGGGCGGAGGACAACCGCGATCACCTGGTGGTGATCCTCGCCGGCTATCCGGAGGGCATGGACCGTCTGCTGGCGGCCAACCCCGGGCTGTCGTCCCGGTTCACGACGCGGGTGGACTTCCCGTCGTACCGGCCGCTGGAGCTGACCGCCATCGGGGAGGTGCTCGCCGCGGAGAACGGGGACGTGTGGGACGAGGAGGCGCTCGACGAGCTGCGGTCGATCGCCGGGCACGTGGTCGACCAGGGGTGGATCGACGAGCTGGGGAACGGGCGGTTCCTGCGGACGCTGTACGAGAAGAGCTGCGCGTACCGGGATCTGCGGTTGTCGGGGTACTCGGGGGAGCTGACGCGGGACGATCTGGCGACGTTGCGGTTGCCGGATCTGATGCAGGCGTACGGGGAGGTGCTGTCGGGGCGGGGTCCGCAGGCCCCTCCGGGGGTGTGAGGGGACGGGGCCGGGCGGCGCCGGCGGGTGCCGCCTGCCGAGGCCGGCGACCGGGTGGGTTCTCGCTCGCCCCGCTGGGGGCCGCTGTGGCGGCGGTCAGGTTGCCAGGGCCTGTTCCGGAGTCGTGGGCGGGCGTTGTCCTGTCAGTGGCGGGGGCTCGCGGTGGGCCGGGTCGCGTACTTCGCCCACGAGGAGTTCGAGGACGTCCTCCAGGGCGACCAGGCCCAGCACCTTCCCGGACGCGTCGGCCACCTGGGCGAGGTGGGTCGCGGCGCGGCGCATGACGGTGAGGGCGTCGTCGAGCGGGAGTTCCGGGCGGAGCGTCGTCATCGGGCGCCACAGCCGCTGGGGCACCGCGCGGCCGGAGTCCTCCAGGTCCAGGACGTCCTTGACGTGCAGGTAGCCCATGAAGGCGCCGGTGTCCGCCGCGACCGGGAAGCGCGAGTACCCGGTGCGGGCGGTGAGGCCGACGACCTCCTCCGGGGTGACCGAGGGGCTGACCGTGACCAGGCGGTCGCGTCCGAGGAGTACGTCCGTCACCGGGCGGGAGCCCAGTTCCAGGGCGTCCTCCAGGCGTTCCTGTTCCTCGGGGTCGAGCAGGCCGGCCTGGCCGGCGTCCTCGACCAGCCGGTTGAGCTGCTCACTGGTGAAGACGGCCTCGACCTCGTCCTTCGGCTCGACGCGGAACAGCCGCAGGATGCCCCGGGCGCAGGCGCCGAGGGCGAGGGTGACCGGCTTGCAGAGGCGGGCGAAGGCGACCAGGCCGGGGCTCAGCCACAGGGCGGTCCTCTCCGGGGCGGCCATCGCGAGGTTCTTCGGGACCATCTCGCCGATGACGAGGTGGCAGAAGACGACGGCGGCCAGCGCGACGGCGTAGCCGAGCGGATGGATCATGCCGTGCGGCAGGTGGATCCACGCGAAGACCGGCTCCAGCAGGTGGGCGACCGTGGGTTCGGCGACCGCGCCGAGCGTCAGCGAGCAGACGGTGATGCCGAACTGGGCGGCGGCCATCATCTGCGGCAGCCGTTCCAGCCCGTACAGCACCTGCCGGGCGCGGGCGGTGCCGAGGGGTTCGATCTGGCTGCGGCGTACGGAGACGAGGGCGAACTCGGCGCCGACGAAGAAACCGTTGGCCAGCACGAGCAGTGCGGCGAACAGGAGTTGCAGGGCGCTCACCGGGCGGTCTCCAGCGCGGGGACCGGCGCCGTGCGCACCAGCCGTATCCGTTCGGCACGGTAGTGGCCGACCTGGCGGACCGAGAGCCGCCAGCCGGGCAGTTCGGCGCGGTCGCCGACGGCCGGGATGCGGCCGAGCAGGTCGGCGACCAGGCCGGCCACCGTCTCGTACGGCCCCTCGGGGGCTTCCAGGCCGATGCGGCGCAGGGCGTCGACGCGGCAGCTGCCGTCGGCGTCCCAGGCGGGGTTGCCGTCCTCGGGCGGGGCGGGGGCGAGTTCGGGGACGTCCAGTCCGTCGTGCTCGTCGCGGACCTCGCCGACGATCTCCTCGACGATGTCCTCCAGGGTGACGACGCCGGCGGTGCCGCCGTACTCGTCGACGACGACCGCGATGGGCTGTTCGCTGCGCAGGCGGGTGAGCAGCGGCCGTACCGGGAGGGTCTCGGGGACGAGCAGGGCCGGGCGGGCGATGCGGGCGGCGGGGGTGCGCAGCCGGCCGTGCGCGGGTACCGCGAGGGCGTCCTTGAGGTGGACCATGCCGACGATCTCGTCGATCTTCTCCCGGTAGACGGGGAAGCGGGACAGTCCGGTGGCGCGGGTCAGGTTGACCACGTCCTCGGCGGTGGCCGAGGAGTGCAGGGCGCTGACCTTCACGCGCGGGGTCATGACGTGCTGTGCGGTCAGCCCGCCCAGCGACAGGGTCCGTACGAAGAGGTCGGCGGTGTCCTGTTCGAGGGCGCCGGCGCGGGCGGAGTGCCGGGCGAGGGAGACCAGTTCGCCGGGGGTGCGGGCGGAGGCCAGTTCCTCGGCCGGCTCGACGCCGAGCATGCGCACGAGCCGGTTGGCGACGGTGTTCAGCGCGGCGATCACCGGGCGGAACAGCCGGGCGAAGACGTGCTGCGGGCCGGCGACGAAGCGCGCGACCTGCAACGGCCTGGACACGGCCCAGTTCTTGGGCACCAGCTCGCCGATCACCATCTGCACGGCCGAGGCCAGCAGCATGCCGACGACGACCGCCGCACCGGGCACGGCGCCTTCGGGGACGCCGATCGCGGTGAACGGGCCGTCCAGGAGCCGGGCGAGGGCCGGCTGGGCGAGCATGCCGACGACGAGGGAGGTGAGGGTGATGCCGAGCTGGGTGCCGGAGAGCTGGAAGGACAGCTCCTTGAGGGACTCGACGACCCGGCGGGCTCGCCGGTCGCCGTCGGCGGCGGCCTGTTCGGCGTCCGGCCGTTCGACGGTGACGAGCCCGAACTCGGCCGCGACGAAGAAGCCGTTGGCCAGGATCAGCAGGAACGCGGCTGCCAGGAGCAGCAGGGGGGTGGTCATGTTGCCGCCGCCTGTGCGGGGACGCGCGCCTCGCGGGTGCGGTCCGCGTCATGTCGGCAGGGGGCGGCGCAGATACTGCAGGACGGTCCGTCCATCGCCGGAGGGAGTCACTCCTCGGGTAGCAGGAACCCCCGCGCACCGGGCGGGGCGAAGGGGCGGAGCCGCGACGGCCGCGACTCCGTTCTCAGATTAATCACGGAAAGGGCGTGTGCGGCAGGGCGGACGCCTCCGTGCCGGTGCCCGGCACGCGGCCGGAGGCGTTCCGCCCGGGGTGCGGGGTCAGTCGCGCGGTGCCTCGGGGCCGGTGGCGGAACGGGCGTCCACCAGGGCACGCAGGGCCCGGGCGTCGGCGATGGCGCGCTGCTTGGCGATGCCCGGCTGGATGCCGAGGGCGGGCAGGCTGGTGCCGTCGCTGAGGTCGAGGAACACCCACGGGTCGCCCTGACGGAGGTTGACGCGGAGGATCTCCGGCCATTCCAGACGCCGCACCCTCGTCAGGTTGACGACGGTGACGCCGGTCTCGTCGGCGACGACCTTGGGCCGGGCCAGCAGCAGGAGGACGCCGGCCATGACGAGGGCGGTCAGCGCGAAGCTGATGCGCTCCGCCGGGGCGAGGCCCGGCAGCAGCATGCCGACCGTCGTGACGGTCACCAGGGCGGCGACGGCCAGGACGAGGAGGACGGCGCGGGTGCGGCCCGGCCGGAAGGTGACGGGCAGGGCGGGCAGGTCCGGTCCGGCGCCCGACGGTGCGTCCGACATGGTGGGTGTGCTCCGGGTCATGCTGGAGGAACGACGGTCAGGGGCGGCGGGTCAGCGACCGCGGGTCACAGACGGCAGGCGTGGATGGCCGTGGTCAGGATGGCCCGGGCGCCGATGTCGTACAGGTCGTCCATGATCCGCTGGGCGTCCTTGGAGGGGACCATCGCGCGGACCGCGACCCAGCCCTCGTTGTGCAGCGGGGAGACGGTCGGGGACTCCAGGCCGGGGGTGAGGGCGACGGCCTTCTCCAGCTGCTCGACGCGGCAGTCGTAGTCCATCATCACGTAGGTCCGGGCCACCAGGACGCCCTGGAGGCGGCGCAGGAACTGCTGGACCTTGGGGTCCTCCGCGTCGGCTCCGGTGCGGCGGATCACGACCGCCTCGGACGTCATGATGGGCTCGCCGAAGACCTCCAGGCCGGCGTTGCGCAGCGAGGTGCCGGTCTCGACGACGTCGGCGATGACCTCGGCGACCCCGAGCTCGATGGCGGTCTCGACGGCGCCGTCGAGGTGGACGACGGCGGCGTCGACGCCGTGCTCGGCGAGGTGGCCCGCGACGATGCCCTCGTAGGAGGTGGCGACCGTCCTGCCCTTGAGGTCGTCGATGCCGGTCGCGGTGCCCGGCTTGGCGGCGAAGCGGAAGGTGGAGCGGGCGAAGCCGAGCGGGAGGATCTCCTCGGCGTCGGCGCCGGAGTCGACCAGCAGGTCGCGGCCGGTGATGCCGATGTCGAGCTTCCCGGAGGAGACGTAGATCGCGATGTCGCGGGGGCGGAGGTAGAAGAACTCCACCTCGTTGACCGGGTCGACGATCCGCAGTTCCTTGGACTCGCGGCGCTGCCGGTAGCCGGCCTCATGCAGCATCTCCCCCGCGGGGCCTGACAGGGAACCCTTGTTGGGGACGGCGATGCGCAGCATGAGGTCGGCTTCCTTTGTGTGAAGGGGTGGAGAAGAAGGGGGTCCGGCTCTACAGGTGGGCGTAGACGTCGTCCAGGGAGATGCCGCGGGCGACCATCATCACCTGGACGTGGTACAGCAGCTGGGAGATCTCCTCGGCCGCCGCGTCCTTGCCCTCGTACTCGGCGGCCATCCAGACCTCGGCGGCCTCCTCGACGACCTTCTTGCCGATGGCATGGACCCCCTTGTCCACCAGTTCGGCGGTGCGGGAGGTGGCGGGGTCGCCGCTTGCGGCCTTGTGCTGGAGCTCGGTGAAGAGCTCCTCGAAAGTCTTCTTGGACATGGTGCCGCCCACTTTACGCGTAGTGCCGGGCGGCCTAGCGCCACGGTTCGGATACTGAACGCAGCGTGGCCGCGGTGGCGACGGCCGCGGTGACCGCCTCGTGGCCCTTGTCCTCGCTGGAGCCCTCGAGGCCGGCCCGGTCCAGGGCCTGCTCCTCGGTGTCGCAGGTGAGGACGCCGAAGCCGACGGGGACGCCGGTGTCGACGGATACCTGGACGAGGCCCTGGGTCACGCCCTGGCACACGTAGTCGAAGTGCGGGGTGCCGCCGCGGATGACGACGCCGAGGGCGACGATCGCGTCGTAGCCGCGGCCGGCGAGGACCTTGGCGACCACCGGGAGCTCGAAGCTGCCGGGGACCCTGAGCAGGGTCGGCTCGTCGATCCCCAGCTCGTGCAGGGCGCGCAGGGCGCCGTCCACCAGTCCGTCCATCACCTTGTCGTGCCACAGCGACGCGATGACGGCGACCCTCAGGTCACCCACATTGCGTACGGACAGCTCCGGTGCACCCTTGCCGCTCACGTGTCTCCTCGCTTCTCTGCTCGCCGCTGCTTACTGGTTGCCGCAGGTGGACACGGGCGTGGTGTCCAGCCAGGGCAGGTCGTGTCCCATCCGGTCCCGCTTGGTGCGCAGGTAACGGAGGTTGTGCTCGCCGGCCTGGACCGGCATCGGCTCGCGGCCGGTGACCCGGATGCCGTGCCGTTCGAGCGCGTCGCGCTTGTCGGGGTTGTTGGTCATCAGCCGTACGTCACGCACGCCGAGGTCGGCCAGGATCTGGGCGCCGGCGCCGTAGTCGCGGGCGTCGGCGGGCAGGCCGAGCTCCAGGTTGGCGTCGAGGGTGTCGCGGCCTCGTTCCTGGAGTTCGTAGGCGCGCAGCTTGGACATCAGGCCGATGCCGCGTCCCTCGTGGCCGCGCAGGTAGACCACCACTCCCCTGCCCTCGGCCTGGATGCGGTCCAGGGAGGCGTCGAGCTGGGGGCCGCAGTCGCAGCGCTGGGAGCCGAAGACGTCGCCGGTGAGGCACTCGGAGTGGATACGGACCAGGACGTCCTTCCCGTCGCCGATCTCGCCGTGGACGAGGGCGACGTGCTCGACGCCGTCGACGGTGGAGCGGTAGCCGTACGCGGTGAACTCGCCGTGCCGGGTGGGCAGGTGGACCTCGGCCTCGCGGCGGACGGTGGGCTCGGCGCTGCGGCGGTAGGCGATCAGGTCCTCGATGGAGATGATCGTCAGGCCGTGCTTGCGGGCGAACGGGATCAGCTCGGGCAGGCGCAGCATGCGCCCGTCCTCGCCGGCGATCTCGACGATGGCGCCGGCCGGGCGCAGGCCCGCGAGGCGGGCGAGGTCGACGGCGGCTTCGGTGTGGCCGTTGCGGGCGAGGACGCCGCCGGAGCGGGCGCGCAGCGGGAAGATGTGGCCGGGGCGGACGAGGTCGTCGGGCTCGGCGGTGCCGCCCGCCAGGAGCCGGAGGGTGGTGGCGCGGTCGGAGGCGGAGATGCCGGTGCTGACGCCGTGGGCGGCGGTGGCGTCGACGGAGACGGTGAAGGCGGTCTTCATCGACTCGGTGTTGTCGTCGACCATCTGCGGCAGGCGGAGGCGGTCCAGTTCGTCGCCCTCCATGGGGGCGCAGATCAGGCCGCGGCACTCGCTCATCATGAAGGCGACGATCTCCTCGGTCGCCTTCTCGGCGGCGATGACGAGGTCGCCCTCGTTCTCGCGGTCCTCGTCGTCGACGACGACGACCGGGCGGCCGGCGGCGATGTCGGCGACAGCCTGCTCGACGGGGTCGAGGAACAGGTCCTCGGGGCCGTCGGTGCTGTAGAGGACGGGTGCCGTGCTCATGCGGGCGCTCCTTCCGGGACGGGCCGCGCCGCGGTGCGGGAGCGCAGCCACCAGTCGCGCAGGCCCCACAGGACGAGCGCGCCGTAGACGACGTAGACGAAGCCGGAGAAGGCGAAGCCGTTGGCGAAGTTCAGCGGGACGCCGACCAGGTCGACCAGCAGCCAGGCGAACCAGAACTCGACCATGCCGCGCGCCTGGGCGTACATCGCGACGACGGTGCCGACGAAGATGTACGCGTCCGGCCAGGGATCCCAGGACAGGGTCGGGAAGGCGGTGAACAGGCCGCCGACGGCGAGCGTGCCGAGGGCGGCGACGCCGAGCAGGGCGACGCGTTCGCGCCAGGTGGCGAAGCGGACGGCGATGGAGCCGTCCTGGGTCTGCCGCCGGCCGCGGTTCCACTGCCAGAAGCCCCACGCGGCGACGACCATGACGACGACCTGCTTGCCGGCGCTGCCGGAGAGGTGGGCGGTGGCGAAGGCGGCGAAGAGGATCAGGCCGGAGACGAACTGCACGGGCCAGGTCCAGATCGAGCGCCGCCAGCCGAGTGCGAGGCCGAGCAGGCCGATCACGTTGCCGATCATGTCCGACCACTTGATGTGCTGGCCGAAGAGGACGAACGCCTCGGAGTTGAGCCAGTTCACCGGGTGCCCCCCTGGGTGCCGAGCAGGCGCTCGACGTACTTGGCGATGACGTCCACCTCGAGGTTGACCGGGTCGCCGGGCTGTTTGATGCCGAGCGTGGTCAGGGCGAGGGTGGTGGGGATGAGGCTGACCGTGAAGAAGTCGGGGCCGGCGTCGACGACGGTGAGGCTGATGCCGTCGACGGTGATGGAGCCCTTCTCCACGACGTAGCGGGCGAGGCCTGCGGGCAGGGAGATCTTCACGAGCTCCCAGTGCTCGGAGGGCTTGCGCTCCAGGATCTCGCCGGTGCCGTCGACGTGGCCCTGCACGATGTGTCCGCCGAGGCGGGCGCCGACGGCGGTGGGGCGTTCCAGGTTGACGCGGGAGCCGGTGGTGAGGACGCCCAGGCTGGAGCGGTTCAGGGTCTCCGCCATCACGTCGGCGGTGAACTCGTCGCCCTCGTGGTCGACGACGGTGAGGCAGACGCCGTTGACGGCGATGGAGTCGCCGTGCCGTGCCCCTTCGGTGACCGCGGGGCCGCGCACGCGGAAGCGGCAGGCGTCGTCGAGGGTCTCGACGGCGGTGATCTCGCCCAGTTCTTCGACGATTCCGGTGAACACTTCCCGGGTCCTCCTGCCTCTTCGGGCACGGACTCCGGGGCTGTCGTGAACGACAGGGACCGCGAGCAAGGACACCGGGAACGACGCCGGACGGGCCCACCCGTGACGGGCGGGCCCAGAGATCGGCGGCGCGCACGTGTGCTCGCCCGCCGCGCACTGCCTCCCATCCGGACTTTAACCGTCGGTCCAGGAATTTCACCTGGTCAACCGGTCGCTGGAGGCGACCGGGTCGCGGACTGTAACCGCCGGTTCGGACTTTCACCGACCCCGGAGTGCGCTGCTTCTGGTACAGGGCCAGTCTGCCACGCCCGATCACCCTCCATGCGGCCGGAGCGTGTGGAGTGACTCACAGAGCGTTCCTCCAGCGCGATCCCACCGCGTCCCGGCGGCCCGACCGGGCCGCCGGCCAGGAGAGCTGTCGTCCCGACGGCCTGTACCGGCTCCCTGGCGTCGACGTCCCCTACTGCTCGGGGTACGACGCCGGGGGCCGGGAGAGGATGGGCGCGGACCATCCGCGCCGGGTGATCGGCCACTTCACGGCCTGGCGCACCGGCAAGGACGGCAAGCCGGCCTACCTGGCCTCGGACATCCCCTGGGACAGGGTCTCACCCACATCAACTACGCCTTCGCGCACGCGGACGGCGGCGACAGGCTCTCCGTCGGCCCGGCGCACCGGACGGGCGGCCCCCACCCCCTCGCCCGGACCGCAGAACGTCGCGGGCTACCGCTCCGGCGGCGCGAACAGTTCGTCCTGGGCGCGGTCCCGGGCGGTCAGCAGTGCCCCACGCAGGACGGCGCCGCCGCCCAGTGCGGTGGCCCGCACCTCGGTGGCCAGCGGCGACATCCGGGTGAGGCGGTCCTGGACGCGGGCGGCGAGCGCGTCGGCGCCGGCGCGGCCGACCTCGCCGGCCAGCACCACGCAGCCGGGGTCCAGGACGGAGACGACAGCGGCCGCGCCGAGGGCGACCCGGTCGGCGAGGGCGTCCAGGAAGCGGGCGGCCCCCGGGGCCGTGGCCGACCGGCGCACCGCCTCCCGTACCAGCGCGGCGGCATGCGGCTCGGGCCCCTCGGGCACGGCCGTCACCCCGTGTTCCGCCGCCAGCGCGCTCACCGCCGCCGCACCGGCCACGGAGTGGAACCCGCCGTCGCAGTCGGTGGCCGACGGCAGGCCCGCGGTGCCCGGCACCGGCATGAAGCCGATCTCGCCCGCGCCGCCGGAGACGCCCCGGCGCAGCGTGCCGTCGAGGACGACCGCGGCGCCGATGCCGAGGCCGAGCCAGAGCAGGACGAACGTGTCCCGGCCCCGGGCCGCCCCGTCGCGCTGCTCGGCCAGGGCGGCCAGGTTGGTCTCGTTCTCGACGCCGATCCGCGCCTCGGGGAACCTGTCCTGAAGGGCGGCCGTCAGCCGTCGGTGCCACGCGGGCAGGCCCGTGGAGTCGCGGAGTTCGCCGCTGACCGGGTCGATCAGTCCGGGCGCGCCGATGCCGACGGTGTGCAGCCGGCCGGCGCCCGCCTCCTTCGCCGCCCGCTCGACCAGGCTCACCGCCTGCTCCACCGCGGACCCCGTCCCGGTGTCGTCACCGATCGGCCCGGACACCTCGGCGAGGACGCGGCCGAGCAGGTCGGACACCAGCACGGCGACGCTCTCGGTCCGCACGTCGAGGGCGGCGAGGTACGCGCGGCCGGCGACGATGCCGTACAGCTTGGCGTTGGGGCCGCGGCGCTGCTCGCCCGACTCCCCCACCACCTCGACCAGTCCGGAGGCGATGAGGCGTTCGACGAGGTCGGCGACCGTGGGCCGGGACAGACCGGTCAGCTGCTTCAGCCGCCCCGCCGTCAACGGGCCCTCCTGCTGGAGCAGTCGCAGGGCGAGCCGGTCGTTGATGGCCCGGGCGGTGCTCGGTGATGCGGGCATGCCGGGATCCTTCCAGATCTGCGGTCGCGGGGTCCGCGGAGAATACTCCCTATCTATCAGGCAGGCTTCCTGATAGTTTACGCGGCGCGACGAAGACGGAGCAGTGGACACGGATCCGACGGAGGAACCGAGAATGAGCGCAGTGGTCTGTGCGCACGGCCGGGTGAGGCGTGCCCGGTACGCCGTGGCGGCCGTGTTCGCCGTGCACGGCGCGGTCACCGGCTCGTTCGCGACCCGGGTGCCGTGGATCCAGGACCACGCCGGGGTCAGCGCGGGCCAGCTGGGACTGGCGCTCGCCTTCCCCGCGCTCGGCGCCTCCGTCGCCATGCCGCTGGCCGGCGGCGTCAGTCACCGCTTCGGCGCACGCACCGCCCTGCGCGGTCTGCTCGCCCTGTGGACGCTGGCGCTGGTGCTGCCCGCCCTCGCCCCGAACCTGCTCACCCTGTGTCTCGCCCTGTTCGTGTACGGCGCCTCGGCGGGCATGTCGGACGTGGCGATGAACGCGCTCGGCGTCGAGGTGGAGAACCGGCTCGACAAGTCGATCATGTCCGGGCTGCACGGCATGTGGAGCGTGGGCGCCCTGATCGGTTCGGCGGCCGGCACGCTCGCCGCCCACCTGGGCTCGGACGCGCGGCTGCACCACGCCCTGGCCGCGGCCGTGCTGACCGCGGCGGGGCTGGTGGCCTGCACCTGGGTGCTGGACATCCAGCCCGCCGAGGACGAGGACCCGCCGCCGCGGTTCGCGCTGCCGCCCCGGTCGGCGCTGCTGATCGGCGCCGTCGGGTTCTGCGCGGTGTTCGCCGAGGGCGCGAGCCTGGACTGGTCCGCGGTCTATCTGCGGGACCAGCTGGAGGCCTCGGCCGGACTGGCGGCGGCCTGCACGACGGGCTTCACGCTCACCATGGCCCTGGCCCGGCTCGCCGGGGACAAGGTGGTGGACCGGTTCGGCGCGGTGCGCACGGTCCGGGTGAGCGGTGTGCTGGCCACGCTCGGCGGCCTGCTCGTGGTCGTCGGCGGGCATCCGGCGGTGGCGATGGCCGGCTTCGCGCTGATGGGTCTCGGCATCGCCGTGGTCGTCCCGCTGTGCTTCGCGGCGGCCGGCCGGGCCGGTTCCAACCCGAGCCTGGCCATCGCGGGCGTGGCGACCATCACGTACACCTCGGGCCTGGTGGCGCCGAGCGCGATCGGCGGTCTGGCTCAGGCGACGAGTCTGATGGTGTCGTTCGGCCTGGTCACCGCGCTGGCCTGCTGCCTGGTGGTCTTCGCGAAGGTGCTGCGGGCCGGCGACCGCGAGCGGCCGAAGGTCAGCGGGCCGGGCGCAGCAGTGCCCGGCCGGCAGTCCTGAAGGCCTCGCTCCACGGCGCCGGGCGCAGCGTCGCGGGGTCGAGGCGGACCAGCACCCGGGTGCCGCGGGCGTACGTGGTGGCGCCGTCCGCGGAGCAGAAGCGGAAGCCGTACGTCAGCCCGGTCGTGCCGAGCCGCTCCAGCCAGAGGTGGACGGCGTACGCGCCCGGCCGGGTGACCGGCGCCTCATAGGTGATCGTCAGTTCCCTGACCGCGTTGCAGGCGTCGCCGGCCGCGGTCCAGTCGCCCTCGAAGCGGAAGCCGTGCTCGGTCCACAGCTCGGCCCAGGCCCGCTCCACCATCACGGGGTAGCGGGCGTTGTGCAGCAGGCCGAGGGCGTCCAGGTCGTCGAAGTGGACGGTGACGGGGGCGAGTCTGCCGTAGGACAGGGCGGGCGCGGCGGGGGCTTCGGCGGTCACGGGCGGGGCTCCTGGTCCTGCTCGGTGGTGCTCACGTGCGGCGGAACCCCTCCATCCTAAGCGGACGCTCAGTGACGGTGGCCGGGGGAAGGCGCTGGTCAGCGAGGGGCCGCGGGACGTGGCAGGGGCGGCTACCCCCGACAATGGTGCGGACAGACCTCATGCACGGCAGAAAGCGAAACCTCACCATGGACCTCGGCGTGCGCTGGAAGCTGCACGGTGACGGGAAAGTACCCGCGCCCGGAGCGGTGGTCCGCCCCGACGAACGGCTCTCGTGGCCCCGCACGGCCGGGCTCGGCGCCCAGCACGTGGTGGCCATGTTCGGGGCGTCCTTCGTGGCTCCGGTCCTGATGGGCCTGGACCCCAACCTCGCGATCATGATGTCGGGCGTGGCGACCGTCATCTTCCTGCTCGCCACCCGCGGCCGGGTGCCCAGCTACCTCGGCTGCTCGCTGTCCTTCGTCGGTGTCGCCGCCGTGATCCGGGCGCAGGGCGGCACCAGCGCCACGGTGACCGGCGCGGTCCTCGTCGTCGGCGTCGCGCTGTTCCTGGTGGGGCTCGCGGTGCAGCGCTTCGGCGCCCGGATCATCCACGCCGCGATGCCGCCGGTCGTCACCGGCGCGGTGGTCATGCTGATCGGCTTCAACCTCGCCCCGGTCACCGCCACCACCTACTGGCCGCAGGACCAGTGGACGGCGCTGCTGGTGATGCTGTTCACCGGTCTGGCCGTGGTCTGCCTGCGCGGCTTCTGGTCCCGCATCGCGATCTTCCTCGGGCTGGTCTTCGGCTACGCCCTCTCCTGGGCCCTGGACCAGGTCTTCGGGAAGATCCACTCGGTGGACGGCAGCGGCAGGGTCACCGACCACTGGCGGCTGGACCTCTCCGCCGTCGGCCACGCCGACTGGATCGGCCTGCCGTCCTTCCACGGGCCGAGCTTCGAGTGGTCGGCGATCCTGGTCGCCCTCCCGGTGGTCATCGCGCTGGTCGCGGAGAACGCCGGGCACGTCAAGGCGGTCGGCGAGATGACCGGCGACTCCCTCGACGACAAGCTGGGCACGGCAATCTCCGCGGACGGCGTCGGCTCGATCCTGTCCACCGCGGTCGGCGGCCCGCCCAACACCACCTACTCCGAGAACATCGGCGTGATGGCCGCGACCCGGGTCTACTCGACGGCCGCCTACTGGGCCGCCGCCGGCTTCGCGCTCCTCTTCGGCCTCTGCCCGAAGTTCGGCGCGGTCGTCGCCGCGATCCCCGGCGGCGTCCTCGGCGGCATCACGGTCATCCTCTACGGCATGATCGGCCTGCTCGGCGCGCAGATCTGGGTCAACGCCAAGGTGGACCTGCGCAATCCGCTGAACCTGGTGCCGGCCGCCGCGGGCATCATCATCGGCGTCGGCAACGTCAGCATGAAGTTCACCGACACCTTCTCCCTCAGCGGCATCGCGCTCGGCACCCTGGTCGTCATCACCGGCTACCACGCGCTGCGCGCCTTCGCCCCGGCCCACCTCAAGACGCAGCAGCCGCTGCTCGACGAGGGCACGTCGTCGTACGACGAGGAGACCGGGGGCGACGGCTCTCAGCGCGCCAAATCGTAGGCGTAGGACGGGGTGAAGGTGCCCGGGGCGCCCTTGCAGCCGTCCGACTCGCCCGGCAGCTTCACCCACAGGTAGGCGTCGATGCGGCCCATGCCGGTGCTCAGGGTCGGCGTGCGGCCGATCTTGCGGCCGGCGGGATCGCACCACTGGCCGTCGGGCGGGGCGCCGTTGCCGTTGCGGCTGGTGTCGATGACGGCTCCCAGGCTCGCCGGGCCGCCGAGGGCGTCGAGGACCGCGCGGTCGTAGGCGATCTCGTCGGCGGTGGTGTGGAAGTTGGAGACGTTGCTGAAGATGCCGTCGGAGGAGTCGGCCGAGGCGGCACCGGCCTGCCTGAGCCACCGGGCCTGCTTGGCGGGCGCGTGCCAGCCGGAGTGGCCGGCGTCGAAGTAGACGCGCGCCCTCGGGTTGGCGTCCTTCATGACGCGCCCGGCGCGGGCCAGGGAGGCGAAGCGGGCGGCCCGTTCGCCGTCGGACAGGCACTCGGCCTGGGCCACCGAGTCGGGTTCCAGGACGACGATGACCTCGCCGGAGCCGAGCCCCGCGGCGAACCGGTCGATCCAGGCGTCGTAGGCGCCGAGGTCCGGGGCCCCGCCCTCGGAGTGCCCGCCGCAGTCCCGGCCGGGTATCGCGTACGGCACGACGACCGGCACCCGGCCCTGCGCGGCCGCGCCCGAGGTGACCGCGCGGACCCGGGAGGTGATGGTGTCCGGCGTGAAGTCGGCGAACCAGACGGCGGCCGGGTGGTCGGCTATGCGGGACTTTATGACGTCCCGGAGCGGGTCGCCGGGGTTGGCCCGGACCCAGTCGAGGACCTGGGACTCGGGGTGCCGGTAGAGCCGCGCGGAGACCGTGGTGGTCCGCGTCTCCTCCCCGGTCCTTCGCGGCGAGGGGCTCGGGCTCGCCTTCCGCGTGCCGGAGGGCGAGGCGGAGACCGACGGTGTCGCCGGCACGGAGGGGGTCGGCGACGGGGACGGGGA
This sequence comes from Streptomyces sp. NPDC006384, assembly GCF_042870695.1. NCBI lineage: Bacteria > Bacillati > Actinomycetota > Actinomycetes > Kitasatosporales > Streptomycetaceae > Streptomyces > Streptomyces sp. NPDC006384. Next base: position 57,974 of record NZ_JBIAHR010000006.1, read on the forward strand.
GTGGGAGTGGGGCGAAGGGGACGGGTGCGGCGAACTCGTCGTCAGCGGCCGCGCCTCGTCGACCCCGCCACCGCCGCCGTCGTCCTCACCGAACGCGGACAGCATGCCGGTCGCGGTGCCGACCGCGACGACGACGGACGCCGCAGCGACCATCGCGCTGCGCCGGACGGCGCGCCTGCGCTCGGACCTGCGAGCGGCCAGGCGCCGGGCACGAAGGCCTGACACGTACGTTCCCCCCTCCCGTACGGCGGGCGCGTTCCCCCGTTCTGGGGAAGCGTCGGGCCCGCCGGCACTGCTCCCACCCTAAAGCTGCGACCCTGCCGCCATGGCGCACTGTGAGCAAGTTCCGGCGTCCGTCCGGACCGTGGACACGGTCCTGACCCGGATGCGCGCCCTCGACTCCGCGCTGCCCGCGTGGGACGGGGTGGCCGTCTTCAACCGTGTCTACCTGACCGTCACCGAGGCGGTCGGCCGGCACATCGGCACAGGTCTGTTCCCGGACGCCCGGGCCGCGACCGCGCTGGACGTGCGCTTCGCGGAGCGCTACCTGGCCGCCGTGGACGCCCTGGAGAACGGACGCCGGCCGCCCGCGTGCTGGCGCCCCCTGTTCCAGTTGCGCCGTCATCCCGGCGTACGTCCGCTGCAGTTCGCGCTGGCGGGCATCAACGCGCACATCGGGCACGACCTGGCGCTGGCCGTGGTGGACACCTGTCGTACGCTCGGCTGCGAACCCGCCGACCTGGAGGACGAGTTCGACCGGGTGGGCGACCTCCTCGTGTCGCTGGAGGAGCGCGTGCGCGACGAGCTGATGCCGGGCCCCGACCTCCTGCAGATCGCCGACCCGCTGACCCATCTGCTCGGGTCCTGGAGCCTGGAGCGCGCCCGCGAGGCCACCTGGGCCTCGGCCCGCGCGCTGTGGGCGCTGCGCCGGACGCCCGACGTGGCCGGGGAGTTCACCCAGCGGCTGGACGCGGCGGTGGGCTTCGCGGGCCGCATGCTGCTCACCCCGCTGCGGAACTGACCCGGCGCCGGCCGGTCCGGCCGGCGCCGGGGTCTAGTCCTCGGGGAGTTCGACCGGCGCGATCTCGTCGTAGAGGTCGCCCGGGCCGGGGTTGGCCGGGTCGGTCTCGCCGCCGAAGTGGTGCATGACGCCCCAGACCGCGTTGAGCGCGGTCTGGACGGCGCCCTCGGCCCAGCCGGCCGTCCAGGAGATGTCGTCGCCGGCCAGGAAGATGCCCCGCTTGTCCTCGGGCAGCCGGTCCTGCATGAAGTGTGTGAACAGGCGCCGCTGGTAGCGGTAGTGGCCCGGCAGGTTGGCCTTGAACGCGCCCATGAAGTAGGGCTCGTTCTCCCAGGAGACCGTCACCGGGTTGCCGATGATGTGCTTCCTGATGTCGACCTTCGGGTAGATCTCGCCGAGCGACTTCAGCATGACCTCCATCCGCTCGTTCGCGGACAGCGGCAGCCACTTCAGGCTGTCGTCGCACCAGGTGTAGGAGAGGCAGATGACGGCCGGCTTGTCCGGGCCGTCGTCGAGGAGGTAGGTGCCGCGGGTCATGCGGTCGGTGAGCGTCATCGACATGACGTCCCGGCCGGTCTCCTCGTCCTTGTCCAGCCAGAACGGCCGGTCCACGGGCACGAAGAGCTTGCTGGACTCCATGTAGTGGGTGCGCTCGATCGCCGTCCAGTGGTCGATCGGGAAGAGCGAGTCGTCGCAGGCGACCTTGGAGAGCAGCATCCAGGACTGGGCGGTGAAGATCGCCGCCCGGTAGGTGCGGATGTCGCCGTTCGCGTCGGTCACGGTGATGTGGTTGCCGGCGGTCCGGTTCAGGCGGGTCACGGCCGGGCGGGGCTCGCCGCCCTCGTGCAGGCTCGCGAGCGAGGTGCCGTACGGCCAGTGGACGATCTTCTCCGGCTCGCGCTCCCACAGGCGCAGCGGCAGCTGCTGGGAGCCGCCGACGATGCCGCGGTGGTGGTCGTCGGCCTCGGTGTAGACGACGCGGAGGATCTCCAGGATGGAGTTGGGGAAGTCGGTGTCCCAGCCGCCGGTGCCGAAGCCGACCTGGCCGAAGATCTCGCGGTGCCGGAAGGACTTGAAGGCCTCGGACTCGCAGAGGAAGCCGTAGAAGGTCTGGTTGTCGAGCTTCTCGACCAGCTTCGACCAGATCTCGCGGATGCGGGGCACGTCGCGCTCGCGCAGGGCGCGGTTCATGTCGGAGAAGTCGGCGCCCTCCTCCAGGCACCTGGCCCAGGCCTCGGCGACGTCCCGGTAGACCTGGGGCAGGTCGTCGAGCGTCTCGGCGTAGTGCGACTCGCCCTTGAGGTCGACGACGGTCGAGGGGGTCGCCTCGGCGAGGGGGTTGGGGAAGGGACGGGTCTTCAGGCCCACGAGGTCGATGTAGTGCTGGAGGGCGGTGGAGGACGGCGGGAAGCGCATCGCGCCCATCTCGGCGGTCAGGGACTCGTCACAGCCGTCGAAGCCGACGGTCCGCAGCCGGCCGCCGATCCGGTCGGCCTCGTAGACGACGGGCTTGAGACCCATCTTCATCAGCTCGTAGGCGGCGACGATGCCGGACAGACCGCCGCCGATGACGGCGACCTCGGTGCCGTGCTCGGTCGCGGGTATCTGGCCGAGGCCCGCCGGGTGGGCGAGGAAGTCGTCGTACGCGTACGGGAAGTCCGGGCCGAACATGGTGATCGGCGGCTGCTGCTCGTCGGCGTGCTCGATCGCGTTGGGCACCGTGGACGTCATGGGGTACGGACTCCTTGCACAGGTGGTACGGGGGTGGCGGTGGGGGGTCAGACGAGGGACCCGTAGAGACCGGGGAGGCGGTCCTTCAGGTACGGGTTGGTCTCGCGGGAGGCGGCGAGGAAGGCCGGATCGGCGTCGGCGAGGATCAGTTCCTCGGTACGTCCGGCGCGGGCGCGGGGCGTGCCGTCGGGCCCGGCGAGCACGGAGAGCCCGACGAACTCGAACTCGCCCTCCGGGCCGACCCGGTTGACGTACGCGACGTACATCTGGTTCTCGAAGGCCCGCACGGGCACGACGGACTCGGCGACGAACTGGAACGGGTGCATCTGCGCGGTCGGGACGAGCAGCAGGTCGGTGCCGGCCAGGGCGTGGGCGCGGACGTTCTCCGGGAACTCGACGTCGTAGCAGATCATCAGGCCGACGGTCAGGCCGTTCAGCTCGGTCTGGACGACCGGCTGCTCGCCCGGCACGAAGTGCTCCCGCTCGAAGCAGCCGAAGAGGTGGGTCTTGCGGTAGTTGGCGAGGCGGGTGCCGTCGGCGGAGATCAGCTGGACGGAGTTGAAGACGCGCTCGCCGTCCCGCTCGGGGTAGCCGTACGCGACGGCGAGGCCGTGGCGGGCGGCGGTCTCGGCAACCGCGTCGGCCGCCTCGCCGTCGGCGGCCTCGGCGAGGCGGCCGATGCCGTCGCCGATGGCGTACCCGGTCAGGAACAGCTCGGAGGTGACGAGCAGCCCGGCTCCCGCGGCGGCGGCGCGGCCCGCGGCCTCGTCGAGGACCTGGAGGTTCTCGGCGGTGGAGCCGGGTCGGCCGGAGCTCTGGAGCAGGGCGGTGCGCATGCGTGTTCCTCACCGGTGGGAGGGGGTCGGGGGCCAGATAGACGGTACGGTCGGCGGACTCCGCCGGACAAGAAGCAGCCGTTGCGCGCCGGTGAGCGGCTCGTTGCGTCCGCCGGGCACGCGGCGGCGATTCGTTGCGCGCCTCGTCCGTCCGTCCCTCCTCCCCGGGGCGCAGTTCCCGCCCGTCCTCCCCCGCCGCGCGGCGGAGAGCGGTGCCGCCTTCGGAACGATGTGGCGGGAGCGCCGCGCCGCGACAGTGGTGACCGTTCGGTTCACCGGGTTCCGCCTGCGGAGAGGACCACCATGAAACGCCGTACGACGACCACCGCGCTCTGCGCCGCGCTGCTGCTCACCGCCGCCACGACCGGCGCGGCCGTCGCCTCGGGCCCTCACCGGGACCCGTCCCCCGGGGAGGCGGCCGCGCTCACCGGCACCGCGAAGCTGTACCGGTCGGCCGGGGACGACATCACCTTCACCTTCGACGCCCACCTGGCAGCCGAGAACGGCGACGACCCGCTCGAGGCGACCGGGACCTTCGAGTTCAGCCACCACCGGAACGGCAAGGGGGCTCACGCGAAGGCCACCGTCGACTGTCTGCTGACCGGCGGTGACGTGGCCGTCGTGACCGGCGTCATCACCTCCTCCGACCTGCCCGGCGCCACGGGCAAGCGGGTCGGCGTCACCGTCCACGACCGCGGCCGCCACGACCGCCTGGGCTACAGCTGGGTCGCGAGCGGTTCGCCCGCCGGGACGGACGGGCTGCCCCGGTGCGTGGGGTCGGCGCCGTTCGAGAAGGTGAAGAAGGGCACGGGCGACTTCAGGGTCGTGCCCTGGCAGCCGAAGCTGTAGCCCGGGCGGCCACCAGCACCGCCGCCGTCAGCAGGTACGGCACCGCGAGGATCGCGAACGCGGTGCCGTGCCCCGTCTCCGTCCCGGCCACCGCGTACGCCCCGTACACCGCGACCGTGGCCACCTCGGTGCCGAGCCCCGCCACCGAGGTCAGGGTCGCCCGGCCGGCGCTCTCGATGCGGTGCTGGAGCCGGGCGTCGGCGAGCACGCTCGCCAGCTGCAGGCCGCCGAAGGCGACCGCGACCAGCGCCAGCCCCGCCGGCGTACCAGCGCCGGCGCCCAGGGCGAGGGCGAGGGCGGCGCCGGCCAGCAGGCCGGCGAAGCCGGTGTCGCCCAGCCGTTCCGCGGTGCCGGCCAGCAGACCTCCGGCCGTGGCGCCGGCCCAGACCAGCAGAAGCAGCCACGGCACGGTCGCCTGGGCCACGCCGGTGTCGCGGACCAGCAGCGGGGTGTACTCGTCGAGGGCGCCCCACACGGCGCCCACGGCCGGCACGAGCAGCAGCGCGCCACGCACGGACCGGTCTGCGCGGGCCTCGGACAGCCCGGCCCGCAGGGCCGGGAGCCAGCCGCCTTGGTGTCCGCCGGACGGCCGGTGCTCGGGGAAGCGGGTCGCCACGGCCGCCGCCAGCAGGCAGACCAGGATGCTCGCCGCGCCCACCGCCGGATAGCCGCCCCGGGCGAACACCGGCCCGGCCAGGCCCATCGCGGCCATCACGGCCACCAGCCCGGCCGAGCGGGCCCTGCCCATGACGCGGGCGTACCGGCCGGCCTCGCCGAGCCGTTCCAGCTCGTCGTGGACCAGCGCCTCCAGCGCGCCGGACCCGAGCGCTCCCCCGGCGCCCCACAGCACGAAACCGGCCGCGAAGGCGCCGTAGGAGGGGAGGAGCACCCACAGCGCGAAACCGGCGGCGGTGAGCAGCGGGCCGAGGCAGAGGAGGAGCCGCCGCGAGACGGCGTCGGCCCAGGCGCCGGAGGGCACCTCCAGCAGCACGCCGGTGACGGACCACAGGGCGAAGAGGGAGGAGATCTGCCAGACGGACAGGCCGGTGTCGGCAAAGAGCAGCGCGTACACCGGGTAGAGCAGGACGAAGTCGTCGAGGAACGCGTAGCCGTACAGCGTGGCCGCAAGGCGCCGGCAGCCGGCGGACGGCACACGGGCGGGTGTGGGAGACATGGGACCTTCCCGAGGGGAGCGGATCGGACACCGGGGGTACGGCGTCCGGGGCGGCCCTCGGGGGCGGTCACGGCCGGTGGATCAATGTCGCCTGGTCATGACACCGATGCTAGACGCGACGGCGTCCCCGTGCCCGGCGTTCACGCGGGCGCCCCCGACGAGAAGCGCCGCAGCAGCGGCGAGAGCACCAGCACCGACTTGGTGCGCTCGACGAAGGGCTCCCCGGCGATCCGCTCCAGCACCCGTTCGAAGTGCCGCATGTCGGCGGCGAAGACCTGGGCGATGGCGTCCGCGTCCCCGGTGACGGTGGACGCGGCCACGACCTCCTGGTAGCGCTCCAGCCCCCGCCGGATGGTCTCGGGCGAGGTGTTGCGGCGGCAGTGGATCTCGACGAACCCCTCGGTCTGCCAGCCGAGCGCGGCCGGGTCGACCCGTACCGTGAAGCCGGTGATGGCGCCGGTGGCGCGCAGCCTGTCCACGCGCCGTTTCACGGCGGGCGCGGACAGGCCGACCGACTGCCCGATGTCCGCGTAGGAGCGGCGGGCGTCCTCGGCGAGGGCGTGCACGATGCGTTCGTCGAGATCGTTCAGCACTGCGGGTCGTTCACTTCACTTCTGGTGCGCCCGGACCGCGGACGTGTCCGGCGTGGCGAGTCGGGAACGGCGATGGCCGTACAGGAAGTAGAACACGAGCCCGGCCGCCATCCAGGCACCGAAGACCACCCAGGTGACGGTCGACAGGCTGCCCATCATCCAGACGCAGAAGGCGAAGCCCAGGGCAGGCAGGACCGGGGAGAGCGGCACCCGGAAGCTGCGCGGCATCTCCGGGCGGGTCCGGCGCAGCACCACGACGGCCACGTTGACCAGGGCGAAGGCGAAGAGGGTGCCGATGCTGGTGGCGTCGGCGAGCTGCCCGAGCGGGACGGCGGCGGCGAGGACGCCGCAGAACAGCGAGACGATCAGGGTGTTGGCGCGGGGCGCGCCGCTCTTCGGGTGGACCTTGGAGAACACCCTGGGGACCAGTCCGTCGCGGGACATCGCGAACAGCACGCGGGTCTGGCCGTACAGGACGGTCAGCACGACGCTGGCGATGGCGACGACCGCGCAGAACGCCAGCAGGGTGCCCCAGAAGCTGTGCCCGGTGACGTCGGTCATGATCTGGGCGAGGGCGGCCTCGGAGTCGGCGAAGCCCTTCCACGGCCTGGCGCCGACGGCGACGGCGGCGACGAGGACGTACAGCACGGTGACGATGGCGAGGGAGAGCATGATCGCGCGGGGCAGGTCGCGCTGGGCGTTCTTCGCCTCCTCGCCGGCGGTGGAGGCGGCGTCGAAGCCGATGTACGAGAAGAAGAGCGTCGCGCCGGCCGCGCTGACGCCGGCCATGCCGAGCGGCATGAAGTTCTCGTAGTTCCCGGAGCGGAAGCCCAGGACGCCGACGGCGCAGAACATCACCAGCGCGGCGATCTTGACGACGACCATGACCGTGTTGGCGCGGGCGGACTCGCGGGCGCCGCCCAGCAGGAAGGTCATGGCGAGGAGCACGACGATCAGCGCGGGCAGGTTGAAGACGCCGCCGTCGCCGGGCGGGGCGGAGAGCACCGCCGGGATGGTGACGCCGATGGTGCCGTCGAGGAGCTCGTTGAGGTACTCGCCCCAGCCGACGGCGACGGCGGCGACGGACACGCCGTACTCCAGGACCAGGCACCAGCCGCAGATCCAGGCGATCAGCTCGCCCATGGTCGCGTAGGTGTACGAGTACGAGGAGCCGGCGACGGGGATGGTGCCGGCCAGTTCCGCGTAGGACAGGGCGGAGAAGAGCGCCGTGAGGCCGGCGATGACGAAGGAGAGCGTGACCGCCGGTCCGGCCTTGGGGACGGCCTCGCCGAGGACGACGAAGATGCCGGTGCCGAGGGTGGCGCCGATGCTGATCATCGTGAGCTGCCACAGGCCGAGGGAGCGGCGCAGGGTGCCTCCCTCGCCCTGGCCTCCCTCGGCGACCAGGCGTTCCACGGGCTTGCGGCGCATGAGGCGCGCGGCCAGGCCCGGGGACGCGGGGGCGGCCGGTGTGTCGTGGGGCGGGGGTGCGCCGTGGTCGAGCACGCGTTGACTCCTTTGTCACTGCCGGTCGCGCCGCCGGCCTGTGCGGGCGGTGTCGCGGCGGGCTTCTGGAGCGGCGGGGACCTGACGGGTACCCCCGCGGAAGCGGGAACCCACCGAGCGGGGTCCCCGCCACGCCACGTACAGCGAAGAACCTTACGAGCGGGGTGTTCCCCGTGGTAATGCAGCAACCTTGCGCATCACCGCACGATCGTTGCGTCTGCCGGGGCGGGGCGTAGGTTCGTTGCGCGGGGGCTGTACGGAGTTGCGCGGAGCGCCGCCGGGCGGTCCGGTGACGGATCGTCCCTGGTCAGTGCCGGGAACGGCGTACGGCCCCGGTCCGTCCCGGGGTGACGGGACGGACCGGGGCCGTACGGACGGCCGAGAGGCCGTATACGGGGTGCCCGGGGGCCGTGCGGGACGGCCCTGTACGGGTCAGCTCCAGCTGGCGTGCAGCGGCTTGCCCTCCGCGTAGCCGGCGGCGCTCTGGACGCCGACGATGGCCTTCTCGGCGAACTCCTCCAGGGAGGCGGCACCGGCGTAGGTGCAGGAGGAGCGGACGCCCGCGATGATCGAGTCGATCAGGTCCTCGACGCCGGGACGGGCCGGGTCGAGGAACATCCGGGAGGTGGAGATGCCCTCCTCGAACAGCGCCTTGCGGGCCCGGTCGTAGGCGGACTCCTCGGAGGTGCGGTTGCGCACCGCGCGGGCGGAGGCCATGCCGAAGGACTCCTTGTAGGCGCGGCCGTTCGCGTCGTGCTGGAGGTCGCCCGGGGACTCGTAGGTCCCGGCGAACCAGGAGCCGACCATCACGTTGGACGCGCCGGCCGCGAGGGCCATCGCCACGTCGCGCGGGTGGCGGATGCCGCCGTCGGCCCACACGTGCTTGCCGTACTTCTTCGCCTCGGCGGCGCACTCCAGGACGGCGGAGAACTGCGGCCGGCCGACGCCGGTCATCATGCGGGTGGTGCACATGGCGCCGGGGCCGACACCGACCTTGATGATGTCCGCGCCGGCCTCGATCAGGTCGCGCACGCCTTCGGCGGAGACGATGTTGCCGGCCACGATCGGCACCTGCGGGTTCAGGTCGCGCACCAGCTTGACCGCGCTGATCATCGACTCCTGGTGGCCGTGCGCGGTGTCGATGACGAGGGTGTCCACGCCCGCGTCCAGCAGCTGCTTCGCCTTGCCCGCCACGTCGCCGTTGATGCCGACGGCGGCGGCGATGCGGAGCCTGCCCTGCGCGTCGACGGCCGGGGTGTACAGCGTGGCGCGCAGAGCGCCCTTGCGGGTGAGGATGCCGGCCAGGCGGCCGTCCGCGTCGACGGCGGGCGCGTAGCGGCGGTTGGCGGCGTCGAGGGTGTTGAAGGCCTCGCGCGGGTCCATGTCCGCGTCGATGAGGAGCAGGTCCTTGGACATGACCTCTTCGAGCTGGGTGAAGCGGTCCACGCCGGTCAGGTCGGTGTCGGTGACCACGCCGACGGGCTTGCCGTCCCCGTCCACGACGACGCCGGCGTTGTGCGCCCGCTTGGGCAGCAGGGAGAGCGCGTCGGCGACGGTCTGGTGCGGGGCCAGCACGATCGGCGTGTCCAGCACGAGGTGACGGCTCTTCACCCAGGAGACGACCTCGGTGACGACCTCGATCGGGATGTCCTGCGGGATGACCACGAGGCCGCCGCGCCGGGCCACCGTCTCGGCCATGCGGCGGCCGGCGATGGCGGTCATGTTGGCGACGACCAGCGGGATCGTGGTCCCCGTGCCGTCCGGGGAGCTGAGGTCCACGCCCTGCCGGGAGCCGACGGCGCTGCGGCTCGGCACCATGAAGACGTCGTCGTACGTCAGGTCGTGCGAGGGCTGGATGTCGTTGAGGAAACGCACGTGCTGCACATCCCAGTCGATCAGAGGTGGCCCCCGGACAGGTCAGCCAGGGGGAAAGAGCACGTACTTCATTCTCCCACGACCGGTGACGGACGGTCTCCGGGCGGATCATCCAGGCCGGTCGGCGGCCTGCTTGGAGGAACCTCCAGGCCCCAGGGTCACGAAGAGCCCCGGTCCGCGGTCGGTCGCCTCCCCGAACACCTCCTCGGCCACGGCCCACTCGTCCGGCCGCGTCTCGGCGTACGCCCGCCAGCCCCGCACGACGACCAGCAGTCCGCGCTCCGCCGCTCCCTCGGGCCAGGCCGAGGGGTCGGCCAGGGAGTCGGCGAGCGCGTCCCAGTCCCGGCCGGCCGGGTCGGGCAGGCCGGGCAGGCCGGGCAGGCCGAGGGTGCGGGCGCAGCGGTCCATCAGGCCCGCCCGGTCCGTGACCCCGTCGAGGTCGAGCGTGACCACGAGCCGGCCCGCGGGGTCCTCCGTCATGCCGCACTCCTCTCCTGACCGGCCGTCAGGCACCGTCCGGGTCCGACCGGTTGAGCGTCGGCTTGGGCGCCGTACCGGCCGTCAGCAGGTAGTCCGCGGCCGACGTGTCCGTCACCAGGCTGGTGACCAGACCGGACCGCAGCACCGCGTCGATGGCCGCCGCCTTGCGCTGCCCGCCCGCGATCGCGACGACCTCGGGGATACGGCGGAGCTGGTCGGCCGTGACCGTGATGCACCGCTCCCCCAGGTCCCGTCCGACGCGGCGGCCCTCGGCGTCGAAGAGGTGCGCGGACATCTCGGCGGCGACGCCGAGCGAGGCGTAGTGCGCGCGCTCCTCGTCGCTGAGCATGTCGTGCACCGTGGAGATGCCCGGCTCCCAGGAGCCGATGGAGACGCAGGCGACCGTGACCTTGTCGAAGTACTCGAAGGCCCGGGCGATCCCGGTCTGGTGACGCAGCGCCTGGGCGGTGGCCGCGTCGGGCAGCAGCATCGGCGCGTAGATGGGGTGGGCGTCGCCGCCGGACACCTGGGCGGCGCGGCGCACGGCCTCGACGGAGCCGCGCTCGGCGGTCCCCGCGTCGTACACGCCCGTCAGCTGCACCACCGTGCACGGCGGCAGCCGGTCGAGCGCGGCCGCCATGTGGATCGTGGAACGGCCCCAGGCGAGGCCGAGCACGTCACCCTCGTCGACCAGCTCGCCGAGCAGGTCGGCGGCCACCTCGCCCAGGTTCTCCGGGTCGGGCGTCTCCTCGGCGTCGGCCGGGGACTCCACCACGACGGCGTGCCTGAGGCCGTAGCGGGCCCGCAGGGCGTCCGAACGCTCCGCGTCCAGCTCCGCCGGCACCCGGATCTCGATTCGTACAAGGTCCCGCTCGAGGGCGGTCTCGAGGACCCGGGCCACCTTGAAGCGGCTGACGCCGAACTCCTCCGCGATCTGGATCTTGGACTTGCCCTCGAGGTAGAAGCGGCGGGCCATGGCCGCCGCCTGGACCAGCTCAGCGGGTCCCATCCGCATGGCTGAACGGCCCGCCGACATACCCGACACGGCGATCTCCTTCACTGCTGTTCACACTCTGGATTCGCCGTTCATCCTTGCAGATTCGGCGCACTCGATCAGCCCTGATGGGTGCCGTTCACGTTCTGTTCCTCAGTGATCGCACGCCCAGGACGCCTTGGCGGTCGCCGCCTCGGCCTGCTCGCGCAGCGCACGTACCGCCTCGGCCGGGTCGGACGCCCCGTACACGGCGCTGCCCGCGACGAAGACGTCGGCACCGGCGTCGGCGCACTGCTCGATCGTGGACGCCGAGACGCCGCCGTCGACCTGCAGCCACAGCTCCAGACCGTGCTTCTTGATCAGCTCACGGGTGCGGCGGATCTTCGGCAGCATGATGTCGAGGAACGCCTGCCCGCCGAAGCCCGGTTCGACCGTCATGATCAGCAGCATGTCGAGCTCGGGGAGCAGGTCCTCGTACGGCTCGACCGGCGTCGCGGGCCGCAGTGCCATGGAGGCGCGGGCGCCCTTGGCCCGGATCTCGCGGGCGAGCCGGACCGGGGCGGCGGCGGCCTCGACGTGGAAGGTGACGGAGCCGGCACCGGCTTCCACGTACTGGGGCGCCCAGCGGTCGGGGGCCTCGATCATGAGGTGGCAGTCCAGCGGGGTGTCCGTCGCCCGGGCCAGCGACTCCACGACCGGCACGCCGAGGGTGAGGTTGGGGACGAAGTGGTTGTCCATGACGTCGACGTGGAGCCAGTCGGCTCCCCGGACCGCCTCGGCCTCGTCCGCGAGGCGGGCGAAGTCGGCGGACAGGATGCTGGGGTTGATCTGCGCGGCCATGCCCCCAAGACTGCCATGCTCTCCGGGGACGGGGGGCATGGGGTTGTTCTTCGGCCGCGGGCCGTCCCCGGTCGCTCGCGCCCCGCGGCGGGGCCGCACGATGTCACAGCCCCGCGCCCCTTCGGGGCGCGTCAGGCGGTGCGGCGGATCAGGGCGAGGTACATGGCGTCCGTGCCGTGGAGGTGGGGCCAGAGCTGGATGTCGGGGCCCTCGCCGAGATGGGGGACGCCGGGGAGGAGGGGGCGGGCGTCGAGGAGTTCGGTGTCCGGGTGCTGCTTGAGCACGTCGGCGACGACCGCCCGGGTCTCGGCGAGGTGCGGCGAGCAGGTGGCGTATCCGACGACGCCGCCGACCCGGACGGCCTCGAGGGCGCTGCGCAGCAGCCCGCGCTGGAGCGGGGCGAAGCCGTCCAGGTCCTCGGGACGGCGCCGCCAGCGCGCCTCGGGGCGGCGGCGCAGGGCGCCCAGGCCGGTGCAGGGCACGTCGACCAGGACGCGGTCGAAGCTGCCGGGCCGCCACGGCGGGCGCGTCCCGTCGGCGGCGATCACCTGGTACGGGCCGGAGTTGCCGTCCAGCGCCCTGGCGACCAGCCCCGCCCGGTGCGGCTGCTTCTCGGAGGCGAGCAGGAAGGCGCCGCGCTCGGCGGCCAGCGCGCCGAGCAGCGCCGCCTTGCCGCCGGGCCCCGCGCAGCCGTCCAGCCAGCGCCGGTCGGGCCCGTCCAGGGGCGCGCCCGCCAGGGCCAGCGCGACGAGCTGACTGCCCTCGTCCTGCACGCCCGCCCGGTTCTCCCGGACGGCCTCGACGGCCCCGGGTTCGCCGCCCTCGCTCAGCCGCACCGCGTACGGCGACCAGCGCCCCGGTACGGCCGCCTTCTCCTCGAGCAGCTCCCCGGTCGTGGCCCGTCCGGGCCGGGCGACCAGCGTGACCTCGGGCCGCTCGTTGTCGGCGGCCAGCAGTTCCTCGATGCCGGCCCGGCCGCCGCCGAGCGAGTCCCACAGCGCGGAGACGACCCAGCGCGGGTGCGAGTGGACGACGGCGAGGTGCTCCTCGGGGTCCTCGTCGTAGGGCGGGGCGACCCGCTCCAGCCAGCCGTCGAGATCGTCCTGCGCGATCCTGCGCAGCACGGCGTTGACGAACTTGGCCCGTCCGTCGCCGAGCACCACGCGCGCCAGCTCGACGGAGGCGGACACGGCCGCGTGGGTCGGGATGCGCGTCCCGAGCAGCTGGTGCGCGCCCAGGCTCAGCACGTCCAGCACCGGCGGGTCGACCTCCCGCAGCGGCCGGTCCACGCAGGCCGCGATGATCGCGTCGTACGTCCCCTGCCGGCGCAGCGTCCCGTACACCAGCTCGGTGGCGAGGGCCGCGTCCCGGGCGTCGAACTTCTCGGGGCCTTCGCTCTCCCGCGCCTTGCGCAGCAGCGGCGGCAGCACGAGGTTGGCGTAGGCGTCCCGTTCGTCCACGGCCCTGAGCGCCTCGAAGGCGAGGATGCGGACGGGGTCCTTCCGGGGCCTGCGGTACGGCTTGCCGGGCTTGCGGGGACGACGGGGCTGCTCGTTCACGAAAAGGTGCTCCGGGTGTGGGATGAAGTGCGGTGACCAGCGTACGTCGGGCCGGTGACCGGTGACGCCGGGGTCAGGCGCCCAGCAGCTCGCCCTCGGCGATCCGCACCCCGCGCGCCCAGTCCGCGCCCCGCATCGGCTTCTTGCCCTGCGGCTGCACCCACAGCAGCTCCACGGCGTGCGAGCCGGTGCCGGCGTACACGTTGTTCTTGCCGGCCGCGAGCTGTCCGGGGGCGAGGTCGGTGCGGTCGGGCACGGGCGCGGCCTGCACCAGCTTGAGCCGCTCGCCGCGGAACGTGGTCCAGGCGCCGGGCGCCGGGGTGCAGCCGCGGACCACGCGGTCGACGCGCAGTGCCGGGGCGGTCCAGTCGATCCGGGCGTCCTCGACGGTGATCTTCGGCGCGAGGGTGACGCCCTCGGCGGGCTGCGGCACGGCTTTCAGGCTGCCGTCCTCGATGCCGTCCATGGTGGCCGCGAGCAGTCCGGCGCCGGCGAAGGCGAGCCGGGTCAGCAGGTCTCCGCTGGTGTCGGTGGGGCGGACGGTCTCGGTGACCGTCCCGAAGACGGGCCCGGAGTCGAGTCCCTCCTCGATGAGGAAGGTGGACGCCCCGGTGATCTCGTCGCCGGCCATCAGCGCGTGCTGCACGGGCGCGGCACCGCGCCAGGCGGGCAGCAGCGAGAAGTGCAGGTTGACCCATCCGTGGACCGGCACGTCCAGGGCCACGCGGGGCAGCAGGGCGCCGTAGGCGACGACCGGGCAGCAGTCGGGGGCGATCTCGCGCAGCCGCGCCAGGAAGTCGGGGTCGCGGGGCTTCGCGGGCTTGAGCACCTCGATCCCGGCCTCCTCCGCCCGCTCGGCCACCGGGGAGGCGACCAGCCGCCGCCCGCGTCCGGCCGGGGCGTCGGGACGGGTGACCACGGCGGCCACCTCGTGGCGCTCGGAGGCGATCAGGGCGTCCAGGGCGGGAACGGCGACCTCGGGGGTACCGGCGAAGACCAGCTTCATGGGTGGGACGGGCCTCTCGGGCGGGGGCGGATGCGGGCGACGCACCAGTCTACGAGCCCGAAGACGCCCGGCGGCCGACGGCGGTGCGCGCACCCCGCGGCAGGCCCCGGCCTCCCGGCCGGCGGAAACGGGCGGTGCGAGGGCGTGCGGGGGCGGGAGAGGAGTACCGGGGACGAGGACCCAGGCGCGCATCCCACCAGGAGGGGCGCACACATGCCCTCACGCCCCCATCCCGTGACCAGCGGAGCGCCCACGCGTTGGTCAAGGAAGAGTTGACCACACAGGGCCGCGCGCGCGACCCGATTCCTTTCAACGCCGGTTCGAGAGGCTTGTTCATGGCCGACCACGCAACCCACGACGCCCAGGCTCGGGCCAGCCTGCACTTGCTGGTGCGGGACATCGAGCGGGTCCGCCGGCAGGTGGACGCACTGCGCACCCTCACCGCCCAGCTGGGCAACGTCTACCGTCCGCGCCGTTCCGGCCCGTCCACGGGCTTCGTCGTCTACGGACGCGCCCCCGCACCGACGGTCCGTCTCGCCCAGGAGCTGCGGGACAGCGTCGAGACCCTGGTCACGGCCGCCGTGGACTTCGACCGCTCGCTCGGCTTCTCGTGGGACGCGGTGGGCTCCGCGCTCGGCGTCACCAAGCAGGCGGTGCACCGGCGTTACGGCTCCCGCCGGGCCGCCGCCCAGGCCGCGGCCGCGGAGATCCCCGAGCGCGCGCCGGAGCCCATGGGCACGGGCACGCGGACGGTGAGCGCCGACGTGCCGGCCGTGCCCACGGTCCCCGCGGCCCGCTCCATGCCGACCCAGCCGACGGCGGGAAGCCCGTCCCTGCGGGAGGACCCCAGGCCGACGGCCTTCCCGGGCTCACGCAACGGCTGACGACCCGGCCCGCTCTCCCGGGGACCTGCGGGAAGGCCCGCCGCCTCCGCGCCGCGCCAGGACACAGGGCCCGCGGCTTCCCCGATTCCCCGCGACAACTGGTCCGTCCCCGCCCTCCCGGTGATCTCCGGGAGGGCGCCTCTCTTCCCGGACACCCCCGCGTGCCGGGCCGGGCGGCTCCGGCCTCCCCTGCACCGGCGGGACGGCCGCGGCCCTCACCCGAGGCCACGGCCCTCACCCGATGTCGAGCGGATCGATCCGCACCCACACCGGTACGTCGTTCCCGCGGGCCGTCCGCGCCGCCTGGGCCGCCTTCAGCGCACCGGCCAGCGCCGCCCCGCTCCCCGGCGGCACCCGGATCAACGCCCGCTCCCAGTGCTCCCCCGGCGGCGGCCCGCCCGCCCGGCGCGGGCGCCCCGGCGCCGTGACGGGCAGCGGCACGGGCCCCAGCACCTCGGCCTCGCGCGGCAGCTCCACCGCGCTCAGGAAGCCGGCCACCGCCTCGGGAGGACCGGCCACGGACGCCATCCGCGACACCGGCGGAAAACCCAGCTCGGCCCGCTCGGCCAGCTCCCGCAGCGCATGGCCGACGGGATCCCAGCGCACCAGCGCCTGCACCGGCCGCAGGGTCGGCTCGGCCACCACGACGACGGTGCCGCCGGCGCTCTGCGGACGCACCAGCGCGGCGGCCGCGAGCCAGCGCCGCAACGCGTCCTCACCGGCCCGCAGGTCGGGCCGCCCGAGCATGGCCCAGCCGTCGAGCAGCAGAGCCGCCGCGTACCCGCCCTCGGCGACGGGCTCGGCACCCGGGGTGCTGACGACCAGGGCGGGCGCCCCCGACACGGTGTCCAGCACCTGTTCGCGTCCCGAGGTGCGCACCGGCACCGCGGGGAAGGCCCGGCCGAGCTCCTCGGCGGTGCGGCGCGCCCCGACGACCTGCGCGCGCAGCCGGAAGGCCCCGCACTCCGGGCAGTGCCAGGCGTTCTCCTCGCGTCCGCACCAACCGCAGCGCAGCGCCGGTCCGGACTCCTGCCCCTCCAGCGGCCCGGAGCAGTGCCGGCACCGTGCGGGCGTCCGGCAGGCGGCGCACGCCATCCGGGGCACGTATCCGCGCCGGGGCACCTGCACGAGGACCGGCCCGTGCCGCAGCCCGTCCCTGACGGCCTGCCAGGCCAGGGTGGGCAGCCGGGCGGCCCGGGCCGCCTCGTCCCGCGCCAGGTCCCCGTCGCCCACGGTCCGCACGAGCGGGGCGGCGGCCCGCACCTGCTCGCGGGCGGCTACCAGCGGCCGGGCCCAGCCGGTCTCCACCAGCTGGGCGGCCTCCACGGTGCAGTGCCGGCCGCCCAGCAGGAAGCCGCACCTGTCCTGGGCCGCGCGCAGCAGCAGCACCTCGCGGGCGTGCGGCTGCGGGGCGTGCTGCTCGCTGTGGCTGTCGTCGCCGTCGTCCCACAGGGCGACCAGCCCGAGGTCACGCACCGGGGCGAACATGGCGGCACGGGTCCCGACGACGGCCCGTACGGCTCCGCGGCGCACCGCGAGCCACTGGGCGTACCGCTGCTCGGGGCCGGCGTCGGCGGTGAGCACCGCGTGCCGTCCCTCGCCGAGCAGGGCGGTCAGCGCGGCGTCCGCCCGGGCGACCGCCCTGCCGTCCGGCAGCACGGCGAGCGCGCCCCGGCCGGAGGCCAGCGTGGCCGCCACGGCACGCGCCAGCTCCTCGCTCCAGGCCGGTCCGGGCAGCGCGTTCCACACCGCGCGCGGCGCCCCGCCCGAGGCCAGGGCCGCGAGGAACTCCGGTCCCTGCCCGTACCGCTCCCAGGAGCCGGGGGCGGGCACCGGCGGCGGGGGCAGGGGGGCGGGTGAGGGCCGCTTCTCCGCCCTCGCGTTGCGCGGCGGCACGGCGAGCTGCAGGACGTCGGCGAGGCTGCCCGCGTACCGGTCGGCGACGGCCCGCGCGAGACCGAGCAGCTCCGGGTCGAGCACCGGTTCGGGCGAGACGACCTGGGCCAGCGCGGCCAGCGGGCCCGCGTAGTCGGACTCCGCGCGCCGCTCGATCAGGAAGCCGTCGACGAGGCCGCCGCCCTCGCGGCGTCCCTCCCGCACCCGGTGCCGGCCGGCGCCGAACCGCACCCGCACCCGCACGCCCGGCCGGGCCTCGGCGTCCAGTTCCTCGGGGACGGCGTAGTCGAAGTACCGGTCGAGGTGGAGGACGCCCTTGTCGACCAGCACCCGGGCGACGGGCAGCTCCCTGGCCAGCGGGGCGCCGCGCCAGGTCCGCGGCTTGGCCCGCGGCGTCTTCGCCCTGCGCACGCTCTCCCGGATGAGCGCGAGCTGTTCGGGCGGCGCGTCGCCCGCGCCACCGCCCGCCGGTCCGTTCTCGCTGCTCACGCCTGCATTCTTACCAAAGGCCACTGACAACCGGCGGCCCGCCCGGGTGGGCACCGCCTCTCCCGGGGGCGGCCGCGCACGGCCTGCGGACACGCCGGGGCCCGGCGCCCCCAGGGGGACGCCGGGCCTCGTGCCGTGCCTTCGGAGAGGAACCGGACGTTACAGCCCGGCCGCCTCGCGCAGCGCGTCGACGCGGTCGGTGCGCTCCCAGGTGAAGTCCGGCAGCTCACGGCCGAAGTGGCCGTAGGCGGCGGTCTGGGCGTAGATCGGGCGGAGCAGGTCGAGGTCGCGGATGATCGCGGCCGGACGGAGGTCGAAGACCTCGTCGATGGCCTTCTCGATCTTCTCCGCGTCGATCTTGGCGGTGCCGAAGGTCTCCACGAACAGACCGACCGGCTCGGCCTTGCCGATCGCGTACGCGACCTGCACCTCGCAGCGGGAGGCGAGCCCGGCGGCGACGACGTTCTTGGCGACCCAGCGCATCGCGTACGCGGCCGAGCGGTCCACCTTGGACGGGTCCTTGCCGGAGAAGGCGCCGCCGCCGTGGCGGGCCATGCCGCCGTAGGTGTCGATGATGATCTTGCGGCCGGTCAGGCCGGCGTCGCCCATCGGGCCGCCGATCTCGAAGCGGCCGGTCGGGTTGACCAGGAGACGGTAGTTCTCCGTGTCGAGCTTGATGCCGTCGTCGAGCAGCGCCTTCAGCTCCGGCTCGACGACGAACTCCTTGATGTCGGGCGCGAGCAGCGACTCCAGGTCGATGTCGCTCGCGTGCTGCGAGGAGACGACGACCGTGTCGAGGCGGACGGCCTTGTCGCCGTCGTACTCGATGGTGACCTGGGTCTTGCCGTCGGGGCGCAGGTAGGGGATGGTGCCGTTCTTGCGGACCTCGGACAGGCGCTTGGACAGGCGGTGCGCGAGGAAGACCGGGAGCGGCATCAGGGTCGGGGTCTCGTCGGACGCGTAGCCGAACATCAGGCCCTGGTCGCCCGCGCCCTGCCGGTCCAGTTCGTCGTCGTCGCCCTCGACCCGGGACTCGTACGCCGTGTCGACGCCCTGCGCGATGTCCGGGGACTGCGCGCCGATCGAGACGGACACGCCGCAGGAGGCGCCGTCGAAGCCCTTCTTCGAGGAGTCGTAGCCGATCTCCAGGATCTTGCCGCGCACCAGCGTGGGGATGTCCGCGTACGCCTTGGTGGTGACCTCGCCGGCCACGTGCACCAGGCCGGTGGTGATCAGCGTTTCGACGGCGACCCGGGACGCCGGGTCCTCGCGCAGAAGCGCGTCGAGAATGGTGTCGCTGATCTGGTCAGCGATCTTGTCGGGGTGGCCCTCGGTCACGGACTCCGAGGTGAACAGGCGACGGGACACAACGCTCCCTGGGGTTGCAGCGGCTGCTGGCTGATCATTGGTGGACGGCACGGGGAGCTGCACCCGGCGACGTCCGAGAACAGTTTATCGGTCGCACTCGGCCGCGGACTCACCCGTCTCAGCTCTCGGAAGGGCTGTGACCTGCGGCACGGGCATTCTGCACAATGCGGAGGGCCGTTGGCCAGGCACGCCACGCCCGATCGCGCGGTGGCCACGGGCGCCGGGGGCCGGACGGGGCATTCAGCCGAGCCGTTCCGCCACGAGGTCCCACACCGTTTCGGCCAGGGCCTCCTTCGGGCCGTGCGCCACCGGGGTCTCGCTGCCGTCGGCGCCGAGGACCACGGCCTCGTTCTCCTCGGAGCCGAAGGTCCTGCGTTCTCCGACCTCGTTCACCACGAGGAGGTCGCAGCCCTTGCGCTTCAGCTTGGCCCGGCCGTTGGCGAGGACGTCGTCCGTCTCGGCGGCGAAGCCGACGACGATCTGCCCGGGGCGGGCCCGGCCGGCGGAGATCTCCGCGAGGATGTCCGGGTTGCGGACCAGCGCGATCGGCTCGGGTTCCCGGCCGTCCTTCTTCTTGATCTTCCCGGTGGCGTACGTCGCCGGCCGGAAGTCGGCGACCGCGGCGGCCATGACGACGGCGTCGGCGTCCGCCGCCGCGCGCAGCACGGCCTCGCGCAGTTCCACGGCGGTGCCCACCGGGACGACGTCCACGCCGGCCGGGTCGGGCAGTGCCGCGTTGGCCGCGATCAGCGTGACGCGGGCGCCCCGGGCGGCGGCGGTGCGGGCGAGGGCGTAGCCCTGCTTGCCCGAGGAGCGGTTGCCGAGGAAGCGGACGGGGTCGAGGGGCTCGCGGGTGCCGCCGGCGCTGACGACGACGTGCCGTCCGGCGAGGTCGGGCTCGGTGACGCCGCGGGCGAGCACCCGGCGGCAGACCTCGAAGATCTCCCCCGGGTCGGGGAGGCGGCCCTTGCCGGTGTCGACGCCGGTGAGGCGGCCGACGGCCGGTTCGATCACGACGGCGCCGCGGCGGCGCAGGGTCGCCACGTTCTCCCGGGTGGCCGGGTGCTCCCACATCTCGGTGTGCATGGCGGGGGCGAAGACGACCGGGCAGCGGGCCGTGAGCAGGGTGTTGGTGAGGAGGTCGTCGGCGAGGCCGTGGGCGGCCCTGGCGAGCGTGTCGGCGGTGGCCGGGGCGACGACGACCAGGTCGGCGTGCTGGCCGATGCGCACGTGCGGGACCTGGTGGACGTCGTCCCACACCTCGGTGGAGACGGGGTTGCCGGACAGGGCGGACCAGGTGGCGGCGCCGACGAAGTGCAGCGCGGAGGCGGTCGGGACGACGCGCACCTCGTGTCCCGACTCGGTGAATCTGCGCAGCAGCTCGCACGCCTTGTAGGCGGCGATCCCGCCGCTGACCCCCAGAACGACCTTGGGCTTGTCCACCGTCTCTCCCGACCTCGGTATGCGTAGGCCCCCATCACACACCACAGGCCCGGCAGTCGGACCGCCGGGCCTGTGGAAAAGTCAGCTTCAGGCTGAAAATGCTACTGCTGGCACTACTGTGCCGGGCCCTCGATGGCCTCGGACGTCAGCAGACCCGCGTTGATCTCGCGCAGGGCGATCGAGAGCGGCTTCTCGTGGACGTGGGTGTCGACGAGGGGACCGACGTACTCGAGGAGGCCCTCGCCGAGCTGCGAGTAGTACGCGTTGATCTGGCGGGCCCGCTTGGCCGCGTAGATCACGAGGCTGTACTTCGAGTCCGTGGCCTCGAGGAGCTCGTCGATCGGCGGGTTGATGATGCCCTCGGGCGCGGAGATGGAAGAGGACACGCTCTACCTTCCGATGGATGGGAAAGAATCAGTCGGGTCGATCGGCCGGGCTCGCTGGACCTGGCGCGATCACACGACGTTCGTCAAGGCTAGCAGCTCGCGCGCCACGTCCTCGACGGAGGTGTTGACGAGGGTCTCGTCGAACTCCGGCTCGGCCGCCAGCTCGACCCTGGCCGCGGCGAGGCGGCGCTCGATCACCTCCGGCGGTTCGGTGCCGCGGCCGGTGAGCCTGCGCACCAGCTCCTCCCAGGAGGGCGGGGCCAGGAACACCAGCTGGGCCTCCGGCATGGAGGCGCGGACCTGCCGTGCGCCCTGGAGGTCGATCTCCAGCAGCACCGGCTCACCGGCCTCCAGGCGCTCCAGCACGGCGGCGCGGGGTGTGCCGTAGCGGTTGCCCGCGAACTCGGCCCACTCCAGCAGCTCGCCGTTGGCGATCAGCTTGTCCATCTCCTCGTCGGTGACGAAGAAGTAGTGGACGCCGTGCTGCTCGCCGGGGCGCGGCTTCCGTGTCGTCGCCGACACGGAGAGCCAGACCTCGGGGTGTTCCTTGCGCATATGGGCGACGACCGTGCTCTTGCCGACCCCCGAGGGGCCGGAGAGCACGGTCAGCCGCGGACGAGCGTCCGGGGGTGCGGGGGACGTCCCCCGGGGTGTTGCAGCCATGCGGCGATTATTCCAGCAATCGCGCGGTGCCCGGGACTCAGGAGCCCGTGCTGCCGAACTCACGCTCCAGGGATGCGATCTGGTTGGAACCCAGACCCCGCACGCGGCGGCTCTCGGAGATGCCGAGCCGCTCCATGATCTGCTTGGCGCGGACCTTGCCCACGCCCGGCAGGGACTCGAGGAGGGCGGAGACCTTCATCTTGCCGATGACGTCGTTCTCCTGGCCCTGCTTGATGACCTCGTGGAGGGAGGCGCCGGAGTGCTTGAGTCGATTCTTGACCTCGGCCCGCTCCCGGCGAGCCGCGGCGGCCTTTTCGAGCGCGGCTGCGCGCTGTTCAGGGGTAAGGGGCGGAAGAGCCACGCCTACGTCACCTCGGATGTCGAACTGTCGGATACGGACCGGTGAGGAACCTAGTCGCCCCACACCTGGGGAGCCACGAGCAACACACGCGCCCGGTCCCCCCGCCGCCCTGAGGGGCGCGGGGGCTGCTCCCACTCGACGGAGACTAGCGGTCGATGCCGCCAGAGTCAGCGAGAACAGCGGAAAAGTCCAGGTCAGCATCTATCAGGCCGGACATTTAGGGCAAAATTCCTCGCTTTGGGGAGTGGTTTCGGGCTCAGGACGCCGCGACCGCGCTCCGGATCTCCTCGGCGAAGCGGTCGGCGGCCGTCCGCAGCGCCCCGATGTCGGGGCCGTGACGAAGAACACCCCGGCTGACGTTCGGCACCACGTTGCGCACGGCGTCCCCGAAGACCCGCGGGAGGTCCGCGGGGGTGGCCCCCTGGGCGCCGATGCCGGGAGCCAGCAGCGGTCCGCCGATGGCCAGGTCGTAGGAGGACAGGTCGCCGAGGGTGGCGCCGACCACCGCGCCGAAGGAGCCGAGGGGCCGCTCCCCCTCGTTCTCGGCGGCCAGGTGCGCCAGCATCGTCGCGCCGACGCCGCGCCCGTCGGCGCGCACCGCGTGCTGCACCTCGCCGCCCTCCGGGTTGGAGGTCAGCGCCAGCACGAACAGGCCGGTGCCGTTCTCGCGCGCCAGGTCGACGGCCGGCTTCAGGGAGCCGTAACCGAGGTACGGGGAGACGGTCAGCGCGTCCGAGAACAGCGGGGCGCCCCGGCGCAGGAAGGACTCGGCGTAGGCGGCCATGGTGGAGCCGATGTCGCCGCGCTTGGCGTCCATGACGACCAGCGCGCCGGCCTCCCGGGCCTCCTGCACCGACTTCTCCAGGACGGCGACGCCGCGCGAGCCGAAGCGCTCGAAGAAGGCGCTCTGCGGCTTGAGCACGGCGACGCGGCCGGCCACGGCCTCGACGACGGTGCGGCTGAAGCGCTCCAGGCCCGCCACGTCGTCGTTCAGGCCCCAGTCGGCGAGCAGCGAGGCGTGCGGGTCGATGCCGACGCACAGCGGGCCGCGTTCGTCCATGGCACGGCGCAGGCGTGCGCCGAAGGGCTCGGGGACCGTCATGCGTTCTTCCTCACGTCGGCGCCGACCGCGTCGGCGAGGGTGGCGTACGGGCTCTGCCGCAGACGGGCGGCGAGCCCCCGGTGGATGGCGCGGGCCCAGAAGGGACCCTCGTAGATGAAGGCGCTGTAGCCCTGGACCAGCGTGGCGCCGGCCAGGATGCGCTGCCAGGCGTCCTCGGCGCTCTCGATGCCGCCGACGCCGACCAGGGTGATCCGGTCGCCCACGCGCGCGTACAGGCGGCGCAGCACCTCCAGGGAGCGCGCCTTGAGGGGGGCGCCGGAGAGGCCGCCGGTCTCCTGGACCAGGGCGGGCGCCGAGCGCAGGCCGAGGCCTTCGCGGGCGATGGTCGTGTTGGTGGCGATGATGCCGTCCAGACCGAGCTCGACGGCGAGGTCCGCCACCGCGTCGACATCCTCGTCGGCGAGGTCGGGCGCGATCTTGACCAGCAGGGGCACGCGCCGGGCGGGCACGGCCCGGTCGGCGGCCTCGCGGACGGCGCCGAGCAGGGGGCGCAGGGCCTCGGTGGCCTGGAGGTTGCGCAGGCCGGGGGTGTTGGGCGAGGAGACGTTGACGACCAGGTAGTCGGCGTACGGGGCCAGCCGTTCGGCCGACTTCACGTAGTCGCCGACGGCCTCCTCCTCCGGGACGACCTTGGTCTTGCCGATGTTGACGCCGACGACGGTCCGGAAGACCGGGTTGCGGGAGGCCAGGCGGGCGGCGACGACGCGGGAGCCGTCGTTGTTGAAGCCCATGCGGTTGATCAGCGCCCGGTCGGCCACCAGCCGGAACAGCCGCTTCCTGGGGTTGCCGGGCTGCGGCTCCCCCGTCACGGTGCCGATCTCGACGTGGTCGAAGCCGAGCATGGCCATGCCGTCGACGGCGACCGCGTTCTTGTCGAAGCCGGCGGCGAGCCCGAAGGGGCCGTGCATGCGCAGGCCCAGGGCCTCGGTGCGCAGCTCCTTGTGGCGGGGGGCGAGCACGGCGGCGGCGAAGGTGCGCAGCACGGGCACGCGGGCGGCGAGACGGATCCAGCCGAAGGCGAGGTGGTGGGCCTTCTCCGGGTCCATCCGGGAGAAGAACAGCTTGAAGAAGATCTTGTACATGTGTCCTCGTAGGGCGTCATGCGGGGCTCATGGCCAGGGCTCATGAAGAGGGGGACACCGTTTCCGGTGTCCCCCTCGGGGCTGCTAGTCGCGGGCCGCGGTCAGGAACGCCGCGTGTTCCTGCAGTGAGCGGACCCCCACGTCGCCGCGGTTGAGGGCGTCGATGCCCTGGACCGCCGCCGCGAGCGCCTGGACCGTGGTCAGGCACGGGACGGACCGGGCCACGGCCGCCGTACGGATGTCGTAGCCGTCGAGGCGGCCGCCGGTGCCGTACGGGGTGTTGACGATGAGGTCGACCTCGCCGTCGTGGATGAGCTGGACGATGGTCTTCTCGCCGTTCGGACCGGTGCCCTCGGACTGCTTGCGCACGACCGTGGCGTTGATGCCGTTGCGCTTGAGGACCTCGGCGGTGCCGGAGGTGGCGAGCAGCTCGAAGCCGTGGGCGACCAGCTCGCGCGCCGGGAAGATCATCGAGCGCTTGTCGCGGTTGGCGACCGAGATGAACGCCCGGCCCTTGGTCGGCAGCGGCCCGTAGGCGCCGGCCTGCGACTTGGCGTAGGCCGTGCCGAAGACGGAGTCGATGCCCATGACCTCGCCGGTGGAGCGCATCTCCGGGCCGAGGACCGTGTCGACGCCGCGGCCGTGGATGTCCCGGAAGCGGGACCACGGCATCACGGCCTCCTTGACGGAGATCGGCGCGTCCAGCGGCAGCTCGCCGCCGTCGCCGTTGGCCGGGAGCAGGCCCTCGGCGCGCAGCTCGGCGATGGTGGCGCCGAGCGAGATGCGGGCGGCGGCCTTGGCCAGCGGCACCGCGGTCGCCTTCGAGGTGAAGGGGACGGTGCGCGAGGCGCGCGGGTTGGCCTCCAGGACGTAGAGGATGTCCCCGGCCAGCGCGAACTGGATGTTGATCAGGCCGCGCACGCCGACGCCCTTGGCGATGCCCTCGGTGGAGGCGCGCAGCCGCTTGATGTCGAAACCGCCCAGCGTGATCGGGGGCAGGGCGCACGCCGAGTCGCCGGAGTGGATGCCGGCCTCCTCGATGTGCTCCATGACGCCGCCGAGGTACAGCTCCTCGCCGTCGTACAGGGCGTCGACGTCGATCTCGATGGCGTCGTCGAGGAAGCGGTCGACCAGGACCGGCCGGGAGGGGCTGATCTCGGTCGACTCGGCGATGTAGGACTCCAGGCGGGTCTCGTCGTAGACGATCTCCATGCCGCGCCCGCCGAGGACGTAGGAGGGCCGGACGAGGACCGGGTAGCCGATCTCGTCGGCGATGGCCTTGGCCTCGGCGAAGGTGGTGGCGGTGCCGTGCTTGGGGGCGGGCAGGCCCGCCTCCTTGAGAACCTGGCCGAAGGCGCCGCGGTCCTCGGCGGCGTGGATGGCCTCCGGGGAGGTGCCGACGATGGGCACGCCGTTGTCCTTGAGCGCCTGGGACAGGCCCAGCGGGGTCTGGCCGCCGAGCTGGACGATCACGCCCGCGACCGGGCCGGCCTGCTGCTCGGCGTGGACGATCTCCAGGACGTCCTCCAGCGTGAGCGGCTCGAAGTACAGCCGGTCGGAGGTGTCGTAGTCGGTGGAGACGGTCTCCGGGTTGCAGTTGACCATCACGGTCTCGTACCCGGCGTCGCTGAGCGCGAAGGATGCGTGGACGCAGGAGTAGTCGAACTCGATGCCCTGGCCGATGCGGTTCGGGCCGGAGCCCAGGATGATCACCGCGGGCTTCTCGCGCGGCGCGACCTCGGTCTCCTCGTCGTAGGAGGAGTAGAAGTACGGCGTCTTCGCGGCGAACTCGGCGGCGCAGGTGTCGACCGTCTTGTAGACCGGGCGGATGCCCAGCGCGTGCCGGACCTCGCGGACGACGTCCTCGCGCAGGCCGCGGATCTCGCCGATCTGCTGGTCGGAGAAGCCGTGCCGCTTGGCCTCGGCGAGCAGGTCGGCGGTCAGCTCGGGCGCCTCGGCCAGCTCGTCGGCGGTCTCCTTGATGAGGAAGAGCTGGTCGACGAACCAGGGGTCGATCTTCGTGTACGCGAAGACCTCCTCGGGGGTGGCGCCCGCGCGGATGGCCTGCATGACGGTGTTGATCCGGCCGTCGGTGGGCCGGACGGACTCCTCCAGCAGCGTCTTCTTGTCGCCCGGCTCGCCGACGAAGGTGAACTGGCTGCCCTTCTTCTCCAGCGAGCGCAGCGCCTTCTGGAAGGCCTCGGTGAAGTTGCGGCCGATGGCCATGGCCTCGCCGACCGACTTCATGGTGGTGGTCAGCGTCGAGTCGGCGCTCGGGAACTTCTCGAAGGCGAACCGCGGGGCCTTGACGACCACGTAGTCGAGCGTCGGCTCGAAGGAGGCCGGGGTCTCCTGCGTGATGTCGTTCGGGATCTCGTCCAGCGTGTAGCCGACGGCCAGCTTGGCGGCGATCTTGGCGATCGGGAAGCCGGTCGCCTTGGAGGCCAGGGCGGAGGAGCGCGACACGCGCGGGTTCATCTCGATGACGATGACCCGGCCGTCCTCGGGGTTCACCGCGAACTGGATGTTGCAGCCGCCGGTGTCGACGCCGACCTCGCGGATGATCGCGATGCCGACGTCGCGCAGCACCTGGTACTCGCGGTCGGTCAGCGTCATCGCGGGCGCGACGGTGATCGAGTCGCCGGTGTGCACGCCCATCGGGTCGAAGTTCTCGATGGAGCAGACGACCACGACGTTGTCGTTCTTGTCGCGCATCAGCTCCAGCTCGTACTCCTTCCAGCCGAGGATGGACTCCTCCAGGAGCACCTCGGTGGTCGGCGAGAGGGTGAGGCCCTGGCCGGCGATGCGGCGCAGCTCCTCCTCGTCGTGGGCGAAACCGGAACCGGCGCCGCCCATGGTGAAGGAGGGGCGCACGACGACCGGGTAACCACCGAGCTCCTCGACGCCCTTGAGGACGTCGTCCATGGAGTGGCAGATGTAGGACCGGGCGGACTCGCCGTGGCCGATCTTCCTGCGGACCTCCTCGACGACCTCCTTGAACAGGTCGCGGTCCTCGCCCTTGTGGATCGCCTGCACGTTGGCGCCGATCAGCTCGACGCCGTACTTCTCCAGGACGCCGTTCTCGTGCAGCGAGATGGCGGTGTTGAGCGCCGTCTGGCCGCCCAGGGTGGGCAGCAGGGCGTCGGGGCGCTCCTTGGCGATGATCTTCTCGACGAACTCGGGGGTGATCGGTTCGACGTAGGTGGCGTCGGCGATCTCCGGGTCGGTCATGATCGTCGCCGGGTTGGAGTTCACCAGGACGACGCGCAGGCCCTCGGCCTTGAGCACGCGGCACGCCTGGGTGCCGGAGTAGTCGAACTCGGCGGCCTGGCCGATGACGATCGGGCCGGAGCCGATGACCAGGACGGACTGGATATCGGTGCGCTTAGGCACGCTGGCCCTCCATCAGGGAAACGAAGCGGTCGAACAGGTACGCGGCGTCGTGCGGACCGGCTGCCGCTTCGGGGTGGTACTGGACGCTGAAGGCCGGCTTGTCGAGAAGCCGGAGGCCCTCCACCACGTTGTCGTTGAGGCAGACGTGGGAGACCTCGGCGCGGCCGTAGGGGGTGTCGGAGACCTTGTCGAGCGGGGCGTCGACGGCGAATCCGTGGTTGTGCGCGGTGACCTCGACCTTGCCGGTCGTGCGGTCCTGCACGGGCTGGTTGATGCCGCGGTGGCCGTACTTCAGCTTGAAGGTGCCGAAGCCGAGCGCGCGGCCCAGGATCTGGTTGCCGAAGCAGATGCCGAACAGCGGGGTGTCCCGCTCCAGGACCGCCTGCATCAGGGCGACGGGGTGGTCGGCGGTGGACGGGTCGCCGGGGCCGTTGGAGAAGAACACGCCGTCGGGGTTGACGGCGTAGACGTCCTCGACGCTCGCGGTGGCCGGCAGGACGTGCACCTCGATGCCGCGCTCGGCCATGCGGTGCGGGGTCATGCCCTTGATGCCGAGGTCGATCGCGGCGACGGTGAACTTCTTCTCGCCGATCGCCGGGACGACGTACGGCTCGGTGGTGGCGACCTCGGCGGAGAGGTCGGCGCCGCTCATCTCGGGGGCCTGGCGGACCTCGGCGAGCATGGTGCCCTCGTCGGGCAGCGCGTTGCCGGAGAAGATGCCGACGCGCATGGCGCCGCGCTCGCGCAGGTGCCGGGTGAGGGCGCGGGTGTCGATGCCGGAGATGCCGACGACGCCCTGGGCGGCGAGCTCCTCGTCCAGCGTGCGCGTCGAGCGCCAGCTGGAGGGCACGCGGGCGGGGTCGCGCACGACGTAGCCGGAGACCCAGATCTTCCTGGACTCCATGTCCTCGTCGTTGACGCCGGTGTTGCCCACGTGCGGGGCGGTCATCACGACGACCTGGCGGTGGTACGACGGGTCGGTGAGGGTCTCCTGGTAGCCGGTCATGCCGGTGGAGAACACGGCTTCGCCGAACGTGGCCCCCACGGCCCCGTAGGCGCGGCCGCGGAAGACCCGGCCGTCCTCCAGGACGAGTACGGCGGGAGTCCGGTGGGCTCCCCTGGTGGAGGTCGTCATCGTGCGCCTTCCGTTTCCGTCTTGTTGATCATGTCGTTCAGAATCTCGACCCACTCGTTGTGCTCGGCCGCGTGGTCGGAGCGGAAACCGGAGTCGATCAGTTTGCCGCCGTGCTCCCAGGTGACGACCAGCAGGCCGCCCTCGGTGAGCACCTTGCCGGCGATGCCCTTGTCGAGCCGGGCCTCGCGCAGTGCGGCGGCGGGGACGAAGAAGTCGTCCGCGCCGGGGCGTACGACGTCCAGTCCCTCGTCCGTCAGCGTGAGCTCGGCCCGGCTGCGGGTGCCCAGTCCGTGCGCCACGATGCGGTCCAGCCACTGCCCGGCGGTGGTGGAGCCGTGGTAGCGGCCGCTCATCGTCAGTCTCGCCGGACCGGGGGCGTCCGGCGCGCCGGGCAGCCCGGGCAGGTCGCCCTGGAGGGTGCCGCGCCACTTCCAGCCCTCGCGCATCAGCCAGTAGACGAGCGCGACGAACAGGGCGAGGCCGACGACCCAGCCGATGCGGGCCGCCCAGTCGGTCACTTCCGCCGATTCCTTCCCGGCGGCCAGCAGGATTACAGGTGTCACGTGAGCTTCCCGTCGACGAGCGTCGCCTTGCCCCGCAGCCACGTGTGCGTCACACGGCCCGGCAGCTCACGCCCCTCGTACGGAGTGTTGCGGCTGCGCGAGGCGAAGCCCGCGGGGTCCACCCGGCCACGGTATGCCGTGTCGACGAGGGTGAGGTTGGCGGGCTCACCAGCCGAGACGGGACGGCCGTGTCCGGTGGCCTGTCCGATCTGCGCGGGCTTGAAGGACATCCGGTCGGCGACGCCGGCCCAGTCCAGCAGGCCCGTGTCCACCATGGTCTCCTGCACCACCGACAGCGCGGTCTCCAGGCCGACCATGCCCATGGCGGCGGCGGCCCACTCGCAGTCCTTGTCCTCGTGCGGGTGCGGGGCGTGGTCGGTGGCGACGATGTCGATCGTGCCGTCGGCGAGCGCCTCGCGCAGGGCCATGACGTCACGCTCGGTGCGCAGCGGCGGGTTGACCTTGTAGACCGGGTTGTACGACCGCACCAGCTCGTCGGTGAGGAGCAGGTGGTGCGGGGTGACCTCGGCGGTGACGGCGATGCCGCGGGACTTGGCCCAGCGGACGATCTCGACGCTGCCGGCGGTCGACAGGTGGCAGATGTGGACGCGGGAGCCGACGTGCTCGGCGAGCAGCACGTCCCGCGCAATGATCGACTCCTCGGCGACGGCCGGCCAGCCCCCGAGACCCAGCTCGGCGGAGACGACGCCCTCGTTCATCTGGGCGCCCTCGGTGAGCCGCGGCTCCTGGGCGTGCTGGGCGACGACGCCGCCGAAGGCCTTCACGTACTCCAGCGCCCGGCGCATGATCACGGCGTCGTGGACGCACTTGCCGTCGTCGGAGAAGACGGTGACGCCGGCCGCGGAGTCGTGCATGGCGCCCAGCTCGGCGAGCTTGGCGCCCTCCAGGCCGACGGTGACGGCGCCGATGGGCTGCACGTCGCAGTAGCCGGACTCCTGGCCGAGCCGCCAGACCTGCTCGACGACACCGGCGGTGTCGGCGACCGGGAAGGTGTTGGCCATGGCGAAGACGCTGGTGTAGCCGCCACTCGCCGCCGCGCGGGTGCCGGTCAGGACGGTCTCGGAGTCCTCGCGGCCGGGCTCGCGCAGGTGGGTGTGGAGGTCGACCAGGCCGGGCAGCAGCACCTTGCCGTCCGCCTCGATCACCTCGGCGCCCTCGGCGCTCAGGCCCGTGCCCACCTCGGCGATGACGGCGCCGTCGATCAGCACGTCCTGCGGCTCGCCGCCGAGCACCTTCGCACCGCGGATCAGGGTCTTGCTCATCTTCTTACTTCTCCTCGGTGGTGCGGAGTTCAGAGGTGGGCGCGGAGCGCCTCGTTGTCGGGGTGGTGGTGGGCGACGGGTGGGCGACGGCGGGCTCGGCGCCGCCGAGCAGCAGGTACAGGACGGCCATCCGGACGGAGACGCCGTTGGTGACCTGCTCGACGACGGTGCAGCGGTCGGAGTCGGCGACCTCGGCGGTGATCTCCATGCCGCGGACCATCGGGCCGGGGTGCATCACGATGGCGTGCTCGGGCATCTTCGCCATGCGGTCGCCGTCCAGGCCGTAGCGGCGGGAGTACTCGCGCTCGGTCGGGAAGAAGGCGGCGTTCATGCGTTCGCGCTGCACGCGCAGCATCATCACCGCGTCGGACTTCGGCAGGGTGGAGTCGAGGTCGTAGGAGACCTCGCAGGGCCAGGTCTCGACGCCGACCGGCAGCAGAGTGGGCGGGGCGACGAGGGTGACCTGGGCGCCGAGGGTGTGCAGCAGGTCGACGTTGGAGCGGGCGACGCGGCTGTGCAGCACGTCGCCGACCAGGGTGATGCGGCGGCCGTCCAGGTCCTTGCCGAGGCCGGCGTCGGGGCCGACCAGGCGGCGGCGCATGGTGAAGGCGTCCAGCAGGGCCTGTGTCGGGTGCTGATGGGTGCCGTCGCCGGCGTTGATGACGTGCGCGTCGATCCAGCCCGAGGTGGCCAGGCGGTACGGGGCGCCGGAGGCGCCGTGCCGGATGACGACGGCGTCGACGCCCATCGCCTCCAGGGTCTGTGCGGTGTCCTTGAGGGACTCGCCCTTGGAGACGCTGGAACCCTTGGCGGTGAAGTTGATGACGTCCGCGGACAGGCGCTTCTCGGCGGCCTCGAAGGAGATCCGGGTCCGCGTCGAGTCCTCGAAGAAGAGGTTGACGACGGTCCGGCCGCGCAGGGTCGGCAGTTTCTTGATCGGCCGGTCCGCGACCCGGGCCATCTCCTCGGCGGTGTCGAGGATCAGGACGGCGTCGTCGCGGGTGAGGTCGGCGGCCGAGATGAGATGACGCTGCATCTGTCAGGCTCCGTAAGGCGAGTCATGCGAAAGAGCGGGATAATTCGGGCGGCCTGGGGCGTGCGGGGGCACACCGGGGCGGCGTACGGCAGGGGTGTGCGCGTACGCGTGCGGTCAGGGGTGGGCGCCCGGGGTGTCCTGCTTGGCGCCGAGCAGCACGGTGTCGCGACCGTCCTCCTCGGCGAGCTGGACCTTGACCGTCTCCCGCAGCGACGTGGGGAGGTTCTTGCCGACGTAGTCGGCGCGGATGGGCAGTTCGCGGTGGCCGCGGTCGACGAGGACGGCGAGCTGCACCGCGCGCGGGCGGCCGATGTCGTTCAGCGCGTCGAGGGCGGCGCGGATGGTGCGGCCGGAGAAGAGGACGTCGTCGACGAGGACGACCAGACGGCCGTCGATGCCGTCGCCGGGGATCTCGGTGCGGGCCAGCGCGCGCGGCGGGTGCATGCGCAGGTCGTCGCGGTACATGGTGATGTCGAGCGAGCCGACCGGCATCGTGCGCTCGGTGATCTGCTCCAGCTTGGCGGCGAGCCGACGGGCGAGGAAGACGCCGCGGGTCGGGACGCCGAGGAGCACCACGTCGTCGGCACCCTTGGCGCGTTCGACGATCTCGTGGGCGATGCGGGTCAGCACCCGGGCGATGTCGGGGCCCTCGAGAACGGGCCGGGCATCGGCGGGCGGATCCTGCCGGGAGTCCTGCTGCTTGTCCATACGAAACGGACCTCCTTCTCCGCCTCACGGGACGGACCTTAAAGGACGTCGGAATTGCGCCGCCTACGTTACCAGGTCACCGGAGCCGCCCGGGACGCACCCTCGACACGCCCCCGTCACTCCCGTGCCGCCCCGGCATCACCCGCCCGCAGCAACGGAGGGCGAATACCACGGAAGCATCGGTGCGGACCATTCGGCTTGACGCGGAAGAGTAACGCTGCGTAACCTCACAGTGAGTTACCAGCCGAGCGGCAGACAACACAGCCGGCCGCGTCGACACCTTGTCCGGGGAGCCATATGTCCAGCGAATACGCCAAACAGCTCGGGGCCAAGCTCCGGGCCATCCGCACCCAGCAGGGCCTTTCCCTCCACGGTGTCGAGGAGAAGTCCCAGGGCCGCTGGAAGGCGGTCGTGGTCGGGTCGTACGAGCGTGGCGACCGCGCCGTGACCGTGCAGCGTCTCGCCGAGCTGGCGGACTTCTACGGCGTTCCCGTGCAGGAGCTGCTGCCGGGCACCACCCCGGGCGGTGCCGCCGAGCCGCCGCCGAAGCTGGTCCTGAACCTGGAGCGGCTGTCCACGGTGCCGGCCGAGAAGGCGGGCCCGCTGCAGCGTTACGCGGCCACGATCCAGTCGCAGCGCGGCGACTACAACGGCAAGGTGCTCTCGATCCGCCAGGACGACCTGCGCACCCTCGCCGTCATCTACGACCAGTCGCCGTCGGTCCTCACCGAGCAGCTGATCAGCTGGGGTGTGCTGGACGCCGACGCGCGCCGCGCGGTGGCCTCCCACGAGGACGCCTGAGCGCACCGCGCTCTGCGCGCAGACAGCAGAAACGTGGGGGGGGGGGGGGGGGGGGGGGGGGGGGGGGGGGGGGGGGGGGGCGGGGGGCGCCGGCGGGGGGGGGGGGGGGGGGGGGGGGGGGCGGGGGCCGGGCGTCCCCCCCCCCCCCCCCCCCCCCCCCCCCCCCCCCCCCCCCCCCCCCCCCCCCGGCCCCCCCCCCCCCCCCCCCCCCCCCCCCCCCCCCCCCCGCGGGCGTTCTGCGGTGCCGGAGTCGGCCCCCGCGTGGAACGCCGGAGGGCCTGTGACACCCTCGCGGGTCGCCACAGGCCCTCCGGCGGCTGTGTCTGTCAGGCCTCGTCACGGCGCAGCGAAGGCTTCAATTCCTTCAGCCGGCCGAGCAGACCGTTGACGAACGCGGGCGACTCGTCCGTGGAGAACTCCTTCGCCAGCTGCACCATCTCGTCGAGGACGACGGCGTCCGGGGTCGCGTCGACCCAGATCAGCTCGTACGCGCCGAGACGCAGGATGTTGCGGTCGACGACCGGCATGCGGTCGAGCGTCCATCCGACCGAGTACTGGGAGATGAGCTCGTCGATGCGCTCGGCGCGCTCGGCGTAGCCCTCGACCAGCTCCATCGTGTACTCGCTCACCGGCGGCTGCCGGGTGTCGGACCGGGAGTGCCGGACCCAGTCGGCGAGGACCGTCAGGACGTCGGCGCCGCGCTGATCGCCCTCGAAGAGGATCTGGAAAGCGCGCTTGCGGGCCGTGTTGCGGGCAGCCACGGTTAGCTGTTCACCCGGCCGAGGTAGTCGCTCGTACGGGTGTCGACCTTGATCTTCTCACCGGTGGTGATGAAGAGCGGGACCTGGATCTGGTGGCCGGTCTCCAGGGTGGCGGGCTTGGTGCCGCCGGTGGAGCGGTCGCCCTGGACACCGGGCTCGGTCTCCTGGACGGTCAGCTCGACGGCGGCCGGCAGCTCGACGAAGAGCACCTCGCCCTCGTGCTGCGCGACGGTCGCCTCGAAGCCCTCGACGAGGAAGTTGGCGGCGTCGCCGACGACCTTGCGGTCGATCATCAGCTGGTCGTAGGTCTCCATGTCCATGAAGACGAAGTAGTCGCCGTCCATGTACGAGAACTGCATGTCGCGCTTGTCGACAGTGGCCGTCTCGACCTTGACGCCGGCGTTGAAGGTCTTGTCGACGACCTTGCCGGAGAGCACGTTCTTGAGCTTGGTGCGCACGAAGGCCGGGCCCTTGCCGGGCTTGACGTGCTGGAACTCGACGACGGACCAGAGCTGGCCGCCTTCGAGCTTGAGCACCATGCCGTTCTTGAGGTCGTTCGTGGAAGCCACGGTTGCGGAATCTCCTGGACTGGACTGACGTGGACGACCCCGGGGCGGTCTGGCGCACAGCGCGAAGGCTAGAGCGCGAGCAGCTCCTTGGTCGTGATGGTGAGTAGCTCGGGTCCGCCGTCCGCCTCGGGGCGCACGACGAGCGTGTCATCGATCCGGACCCCGCCCCGGCCCGGGAGGTGGACCCCCGGTTCGACGGTGACCGGCACACAAGCGTCCAGTTTACCCATGGCCGCGGGGGCCAACTGCGGGTCCTCGTCGTTTTCGAGTCCGACACCGTGACCGGTGAGCGCCGGAAGGTGCTCCGCGTACCCGGCGGAGTCCAGCACCTGACGGGCCGCACGGTCCACGTCACGGCAGGACGCCCCGGGCACGAGAGCCTCCCGGCCGGCCCGCTGGGCGGCGAAGACGAGGTCGTACAGCTCGATCTGCCAGTCGGCCGGCGAGGTGCCGATGACGAAGGTGCGGCCGATCTCGCAGCGGTAGCCGCGGTACGTCGCGCCCAGGCAGACGGAGAGGAAGTCGCCCTCCTCCACCCTGCGGTCGGTGGGCCGGTGCCCGCGCCGGCCGGAGTTCGGGCCGGTGCCGACTGAGGTCGGGAAGGCGGGACCGTCGGCGCCGTGGTCGACCAGGCGGCGCTCCAGCTCCAGGGCGAGGTGCCGCTCGGTACGGCCGACGAGGATGGACTCCAGCAGTTCGCCGAGGGCCTGGTCGGCGATCTCCGCGCCGATGCGCAGGCAGGAGATCTCCTCCTCGTCCTTGACCACGCGCAGTTGCTCGACCGCCTGGCCGAGGTCGCTCAGCCGGAGACCGGGGGCGGCCGAGCTCATGGCCCGGTGCCGGACGACGGTGAGGTGGTGGTCCTCGGTGGCGAGGGTCTCGGCGCCCTGGGCGGCGGCGAGGCCCGCGGCGACGACGGCCGGGTCACCGCCGGGGTCGGTCAGCGCCCGCAGGGACGACGACCCGTCGGGCCTGCCGTCGGTGGAGCGGCCGTCCGGCGGGCCGGCGCACACCAGGAGATCCTCGGTCCGCCCCAGCAGCAGTACGGCACCGCGCGGGGCGGCGCCGGCGAGATAACGCACGTTGGCGGGCCGGGAGACGAGCGCCGCCGCGCTGCCGCCCGCGTTGCAGCGTTCTCGTAGGCGCGTCCGGCGGGCCTCGTACACCTCTGACATGGACCGAGCGTATGGCTCCGCCGGGGGGTGCGCCGCTCGGGTGGGCCGAGTGGGCGGGGCCGGGAGACACGGGGTGCGCCGACGGGGGTGGAGCTTGCTGTTGTGCGGCGGCCGGCCGCCGGTGGGGGTTGCTCGCGCCCCGCGGCGGAGCCGCAGACGGACACAGCCCCGCGCCCCTGCGGGGCGCTCACCAGTTGGGTGGGCTGGCTATGGAGCGGGCGAGGGCCTCGTCCAGGAGGCGGGCCGTTTCCGGGACGTCGAGCTGGGAGTTGTCGATGATCGGGAGACCCGAGCCGTACCAGCCGGCCATGCGGCCGTGGATGCGGGCGACCTCTTCGTCGCTGAGCCGCCGGTTGCCGCTGCGCTCGGCGTTGCGCTCCAGGACGACGTCCAACCCCGGCAGCAGGACGACGGGGAGCAGCCCCGGCCCGACGTGCCGTTTCCAGCCGCCGAGTCCGACGACCGGGCGGTCGGGGAAGACGGCGTCGTCGAGTATGCAGGAGATCCCGTTGGCGAGGAAGTTGCGCGCGGAGAAGCCGCAGGTGCGGCGGGCGAGGCGATACTGCGCCTCGGAGTGCTCGTTCCACCCGGTCTGGGGGTCGGCGAAGCCCGAGCGGACCCATTCGCGCACGTCGTCGAGGCTGATGTGGGCGGTGGGGACCCTGCGGTGCTCCGCCCAGTACTTGGCGACGCTGGTCTTGCCCGCGCCCGCGGGCCCGATGAGCAGGACGGCGAGGGTGGTCGTGGCCGGGTCGGGCGCGGAGGCTGCGGCGCCCGGCGCACCGGGCTCCGCGACGGGGCCGCCGGGCGGCAGCGGCACGTGTCCGGTGCCCTCCGTCGCGGGCGGCGGTGCGGGGGCGTGCCGCGGGGCCGCGGGGTGCGGGGCCCGCATCGGGTACCCCGGTGCCGGGGGCGGCGGCACGGGTGCGGGGCCCTGGTGCGGGCCCGGGTGGTGTGCGGCCGGGGACCAGCCGACGGCCGGTCCGTGCCCCGGCTGGTGGGGCGGCGGCAGCGGAGAACCCACTGCGTGCTGCATCCGGTGCCACTCCGTCTCGTACAGGCGATGGGCGCTTATCGCGGGGCGGGCCCGCGTGCTACTGAACGGTACCGCCCCCGGGTGTCCTTCGGTGAACGGCCGGGGGCGGTCCGAAGTGCCCGGCCCGCAGGGCGAATCGGGCGAAAGGAGCGCCGGGTGGCCTACTCGCCCACCTCGCCGTAGGCGGCGAGGAGGACTGCCGGGTCGGGGCCCTCCAGGACGGTGGGCCTGGCCAGGCCGTCCAGGACGATGAAGCGCAGCATGTCGCCGCGGGACTTCTTGTCGACCTTCATGTTCTCGACCAGCTTGGGCCACTGGTCGTAGCGGTAGTGCAGCGGCAGGCCGACCGCTTCGAGGACGGTGCGGTGGCGGTCGGCGGTGGCGTCGTCCAGGCGGCCGGCGAGGCGTCCCAGTTCGGCGGCGAAGTGCATGCCGACGGAGACGGCGGCGCCGTGGCGCCACTTGTAGCGCTCGTTCTTCTCGATGGCGTGGCCGAGGGTGTGGCCGTAGTTGAGGATCTCCCTCAGGCCCGCCTCCTTGAGGTCGGAGGAGACGACCTCCGCCTTGACCTTGATGGAGCGCACGATCAGCTCGGCGGTGTGCGGCCCGGCCGGGGTGCGCGCGGCCTGCGGGTCGGACTCGATCAGGTCGAGGATCACCGGGTCGGCGATGAAGCCGGCCTTGATGACCTCGGCGAGACCGGAGACGTAGTCGTTGACCGGGAGCGAGTCCAGGGCGGCGAGGTCGCACAGGACGCCGGCGGGCGGGTGGAAGGAGCCGACGAGGTTCTTGCCCTCGGCGGTGTTGATGCCGGTCTTGCCGCCGACGGCCGCGTCGACCATGGCGAGCACGGTGGTCGGGACGGCGATCCAGCGCACGCCGCGCAGCCAGGTCGCGGCCACGAAGCCGGCGAGGTCGGTGGTGGCGCCGCCGCCGACACCGACGACGACGTCGGTGCGGGTGAAGCCTGACTGGCCGAGCGCCTTCCAGCAGTAGGCGGCGACCTCGGCGGTCTTGGCCTCCTCGGCGTTGGGCACCTGGATGGCGATCGCTTCGTAGCCCTGCTCGGCGAGGTCGGCGCGCAGCGCGTCGCCGGTCTCGGCGAGGGCCTCGGGGTGGATCACCGCGACCCGCTTGGCCTTGGCGCCGATCAGGCCGCCGAGCTCGCCCAGGAGCTGACGGCCCACCAGGACCTCGTAGGGGTCGGATCCCGCGGTGCCGCCGACCTGGATCCGGGTGACTGCCTCGCTCATGCTTCCTTCAACTCCAGTGCGTCCAGGACGGTCCGGGTGACTTCCTCCGGGGACCGTCCGTCGGTCGCCACGACGACCGTGGCGACCTCCTCGTAGAGATGGCGGCGGGCCTCCATCAGCTCGCGCCACTGCTTGCGCGGGTTGACCGCGAGCAGGGGGCGCGCGACGTTCAGGCCGGTGCGCCTGACCGCTTCCTCGACGTCCATCGACAGGTAGACGACGCGCTGCCCGGCGAGCAGGCCGCGGGTGTCCTCGTCGAGGACCGCGCCGCCGCCGAGGGCGAGGACGCCGTCGTGCTCGGCGAGGGCCGTGCGCACGGCCTGCTTCTCCAGGGCGCGGAAGGCCGGTTCGCCGTCGTCCACGAAGATCTCGGCGATGGTCCGTCCCTGGGCGGAGACGATGTCCTCGTCCGTGTCCCGGTAGGCGGTGCCGAGACGCTCGGCCAGCAGCTTCCCGACGGTGGACTTGCCGACGCCCATCGGTCCGACCAGGACGATCAGCGGGGTGCTCATCGGATGGCCAGGTTGTCGAGGTAGGAGGTGACGTTGCGGCGGGTCTCGGTGACGCTGTCGCCGCCGAACTTCTCCGCCACGGCGTCCGCGAGGACGAGGGCGACCATCGCCTCGGCGACGATGCCGGCCGCCGGGACCGCGGAGACGTCGGAGCGCTGGTGGTGGGCCTGCGCTGCCTCGCCGGTGGTGACGTCCACGGTCTTCAGGGCGCGCGGCACGGTCGCGATCGGCTTCATCGCGGCGCGGACCCGCAGCAGCTCGCCGGTGGACAGGCCGCCCTCGGTGCCGCCGGCGCGGCCGGAGACGCGGCGGATGCCCTCGGGCGTGGCCACGATCTCGTCGTGCGCCTTGGAGCCGGGCACCCGGGCCAGCTCGAAGCCGTCGCCGATCTCGACGCCCTTGATCGCCTGGATGCCCATCAGGGCACCGGCGAGGCGGGCGTCCAGCTTGCGGTCCCAGTGCACGTGCGAGCCGAGGCCGACCGGGACACCGTACGCCAGCACCTCGACGACGCCGCCGAGCGTGTCGCCGTCCTTGTGGGCCTGGTCGACCTCCGCGACCATCGCCTTGGAGGTGTCCGCGTCCAGACAGCGCAGCGGGTCGGCGTCCAGCTTCTCGACGTCCGCCGGGGTGGGGTACACACCCTGCGGGGCCTTCACGGAGCACAGTTCGGTGACGTGGCTGACGATCTCGATGCCGGCCGTCTCCTTCAGGTACGACCGGGCCACGGCGCCGAGGGCGACGCGGGCGGCCGTCTCCCGGGCGGAGGCGCGCTCCAGGACGGGCCGGGCCTCGTCGAAGCCGTACTTCTGCATGCCCGCGAGGTCGGCGTGGCCGGGGCGGGGACGGGTCAGCGGGGCGTTGCGGGCCAGACCGGCCAGCACCTCGGGGTCGACCGGGTCGGCCGCCATGACCTGCTCCCACTTGGGCCACTCGGTGTTGCCCACCATGATCGCGACCGGGGAGCCCAGGGTGAGGCCGTGCCGCACGCCGCCGAGGAAGGTGACCTCGTCGCGCTCGAACTTCATCCGCGCGCCGCGACCGTAGCCCAGCCGCCGCCTCGCCAGGTGGTCCGCCACCATGTCGGTGGTGATCGGCACGCCGGCGGGCAGACCCTCCAGCGTCGCGACGAGTGCGGGACCGTGGGACTCCCCCGCGGTCAGCCAGCGCAACCTGCTCAACGGTGCTCCTCAGTGCTCGCGCCCCGGTTGTGTCCGCGTACGCGTCTGCTCCGCGTACGGCGGCGGCGTGACCGGGTGCGCGGGCCCCGGTCCGCCACCTCCGATCCTCCCACGTCCGGCCGTCC
Source organism: Streptomyces sp. NPDC006384 (assembly GCF_042870695.1). Lineage (NCBI taxonomy): Bacteria > Bacillati > Actinomycetota > Actinomycetes > Kitasatosporales > Streptomycetaceae > Streptomyces > Streptomyces sp. NPDC006384. Next base: position 97,664 of record NZ_JBIAHR010000006.1, read on the forward strand.
GGCCCGGTCGCCGGTCCATCTGGCGGACGCGCGGCCGGACGGAGCGGGTGCCCCGGTCCTCCTGAGGAACCGGACGGACCCTAGCGGTCCGCGAGGGCGCGCTCGCCCGCCTTCCGCATGGCGGCCAGCGGGGCGGGGGCACGGCCCGTCATCCGCTCGACCTGGAGCACCGCCTGGTGCAGCAGCAGGTCGAGGCCGCTGACGACGGCACCGCCGTACGCCGACCAGCGGGCGGCGAGCGCGGTCGGCCAGGGGTCGTAGAGCACGTCGAAGAGGGTCCCGGGCATCTCGGGCACCGCGGAGGCCAGCGCGTCGGTGGTGCCCGCGGGCGTGGTGGCCACGACCAGCGGAGCGTGCAGCGCCTGCTCGGCGTGTGCCCAGTCGGCGATGCGCACGTCGACGTCCAGCCGCTCGGCCCAGCCCCGCATCTCGGCGGCGCGCGCCTCGCTGCGGACGTACACGGTGACCTCGCCGGTGCAGACCCGGGCGAGAGCGGCCAGCGCGGAGGACGCGGTGGCGCCGGCGCCGAGGACGGCGGCGGTCTCGGCCTTCTCGATGCCGTGCTCGCGCAGGGCGGCGACCATGCCGGGGATGTCGGTGTTGTCGCCGGTCCTGCGGCCGTCCTCGGTGAACACGACGGTGTTCACCGCGTCCACCGAGGCGGCGGTCTCGCTGATGCCGTCCAGCAGCGGGATCACCGCCCGCTTGAGCGGCATGGTCAGCGACAGCCCGGCCCATTCGGGGCCGAGCTGCTCGAGGAAGCCCGGCAGCGCCGCCTCGTCGACGTCGAAGCGGTCGTACGTCCAGCCCGCCAGGCCCAGCTCCGCGTAGGCGGTGCGGTGCAGCACCGGGGAGAGGGAGTGGGCGATCGGCGAACCGAGAACGGCGGCCCGCCGGCGGTCAGTTGCGGGAGCTGGCATCGAACTTTTCCTTCAGCTTCAGGAACTCGTCGTGCGTCTTGGCGAACTCGGTGTTGCTCACGCCGTCGGTGGCCACGAAGTACATCCAGCCGTCGTCCGTGGGATCCAGCGCCGCCTGCAGGGCCTCTTCGCCGGGGTTGCCGATGGGGCCGGGCGGCAGGCCCCGGTTGGTGTAGGTGTTGTACGGGTCCATGTTGGTGTTGATCTCGGACTCGCTGATGTGGATCTTGCTCTGGCCCATGAGGTAGTTGAACGACGAGTCGAACTGGAGCTTCTGGTTCGTCTCGGTGTTGGTGGTCTTGAGCCGGTTGTAGATGACCTCGGACATCTTGCGGAAGTCGTCGTGGGTCTTGCCCTCGGCCTGCAGCAGGCTCGCCACGGTGAGCAACTGCCACGGACCCTCGAGGCCGAGCCCCTGCGCCTTCTGCTCGAGCCCGATCCTCTCGTACTGCTCGTTCGCCCGGGCCACCATCTGCCTCAGGACGTCCTCGGGCTTCTGCCCCTTGGCCGCCGGGTAGCTGGACGGGTACAGGAACCCTTCCAGCGGGTCCTTCACGTTCTTGTGGTTCATCGCCCACTGGGGCAGACCGAGGCTCTTCCACTCGCTCTTGGCGACCTTGGCGGTGGTGCCCGCGGAGACTCCGAGCTGCTTGTCGATCATCTTGTAGACGTCGACGTTGCGCTTGCCCTCGGCGATGATCAGGTTGCTGCGGCTCTTGGGGCTGAGCAGGAGTTCGACCGCGGCCTTGGCCGACATCTCCTTCTGCAGCGTGTAGACGCCGTCCTGGATGCTCTTGCCGTTCGGGGCGCTCTGCTGGGCGGCGATGAAGGCGTCGACGCTCTTCACGACGCCCTTGCGCTTGAGCTCCTGGCCGATGGCCGAGCCGCCCGCGCCCTTGGGGATGGTGACGACCACCTGCTCGCCGTTGCCGTCGCCCGCGAAGTCCGGGGCCGCGCCGAAACGATTTTGGTAGAACTGGTAGCCGAAATACCCGACGCCGGCCACACCGCCGCCCAGGACCAGGCAGACCACCAGGCAGGCGCATCCGTTGCGGCGTTTCTTCGCTCCCGCGCCACGGCCCCTGCGGTCGCCGCGCCGGCGGTCCGCGTCCTTCGCGTGGTCCTCGGTGCCCCCGTCGGCGAAGAAGGCGTGCTCGTCCTCGTCGGGACCGGGATCCCCGTCGGTGCGCTGCGGCCCGGGTTCGGCGCGTCGGCGGCCGGGCGGCTCCGGCGGCGAGTACGCCTGGGGGGTGCCGTAGAAGTCGGGCTGCTCCTCGTCGTACGTGGCGCTCTGCTGGCCGTAGGGGTCCGACGGGTCGACGGGGTACTGCACGGGGGGATGTGCGCCGCTCCCCCACTCGCCGTCGTCGCCCTGGCCCTGCTGGGGCTGCGCCTGGGCCGCGTACTGCTGGTCGTACCGGGGGTCGTGCTGCTGCGGATCGTACGGCCGGCCGTACTGGTCGTACTGCGGCTGCTGGCCGTACTGCTCCTGCCCCTGCTGCTGACCGTACTGGTCGTACCGGGGATCGGTGTGCTGCTGACCGTACTGGTCGTACTGGGGCTGCTGGCCGTACTGGTCGTACTGCTGCCCGTACTGCTGCTGGGCGTAGGCGGCCTGGCCGCCGTCGCCCCAGTCGCCGTACTGCTGCTGCGGCTGCTCCGGATGCGGACGGCCGTCGTGGGGGGACTGCCGGCCCGTGTGGGCCTGCTGGCCACCCCATCCGCCGTCCCCGGACAACGGGTCCTCCGGATGCCACGGTTCGGAGCCTGGACCCCGGCCATACTCAGTCATCGATCCCCTAGAGCCGCGAGGCGGCGGTCCGCGCGGCCTGTCATGGGGGCCGGCTCCGGTTCCGCCTCTTGCTGTGCGGGGCTGTTCGAATGCCGCCGCATCGCGCGGAACGTTACCGTATCGCGATCAGATGACCACTTCGACGCCCTCACCGGGTGCTTCGCCTGACACCCGTTCGGATTCCAGCGCCTGCTGAAGGATGATCACAGCGGCGGCCTGGTCGATGACCGACCGGCCCTTCTTGGACTTCACACCCGAGGCGCGCAGCCCCTGACTCGCCGTCACGGTCGTCATCCGCTCGTCGACCAGCCGCACGGGGACGGGTGCGATGCCCTTGGCCAGTTCCTGGGAGAAGCCCCTGACCTTGGCCGCGGCCGGTCCCTCGCCCCCCTTGAGGGAGCGGGGGAGGCCGACGACGACCTCGATCGGCTCGTACTCCTCGACCAGTTGCCGCAGGCGGCGGTGGGCCGCCGGGACATCGCGTCCGGGAACGGTCTCCACCGGGGTGGCGAGGATCCCGTCGGGGTCGCACGAGGCGACCCCGATCCGGGCGTCACCGACGTCGATCGCCAGTCGTCGGCCTCTGCGCATGACCGGACCTACTTCGCCGTCTCGGCGACGAGGCGCTCCACGGCGTCCACGGCGTCGCCGATGGCGGCCGCGTTCTGGCCGCCGCCCTGGGCGACGTCCGGCTTGCCGCCGCCACCGCCGCCGAGGGTCTTGGCGGCGGTGCGCACCAGGTCACCGGCCTTGAGACCGCGCTCGCGGGCGGCCTCGTTGGTGGCGATGACGGTGAGCGGCTTGCCGTTGGCAGTGGTGAACAGGGCGACCACGGCGGCCCGGCCGCCCTGGATGCGGCCGCGTACGTCGAGGACCAGCTTGCGCAGGTCGTCGGCGGTGGTGCCGTCCGGGACCTGCCCGGTCACCAGGGCGACGCCGTGCACGTCCTTGGCGGAGTCGGCGAGCGAGCCGGCGGCCTGCAGGACCTTCTCGGCGCGGAACCTCTCGATCTCCTTCTCGGCTTCCTTGAGCTTGCCGAGCATGGCGGAGACCTTCTCCGGGAGCTCCTCCGGGCGGCCCTTGATCAGCTCCTGGAGCTGGGCGACGACCGTGTGCTCACGGGCGAGGAAGTTGTAGGCGTCCACGCCGACCAGGGCCTCGATGCGGCGCACGCCGGAGCCGATGGAGGACTCGCCGAGCAGCTTGACCAGGCCGAGCTGGGCGGTGTTGTGCACGTGGGTGCCGCCGCACAGCTCCTTGGAGAAGTCGCCGATGGTCACGACGCGGACGCGCTCGCCGTACTTCTCGCCGAACTCGGCGATGGCGCCCTGCTTCCTGGCCTCGTCGATGCCCATGATGTCGGCGCGGACGTCCAGGTCACGGGCGAGCACCTCGTTGATCTTCTGCTCGACATCGGTCATCACGGCCGTCGGCACGGCGGACGGCGAGCCGAAGTCGAAGCGGAAGCGTCCGGGCTGGTTCTCGGAGCCGGCCTGGGCGGCCGTCGGGCCGAGGGCGTCGCGCAGGGCCTGGTGGGTGAGGTGGGTGGCCGAGTGGGCGCGGGCGATGGCCTTGCGGCGCCGGTCGTCGATGGCGGCGTGGGCCTTGGCGCCGACGGTGATCTCGCCGACCTGGACGACGCCCTTGTGGACGTAGACGCCCGGGACCGGCTTCTGGCAGTCGCGGACCTCGATGACGGCGCCGGAGTCGGCCTTGATCCTGCCGGTGTCGCCGATCTGGCCGCCGCCCTCGGCGTAGAACGGGGTGCGGTCGAGGACGATCTCGACCTCGTCGCCCTCGGTGGCGGCCGGGGAGGAGACGCCGTCGACGAGGATGCCGACGATCGTGGACTCGCCCTCGGTGTCGGTGTAGCCGATGAAGTCGGTGGCACCGGCGCGGTCGGCGATCTCCCGGTAGGCGCCGAGGTCGGCGTGGCCGGTCTTCTTGGACTGGGCGTCGGCCTTGGCGCGCTCCCGCTGTTCCTTCATCAGGCGCCGGAAGCCGTCCTCGTCCACGGCGAGACCCTGTTCGGCGGCCATCTCCAGGGTGAGGTCGATCGGGAAGCCCCAGGTGTCGTGGAGCAGGAAGGCCTTGTCGCCGGAGAGGACCGTGCCGCCGGCGGCCTTGGTCTCGCTGACGGCGGTGTCGAGGATGTTGGTGCCGGCCTTCAGCGTCTTGAGGAAGGCGTTCTCCTCGGCGACGGCGACCTTCTCGATGCGCTCGCGGTCGGTGATCAGCTCGGGGTACTGCTGCCCCATCATGCCGATCACGACGTCGATCAGGTCCTTGACGACCGGACCGGTGGCGCCGAGCAGGCGCATGTTGCGGATGGCGCGGCGCATGATGCGGCGCAGCACGTAGCCGCGGCCCTCGTTGCCGGGGGTGACGCCGTCGCCGATGAGCATCACGGAGGTGCGCATGTGGTCGGTGACCACGCGCAGGGAGACGTCCGAGGCCTGGGCGTCGCCGTAGGCCACGCCGGTCAGCTCGGTGGCCTTGTCGATGACGGCCATGGAGGTGTCGATCTCGTACATGTTCTGCACGCCCTGCAGAATCATGGCGAGGCGTTCCAGGCCGAGGCCGGTGTCGATGTTCTTGCTCGGCAGGTCCCCGAGGATCTCGAAGTCCTCCTTGCCTGTGCCCTCGCCCCGCTCGTACTGCATGAAGACGAGGTTCCAGATCTCCACGTACCGCTCGTCGTTGACGGCGGGGCCGCCCTCGGCGCCGAACTCGGGGCCGCGGTCGTAGTTGATCTCGGAGCAGGGGCCGCAGGGGCCGGGGACGCCCATGGACCAGTAGTTGTCCTTCTTGCCGAGGCGCTGGATGCGCTCGGACGGGACGCCCACGACGTCGTGCCAGATGCGCTCGGCCTCGTCGTCGTCCTTGTAGACGGTGATCCACAGACGCTCGGGGTCGAGGCCGTAACCGCCCTTGTCCTGGGGGGTGGTGAGCAGCTCCCAGGCGAGCTTGATGGCGCCTTCCTTGAAGTAGTCCCCGAAGGAGAAGTTGCCGCACATCTGGAAGAAGGTGCCGTGCCGGGTGGTCTTGCCGACCTCCTCGATGTCCGGCGTGCGCACGCACTTCTGCACGCTGGTGGCGCGGTCGAAGGGCGGCTTGACCTCACCCAGGAAGTAGGGCTTGAAGGGCACCATGCCCGCGGGCACGAGGAGCAGAGTCGGGTCGTCCGCGATGAGCGACGCCGAAGGGACGACGGTGTGACCGCGCTCCTCGAAGAAGCTCAGCCAGCGGCGGCGGATCTCGGCCGACTCCATCAGTGGTCCTCATTCCGGTTGTACGGGTACGTCGTCCTGTCGATGCGCGACAGGGCGGGCTTGGGGTCGTTGCGGTTCTCGATGGCGGTGTACCGCACGGGCGCGGGCAGTTCACGGTCGACGGGGGCGTTCAGCCCGAGCGCGTCGTCCAGTTCGGCCTCCCGCCGGGCCATGTTCTCGCGGACGTCGAGGGCGAAGCCCACCGCGCGGTCCTTGAGCCGGGTGCCCGCCTCGATCGCCTTGTCGGCCGCGGTCGCGGCGAGGCTGTCGGGGGTCAGCTGCCTGAGCTTGCGGTTGACCTTGGTGGTGGCCCAGACACCGGCGGCCATGCCGGTGCCGAACCAGAACGTACGGCGGAACATCCCTGGATCAGTCCTTCTTCCGCTTGGCCCGCCGCGCGTCCGGGATCGTACGGCCGACGATCACCGTGCGCCGCGGCTCCCTGGCCGGCTGGTCCTCCTTGCGGCCGCCGAGTGCCCGGCGCACGCCGTAGCCGAACGCCGCGACCTTGACCAGGGGGCCGCCGAAGGTGGAGGCCACGGTGGTCGACAGCGCCGAGGCGTTCGACGTGACCTCCTGGACGTCGGAGGCGATCGCGTCGACCCGGTCGAGCTGGGTCTGCGCGGAGCGCACCGCCGAGGAGGCGTCGGCCAGCAGCGGGACGGCCTGGTCGGTCACGTCCGCCACCAGCTTGGTGGTCGCCCTGAGCGTCTGGGCCAGTCTCGCCAGTGCGACGGCGAGGAAGGAGACCAGGATCGCCCAGAAGACGGCCACCAGGATTCCGGCCACCTCACCACCGGACACTGCGCACCCGCTCCCTGAAACGTGCCTGAACATCGAGAACATCGAAAAAGTCGTGCACCGAGCCTATCGCGCCGGACGCGGGGCTCCGTACCGGATTACCGTCCGCGCGCAGGGCGGGGCGGGGGCGGGAGGCGGCGGGCGTGCACAGCGCGAAGCCCGCCGCCCCGCCCGCCCTGAGGGGCGGGAGGGACGGCGGGCCGAGGTACCGCGGAGGTACTGACGTCCGGCTGGATCAGCGGGCGTAGTACTCGACGACGAGCTGCTCGTCGCAGATCACCGGGATCTCCTTGCGGTTCGGCTCGCGGTCCAGGCGGAACGCCAGGGCCTTGAGGTTCACCTGGAGGTAGCGCGGGATCTCGCCGTCGGGGGCGAAGCCGCCCTCGCGGGCGATCGTGAAGAGCGTCTTGTCCTTGGAGCGCTCGCGCACCTGCACGACGTCGTCCGGACGGACACGGAAGGACGGCTTGTCGACCTTCTGGCCGTTGACCTGGATGTGGCCGTGGACGACCATCTGGCGGGCCTGGTAGATCGTGCGGGCGATGCCCGAACGCAGGACCAGCGCGTCGAGACGGCGCTCGAGCTCGATGACCAGGGCCTCGCCGGTCTTCATGTTGGTCTTGGAGGCGCGCTCGTAGGCACGGACGAGCTGACGCTCGCTGAGGTCGTACTGCGCGCGCAGACGCTGCTTCTCGAGCAGACGGACCTTGTAGTCCGAGTTCTGCTTGCGGCCGCGGCCGTGCTCACCCGGCGGGTAGGGGCGGGCCTCGAAGTACTTGACGGCCTTCGGCGTCAGCGCGATGCCGAGGGCACGCGACTTCTTGACCTTGGGGCGGGACTGGTTCGCCACTGTCTGTGTCTCTTTTCTGAGTCTCCGGCTTGTCAGGGTTGAGGGAGGTCGCATCCGCAGCCGGGGAAACCCGCCGGTCCCATGGGACCTGCCGGGCAGCCGCTCCCCTGGTCTGGGCACATACGTGCAGCACGCGAGTGGCCCACCGACCGGTCCCGGAACTCCGGGTGGTGGTGGGCGGCCCGCGACACCGTTCGACGGTGCGCGACGCTCCTGGAACCCCGAGGGGTTCCGGCTGGTTGTCCCGTTCTGACTGCACGGAACTCAGCGCTTCGGGCGATTCTACAGGCTGCTCAGGGCCGCTTGCGACCGAGGTGCTCCCGGGTCCACTCCACCGCGTCCGCGTACCGGGCCTCGGCTCCGTGCCGGGTCGGGGTGTAGTAGGTGCGGTCCTTCAGCTCGTCCGGGGCGTACTGCTGGGCGGCGATGCCCTCGGGCAGGTCGTGCGGGTAGACGTAGCCCTGTCCGTGTCCGAGCTTGCCCGCGCCCTTGTAGTGGCTGTCGCGCAGGTGGGCCGGTACGGGACCGGCGTGCCCCTTGCGCACGTCCTCCAGGGCGGCGCCGATGGCGGTGGTGGCGGCGTTGGACTTGGGGGCGAGGGCCAGGGCGATGGTGGCGTGGCTGAGGGTGAGGGCGGCCTCGGGGAAGCCGATCATGGCGACGGCCTGGGCGGCGGCGACGGCGACGGGCAGCGCGTTCGGGTCGGCGAGGCCGATGTCCTCGCTGGCGGAGATCATCAGGCGGCGGGCGATGAAGCGGGGGTCCTCGCCGGCCTCGATCATGCGGGCCAGGTAGTGCAGGGCGGCGTCGACGTCGGAGCCGCGGATCGACTTGATCAGGGCGCTGGCGACGTCGTAGTGCTGGTCGCCGTCACGGTCGTACTTCACCGCGGCCCGGTCGACCGTCTCCTCCAGCGTGGTCAGGGCGATCTCGCCCTCGCCCTTGTCGAGCGCGGCCCCCGCGGCGGCCTCCAGGGAGGTCAGCGCGCGGCGGGCGTCGCCGCCGGCGATGCGCAGCAGGTGGTCCTCGGTGTCCTCGGGGAGGGTGACGGCGCCCCTGAGCCCCCGCTCGTCGGTGAGGGCGCGGCGGAGCAGGCCCCGGACGTCGTCGTCGGTGAGGGGTTCGAGGGTGAGCAGGAGGGAGCGGGAGAGGAGGGGCGAGATCACCGAGAAGTACGGGTTCTCGGTGGTGGCGGCGATGAGGGTGACCCAGCGGTTCTCGACGGCCGGGAGGAGGGAGTCCTGCTGGGCCTTGCTGAAGCGGTGGATCTCGTCGAGGAAGAGGACGGTCTCCTTGCCGTACCCGCCGACGGCGCGGCGGGCGCCGTCGATGACCGCGCGGACCTCCTTGACGCCCGCGGTGATCGCGGACAGCTCCACGAAGCGCTTGTCGGTGGCCTTGGAGACGACGTACGCGAGGGTCGTCTTGCCGGTGCCGGGCGGGCCCCACAGGATCACGGAGGAGGGGCCGGCGGGGCCGGACGCGCCCTCGCCGACCAGTCTGCGCAGCGGCGATCCGGGCTTGAGCAGGTGCCGCTGGCCGACCACCTCGTCGAGGGTGCGCGGGCGCATCCGCACGGCGAGGGGGCTGCCGGACGGATCCTTCTCCTGGCGTTCTTCTGCTGCGGCGGTGAACAGGTCGGGCTCCACGCGAGAACCCTAAAGCACCGCACCGACAACGCCGCCGGCCCGGTGGGCGGCCGGTCAGCTGGTCCAGAAGTCCCACCAGCGGGTCAGGATCAGCATGCCGATGATGCCGATGTGCAGCACCGGCATGACCCAGGTGAACTCGCCGAAGAAGCTCTTGAGCCAGCCGGGGGCGGGCAGGAAGCCCTTGCGGACGTTGAAGGAGGTCACGTACCAGAACATGAGGATCGTGGCGACCCAGGCCAGGCAGCACCACAGGCACAGGGCGTTGATCCGGTACAGGGACTGGAACATCAGCCAGGCGCAGAAGCCGACGCCGAAGAGGGTGCCGGCGTTGAAGGTGAGCCAGTACCAGCGCGGGAAGCGGGCCCCGGCGAGCAGGCTCATGCCGACGCAGATCACGATGCCGTAGGTGGCCAGGCCCAGCATCGGGTTGGGGAAGCCGAAGACGGCGGCCTGGTCGCTCTCCATGACGCTGCCGCAGGAGACGACCGGGTTCAGGCTGCAGCCGGGCGTGAACGTCGTTCCCGCGACCTTGGCCTCGAGGAGCTTGAACTTGTCGAGGGTGATGACCCACGCGGCGAGCACCCCGGCGGCGCCCGTGATCACCAGCAGCAGGGCGAGGGCGCGGCCGGCGCCCTCCGCGCGCGGGGCTCCGGAGGCGGGTTCCGGCGCGGGCTCTGCCACGGTGGAGACGTCCTTCACTGTCGTCTTGCTCATCACGCCGATTCCGTCACTTGAGTCGGGCCTGCTTCGGGCAGGGGCCATTGTGCCGCACGGAGCCGTACGACCACCGTTCGATGAACATAAGAACGTACCGGCGGTCGCTCTGGGGCGTGATGTTCCGGCCGATGTCCGTTCGCCGGGGGCACATGTGAACGATCGCCTGTGCCCCCGGGCGTACGGAGGTCAGCCGAGCCGGGACTCCAGTTCCGCGACGATCTCGTTGACGCCGATCGCCGTCTGCTCGCCGGACTCCATGTCCTTGAGCTGGACGACGCCCTCGGCGAGGTCGCGCTCGCCGAGGACCAGGGCATAGCGGGCGCCGGAGCGGTTGGCGGCCTTCATCGCGGCCTTCAGGCCCTTGCCGCCGTAGGAGAAGTCGGCGGCGACACCGTTCTTGCGCAGCTCGGTGACCTTGGCGAACAGGATCCGGCGGGCCTCCTCGCCGAGCGGGACGGCGAAGACGGAGGTGGCGGCGGGGATGTCCAGTTCGATGCCCTCCGCCTCCAGGGCGAGGACGGTGCGGTCGACGCCGAGGGCCCAGCCGACGGAGGGCAGGGCGGGGCCGCCGATCATCTCGGACAGGCCGTCGTAGCGGCCGCCGCCGCCCACCGCGGACTGGGAGCCGAGTCCGTCGTGGACGAACTCGAAGGTGGTGCGGGTGTAGTAGTCCAGGCCGCGCACCAGCTTGGGGTCGTCCTCGAAGACCACACCGGCCGCCGTGATCAGCTCGCGGACCTCCTCGTGGTACGCCTTGCAGGCGTCGCACAGGTAGTCGCGCAGCAGCGGGGCGTCGGTGAGCTGCTTCTGCACGTCGGGGCGCTTGTCGTCCAGGACGCGCAGCGGGTTGATCTCGGCGCGGCGCAGCGTCTCCTCGTCCAGGTCCAGGCCGCGCAGGAAGTCCTGCAGGGCGGCCCGGTAGACGGGGCGGCACTCCTTGTCGCCCAGGGAGTTGAGCAGGATGCGGAAGTTCCGCAGGCCGAGCGCGCGGTACGACTGGTCGGCCAGGATGATCAGTTCGGCGTCCAGCGCCGGGTCCTCGGCCCCGATCGCCTCGGCGCCGACCTGGGAGAAGTGGCGGTAACGCCCCTTCTGCGGACGCTCGTAGCGGTACTGGGAGCCCGAGTACCAGACCTTCACCGGCAGGTTGCCCGCCTTGTGCAGGTTGGCCTCCAGGACGGCGCGCAGCACGGGCGCGGTGGTCTCCGGGCGCAGGGCGAGCCGGTCGCCGCCCTTGGTCTCGAAGACGTACATCTCCTTGGTGACGATGTCGGTGGACTCGCCGACGCCGCGCGCGAACAGCTCGACGTTCTCGAAGCCGGGCGTCTCGATGTAGCCGTAGCCGGAGTTGCGCAGCGGGGCGGCGATCGCCTCGCGGACCGCCAGGAACTTCGCGGAATCGGGCGGCAGCAGGTCGTACGTGCCCTTGGGGGCCTTGAAGGTGCTCACGGAAGGTCTCTCGTCACATTCCTCGTCGGGGCGCGTCGAAGGCGCCCTGGCCGTCGGCCACCTGCCGCAGATACGGGTTGGTGGCGCGCTCCTGGCCGATGGTCGTCTGGGGGCCGTGGCCGGACAGCACCACGGTCTGGTCGTCGAGCGGCAGGACCACACGGGCGAGGGACGCCAGCATGTCGTCCATGGAGCCGCCCGGCATGTCCGTGCGTCCGATGGAGCCGGCGAACAGCAGGTCGCCCGAGAAGAGGACCGGCGGGATGTCCGCCGCCTCGGGCAGGCCGAAGGTCACCGACCCCTTGGTATGGCCCGGCGCGTGCGCGACCGTCAGCTCCATGCCCGCCAGTTCCAGCTTCGTGCCGTCGGTCAGTTCCCTGACGTCGTCCGGCTCCCCCACGGTGAGCTCGCCCATGAGGGGCATGCCGAGGGAGCGGCCGATCCCCTTCTCGGGGTCGCTCATCATGTAGCGGTCGTCGGGGTGGATCCAGGCGGGCACGTCGTGCGCGCCGCACACGGGGACGACCGAGGCCACGTGGTCGATGTGGCCGTGGGTGAGGACGACGGCGACGGGCTTGAGCCGATGCTTGGCGAGTGCCTCCTCGACGCCCTGCGCGGCCTGGTGGCCGGGGTCGATGATCACGCACTCCTCACCCGCGGCGGGGGCGACGAGGTAACAGTTCGTCCCCCAGGCCCCGGCGGGGAACCCGGCAATGAGCACGATCGTCCTTCGTTTGTGTCGGTACGGGTGGCTTGCGGGCGGGCTGCGCCCGTGGTCAGAGCCTACCGGCGGTGCCGTTTCCTCAGCGAACCCATATACGGTACGGGGCTACACGCACGCGGTCGGTTCGTCACTCGCACGCGTACCGGTCGGCACACACGACGCATGAGGAGAGAACCCGGTGGTCAGCCAGGAGCAGCGGCGGCGTCAGCTCGCCCGGGAGAAGTTCTTGCGGCAGCAGCAGCGGCGCACCTCCGCGCGCCGCAGGGCGCGCACGCGCAACGCGGCGATCGCCTCGGCTCTCGGGGTCGTCCTGATCGGCAGCGTCGCGCTGTACACGACCGGGGCCGTCGGGGGCGACGACGACGGGACGAACGCGAACGCGGAGGTCACCCCGAGCGCCTCCGCGAGCAGCAAGGCCCCGGACCCGTGCGACAAGCCCGCCGGCGGCAAGGTCAAGACGCAGACCTGGAAGAAGGAACCTGCGATGGCCATCGACAAGTCGGCGAAGTACACGATGAAGCTGTCGACCACCTGCGGTGACATAGACATCGCGCTGAAGGCGTCGGCGGCGCCGCGCACCGTCAACTCGTTCCACTTCCTCGCGGGCAAGGGCTACTTCGACCACACGAAGTGCCACCGGCTGACCGACCAGGGCATCTACGTCCTCCAGTGCGGCGACCCCCAGGGCACGGGGATGGGTGGCCCCGGCTACACGATCCCCGACGAGAACCTGAAGGACAAGAGCCTCCAGGGCAACGTGTACCCGGCGGGCACGGTGGCGATGGCCAACCAGTACAACGCGCAGACGCAGCAGGGGCGGAACTCGGGCGGCAGCCAGTTCTTCCTCGTCTACCAGGACAGTCAGCTGCCGCCGGACTACACGCCGTTCGGCACGGTGTCCGAGGCGGGGATGAAGGTGCTGAAGAAGATCGCGGACGCCGGGGCGCAGCCCATGGACCCGACGACGGGGAACACGGCGCCCAACGCGACGGTCGTGATCAACAAGGCGACGGTCACGGAATCCTGAGCCCCATCTGCGGAATTTCGGTCGCGCGGGATGCGGACAGGCCCCCCGCCGGTCGCCTATGTTGGCCGTGACGAAACTGTGGACGATGCCCGGGGGCGACAGAGCCCTCCGCGGGCATCATGTGGAGGAGGCGCTGTGAGCAGCGACCCGTGGGGCCGCGTCGACGAGACGGGGACCGTGTACGTGCGTACGGCCGACGGCGAGAAGGTCGTCGGTTCCTGGCAGGCAGGCTCCCCCGAGGAGGCGCTGGCCTATTTCGAGCGCAAGTACGAGGGCCTGGTTGTCGAGATCGGCCTCCTCGAGAAGCGAGTGAAGACCACCGACCTGTCGTCGAAGGACGCCCTGGCCGCCGTGGAGCACCTGCGCGAGCAGGTCGACGCGCACCACGCGGTCGGTGACCTGGAGGCGCTGCGGGCCCGGCTGGACAAGCTCGTCGAGCTGGTGGAGAAGCGCCGCGAGGAGCGCAAGGCTCAGCGGGCCAGGCAGTCCGACGAGGCGCGGAGCGCCAAGGAGGCGCTGGTCGCCGAGGCCGAGGAACTGGCGCGGTCCGACCAGTGGCGGGCGGCCGGTGAGCGGCTGCGGTCGCTGGTGGACACCTGGAAGGGGCTGCCGCGCCTGGACCGCAAGTCCGACGACGAGCTGTGGCACCGCTTCTCGCATGCGCGCTCGGCGTTCTCCAAGCGCCGCAAGCAGCACTTCGCGCAGCTGGACGCGCAGCGCGAGGAGGCCCGCCGGATCAAGGAACGGCTGGTCGCCGAGGCCGAGGCGCTGTCGAACTCGACGGACTGGGGTCCGACGGCGGCGCGATACCGCGATCTGATGTCCGAGTGGAAGGCAGCGGGCCGCGCCCAGCGCGAGCACGAGGACGCCCTGTGGAACCGCTTCCGCGGCGCCCAGGACGTCTTCTTCGCCGCCCGCAGCTCGGTCTTCGCCGAACGGGACGCGGAGCAGGCGGAGAACCTCAAGCTCAAGGAGGAACTGGCCGCGGAGGCGGAGAAGATCCTCCCGGTCACGGACCTCAAGGCCGCCCGCGCCGCGTTCCGCTCGCTCAACGAGCGCTGGGAGGCCATCGGCCATGTGCCGCGCGACGCCCGGCCGAAGGTCGAGGGCCGGATGCACGCCGTGGAGCGGGCGATCCAGGAGGCCGAGGAGGCGGAGTGGCGCCGGACCAACCCGGAGGCACGTGCGCGCGCCGAGGGTCTGACCGGTCAGCTCCAGGCCGCGGTGGACAAGCTGCGCTCCCAGATCGAGCAGGCGCGCGCCCAGGGCAACAACGCCAAGGCCGACAAGCTCCAGCGGGAGCTGGACGGCCGGCAGGCGCTGCTGGACCAGGCCCTGAAGGGCCTGCAGGAGTTCGGCGGCTGACGCGCAGGTGAGAGGGGCTCCCGTACGGTGCGTACGGGAGCCCCTCTCGCATGTGCCGCGCCGTCCGGTCCGCGGGCCTACGACGGCCTGCGCGCCGACGTCACCCGGTACACGTCGTACACGCCCTCCACGCCCCGTACGGCCTTCAGGACGTGCCCGAGGTGTTTCGGATCGCCCATCTCGAAGGTGAAGCGGGAGGTCGCCACGCGGTCGCGGGAGGTCTGGACGGCCGCGGAGAGGATGTTGACGTGCTGGTCGGAGAGCACGCGGGTGACGTCCGACAGCAGCCGGGAGCGGTCCAGCGCCTCGACCTGAATGGCGACCAGGAAGACCGAGGACTGGGTGGGCGCCCACTCCACGTCGAGGATGCGCTCGGGCTCGCGGGAGAGCGAGTCCACGTTCACACAGTCGCTGCGGTGGACCGACACACCGCTGCCACGGGTGACGAAGCCGATGATCGGGTCACCGGGGACGGGCGTGCAGCAGCGGGCCAGTTTGACCCACACGTCCTCGACGCCCTTGACGACGACGCCCGGGTCGGCGCTGGCACGGCGCTTGCGGCCGCGACCGCGCGAGGGCGGTACCGACTCGTCGATCTCCTCGGTGGCGGCCTCCTCGCCGCCGAGCGCCTGGACCAGCTTCTGCACGATGTTCTGCGCGGAGACGTGCCCCTCGCCGATCGCCGCGTACAGCGCGGAGATGTCCGAGTAGCGCATCTCGTGCGCGAGCGTGACCAGGGAGTCGCCGGTGAGGATGCGCTGGATCGGCAGGTTCTGCTTGCGCATGGCGCGGACGATGGCGTCCTTGCCCTGCTCGATCGCCTCGTCGCGGCGTTCCTTGGAGAACCAGCCGCGGATCTTGTTGCGGGCCCGCGGGGACTTGACGAAGCCGAGCCAGTCGCGGGAGGGGCCGGCGCCGGCCGCCTTGGAGGTGAAGACCTCCACCAGGTCGCCGTTGTCCAGCGTGGACTCCAGCGGGACGAGGCGTCCGTTGACGCGTGCCCCTATGGTCCGGTGACCGACCTCGGTGTGGACGGCGTAGGCGAAGTCCACGGGGGTGGCCCCGGCGGGGAGCGCTATGACGTCGCCCTTGGGGGTGAAGACGAAGACCTCGTTGCGGGACAGGTCGAAGCGCAGGGACTCGAGGAACTCGCCGGGGTCCTCGGTCTCCTTCTGCCAGTCCAGCAGCTGGCGCAGCCACGCCATGTCGTTGAGGTGGTCGTCCTTGCCCTTGCCCGTCGTCCTGGGCGCGTCCGTACGGATCTTGGAGGCGCCGGCGACGGCCTCCTGCTTGTACTTCCAGTGCGCGGCGATGCCGTACTCGGCGCGGCGGTGCATGTCGAAGGTGCGGATCTGCAGCTCGACCGGCTTGCCGCCCGGCCCGATGACCGTCGTGTGCAGCGACTGGTACATGTTGAACTTGGGCATCGCGATGTAGTCCTTGAACCGCCCCGGAACCGGGTTCCAGCGGGCGTGGACCGTACCGAGCGCCGCGTAGCAGTCGCGGACGGTGTCCACCAGGACGCGGATGCCCACCAGGTCGTAGATCTCCGCGAAGTCACGGCCGCGGACGATCATCTTCTGGTAGACGCTGTAGTAGTGCTTGGGGCGGCCGGTGACGGTCGCCTTGATGCGGGCCGCGCGCAGGTCCTGCTGGACCTCGTCGGTGACGACGGCGAGGTACTCGTCGCGCTTGGGGGCGCGCTCGGCGACCAGGCGGACGATCTCGTCGTACATCTTGGGGTAGAGGATCGCGAAGGCGAGGTCCTCCAGCTCCCACTTGATGGTGTTCATGCCCAGGCGGTGGGCGAGCGGCGCGTAGATCTCCAGGGTCTCGCGCGCCTTCTTCTCCTGCTTCTCGCGCTTGAGGTAGCGCATGGTGCGCATGTTGTGCAGGCGGTCGGCGAGCTTGATGACCAGGACGCGGGGGTCCTTGGCCATGGCGACGACCATCTTGCGCACGGTCTCGGCCTGGGCGGCCTCGCCGAACTTGACCTTGTCCAGCTTGGTGACGCCGTCGACGAGCAGGGCGACGACGTCGCCGAAGTCACGGCGCAGGTCCTCCAGGCCGTACTCGGTGTCCTCGACGGTGTCGTGCAGCAGGCCGGCCATCAGCGTGGCCGGGTCCATGCCGAGTTCGGCGAGGATGGTGGTGACGGCGAGGGGGTGCGTGATGTACGGGTCGCCGCTCTTGCGCTTCTGGCCGCGGTGCCAGCGCTCGGCGACCTGGTAGGCGCGTTCGATCTGGCGCAGGGTCGCGGTCTCGATCTTGGGGTCGTTGCTGCGCACTATCCGCAGCAGGGGCTCCAGGACCGGGTTGTACGGGTTGGCGCGCTGCACGCCGAGGCGGGCGAGGCGGGCGCGGACGCGGTTGGAGGAACCGGAGCGCGCCGGCTGGCCGGCGGGGGCGCGGACCACGGGGGCGTTGCGTTCGCGCTCGGGCGGCGTGGGCGGCTTGGGGCCCGGCTGCTGCCCGGCGGGCTTGTCGACGGGCGCGGCCGGGGCGTGCTGGATCGGCCCGCGGGTGTCGTTCTTCGCCTGCGGCCCGCTCGGCGCGGGCTTCGCCGCGGCCGAGGCGGACTCGGGCTTGGCGGCGGTCAGTGGCTGGGCCTCGTCTGGCAAGAGGACTCCTCGTGCGCGATCCGGGTCCCCCGGTCAGGCTCCGGAAACCCCATGGTAGCGATCCTGCGCCCGGGGATCGCCTTCAGGCCGATGTGGAAGGGACCCTCGACGGGGAAACACCGGAGGCGGGCGCCGGATTCCTCCGGGCCCGCCTCGGGGTGCGGCGCGGGGCCGCGTCAGACGGTGAGCAGCGCCTCCAGCGGGGCGCCGGCCAGTGCGGGCACGAGCCGGGCGCGGCCGTCGAGGAAGCCCAGCTCCATCAGCACGGCGAGGCCCGCGACCTGGGCGCCGGCCCTGCGGATGAGCTGGACGGCGGCCTCGGCGGTGCCTCCGGTGGCGAGGACGTCGTCGACGATCAGCACGCGGTCGTCGGCGTCCAGGTCCTCGGCGTGCACCTCGATCTCGGCCGATCCGTACTCCAGGTCGTAGGCCTGGCCGAGGGTGGCTCCGGGCAGCTTGCCCGCCTTGCGGACGGGGACGAAGCCGAGGCCGGCCCGCAGGGCGACCGGGGCGCCCAGGATGAAGCCCCGTGCCTCCAGACCGACGACCTTGGTGGCACCGGTGCGCCCGGCGACCTCGGCGAGGGCGTCGGTGAGCGCGGTGAACGCCGCCGGGTCGGCCAGCAGCGGGGTGATGTCCTTGAACACCACGCCCGGCTCCGGGTAGTCGGCGACGTCCCGGATACGGCTGAGCAGCAGCTCCTGGATGTCGGTCATCGGCGCTTCCCCGAGGGTCGGCCGCGGCCCCGGCTGCGGGACGCGGGCTGGTTGCGGGGACCGGCCACCGCTGCCGCGGCGCCCTCGGGCTCGTCCTCGGCGTACGGCCCGCCGGTGACCGGTGCCTCCTCCGGCTCGCCGTTGGCGGCGATCTGGGCGCGCTTGGCGAGGACGCGCTTCTTGAGGGACTTCATCCGCGGTTCGGCCTCCTTGAGGTCGGCGACCAGCGGTGTGGCGATGAAGATCGAGGAGTACGCGCCGGCCGCGAGGCCCACGAACAGCGACAGCGAGATGTCGTTGAGCATGCCCGCGCCGAGGACACCGCCGCCGATGAACAGCAGGCCGCCCACCGGCAGCAGCGCGACCACCGTGGTGTTGACGGAGCGGACCAGGGTGCTGTTGATCGACCGGTTGGCGATCTCGCTGTAGGTCCAGCGGGTCTGCTTGGTGATGTCCTTCGTCTGCTCCTTGAGGCTGTCGAAGACGACGACCGTGTCGTAGAGCGAGTAACCGAGGATCGTGAGCAGACCGATCACCGTGCCCGGTGTGACCTCGAAGCCTACGAGGGCGTAGATGCCGACCGTGATGGTGATGTCGTGGATCAGCGCGATGAACGCGGCGAGCGCCATGCGCCACTCGAAGGCGATCGCCAGGTAGATCACGACGAGGACCATGAAGATCGCCAGGCCCTGCCAGGCCTTGTTCGCGATCTGGTCGCCCCAGCTGGGGCCGACCAGGTCGGCGTTGATCTTCTCCGCGTCGACCTTCAGGTCCTTGGAGAGGTCGTCCTTGATCTGGTCCGACTTGGCCGTGTCGATGCCCGCGATCTGGATGCGCAGGCTGCCGTCGCCGAGCTTCTGGACGATGGCGTCGTGGCCGGAGGCCTCTTCCGCGTACGACTCGGCCTGGGAGACCGAGGCGCTCATGTTCTTCGGGGTGGTGAAGACCGCACCGCCCTGGAACTCGATGCCCATGTGCAGACCGCGCACCGCCAGGCCGACGATGGCCGTGATGGTGATCAGGATGGAGATGCCGTACCAGATCTTGCGGTTCTTGATGAAGTCGTAGCCGACCTCGCCATGGTGCAGCCGGGCGCCGAGCTTGCCGAGCTTCGACATCTCTCACGCCTCCTTCGGTTCGACGGGGCCGGCGGACGGACGGCGGGTGCGGCGCAGCGGCGGCTTGGCACCCAGGCTCTTCGGGTCGAGGCCGGACCACTTGTGGCCGCTCGCGAAGAACTTGCGGCGGGCCATGAGCTGGAGCAGCGGCTTGGTGAAGAAGAACACCACCACCACGTCGAGCAGCGTGGTCAGACCCAGCGTGAACGCGAAGCCCTGGACCTTGCCGACGGTGACGATGAAGAGCACCGCGGCGGCGAGGAACGACACGAAGTCGGAGACCAGGATGGTGCGCCGGGCACGCGGCCAGCCGCGTTCGACCGCGGGACGCAGCGAGCGGCCCTCACGGATCTCGTCGCGGACGCGTTCGAAGAACACGATGAACGAGTCCGCCGTGATGCCGATGGCGACGATGGCTCCGCACACGGCCGGCAGGTTCAGCGCGAAGCCGATGGTCGGGCCGAGCAGGGACATGATCACGTAGGTGAGTCCGGCGGACACCAGCAGCGAGGCGATGGCGATGAACGACAGGCCGCGGTAGTAGACCAGCAGGTAGAGGACGACCAGCGCGAGGCCGATGGCGCCGGCGATCAGGCCGGCCTGCAGCTGCTCACCGCCGAGCGCGGCGGTGACGGTGGTGACGCTGTCCTCCTTGAAGGTCAGCGGCAGGGCGCCGTAGGACAGCATGTTGGCGAGGCTCTGAGCCTCTTCCTGGCCGAAGCTGCCGGAGATCTCCGCGTTGCCGCCGGTCAGGGCCTGGCTGACGTAGGGGTCGGAGACGACCTCGTTGTCCAGGACGATGGCGAACTGGTTCTGCGGGGTCTGGTTCCGGGCCAGCTTGCCGGTGATGTCCGCGAACTTCTTGGCGCCGGAGTCCGTGAACTTCATCGTGACGGTCCAGCCGGCGGCCGTCTGCGTGTTGAAGACGGCGTCGGCCTTGTCGACGTCGGTGCCGTCGACCGCGGCGGGGCCGAGGATGTACTTCTGCCACTGGCCCTGCGCGTTCTGGCCGCAGGCCACCGTCGAGTCGCCGGGCTTGGCACCGTCGCCGGCCTTGGCGCGGGCCGACTCGTCCGTGCAGTCGAGCGCCGCGTACTGGGCCTGGAGCGCGGCGGTCGCGTCGTCGCCGGAGGCACTGGCGCTCGGGGACGGGGCGGCGGTGCCGGAGGGCTTGCCGGAGGCGGAGGGGCTGGGGTCGGCCTTCAGGGCGTCGGTGAGCGCACGGCCCTGGGAGGTGGCGCCGGGCGAGGCGGAGCCGGACGGGGACGAGCCGGCCTTGTCCGGCTCGGTCGCCTTGTCGGTGGCCGTGCCGGTCGCCTTGTCACCGGCGCTGCCGGAGGCGCTCGGCGCGGGGCTGGCGGTCCCCGCGGGGCCGGAGAGTTCGGTGGCGACGACCGGGCGGAAGTAGAGCTTGGCGGTGGTGCCGACCTGGGCCCGGGCTTCCTTGGAGTTGGTGCCCTTGGGGATGTTGACGATGATGTTCCGGTCGCCCTGGGTCTGCACCTCGGCCTCGGAGACACCCAGACCGTTGACGCGGCGGTTCATGATGTCGACCGCGGTGTCCATGTTGGTCTTGTTGATCGCCGACTCCTGGCCGGCCTCGGGGACCGCCCGGAGCGTGATGCTCGTTCCGCCGGCGAGGTCGATACCGAGACGCGGAGTCGTGTGTCCGGAGGCGAACATGCCTCCCGTGAGCGCGGCGACGACGATCACGATCAGGGCCAGCGAGCGCCCGGGCTTGCTCTGGACGCTCGCGTTCTTTCCCTTTTTAGGTGCTACCACCTGTTCGTACTCCCTCTCGGGCCGCCGCACGCCGGGTCGGCGCACGGACGGCCATCACATGGTGTGGAGATCCGCGCGAGCCGCGCGTCGCGCGGGGTGCACGCGAACCGACCGCGCACCCCGGGACCCGGCTACTTCGCCTCGGAGCCGCCGTCGGACTTCTTCGACTGCTCGTCCGTCTTCGCCTCGGCGGTCGTGGCGTCGGCCGTCGGCTCGTCGGCCACGTCCTTCTTGCCGAGGTCGACGGGCTTGTCGTCGGAGTCGTCGGCGGAGGCACCGGTCTCGGTGAGGGAGGAGACATCGTCCGGGACGGTCTCGGCGTCGGACTTCAGGTCGTGCTCGATGCCGTGGACGATGCGGTTGTACTCGTCGTCGCTGAGGACGGCACCGATCGAGTTCTTCGCGAAGAGCAGCTCGACGCCCGGGCCGGCGTCGAGGAGGACCGTGTCCTCGTTGACCTCCTTGACCGTGGCGTACATGCCCCCGATGGTGCGGACACCGGAACCGGGCTGCATCTGGTTCCGCATGTCGATGGCCTGCTGCTGCTTCTTCTTCGCCGACCGGGTCATCAGGAACATGGCCCCGATGAGCACGATGAACGGGAGGAGGGTCACGAGACTCACGGGTCGGTACTTCCTTCACACGACCGCAGATGGCGAGCGGCCTGATGGTTGGGGGTGTGTGCGCCGCCGGCAGGGGCGGCATCGGCGGAGTCTAAGCGAGTCCGCGCGCAGGGAACAACGCTCAGCATGGCACTGGGGTTCCTGCCACGGCCAATGTGCCTGCCGTGACGGGGACGTCACGTCCCGAACAGGTCCTGTTGTCCGTTTCCGGAGGACTGCGCGTGCGGCGGGGTCAGGCCGAGGTGCGCCCATGCGGCGGGGGTGGCCACCCGTCCGCGGGGGGTGCGGGCGAGCAGACCCTCCCGGACGAGGAAGGGTTCGGCCACCTCTTCCACTGTCTCACGCTCCTCCCCCACGGCGACGGCGAGCGTGGACAGGCCGACCGGGCCGCCGCCGAACAGTCCGAGCAGGGCCTGCAGCACGGCCCGGTCGAGGCGGTCCAGGCCGCGGGCGTCGACCTCGTAGACGGCGAGGGCGGCGGCGGCGATCTCCTGCGTGATCCGGCCGTCGGCCTTGACCTGGGCGTAGTCGCGGACGCGGCGCAGCAGGCGGTTGGCGATGCGGGGGGTGCCGCGGGAGCGGCCGGCGATCTCGGCGGCGCCGGCCGGGTCGATCTCGACGTCGAGCAGTCCGGCCGAGCGGTGCACGACGCGTTCCAGCTCGGCCGGTCCGTAGAACTCCATGTGCGCGGTGAAGCCGAAGCGGTCGCGCAGCGGGGGCGGCAGCAGGCCCGCGCGTGTGGTGGCGCCGACCAGGGTGAAGGGGGGCAGTTCGAGCGGGATGGCGGTGGCTCCCGGGCCCTTGCCGACGATGACGTCGACGCGGAAGTCCTCCATCGCCATGTAGAGCATCTCCTCGGCGGGCCGCGACATGCGGTGGATCTCGTCGAGGAAGAGCACCTCGCCCTCCTGGAGGGAGGAGAGGATCGCGGCGAGGTCGCCGGCGTGCTGGATGGCGGGCCCGGAGGTGATGCGGATGGGGGCGCCCATCTCGGCCGCGATGATCATCGAGAGGGTGGTCTTGCCGAGGCCGGGGGCGCCGGAGAGCAGAACGTGGTCGGCGGTGGCCCCGCGGGCGCGGGCGGCGCGCAGGACGAGGTCGAGCTGCTCGCGGACCTTCTCCTGGCCGATGAACTCGCCCAGGTCCTTGGGGCGCAGGGCCGCCTCCACGGCCTGGTCCTCGCCGTCGGCGACCGAGTCCACCAGCCGTTCCCCCGCGGCCTCGGTGTCGGTCGTGTCGTCCCAGTTCATGAGGTGTGCCTCGGTTTTCGCTACGGGCTATCGGGCGCGGTTCAGTGTCTGCAGGGCGGCCTTGAGCAGCTGCCCCACCTGGGGCGTGCCGCCGGCGGCCTCCGCCTGGGGCGCCACGGCGGACACGGCCTCGTCGGCCTCCCGGGTCGCGTACCCGAGACCGATGAGGGCGGCGTGCAGCTGGTCGCGCCAGCCGGCGCCGGCCGGGGCGCCGACGGCGGGAGCGCCGACCGGTTCGCCGAGGCGGTCCTTCAGTTCCAGCAGGAGCTTCTGGGCGCCCTTCCTGCCGATGCCGGGAACGGCGGTCAGCGCCTTCTCGTCGCCGGTGGAGACGGCTCTGCGCAGGGCGTCGGGGCGGTGCACGGCGAGCATCGCCTGGGCCAGGCGGGGGCCGACGCCGCTGGCGGTCTGGAGCAGTTCGAAGACCTGGCGTTCGTCGTCGTCGGCGAAGCCGTACAGGGTCAGGGAGTCCTCGCGGACGACGAGGGAGGTGGCGAGCTTGGCGGGCTTGCCGACGCGGAGGGCGGAGAGCGTGTTCGGCGTGCACTGGACGGCCATGCCGACCCCGCCGACCTCGACCACCGCGGTGTCGGG
Organism: Streptomyces sp. NPDC006384; assembly: GCF_042870695.1. Classification (NCBI taxonomy): domain Bacteria; kingdom Bacillati; phylum Actinomycetota; class Actinomycetes; order Kitasatosporales; family Streptomycetaceae; genus Streptomyces; species Streptomyces sp. NPDC006384. Next base: position 120,937 of record NZ_JBIAHR010000006.1, read on the forward strand.
GGCGAGGGCGGCGACCGTGCCGCTGACGAAGGCGATCATGCCGTACGGCCTTTCGTTGCCCGGGGGGTCCGGGAGGGGGTGGTGGAGGTGTGCCGGGCCACGGCCTGCTGGAGCCGGTTCTGCGCGGGGGCGCGCCAGATGTGGCAGATGGCGAGGGCGAGGGCGTCGGCGGCGTCGGCGGGTCTGGGGGGCGCGGACAGCCGCAGCAGGCGGGTGACCATGGCGCCCACCTGGGCCTTGTCGGCGCGTCCGCTGCCGGTGACGGCGGCCTTGACCTCGCTGGGGGTGTGCAGGGCGACGGGGATGCCGCGCCGGGAGGCGCACAGGATGGCGACGGCGCTGGCCTGGGCGGTGCCCATCACGGTACGGACGTTGTGCTGGCTGAAGACGCGCTCCACGGCGACGAACTCCGGCCGGTGCTCGTCCAGCCACTGTTCGATGCCCTGCTCGACGGCGACGAGGCGGTGGCCGAGGTCGGCGTCGGCGGGGGTGCGGACGACGCCGACGCCGAGCATGGTCAGCGGCCTGCCCGCGACGCCCTCGACGACACCGATGCCGCAGCGGGTCAGCCCCGGGTCCACCCCCAGTACGCGCACGTCCACGCCTTCCCTCGATCACCTGTTTGTGCAGGCTATCGGGTACCACCGACAACGGCGGCGGGCCGGGGGACGTGTCCCTCCGGCCCGCCGGGATGCCATCGCGCGTGCGGGCGCTACGCGTCGACCTTCTCCATGACCTCGTCGCTGACGTCGAAGTTGGCGAAGACGTTCTGCACGTCGTCGCTGTCCTCCAGCGCGTCGATCAGCTTGAAGATCTTGCGGGCGCCCTCCTCGTCGAGCTCGACCTGCATGGTCGGGACGAAGTTGGCGTCGGCGGACTCGTAGTCGATGCCGGCGTCCTGGAGGGCGGTGCGGACCGCGACCAGGTCGGTGGCCTCGCTGATGACCTCGAAGGTCTCGCCGAGGTCGTTGACCTCCTCGGCGCCCGCGTCCAGGACGGCGCCGAGCACGTCGTCCTCGGTCAGCTCGCCCTTGGGGACGATCACGACGCCCTTGCGGTTGAACAGGTACGACACCGAACCCGGGTCGGCCATGGAGCCGCCGTTGCGGGTCATGGCGACGCGGACGTCGGAGGCGGCGCGGTTGCGGTTGTCGGTGAGGCACTCGATGAGCACCGCGACACCGTTGGGGCCGTAACCCTCGTACATGATCGTCTCGTAGTCGGCGCCACCGGCCTCCAGGCCGGCGCCGCGCTTGACCGCGGAGTCGATGTTCTTGTTGGGGACCGACTGCTTCTTCGCCTTCTGGATGGCGTCGTACAGCGTCGGGTTGCCTTCGGGGTCGGCGCCCCCCATGCGGGCCGCGACCTCGATGTTCTTGATCAGCTTCGCGAAGAGCTTGCCGCGCTTGGCATCGATGACGGCCTTCTTGTGCTTCGTCGTGGCCCATTTAGAGTGGCCGGACATCTGCCTGTCTCCTTCGCGTAACCCGTCTTTGTACGAACGGAGGAATCCTACAAGGACCCCGGGGCCCCGTTCGCGCGCACCATGTCGGCGAAGAGGCGGTGGACGCGGTGGTCGCCGGTCAGCTCCGGGTGGAACGAGGTGGCCAGCGCGTTGCCCTGGCGGACGGCGACGATGTGGCCGTCGTGCTCGGCGAGCACCTCGGCACCGGCGCCCACGGACTCGACCCAGGGGGCGCGGATGAAGACGCCCTCCACGGGGCCGCCCTCGACGCCCTCGACGCCGACGGCCGCCTCGAAGGACTCGTTCTGCCGTCCGAAGGCGTTGCGGCGCACGATCATGTCGATGCCGCCGACCGTCTCCTGGCCGGAGCGCGGGTCGAGGATCTTGTCGGCGAGCAGGATCAGGCCGGCGCAGGTGCCGTAGACCGGCATGCCGTCCCGCACCCGTGCGCGCAGGGGCTCCATCACGCCGAAGAGGACGGCCAGTTTGGAGATGGTGGTGGACTCGCCGCCGGGCAGCACGAGGCCGTCGACCCCGGCGAGTTCCTCGGGGCGCCTCACCGGCCTGGCCACGGCGTCGGCCGCGGCCAGGGCGACGAGGTGCTCCCGTACGTCGCCCTGGAGGGCCAGGACGCCGATGACGGGGGTGTCGCTCATGGGATCGGTGCCTTACCAGCCGCGGTTGGCGTAGCGCTCGGTCTCGGGGAGGGTGTCGCAGTTGATGCCGACCATGGCCTCGCCGAGGTTGCGGGACGCGTCCGCGATGATCTTCGGGTCGTCGTAGAAGGTGGTGGCCTTCACGATGGCGGCGGCGCGCTTGGCGGGGTCGCCGGACTTGAAGATGCCGGAGCCGACGAAGACGCCCTCGGCGCCGAGCTGGCGCATCAGCGCGGCGTCGGCGGGGGTGGCGACACCGCCGGCGGAGAAGAGGACCACCGGGAGCTTGCCCAGCTCGGCGACCTCCTTGACCAGCTCGTACGGGGCGCGCAGCTCCTTGGCGGCGGCGTACAGCTCGTTGTTGTCGTATCCGCGCAGCCGGGCGATCTCGTTCTTGATCTGGCGCAGGTGGCGGACGGCCTCGACGACGTTGCCGGTGCCGGCCTCGCCCTTGGAGCGGATCATGGCCGCGCCCTCGGCGATGCGGCGCAGGGCCTCACCGAGGTTGGTGGCACCGCAGACGAAGGGGGTGGTGAAGGCCCACTTGTCGGAGTGGTTGACCTCGTCGGCCGGGGTGAGGACCTCGGACTCGTCGATGTAGTCGACGCCGAGGGACTGCAGGACCTGGGCCTCGACGAAGTGGCCGATGCGGGACTTGGCCATCACGGGGATCGAGACGGCGTCGATGATGCCCTCGATCATGTCTGGGTCGGACATGCGGGCCACGCCGCCGTCCTTGCGGATGTCGGCGGGGACGCGCTCCAGGGCCATGACGGCGACGGCGCCCGCGTCCTCGGCGATCTTCGCCTGCTCGGGCGTGACGACGTCCATGATCACGCCGCCCTTGAGCTGCTCGGCCATGCCGCGCTTCACGCGGGCGGTGCCGGTCTCGGGGGCCTGGTTTTCGGAGAGCGTGCTGGACACGGGTACCTCGCTGGTGAGAAAGAGGAGTTGCTGCAGCACTGAGGAAACGCGACGGGAGCAGGCCACAGCAAGGGCCAATAGGCAGCCGGTGGCTCCTTTTGGGGGCCGGTGTCCGAGGGGTGGCGGGCGGAAGGCCGCGCCGGTGGCCCCGGCGGGCGGCCCTCCCCGTCAGGTGGCCCGGTCGACCAGGGCCGCCGGCGGCTCGTCGTCCATCTCGAAGGCCAGCGGGAACGGGGCGTGCCCGGCGAGCCGGAACCAGCGGACCTTGCGGTGCTCACGCAGCCTGCGTGCGCCCCCCACCGCGTCGTTGTGGAAACGCCGGGCCATCGGTACCCGGCGCACCGCCTCGGCCAGTTCGCGGGCCGCCTCCTCGCCGCCGGGGGCCTCGCGCAGGGCGTCCACCTGGAGCTGGTCGGCGAACACGGCCCGCAGGGCCTGGCTCAGCTCGCTCTCGGCGACCTCCCGCTGTTCCTCCTCCGCCTGCCGGGCGGCGTGCGCGGCCTCGTACAGCACGATGGAGGCGGCAGGGTCCAGCACACCCGAGGTGGCCAGCTCCTGGGCCACGGAGGCCCTGCGCAGCAGCTGGGCGTCGAGCGCGGCACGGGCGGCGTCGATGCGGGCGTGCAGACGGTCCAGCCGGCCCGCCGTCCAGCTCAGGTACAGGCCGATCGCGATGAGGACGACCAGGATCCAGATGAGGGTGGGAGTCACGGGCGGCAACCCTACGGGAGCGCTCCGCGGGACGGGGCGGGCGCCTCCGCGGCGGGCGTCTCAGTCCTTCGCCGCCAGGCCGAACCGCGCGCGCAGGCCCGTGGCCCTCTCGTCCGCCGCCACCGCCGCCGCGCCCGCCGTCACCGTCTCGTAGACGGAGAGGATGTCCGCGCCCACCGTCGACCAGTCGAAGCGCCGTACGTGCGCGCTGCCCCGTTCCCGCAGTCCGGCCCGGCGCTCGGGGTCGGCCAGCAGCCGCAGCGCCGCGTCGGCCAGGGCGTCGGCGTCCTCGTTGGCGAACAGTTCGCCGGCCGCCCCCTGGTCGAGGACCTGGGCGAAGGCGTCCAGGTCGGAGGCGAGCACGGGGGCGCCCGCCGACATGGCCTCGACGAGGATGATGCCGAAGCTCTCGCCGCCGGTGTTGGGCGCCACGTACAGGTCGACGCTGCGCAGGAGACGCGCCTTGTCCTCGTCGCTGATCATGCCGAGGAACTCCACCCGGGGGCGCAGTTCGGCGGGCAGGGAGGCCACCGCCTCCTTCTCGTCGCCGCGCCCGGCGACCAGCAGCCGGGTCTGCGGGCGGGCGGCGAGGATCTTCGGCAGGGCCCGCATCAGCACCGGCAGGCCCTTGCGGGGTTCGTCGATGCGTCCGATGAAGCCGATCGTGTCACCCTGCCACTCGGGCCGGGGCTCGGCGTTCGCGAAGAAGCCGACGTCGACGCCGTTGGGGATCACGACCGCGTCGCCGCCCAGGTGCTCGACGAGGGTGCGGCGGGCGTACTCGCTCACCGCGATCCGGGCGCTGATCTTCTCCAGGGCGGCCTGGAGGATCGCGTACGCGGCGATCATCGCGCGGGAGCGCGGGTTGGACGTGTGGAAGGTGGCCACGATCGGGCCCTGCGCCGCCCAGCAGGTGAGCAGGCCCAGCGACGGTGAGGTCGGCTCGTGGATGTGGATGACGTCGAAAGCGCCCTCGTGCAGCCAGCGCCGTACCCGGGCCGCCGACAGGAAGCCGAAGTTCAGGCGGGCCACCGAGCCGTTGTACGGCACCGGAACCGCGCGCCCGGCCGAGACGACGTACGGCGGCAGCGGGGTGTCGTCGTCGGCGGGGGCGAGGACGGACACCTCGTGGCCGAGGCGGATGAAGTACTCGGCGAGGTCCCGGATGTGGAACTGGACGCCGCCCGGCACGTCCCAGGAGTACGGGCAGACGATGCCGATCCTCACGAGGCGTCCCGCCCGCCGCCGGGCGCCTTGGCCGGGTCGAGGTCCTTCAGCCACAGGCGCTGCAGCATGTGCCAGTCCTCCGGATGCTCGGCGATCCCCGTGGCGAAGGCGTCGGCCAGCGCCTGTGTCATGACGGACGTCTTCTCACGCCGCGTACCCGTCCCGGGCACCTCGACCGGCGGATGGACCCGGCCCCGCATGACCGGCGAGTCGTCGTACCAGAGTGTCACCGGCAGCAGCCGCGCGCCGGTCTGCTGGGCGAGCAGGGCGGGGCCGGCCGGCATGCGGGCCGTCTCGCCGAAGAAGTCGACCTCCACTCCGGAGGCGGACAGGTCGCGGTCGGCGACCAGGCAGACCAGGCCGCCGTCGCGCAGCCGCCGGGCGAGGGTGCCGAAGGCGGTGCCGCCGCTGTGCGGGAGGACCTCCATGCCGAGGCCCTCGCGGTAGGCGACGAAGCGGTCGTAGAGGGACTCCGGCTTGAGGCGCTCGGCGACGGTCGTGAACGGAATGCCCAGTGCGGTGGTGGCCCAGGCGCCGGCGAGGTCCCAGTTGGCCAGGTGCGGCAGGGCGAGGACGACGCCCTTGCCCGCGTCCAGGCCGTCGGTCAGGTGGTGCAGCCCCTCGGGGACGAAGCCCGCCCTGACGCGCTCGGCGCTCCAGGCGGGCAGCCGGAAGGACTCCATCCAGTACCGCAGGTACGAGCGCATGCCCGCGCGGGAGAGCTCCGCGAGCCGCTCGGGCCCCGCGCCGGGCACCACGCGCGCGTAGTTGCTCTCCAGCCGCCGCACGCCCGCCCCGCGCTGCTTCCAGGCGAGATCCGCCACGGTACGGCCGAGGCGTACGGCGGCCGGCTCGGGAAGCTTCTTGACGGTGCTCCAGCCGGCGCCGTACAGGGCGTCGGACAGTCGTTCCTGGAGGCTCACTTGGCCGCCTCGGTGCCCTGGTTCTCCTGCGCGGCGGCGTCCGCCTCGGCGGACTCCCGGCGGACCGTGACGACGCGCTGGACCAGCGTGACGAGGCTGCCGACGGCGACGATCCACAGGGCGACGGGCAGCAGGTACTGGATGCCGGGCACACCGAACTTGTGCAGCCCCGCGAAACCGGCGGCGACCAGGGAGATCACCAGCCGCTCGGCCCGCTCGACCAGGCCGTTGACGGCGACCGGCAGGCCGATCGACTCGCCGCGCGCCTTGGTGTACGACACCACCTGCCCGCTGGCCAGGCAGAAGATCGACACGGCGCACAGGACGTTGTCGTCGCCGCGGCCCGCGTACCAGAGGGCCAGCCCGCCGAAGATCGCACCGTCGGCGACCCGGTCGAGGGTGGAGTCCAGGAAGGCGCCCCAGCGGCTGGAGCGGCCGAGCTGGCGGGCCATGTTGCCGTCGACGAGGTCGGAGAACACGAAGAGCGTGATCACGACCGTGCCCCAGAAGAACTCGCCCATGGGGTAGAAGACCAGCGCACCCGCGACCACTCCGGCGGTGCCGATGAGCGTGACCGTGTCGGGGCTGACGCCCCTGCGGATGAGAAACGCGGCGAACGGTGTGAGGACACGCGTAAAAAATGCACGCGCGTACTTGTTCAGCATGGCCTTCCCGACGGTCGGTGTGGCCGCGCGGCCCTTGCTGGCCACCGGCTGGCCCATCGTAGTCACGCGCGCGCACGGGCGGCGGACGGGCACCCGAAGCCGGCCCGCGCGACCCCGTTCCGCGACCGGGCGACGGCCGTTCCGTGACCGGACGGCACCCCGCTCCGGCCGGCGCACGTCCCTCGTATGGACGCGGGGTGACGGGAGTGGGAATCTCGAAGGACCGCGGGCGTCGCCGGAGCCGTCAGTGCACGCGGTCCCGCGTGTCCGCGCCCCCGACGACCTCACCGCGCACGGGAGGCAAGGCCATGGGCGACAAGGCACACAACCACCCCGGAGCCGCCGGCAGGGCAGCGGCGGCCGACCGTCCCGCGTCCGTACGGAACGTGGTGCTGGTCGGCCCCTCCGGATCGGGCAAGACGACCCTGGTGGAGGCTCTCGCGCTGACCGCGGGAGCCGTGAACCGGGCGGGCCGCGTGGAGGACGGCGGCTGCGTCTCGGACTACGACGAGATCGAGCACCGGCAGCAGCGCTCGGTGCAGCTCTCCCTGGTGCCGGTGGAATGGGACGGCATCAAGATCAACCTGCTGGACACCCCCGGGTACGCCGACTTCGTCGGTGAGCTCAGGGCCGGTCTGCGCGCCGCGGACGCGGCCCTCTTCGTCGTCTCGGCCTCCGACGGGGTGGACGGCTCGACCCGCATGCTGTGGGAGGAGTGCGCGGCCGTCGGCATGCCCCGCGCCATCGTCGTCACGCATCTGGAAGCCGCCCGGGCGGACTTCGAGGAGATGACGCGCCTGTGCGCCGAGGCCTTCGGCGCGGACGACCCGGACGCGGTGCTGCCCCTGTACCTGCCGCTGCGCGGCCCTCAGGGACCCGACGGGCACGCTCCCGTGACGGGGCTGATGGGACTGCTGACGCAGCGGCTGTTCGACTACTCCTCCGGCACCCGCGAGGAGTCCGCACCGGTCGGGGACCAGCTGCCGGTGATCGACGAGGCCCGCAACCGGCTGATCGAGGGGATCATCGCGGAGAGCGAGGACGAGACCCTCATGGACCGCTACCTCGGCGGCGAGCGGATCGACGTCAAGACCCTGATCGAGGACCTGGAACGGGCCGTCGTCCGCGGCGCGTTCTTCCCCGTCCTGCCCGCCGCCCCCGCCGCCGAGGGGGCCCGGCAGGGGCTCGGCACCGTGGAACTGCTGGAGCTGGTCACCCGCGGCTTCCCTACCCCCCTGGAGCGCGAGGCGCCCCGGGTGACCACCCCCGACGGCACACCCCGCGAGCTGCGGATGTGCGACCCCGACGAGTCGCTGGTCGCGGAGGTCGTCAAGACCTCCTCCGACCCGTACGTCGGCCGGATCTCCCTCGTGCGGGTGTTCTCCGGCACCCTGCGCGCCGACCGGACGGTGCACGTCTCCGGGCACGGCCTGGCCGACCGCGGCCACGAGGACCACGACGTCGACGAACGGATCGGCACCCTGTCGACCCCCTTCGGCAAGCAGCAGCGGCCGGTCTCCCATGTGATCGCCGGTGACATGGCGTGCGTGGCCAGGCTGAGCCGCGCGGAGACCGGGGACACCCTCTCCGCCAAGGACGACCCGCTGCTGATGGCCCCCTGGGAGATGCCCGACCCGCTGCTGCCGCTCGCCATCCGGGCGCACAGCAAGGCCGACGAGGACAAGCTCTCCCAGGGTCTCGCGCGGCTCGTCGCCGAGGACCCGACGATGCGCCTCGAGCACAACCAGGACACCCGCCAGGTGGTCCTGTGGTGCCTCGGCGAGGCCCACGCCGACGTCGCCCTGGAACGGCTGCGCAACCGGTACGGCGTCCAGGTCGACGTCGTCCCCCACCGCGTGGCCCTGCGCGAGACGTTCGGGAGCCGGGCGACCGGACGCGGCCGGCACGTCAAACAGTCCGGCGGGCACGGACAGTACGCCGTCTGCGAGATCGAGGTGGAGCCGCTGCCGGGCGGCTCCGGCATCGAGTTCGTCGACAAGGTGGTCGGCGGGGCGGTCCCCCGGCAGTTCATCCCCTCGGTCGAGAAGGGCGTGCGCGCCCAGGCCGCCAAGGGCGTCGCCTCCGGCCATCCGCTGATCGACGTCCGCGTCACCCTGCGGGACGGCAAGGCCCACTCGGTGGACTCCTCCGACGCGGCCTTCCAGACGGCCGGCGCGCTGGCCCTGCGCGAGGCCGCCGCCGACGCGAGGATCCACCTGCTCGAGCCGGTGGCCGAGGTGAGCGTGCTGGTCGGCGACGACTACGTGGGCGCCGTGATGAGCGACCTGTCGGGGCGGCGCGGCCGTCTGCTCGGCACCGAGCAGACGGCCGGCGGGCGGACCCTGATCCGGGCCGAGGTGCCCGAGCTCGAGATCGGCCGGTACGCCGTCGACCTGCGCTCCCTCTCCCACGGCACCGCGCGCTTCGACCGCCGCTACGCCCGGCACGAACCGATGCCGCCCCAGGTCGCGGAACGCCTGCGCGGGGAGGTGGGTGCGGCATCGTAGCGGCGCTGTAGCGACACCGTGACGGCACCGCGCGAGCCGGACGCGACGCCCCGGCCGCCGGCGTCCACCGGCGCGGGCAGGCCCGCGCCGGTGGCGTGCGCCCCGGCGCACGAGGGCGCACCGGGAGGCCGGACCGCGTGCGCGGGGGCGCCTTCGGCCGTCCGGTGACGCGGAGCGGCGACGGCGGATACGCTGATGCACTGATCAACAAGTGTGCGGGGCAGGGAAGTCGGGAAGGCCGCAGGAGCGACGAGTGGTGGCGATCGGGGGCGGGAATGGCCGTTGACGGCGGTTACGCGGACTTCTTCGGACCGCAGGTTCCGCGTACGGACGACGGGGGGCAGACGGCCACCTTCGCGCTGGCCTCGGCCGCCTACCGGGACAACCCGGTGGAGGAGATCAAGAAGGCCGACAACGAGTGGCACCAGACGACCGTCAACCCGGGCCGCTCCTGGGCCACCATCTTCCGCCCCAACCTCGGCGAGGCCTTCTCCCGCGCGGTGACCGACCGCATGCTCGGCGGCGACCGCAAGCCGCTCATCCAGTCCTTCGGGGCCGAACCGCAGGTGGTCGTGGAGCACTGCCTGGCGGCCAACGGCATCCGCAAGGCCCGCGACAACCGGCTCACCCTGGTGAGCGTGGTGTGCGGACTGCTGTTCCTGCCGGGCACGCTGGTCTGGCTGCTCGGCTTCCAGATCCGCACCACCGTCACCAAGTCGGAGAACAGGCGGGCCGGCGCCCTGGGCACCGCCGTGCTCGTCGCGATCGCCGCCCTGGCCCTGCTGTTCCTGCTCAGGATGCCGTTCTCCGGCTTCTGGGCGTGGTACGCGCGGGCGGCCGTGGTGGCGCCCGTCATCGGCTGGTTCTGGGCCAAGCGGATCTGCGAGGCCACCGCCCGGGATCTGCGGGAGCGCTGGGACGGACTGCTGTCCGGCAGCGGCGTCGGCGCCAAGGTCCCCGAGGCCGTCCCCAGCAACCCGAACGAGACCGCGGCCGAACAGCTCCGCCAGTCCCTGGCCAGGCTCGGCGCCGAGCAGCAGTCCAACTCCGTCTTCTACGCCGGCCCCAAGGGCATCCTCGGCATGGGCACCCGCTGGGGCAGCTGGCAGCTCGCCGAGGAACTCGTCCCGGCCGACCCGACCCGCGAGATCCACCCGTTCCGCAGCTGGGACGTCATACGCGCCATCCACGACCAGCTGAGCATGCTCCAGCGCGGCCCCCTGAACACCGGCGGCTTCCCCACGCCCTCCATACGGCACTGGATCGTCACGCCGATCGGCGAGAACGCCAAGGCGGTGTCCCGCCCGGAGGGCACGGACGTCGAGGCCTACCAGGTCAAGCCGCACGCGGTCCAGGAGATCTGCAACAAGCAGCAGTTCGGCGCCGGCGACCGGCACTACCTGGGCGTCCAGTGGACGCTGTGGGACGGCCAGCTGGTCCTCACGATGATGATCACGGTGACCGTGCTGCACGCCACCTTGCGCATCGAGGTCACCGGCCACGCCCTGGGCCCGGTCAACCCGCTCTTCACGACCAAGCCGGAGGCCCCCTCCAAGGAGGTCGCCAAGTCGTTCAAGCCGTGGGAGACGCGCAAGGTGATGCTCCCGCTGGTCACCGCCAACGAGGTGGTACGGCTCGCGGTGCGCGCCCCGCTCACCTGGTACCCGCCGCTGCTGAACTGGCTCGGCGGCACGATCGGCCTGCCCGAGCCCTTCGGCCTGCGGCACGCCTGGGCGGACCAGCCGTGGCGCCACCGCTTCATGGCCGACGACGCGCTGCGGGCGGCGACGCCGGTGCTGCGGGTGGTGCACTCGGCGGCGATCAAGGTGCTGGAGGAGAACGGCGTGGACACGGAGAAGTTCGGCGCGCGCTCGGCGTTCCTCAGCACGGCGGTGCAGGACCCGTCCCCGAAGAAGGCCGACCTGTACGACGCGTAGGCCCCCGGCGGTCCGGCCGGAGGCGTGCGGACGCGCCGGTCAGCCCGCCGGCCAGGCCTCCGCCAGCATCTTGCGGGTGTCGGCCAGGAGCTGCGGCAGGATCCTCGTGTGCCCGATCACGGGGAGGAAGTTGGTGTCGCCGCCCCAGCGGGGCACGACGTGCTGGTGCAGGTGGGCGGCGATACCGGCACCGGCCACCGTGCCCTGGTTCATGCCCAGATTGAACCCGTGGGCCCCGGAGGCCCCGCGCAGCGCCCTCATGGCCTGCTTGGTGAGTTCCGCGAGCTCCGCGGTCTCCGCCTCCGTCAGGTCGGTGTAGTCGGCGACGTGCCGGTAGGGGACGACCATGAGGTGGCCGCCGTTGTAGGGATACAGATTGAGCACTGCGTAGACCAGCTCACCACGCCGCACGACCAGGCCGTCCTCGTCGGACTTCGCCGGGATCGAGCAGAAGGGGCAGCCGTCTTCGGCGCCGGGGCCGGTGGGCTTGTTCTCACCCTGGATGTAGGCCATCCGGTGGGGCGTCCACAGACGCTGGAACGCGTCCGGCGTCCCCACTCCGATCTGCTGCTCCGGCTCACTCGTCATGCGTGCCAGCATATTCGCCACCGGGCGGGACACGGGGTGAGGGTCGGCCCCTTCCCAGGGGCCGACCCTCATCGCACCCGCGCCGGCGGGGACCACTCACACCTGGACGCGACGCTCCACCACATCGAGCAGCTTGGCGATCGCCTGGTCACGGGGGATTCCGTTCTCCTGCGACCCGTCGCGGTAGCGGAAGGACACCGTGCCGGCGTTCATGTCGTCGTCGCCGACGATGATCATGAACGGGACCTTCTGCTTCTGCTGGTTGCGGATCTTCTTCTGCATGCGGTCCGAGGAGGAGTCCACCTCGACCCGCAGCCCCTTCTTCCTCGCGTCCGCCGCGAACTGCTCCAGGTACTCGACGTGCGCGTCGCCGACGGGGATGCCGACCGCCTGCACCGGGGCGAGCCACGGCGGCATCGCGCCCGCGTAGTGCTCCAGCAGCACCGCGAAGAACCGCTCGATCGAGCCGAACAGCGCGCGGTGGATCATGACCGGGCGCTGCTTGGCGCCGTCCGCGCCGGTGTACTCCAGGTCGAAGCGCTCCGGCAGGTTGAAGTCGAGCTGGATGGTCGACATCTGCCAGGTGCGGCCGATGGCGTCGCGCGCCTGCACGGAGATCTTCGGCCCGTAGAAGGCGGCACCGCCCGGGTCCGGGACCAGGGGCAGACCCTGCTTCTCGGCGACCTGGCGCAGCGTCTCGGTGGCCTCTTCCCACGCCTCGTCGGTACCGACGAACTTCTCCGGGTCCTTGGTGGACAGCTCCAGGTAGAAGTCGGTCAGGCCGTAGTCGCGCAGCAGGTTCAGGACGAAGGTGAGCGTCTTGTCGAGCTCCTCCGCCATCTGCTCGCGGGTGCAGTAGATGTGCGCGTCGTCCTGGGTGAAGCCGCGGGCGCGGGTCAGGCCGTGCACGACGCCCGACTTCTCGTACCGGTACACGGTCCCGAACTCGAACAGACGCAGCGGCAGTTCGCGGTAGGACCGCCCGCGCGCGTCGAAGATCAGGTTGTGCATCGGGCAGTTCATGGGCTTGAGGTAGTAGTCCACGCCCTCGTCGAGCTGCATGGGCGGGTACATGCCGTCGGCGTACCAGTCCAGGTGGCCCGAGGTCTCGAAGAGCTTCCCCTTCGTCGCGTGCGGGGTGTAGACGAACTCGTAGCCCTCCTCCTCGTGGCGGCGCCGCGAGTAGTCCTCCATGACCCGGCGGATGATGCCGCCCTTGGGGTGGAAGACGGCGAGGCCGGAGCCGATCTGCTCCGGGATGGAGAACAGGTCGAGCTCGGAGCCGAGCTTGCGGTGGTCGCGCTTCTCGGCCTCGGCGAGGAACTCCAGGTGCGCCTTCAGCTCGTCCTTGGTGGGCCAGGCGGTGCCGTAGATGCGCTGGAGCATCGGGTTCTTCTCGCTGCCGCGCCAGTAGGCGGCGGCGTTGCGCATCAGCTTGAACGCCGGGATGTTGCGGGTGCTGGGCAGGTGGGGACCGCGGCAGAGGTCCTTCCAGCACAGCTCGCCGGTCTTGGCGTCCAGGTTGTCGTAGATCGTCAGCTCGCCGGCGCCGACCTCGACGTCCGCGCCGTCGTCGTGGGACGCGGAGCCCTTGAGGCCGATCAGCTCCAGCTTGTACGGCTCGTCGGCGAGCTCCTCGCGGGCCTCCTCGTCGGTGACGACGCGGCGCGAGAAGCGCTGGCCGCGCTTCTGGATCTCCTGCATCTTCTTCTCGATGGCCTTGAGGTCATCGGGGTGGAAGGGCTTCTCGACGTCGAAGTCGTAGTAGAAGCCGTCCTTGACCGGCGGGCCGATGCCCAGCTTGGCCTCGGGGAAGAGTTCCTGCACGGCCTGGGCCATGACGTGCGCGGTGGAGTGGCGCAGGATGTTCAGGCCGTCCTCGGAGGAGATCTCGACGCCCTCGACGGTCTCGCCGTCCCTCAGCTCGTACGCGAGGTCCCTGAGCTCGCCGTCGACGCGGGCGGCGATGACCGAGCGCTCGCCGGCGAAGAGCTCGGCGGCCGTAGTGCCCGTAGTCACCACGCGTTCTTCCCGCTCGGAATCGCGTTGGATGATCACACGGACGTCTGACACCGGTCTCTCCTGACTGAAGTGGGACTGCGGCGCCATACCGGAGCGCACGCATGAGGGCGATCGTACCGACCCGGGCCCGCCCCGGTCGAAATCATTCCCCTCCGCAGGCCTCCCCGAAGACGTCCAGGTTCTCCTGGAGGGCCTTCAGCAGCCGGTCCCGCTCGGCGTCGTCGACCTGTACGGGGGTGACCTCGCAGGCGCCGGTGAGGCGGCGGAACCCGCCCCGGCTCTCCAGCCGTCCCAGCACGCGCACGGGCAGCCCGACCAGGTGCGCGTGCCCGGCGATGCGGTACGCCTCCTCGTCGAGCGTGATCCGTACGTGCGGGACGTCGGCCCCGGCGAGGACCCGCAGCCGTACGGTGCCGGCGCCGCGCGGCCCGGCCCTGCGCATCCTCACGACCGTGCCGGTGAGCCGTACCGGCACGGAGGGCTCGGCGCGCAGGTAGCGGGCGCCGGCCTCGCGCAGGGCGGGCAGGTCGCCGGGCGAGAATTCGACGGGTTCGGCGGAGGCGGCGCAGCCCTCGGGAACCCCGGCGGCCGGGGCCCAGGCGACAGCGATCCGGGCGCCCTCGGTGCCCCGGACGAGGGCGACGAGCGCCTCGGTGAGTTCGTGGCTGACGCCCGCCGCGACGGCGCTGTCGAAGGCGTCCATGGCGCCGGTGGCGCGCCGGTAGTCGACGGCCTCGCGGGTGGCGAAGAGGGCCTGGTGGAGGCGGACGGCGAGGGGGCGGCCGGTGGTGACGGGCACGAACGCGGTGAGCCGGCGGCCGTCGGTGACGGGGCCGACCAGGACGTCGGCCAGGGCCGCGGCGGCGGCGCGGCGGTGCCGGGCGCCGTGGTAGCCGGCCCGGACGCGGGTGGCGAGGGCGCCGGCGAGCAGGATGCCGCGGGCGGCGGAGCGCAGGTGCTCCTCCACCGGCCAGGCCGCGGTGCCTGCGGGGCCGGCCGGCAGGTCGCGCCACCAGCGGATCTCGTCGCTGGGTACGGCGAGGGAGACGAGGATCTCGCGGGCGGAGGGCGCGGCGCTGCGGGACAGGGCGAGCAGTGCCTCGGCGAGCAGGTCGTCGCTGTCGGGGAAGGCGCGGCTGTCGGGCACCAGCAGGCTGGTGGCGCCGCCGCCGGGGCCGGGCGGGGTCCAGCGGCCGTAGCGGCCCGGGGCGCCGCCGCGCCGGTGCCAGCCGTGCCGGTGCAGCAGGGCGGCGAGCACGGCCGGGTCGACGGCGGCGGGGTCGGGCGGGGCGCCGTCGCAGGTGTCGCCGCCCGCGATCGCGGGGTGCGGGCGGACGGGGCGCAGGGGTTCGTGGGTGGGGCGGTGCGTCATGGTTTCCCTCCCGTCCCGACCCGCGTCATGATCTCGCACAGCGCCCGGTCGTCGAAGACCCGCGCGGTCGGTATCCGCACGGTGGTGCGGTGCCGGCCGGTGACCGGGTGTCCGGCGAGGTTGGTCCAGTAGCAGCAGTGCCTGAGGTCCAGGCGGTCGTGGCCGGCGCGCAGCCACTGGTCGCGGGAGCGCGGGACGATCATCACGACCAGGATCTTGTGCACGGAGACCGGGGTGCGGGCGAGCTTGGCCAGGTGGTCGTTGTCGAGGGTGAAGGAGAAGAAGCGGCCCGGGGGGCTCGGCGGGATCTGGTAGGTCGCCTTGAGCTGCACCTTGATGGTGACCTCGTCGTCGACGGTGTGTCCGGGCGCGCTGTGGCTGACGTGCCAGTCGATGCCGTTGTCCGGGAAGGGCTGGGACAGCGAGCAGCCGGCCGCGGCGGCGACCGCGTGCAGATAGCCGACCTGCAGGGTCTCCATGCAGGCGGTGGTGGCGAGGGAGCCGCGGACGGGTGCCGTGCGCTCGGGCAGCAGCCCGCCCCGTTCGGGCTGCGCTATGGCCATGGCCGACAGCCTTCCAGAACTGGTGTATCCGCGCTGCGGGCCGCTGAACTGCAAAGACCCGTACTCCTGTTGTGTCCTTCCGGCGTACGCCGCAAACAGCCCGGGTATCACCGGACCGGGACGGACGACGGCGCGTCGGCTGCCCTGCCGGGACGAGGAGTTGAGTGCCCTATGACGTGCTGGTTCGAGGGGCCGCTGGCGGCCTTCGACACGGAGACGACGGGTGTGGACGTCGAGAACGACCGGATCGTTTCGGCGGCCCTGGTCGTGCAGGACGCCCCGGGGCTGCGGCCCCGGGTGAGCCGCTGGCTGGTGAATCCGGGTGTGCCGGTGCCGGAGTCGGCGACGGCGGTGCACGGGCTGACGGAGGAGTATCTGCAGCGCAACGGGCGCTGGCCGGCGCCGGTGATGCACGAGATAGCCGAGCTGCTGGGCGAGCAGGCCCGGGCGGGGCGGCCGCTCGTGGTGATGAACGCGCCGTTCGATCTGACGTTGCTGGACCGGGAGTTGCGCCGTCACCGGGCCTCGTCGCTGGCGGCCCGGCTGGAGCGGACGTCGCTGTGTGTCCTCGATCCGCGGGTGCTCGACAAGCACCTGGACCGCTACCGCAAGGGCCGTCGCACCCTCACCGACCTGTGCGCGCACTACGGCGTCGAGCTGGCGGACGCGCACGACGCGGCGGCGGACGCGCAGGCCGCGCTGGAGGTCGTACGGGCGGTGGGGTGTCGCTTCCAGGCGCGGCTGGAGCGCCTGTCCCCCGCCGAGCTGCACACGCTGCAGGCGGTGTGGCACGCGGGGCAGGCGCGCGGGCTGCAGGCGTGGTTCGCGCTGAACGGGAGCGAGGAGGCGGTGGACCCGGCCTGGCCCCTGCGTCCGGACCTGCCGGCGGCGGCGTGATCACGCGAAGAAGCCGGTCCGTCGTGCGACGGACCGGCTTTTCCCGGTGGGCGATACTGGGTTCGAACCAGTGACCTCTTCGGTGTGAACGAAGCGCTCTCCCACTGAGCTAATCGCCCGGGAACGCACTGAACAATACAGGTCCCGGGCCCATTCCTTCAAACCGCTCGCCGGCCGCCGGACAGGTGCGCCGCCAGTCCGCGCCGTCCCGCCCGCATCATCAGCCGGTGATTGGCCCGGAACAGGGGCCGTCCCGGCACGGCGAGGCGGCGCAGCAGGGGTTTGCGGACGTCGGCCTCCTGGTCGTAGCGGACGCGGGCGCCGCCGGTGCCGTCGGGGGCGACCGTCCAGCGGGCCCGGCCCTCGATGTCGCCGGTGAGGGAGACCTCCAGCACGCCCGCCGCCGGGTCGCGGCGCAGTTCCCGCACGGTCTGGGTCAGGTCGTACGGGAGGAGGGAGCGGATCCGGACGGTCCCGGTGGTGGCGTCGAGGCGGGTGACCTCGCGCACCTGGGGCCACCAGCGGGGGTAGTCCTCGATGCGTTCCAGTTCGCGGTAGACGGCGGGGGCGGGCGCGGGCAGGGTCCACAGGCTGCGGAAGACGTAATGGTTCCGGTCCATCCGTGGAGTGTGCCCGCGCCCGCGGCCGTCATATGCGGGCTACGGCATCCTGTCCCCCAGGAGTGCGAGGTTCTCGATGGCGGCGAGGCCGTAGAGGGCGGTGTCGTTGGTGGAGACCCAGGTCGCCTCGCTGCCCGGCACCAGGGCGGCGGGGCCGGTCAGCTTCTCCGTCCTCCAGGGTGCCGATTCCCGGTAGCCGTCGGAGTTGTAGAACTTGTCCCAGGCGCGCTTGGCGAGCTTGTCGTCGCCGGTCTTCACGGCGGCGTAGGCGTCGAGGCGGGAGTGGCCCTGGAAGAGGATGAGGTTGCCGAAGTTGCTGCCGTAGCGGGCGGCCTGTTCGGCCTTGGTGGCGTTGAAGTAGCGGCAGTAGTCGAAGTAGGCCTCGTTGAACTCCGGCATGTCGACGAGGTCGATGAGCTCGGCGCACAGTTCGTTGAGGCCGAAGACGGCGGAGAGGTGCGAGACCCCGACGACCGGCTTCTCGGCGATGGCGAACCGTCCGGTGTCCAGGTCGTACAGGCCGGTGCCCTGGACGAAGCCGTTGGGCTGGGCGGCGATGGTCTCCATCGTCGACAGCACCCGCGCCTTCGCCTTCTCCCACTTGGGCCCCTTGCGCTCCCACTCGGTGAGCCACGCCGACACCAGGCCGCTCCAGTCGGTGCCGAAGCCGATCGACAGCGCGTGCCGGTCGGGTGTGTACGGCTCGGTGCGGATCTTGCGGATGGGGTCGAGGACGAGGAAGGTCTCGTCGGAGTCGACGTTGGCGTGCATGAGGTCGCCGACGCGTTCGTCGGCGGTGAGGAAGTAGTAGTAGCGGCGGTAGGTGGTGTTGGCGATGCGCTGCTGTTTGGCGCTGTCGGCGAAGTGCTGCACGCCGTGCCGGGTGCCGAGGCCGGCCCACTTGCCGAGGTGGTAGACGTCGACCTCGCCGGTGTGGCGGGTCATCGCCTCGGCGAAGCGGAAGATGTCGGCGCGGCCGCTTCGGAGGTACGCGTACCAGAGCCACAGGTCGGGCGAGAGCTCGGAGTTGTCCCAGGCGTAGCCGCCGACGTCGTAGCGCCACTGGTGCCGCACGGTGTCGTAGGTGTGCATGATGTCGCCGTAGTCCCAGAAGCCGTACCAGCGGCGCTGCTCCACCTGGTCCTTGTAGTAGGTGAAGAGGAAGTCGAGGTGGTCCTCGATCCTGGCCTTGGCCGGGGTGGAGCGGTCGGGTTCGGCGAACAGGCCCTTGCCGAAGACGCCGGCCTTGATGAGCTGCTTCGGCGGCGCGGCGAGCTGCGGCAGGATCCGGACGGCCTCGACCTGTTCCGCGAGGGTCTCGGCGCTCGGTGTCGACTCGTTGGCCCAGAAGAGGAGTTCGGAGGTGCGGGCGATGCCGTAGGGGGTGCCGAAGCCGGGCTCGTAGTCCTCGTAGGTGATGTTGAGGCCTTCGAGCTGTTCGGGGTAGGTGTCCTGGCCCATGCCGTCGTGGTAGAAGCGCATGTCCATGGGCTGGGCCTCGGGGGACCACAGCCAGAGGGTGACCTCGGCGGCGTCGGTGTGGGCGTCGCGGATGTCGAGCTGGGCGGGGAACTTCTCCCAGAATTCGCGCAGGCCGAAGGAGAGGCCGCCGCTGACGCCGCCGACATAGCCGAATCCGGAGGCGCGCCGGCCGCCGCCGGCGGGGATCCAGCCGTAGCCCTTCTTGGTGCGCTTGCGCAGGGCGAAACCGTCGGCGGAGAGCTGGGAGAGGGTGTAGTCGCCCCATTCGGGGATGTACTGCAGGCGGGTGGTGACCCGCTGGTCCCAGGTCGAGGGGTCTGGCAGCTTCTTGCCCGCGAACTGTGCCTCCTGGACGGCGATTCCGGGGTCGCGGCGCAGCCCGGTGATGCCCTTGACGGCCTCGCGGAGCATGCCGGTGCCCTCGCCGCCGATGCGGATGTGGCGGTCGTAGGACTCGTCGCGCATGGGCACGGTGAAGCGGACGCCGAGGCCGCGGATGAAGTCGCCGCTCGCCTTGCCGGGTTCCTGGGTCCCGTCGTAGGTGATGGTGTGCACCATGCGGAAGGAGTCGGCGCCCGCGTAGAAGTAGAGGCGGATGGAGAACGGCAGCCAGCTGCGACTGCCCTTGCGGTGCTTGCCGTCGATGCGGACGACGGCGCGGACGGGGCCCTCCTGTTCGACGGTGACCTCCAGGACGGCGCCGTCGAAGCGCTCGGTCCTGACGTTGGTCTGGTCGCCGTCCTCGAACTCGGGCTGGCGCAGCAGGACGAGGCGGCCGTCGCGGGCGATCTCGGTGGAGCCGCGGGTGACGGACTTGACGATCGTGGCGCCCGACTTGGCGATCTTCGCGGTGATGACGCCGGTCGAGACGTCGATGGTGCCGCCGCTCTTGTCGACGGTGACCTTCTTCTCCGGGGCGGCGGGCGTGCCGGTGGTGAGGGTGAGCTTGCCGGAACCGGAACTCACCGCGTGGGCGGTCCACTTGAGGGATCCGTCGGGCCAGTAGGCGATCGGCCAGGTCTGGACGGGGACGGGCCTGCCGTCGGCATCGGTCAGGGCGAAGGTCTGGTCCTCCTTGCAGGCGCCCTTGGGCCAGGGCACGCCGACGGTGGAGCCGGGGGCGGCGCCGAGGCCACCGTCCTCCAGCCAGTCCAGGGTCACCGGGTCGGCGTCGGCGGCCTCGGCGCGGGGTGCGGCGGCGGCGTTCCGCGTTCCCAGGGCCCAGCTGAACTGGGCGGCGGCGCCGGCGACGGCGGCCGCCTTGAGCAGGGATCTGCGGGGGATGGGGGACATGGCCTTTCCTTTCCGTTGCAAGGTGCAAGTGGTGTCAAGGGCATGACAGAGAGAGGTACGGCGCCGGAGCGCCGACCTCGTAAGAGGGGCACCACCCGTCAGCGGTGCCGGTACCGCTTCTCCACGGCGACGGCCGCCGCCGCGACGGCCCCCAGGACGGGGACCGCCAGCGGCGGCACGAACCAGGCGGACAGGACCACGACGGCCAGGCCGCACACCACCAGGAACGAGCCGGCCGGGTCGAGCACGGTCCGCCGCCCGGCGTCCGCGAGCAACGCCCGCCAGGAGGCGCCGGGCGTCCAGACGGCGGCCGCCCGCAGCAGGGCCACGGAGGCACCGACCAGCGCGAGGATGCCGACGGCCCCGACGAACGGCCCGCCGGGGAGACCGGCCTGCGCGGCCAGGACGTCCACCTGGACCGCGACGGCCACGGCCCACCAGGCGAGCCCGACGGCCCACCCGCGGCGCAGGGCCGTACGGAAGTCCGTGAGGAACTCCCGCAGACCACCGGCCTCGTGCGCCGTACGGCGGCGCAGATGCCGTGCGCCGGCGGCGAAGGCCGCGGGACCGGTGACGACGCCGAGCGAGGCCACGGTGATCCACACGCCGGTGAGCATGCACTCGGCGAAGACCGCGAAACGCTCGCCGAACACGGACTCCTTGCGCCGGGACTCCTTGCGCAAGGCTCGGGCCTTCACGTGTGCTTCGGCCATGGTGAACGCCTCAGCCCTTCAGTCCGGAGGTCGCCATACCGTCGATGAGGTAGCGCTGGAAGGACATGAAGAAGGCGATGACGGGCACCAGCGCCACCAGCGACATCGCGATCATGCTGCCGTAGTTGGAGATGCCCTCCTGGTCGCGGAACATCATCAGGCCCAGCGAGACGGTGTACTTCTCGGGGGAGTTGAGGTAGATCAACGGTCCCATGAAGTCGTTCCAGGCGTTGATGAAGGTGAAGATCGCGCTGGTGATGAGCGCGGGCCGGCTCAGCGGCAGCACGATCGACCAGTAGGTACGCAGGTGCCCGCAGCCGTCGAGCTTGGCCGCCTCGTCCAGCTCCTTGGGCAGACCGCGCATGAACTGCACCATCAGGAACACGAAGAAGGCTTCCGTGGCGAGGAACTTGCCCGCGACGAGCGGCACCAGGGTGTCGGTGAGCTCCATGTTGCGGAAGAGCACGTACTGCGGGATGAGCAGCACGTGGTACGGCAGCAGCAGCGTGCCGATCATCAGCGTGAACAGCAGGTTCCGCCCGGCGAACCGGATCTTGGCGAAGGCGTACGCGGTCAGCGAGCTGGACAGCACGACACCGGCCACGGCGAGGACGGCGTACATCAGCGAGTTCCAGAAGAAGCTGCTGATGGAGATGCCGGAGATGCCGTCGGCGAGCCCGGAGAAGTTCTCCCAGACCGGCTTCGTGGGCAGCAGGTCGAGGCTGGCGATGATCTCCTTGCTCGGCTTGAACGAGGCGCCGACCACCCAGATCACGGGATACAGGACGACCGCGAGGACGACGAGCGCGCCCAGGTGCCAGGCGATCGCTCCGAAGCGCCGGCGCTCGTTGGCATTGCGCACGGCAGGAGTGGTGGCGGTGGTCACTTGGTGGCCTCCTCGTAGTGCACCCACTTCTTCTGCGACCAGAACAGGACCGCCGTGACGAGCGCCACCGCGATCACCAGCGTCCAGGCCATCGCGGAGGCGAAGCCCATCTGGGCCTCCTTGAAGCCCTTCTGGTACAGGTAGCAGGTGTAGACGAGCGTGGCGTCGGCGGGCCCGCAGGACGTGTTGGAGACGACGTACGCGGAGCCGAACACCTGGAACGCGTGGATGGACTCCAGCAGCACGTTGAAGAACAGCACCGGGGAGATCATCGGCAGCGTGATGTTCCAGAACCGCCTGAGCGGCCCGGCACCGTCCACCTCGGCGGCCTCGTACAGTTCCTGCGGGACCTGCTTGAGGCCGGCCAGGAAGATGACCATGGGTGCGCCGAACTGCCAGATGCTCAGGGCCACCAGGGCGTAGAGGATGTAGTCCGGGTTGCCGATCCAGCCGCCCACGTCGATCCCGAGGATCTTCTGGCCGCGGTCCACGATCGCGTCGTCGGAGAACAGCGCTCGCCAGACGAAGCCGACGGAGACGCTGGCGCCGATCAGCGAGGGCATGTAGAACGCGGCCCGGTACAGGCCCTGCCCTCGCCGCTTCTGCGCGAGCAGCAGCGCCACACCGAGCGCGAGCAGCAGCTTCAGCGGGGTGGCCACAACGACGTACTTGAGGGTGACCTCCACCGACTTCTGCCAGCGCGGGTCCTGGAACATCGTCGTGAAGTTGTCCAGGCCCACCCACTGGGGCGGCGTGAACAGGTTGTAGCTGGTGAACGCGTAGTACAGCGACGCGACCATCGGGCCCGCCGTGAGGAGCAGGAAGCCCGCGATCCACGGCGACATGAAGAGATAGCCGGCGATGTTCTCGCGGCGTCGCCCGCGCCGCCCGGCGGCGGGAGCGGTGGACCGCTTCCCGGCCGGGCGCACGGGCGCTTCCTTGACGAGCGTCATGGTGACAGGTCCCCTCAGCCCGCGGCGAACGCGGCCTTGGCCTCGCCGAACAGCGCCTTGGCGGCGTCGGAGGGCTTGGTCTTGCCCTGGGCGACCTCGCCGCCGATGCGCAGGAACGCGGCCTCGACGACGTCGGCGCCGGACGGGTGCGGTGTGATCTTGCCGAGGACCCCGGCCGCGGCGACCTCTTCCTCGTACGCCTTGACGCCCTTGTTGGTCTCGTCGGTGGGCGTGTAGGCCTTGTACTGCTCCTCGGTCGCGAGGATGCCGCGGTCGTACCCCATGATCTTGCCGACCTCGGGGTCGTGCACCATGAAGTCGATGAACTGGGCCGCTTCCTTGGGGTGCTTGGTCCCGGAGAAGGCGCTCAGCATCAGCGAGCCGAGGTACTGGCCGGTGTCCTTGCCGTCGGTGGTGGGAATCGGCGCGAGGCCGTAGTCGGACTCGCCCTCGCCCTCGTAGCGGATGGAGAAATTGTCCCAGGTGAACTCGGAGGCGGCGAGGCCGGCCGACAGACCGGACTTGGGAGCGACCTGCTCGATCTTCTTGGGATCGGCGACGAGGCCGGACCGCACGCGCTTGTAGCCGTCCTCCCACCACTGCGTCAGATCGTCCTCGGTGAAACCGAGCCCGGTGTCCGTGAAGAAGGCCTTGCCGTTCTGACGCAGATACAGGTCGTAGAGGTACATGATGCCGAAGTAACCGGTGTCACCGGCGATCTTCAGCTTGTCCTGGATCGTCTGCAGCGCGTCGAAGTACTCGTCCCAGGTCCAGCCCATCTTGACCTCGACGCCGGCCTTCTTGAAGGCCTTGAGGTCGATGACGAGCGCCATGGTGTTGGCGCCGACGGGTATCGCGATCTGCTTGCCGTCGACCTGACCGTTCGACAGAACTCCGTTCCGGAAGTTCTCGAGGTTCAGATTCCCGGCGTCCGCCTGCGACTTGAGGTCCAGCAGAATACCGCGCTTGTCGTACTTACGCAGGAATCCGACCGCATTCTGGAAAACGTCCGGCGGATTCCCGCCGGAGGCCTGGGTCTGGAACTTCTCCCAGAACGCCTGATAGTCGGTGAATTCGGGCTTGATCTTGATCTTCGGGTACTTCTTCTCGAAGAGCGCGATCGTCTTCCTGATGGCGATGGCGCGCGGCTCGCCGCCCCACCACGCGTAACGGAGCGTCACTTCCCCGTTTCCGGAGCCGGTGCCGCCTCCGCACGCGGTGGCCGTCGCCCCCAGTCCGGCGACGGCCAGCGAGGCCCCTGCCGCTTTGAGGATCGTCCGCCTCTCCACATTCTTCCCGTGCTGCATATGAGCCTCCCGCGACGCTCGCGTCCCGCTTCGTGAATCGTTTCAAGTAAGCGCTTGCTGGCACAAGTTACGGAGGGCCCCCGGGCACGTCAATGATTCGGACAGGAATTGATGGCGGCGGGGAGCGCCGAGGCGGTGACGGCAATGACGGCCCCGACGGCCGGAGTGGGAGAAACGTGCAGGCAGAAGGGCCGTGACCGAGGGGCCGAACGCCGACGGGCCCGCGACGGCGTCCGACGGGAAAGGTCACGGTTGGATGAAGGCGGGCGAAAGCGGAACGACGCCCGGGGCCGCGGGAGGTGGCCGAAGATCGCCCTGGGGCACGCACGGGCACCTCCCGAACGGGGCTCTTGAGCCAGGAGCCGGGACGGGAGCCCCCACCGACGGGGGGACACGGCAAAGCGGCCCGGCTCACCATTGGTGAGCCGGGCCGCCTGATGATCCGGTGGGCGATACTGGGTTCGAACCAGTGACCTCTTCGGTGTGAACGAAGCGCTCTCCCACTGAGCTAATCGCCCGGACGCAGGAAGAACATTACCCCATGTCAGAGGGTGCTCGTGACCGGCGGGGGCCAGGGCCGCCGGTCACGCGGCACCTCACTGGTCCTCGATCTTCCAGGGCATCTGGAGGCCGAACTTCCACAGGTAGATTCCGGCCAGCACGCCGAAGATCACCACGCCGACCGAGGTCAGGATGATGTTCCGGCGCCGCACCTTGGGGTCGAGCGCGCGCTGCGCCGCCTCGGTGACCTTGCGTTTGGTCCACCGGAGCACGAGCTGCGCCCAGACGAACTCGGTCGCCCAGATCGCCATGCCACCGAAGATCACGACCCAGCCCGGTCCGGGCAGCACCAGCATGGCGGCGCCGGCCACGACGACCGCCAGGCCCACGACGAAGACGCCGACCTGCCAGCTCAGGTGCAGGGCGCGGCGCGCCTTGACGAATTCAGGCGCCCGCGAGCCGAGCGCCTGCACGGGCGCCACCTCGCCGTCCGCCCCCGTACGGTCTTCCGCCACGGCCGCCTCGCCGGGCTTGTTACTCCCCGTGTTCATACGGCCAAACACTACCGGAGCGAGACCTGTCACCGTAATGGGCGCACACCGCGAACGACCTTTCGGCCGGATGGGGTACGTAAACACACGCAAAACGCTCAGAGGGGTTTACAACGGCACCGTAGGTGGCATGTCGATTTCGCCGACGTGCGAATCCCCGAGCGCACACTGAGCGAAAGGCCCTGGCGCTTATGAACACCACGGTCAGCTGCGAGCTGCACCTGCGCCTCGTTGTGTCGAGCGAGTCCTCCCTGCCTGTCCCCGCAGGCCTGCGGTACGACACGGCCGACCCCTACGCCGTGCACGCCACCTTCCACACCGGAGCCGAGGAGACCGTCGAGTGGGTGTTCGCCCGCGACCTCCTCGCCGAAGGCCTCCACCGCCCCACCGGTACGGGCGACGTCCGCGTCTGGCCGTCCCGCAGTCACGGTCAGGGCGTCGTGTGCATCGCCCTGAGCTCCCCGGAGGGCGAGGCACTGCTCGAGGCCCCGGCACGGGCCCTGGAGACCTTCCTGAAGCGCACAGACGCCGCCGTGCCCCCCGGCACGGAGCACCGGCATTTCGATCTCGACCAGGAGCTCTCGCACATCCTGGCGGAAAGCTAGGGCGAGGCCCCGTAATCCGCCCGGCGCCGTCGACTCGGGGTGACGGCACGGGCCCGGACAACCGCATACGGCACACACCGGCGTCGCGCCCTCGGATCTCCGTGGGGCGCGGCGCCGGTGCGCCTGCGTGGGGACGGTGTGCCGACGCGGAACCGGCGGTGAGGGAGCTGCGGCCGGTCACCGCGCAGGGCCCCGTGACCGGGCCGGGGCCGAGGGGAACCGTCGAGGGGAACCGGGACCGGTCCGCCACCGTTGTACCGGCGACCGTGGGCAGAGGCGGGGCGCGGAGCCGGTCGGGCCGCCGCGGAAGCCACTACCATCGGCCAGCATCGGCGGGTGCCCGCGCCCGACCCCCAGGCCAGGGAGCAGAACGTGCTGATCACCCACGACACCCGGTGCGCGCTCGACACCGTGGTGGATCTGGTGAACACCGCGCCGGAGGACGAGTCGGCGCCGGACGGGCTGCCGGACGTCCCGGCCCTCGAGAATTTCGTGAGGGCGCACGAGATCAGCGACGTGGGCGTCCTTTCGGAGCCGGACCTCTCGGCGGTGCGCAGGATCCGCGGGCGGTTCGCGTCCGTCTTCGCCGCCCCGGAGCCCCGGGCCGCCGCCGAACTGATCAACGAGCTGGTCGCCGCCGCCGGTACCACTCCCCGGCTCACCGACCACGACGGCTACGACTGGCACATCCACTACTTCGCGCCCGGTGCCTCCGTCGCCGACCATCTGGCCGCCGACTGCGGCATGGCCCTGGCGTTCTTCGTGGTCGCCGGGGAGCACGAGAGGCTGCGCCGGTGCGAGGCGCCCGACTGCCGGCGGGCCTTCGTCGATCTGTCCCGCAACCGCTCGCGGCGGTACTGCGACAGCCGTACGTGCGGCAACCGGCTGCACGTGGCCGCGTACCGGGCACGGCGCAAGGAGGCCGCGGGCTGAAAGAGGCCGGTGTCCGCGACATGCTTCGACACGGCCCCCGGCGGGTGACGCCGGGGACCGCGGGTACGGCTCACAGCAACAGCAGGTCGTGCAACGAAGCCATGAGGAGCAGACACCCGATCACCGCCAGGAAGATCATCAGCGGTGGCTGGGAAAGGGCGAAGAGGCAGCCGCGCGCCTGTTCCTGCCGTGGCGCGGTTCCGCTCTGTCTCGTGTCCAGCTGTGTGTCCAGCTGAGTCGGGTCCGGCATCTCGCGGCGATGATGACGCAGCGCACCCGTGGTCCGCGATCAACACGCCCGTGAAGACCGGAAGATCATTGGATTCCGCGATGTCTGGTTCGGATCGTGATCGTTCGGGGGCACCGGCTGACGGCCTCGGACCGGTGTGCCGCTGTCAGATGCCGTGCTTCTTGAGGATGGCCTCGATGTCGCTGAAGTCGTCGTCGCCGCGCGGTGCGCTCGCGGCGGGCCGGGTGGCCTGACGGGTCTCGGAGCCGCCCAGGGAAGGCGTGGAGGCCGACGGGGCGACCGCGTCGGGCCGTGCCGCGGCCCGGGCCGCCCTGCGTTCCCTGCGGGTGCCGCCGCGGCGGCGCTCCACGGCGCGGGTGGTCATGAACAGCAGCCATGCCACCCCGAGCACGGCGAAACCGGCCCAGGCGGTCGGGCTGAAGGCCGTGTCGGCCAGCCACTGGACGATGCCCGTCATCACCAGGCCGACCGGGATCAACGAGTAGGCGGCGATGCGGGCGGCCGTGAGGAAACGCCTGCGGTACGCGGTGACCGCCGCGATGCCCAGGCCCGCCGCGGACACCGCGGAACAGACGGTCTCGGCAATCATCCGGTCCTCCAGGCTGGGTCGGTCGGGCACGCGTGCTTCCGTCCCTTCCATCCTGCACCGCCGGACCCCGCGGGAGCCACGCCCCGGCCCGAGATCAGGGAGATCTGGGGGACCGGCTCCTCCCCAGGTGCCGGTGGCGGCGTAGGCCGGGAGCGTGCCGGGTCCGGTTGGGGCGCCGCCGTCGGGGCTGGGAGACTGGGCCCATGAGCGACTCCTCCCCCGCCCCCGCCGCCGTTCCCGTCCTCGACGTCTGGTGCGAGCTGCAGTGTCCGGACTGCCTCACCGCCCTGGACGACATCCGTGCCCTGCGGGCCCGATACGGGGACCGTCTCGAGGTGCGGCTGCGGCACTTCCCGCTGGAGAAGCACAAGCACGCCTTCGCCGCCGCGCAGGCCGCCGAGGAGGCCGTGGCGCAGGGCCGGGGCTGGCCGTACGTGGAGGCCGTGCTGGGCCGGGTCGCGGAGCTGGAGCGCCGGGGCGAGGCCCTGCTGGTCGAGGTGGCCCGGGAATTGGGGCTGGACGCGGAGGAGTTCGACACCGCCCTCGTCGACGGCCGGCACATCCTGATCGTCGACGCCGACCAGGCCGAGGGCAAGGCGATCGGCGTGACCGGCACCCCGACGTACGTGATCGGCGGCGAGCGTCTCGACGGCGGCAGGAGCCAGGAGGGCCTGCGCGAGCGCGTCGAGGAGATCGCGGACCGGCTCCTGGCCGCGCGGGAGGCCTGAGCCGGCGCGGGCCGCCGCGCGGCTACAGCAGTGGCTTGGCGTAGCTGCGCCGCACGGTCCGGTGGCCGAGGGACTCGTAGAGCCGCTCGGCTGCGGTGTTGCCCGCGAAGACGTTGAGGCCGAGCAGGTGCCGGCCGGCGGCGAGCGCCTGTCTCTCCGCCAGCAGCATCAGTGTGCGGCCGTGGCCCCGGCCGCGGTGGTCCGGGTCGGTCTCCACGTCGAAGACGTAGGCCTGCTCCTCGCGCAGGGCCAGCCACAGGGTGCCGACCCGGATGCCGTCGTGCTCGAGGACGCTGAGCAGCGTGTTCTCGGTGTCCAGGCCCCGGGGCAGGAGCGTCTCGTGGTCGTGGCGGGACTTGGCGCGGGCCGCGGCCCCGGTCATGCCCCGTTCCGTCCAGGTACGCACGTACTGCTGCGACTGGCGGGCGTACCAGGTGTCGAACTCGGCGGGGGTCATGGGGCGCGGGGCGCTGCCCGCGGGCAGGGCGGGCGGGGTGGCGGGGAGCGTCTTCAGCATGCCGCGGCTGTACAGGACGTAGCCGAGCGCCTCGGCGAGGTGCGCCCCCGCCTCCTGGTCGTCGGTGACGCTCACCTGGATCCGCCGGCAGCCCCAGCTCCGCGCGACCTCCTCGGCGGCGAGCGCGGCCACCGTGCCTCTTCCGCGCCGGCGGTCGGGTTCGTCGATGCGCAGGTCGTGGATCACGGCGACCGAGTCGCCGAAGGCGGGGTCGGTGCCGAGGTGCACCGACCCGACGGGGCGGCTGTTCACGCACACCTGGTAGCGGCGTGAACGGGCCCCGTCGGCCGCGCGCTGGAGCGGCCCGGTCGGCCGCAGGGTGGTGGTCATCACAGGTGTTCTACCCACGAAGCGGCCCAGGGCGCAGCCGGATATCGCGTGTCAGGGGTCGAGGTCGTCCGCGGACCGTTCCTCGAAGATCCGCATGGCCTTGGCGGTCACCGGGCCGGGCGCGCCCGGCAGTTCACGGCCGTCGACGCGGTGCACGGCCTGCACGTCCCGCAGGGTGGAGGTCAGGAAGACCTCGTCGGCGCGCTCCAGGACGTCCAGCGGCAGGTCGGTCTCGCGGGCGCCGGTCCACTCGACGGCCAGGGCGCGGGTGATGCCGGCGAGGCAGCCGGAGGCGACCGGCGGGGTGTGGATCTCGCCGTCGAGGACGACGAAGACGTTGGACCCGGTGCCCTCGCACAGCCGCCCGGCCGTGTTGCCGAACAGGGCCTCGGTGGCCCCCTGTTCGCGGGCACGGGCGAGGGCGACGACGTTCTCGGCGTAGGAGGTGGTCTTCAGGCCGGTGAGCGCGCCGCGTTCGTTGCGGGTCCAGGGGACGGTGATCACGGCGGTGGAGTCGGGGCGGCGCCCGGTCTCGCCGAGGGCGACGACGAGGGTGGTGCCGTGCTCGCCGCGGTCGGAGCCCAGCGGGCCGTGGCCGCCGGTGTAGGTGATGCGCAGCCGGCCGAGCGGCACCGGGTCGGCCTCGAGGACGGCGGCGCAGGCACGGCGGACCTCGTCGAGGTCCGGGTCGGGCAGGCCGAGGCCGCGGGCCGAGCGGGTCAGCCGGTCCAGGTGCCGGGTCAGCGCGAACGGCCTGCCGTTCACCGTCTTGACCGTCTCGAAGACGCCGTCGCCCACGGTCAGCCCGTGGTCGAGAACGGAGACGCGGGCGGACTCGGTGTCGCGCAGCCCGCCGTCGAGCCAGATCTTCACGTCTGTGGTGCCTCTTCCTGTCCGTCCGTCCCGTACGCACCCGACGCTACCGCGAGGAGCCGGGACGCCTTCAGTTCGGTCTCCCACCACTCCCCCTCGGGGTCGGATCCCCAGGTGATGCCGGCGCCGGTGCCGAAGCGGAGCAGCCCGGCGGCGCGGTCGATCCAGAAGGTGCGGATGCCGACGGCCAGCTCACCGGTCCCCCGGTCGGCGTCGACCCAGCCGACGCCCCCGCAGTAGGGGCCCCGGGGGGAGGTCTCCAGCGCGTCGATGATCCGCAGGGCGCTCGGCTTGGGGGCGCCGGTGACCGAGCCGGGCGGGAAGGCGGCGTCGAGGAGTTCCGGCCAGCCGGCGTCCGCGCGCAGCTCGCCGCGCACCGTGGACACCAGGTGCACGAGTCCGGGGTGCTTCTCGACGGCGCACAGGTCGGGCACGGTCACGGTGCCCGGGACGCAGACCCGGCCGAGGTCGTTGCGGACCAGGTCCACGATCATCACGTTCTCGGCGTGGTCCTTCTCCAGCAGGTCCGCCTCGGTCCGTCCGGTCCCCTTGATCGGCCCGGACTCGACGGTCCGGCCGTCGCGCCGCAGGAACAGCTCGGGGGACGCGGTGGCGATCTCGACGCCGTGCCGGGGCAGCCGGACCGTGCCGGCGTACGGCGCGGGGTTGCCGCGGGCCAGCAGAGCGGTGAGGGCGTCCACGTCGGCGTCGGGGGCGACCGGTGCGGACAGCACCCGGCAGAGGTTGGCCTGGTAGACCTCGCCGGCGGCTATGTGCGCGCGGATGCGCCGTACGGCGGCGGTGTACGCGGCGCGGTCGAGGGAGGACGTCCAGTCACCGGCGGCCGGTCCCCGCCAGCGGCCCGGCACCGGCGCGGGGACGGCCCGCGTCCGTACGTCGGCGAAGCGCGCGCAGGTCAGGCCGCCCTCGAAGTCCGCGCAGACGGCCCAGAAGCCGCGGGAACCGAGGGCGGCGGGATCGCTCGTGACGTCGAGCAGGCCGGTGGCGAGACGGTCGCCGAAGCGGGCGAGGGGTGGGAGGTCGAGCACGTGGCCGAGTCTAGGCGGGGTGTCCGAAAGTCGGCCCGGACGTGTCCTTCCGGGGGCTTGACCGGGTCCGTGCGCCGGGGCACCGCAGCACGCTGCGCAAACGCGTTTTTGTGCTGGCCCGGGAATCCGCTAGAGTTCAACACGTCGCCGGGACGCGGAAGCGGACCGAACCGACAGGCGGACGTAGCTCAGTTGGTAGAGCGCAACCTTGCCAAGGTTGAGGTCGCGAGTTCGAGCCTCGTCGTCCGCTCGCAGGAACAGGGGGACCTCCCGGGTCCTCTACACTCCTGGTGGAGTGGCCGAGAGGCGAGGCAACGGCCTGCAAAGCCGTCTACACGGGTTCAAATCCCGTCTCCACCTCCAAGGACGATTAGCTCAGCGGGAGAGCGCTTCCCTGACACGGAAGAGGTCACTGGTTCAATCCCAGTATCGTCCACTGTCCGCAAGGACCTCGATCCGCAAGGGTCGCGGTTCACGAGGACCCCGCGCGATTAGCTCAGCGGGAGAGCGCTTCCCTGACACGGAAGAGGTCACTGGTTCAATCCCAGTATCGCGCACGCAGTACCTCCCAGGACGATTAGCTCAGCGGGAGAGCGCTTCCCTGACACGGAAGAGGTCACTGGTTCAATCCCAGTATCGTCCACGCCATCCGCGAAGCCCCCGGCCGTCTCGTTACGGCCGGGGGCTTCGTCGTGCCGGTGCCCGGCCGTGAAGGGCCGGGCACGGGGTCAGCTGGAGAAGAGCATGCGGCCGAAGCTCTTCTGGCGGTGGTGGCCGTAGTGGCCGTGGCCGGCCTGCGGGGCGCCCCAGGCGGGGGCCGGGGCGGCCGGGTAGGCCTGCGGGGCGGGCGGGGGCGGCGGCGCGGGCTGCGACCACTGGGCCTCCAGGCGGGTCAGCGACTCCAGCTCCCCGTAGTCGAGGAAGATCCCGCGGCAGCCGCTGCACTGCTCGATCTGAACGCCGTTGCGGTTGTAGGTGTGCATCGGTGCGTGGCACTTGGGGCACTGCATGCTCGGCTCAACTCCTCGCCGGTCGGTCCTGCTTCGCGTATCGCCAGGACAGACTCCTGTCCGGCGGCGGTCGGTTGCACCCTACTTCGGGAGACACCGGATCAGTCCGGCGGGGAGGACGGCGGGACGGAGGCCATCCGCGCGCAGGCGTCGACCAGGGAGCCCTCCACGTCGTCCAGGGGGCGGCCGGCCGCGACCGCCTTGGTGACGGCCCGGGCGGCGGTCTGCGCGGTGAGGGCTCGCGCCGGCACGTCCAGGGCGGGCCAGGGGTCCCCCTCCCGCGGGACGGCCGGTCCGCCGGCCGCCCGGTAGGCGCCCAGGAAGCGGTCCCACTCGCCGGACGGAAGGAGCCCGCAGGCGTACCAGGCCGCGGGCCGGGCCAGGTCCCAGGCCGGCACGCCCGTGCCCAGGTCGTCGACGTCGATCAGCAGCCAGGGACCCTCGGGGCCGGGGTGGCGTACGAGCTGGCCGAGGTGGAGGTCGCCGTGGCAGAGGACGGCCGGGGCCGGCATGGCACTCTGCCCGCGCGCCCAGGCGGGGAGGGCCGCCCAGGCCCGCAGCACGGGGGCGGTGGCGGGGTGGTCCGGGGCGGTGGTGCCCAGCAGTGCGACGGCGCGGGCCGCCTTCTCGGGGCCGCGCATGGGCGGCAGGCCCGCGACGGGCGACGGGCTGCGGTGCAGGCGGGCGAGGAGGGTCGCCGCGGCCTCCCAGGGGGCGGCGTCCGGGGCGTCGGGGTCGACGGGGGTGCCGTAGGGCCAGTGGGTGACGAGCCGTCCGCGCAGGCCGGCGGGGGCCGGGCGGAGCGGGGGCAGGAAGATGCCGGGGAGCCCGGCGGCGACGGCGACGCGGAGGGCCAGCCCGGCCGGGTCGGCGTCCGCGGCGTGGGCCTTGGCGACGGTGCCGGCGTGGCGGACGACGGTGGCGTCGGGGCGGTCGGCGAGGGTGGCCGCGCCGCAGGGGCAGGTGCCGGTGCGGGCGTGCGCGGTGTCCCTGACGTGGGCCGTCAGGGCGGGGAGGAGGGCGTCCGGGGTCACGGGGTGAGGGTACGGGGACAGAGCAATGCCGGCGCAGCTCCCCAGCTGCGCCGGCATCATGCCGTCCGCCGCACCCCCGTCCCCACGGGGTTTCCCGGATGGATGACCTGCCCGGACCGCTCTTCCGGGCCCGGGGCGCTTCTCAGCGCCCCAGCATCACACCCACGGACGACGCCTGTGTGGCCACCGTCTCCCACCCGTCGAAGACGAGGAGGAGCAGGGCCGCCAGGGGCAGGGCCATGAGTGTCGCCACCACCGGGTGACGGCGTCCCTGACGGCTCCGCTCCCGCGTGCGGACCGGTGTCCGCGGTGCCGTCCGGATCATGGCCCTTCTCCTGACCGTTCTCGTTGTCCGTCTGCGGCGGCGGGTGTCCGACCTCGGGGGACGAGTCCTGCACCCGCCGCTCGACCTCAAATCTAGGCGGGCGGGGGCCGGCGGGCGTCATGCCCTCGTACCGAATGCCGGGCCTCCCGGAGGATGAGCCGCCGCCCGCGGTGTACTCCCCTGGGTGGAGACCCGCCCGCGCGTCTCGGGGTCTTCCCGGAAGGGCCCCGTTCCGGCCGGTGACTTCGATCACCCACCGCCGGCCGCGGCGTGCCGGCGGCGGCGTCGGCACGCCGCGGCGGGTGTCCGTCCGGCAGGCCAATCGCCCTGCCGGCGCGGGCGGTTGGGCCCGCCGGGCGTACCGGGGCCGGCCGTCCGCGCGGACCTGCCGGTTCCTCAACTCTCCGGTACGTCACCGACAATCCCTCGGGAGGAGAGGGCGCGGCCTCTGCGCGCCCGCCGGTGTGGAAACGTAAGCTGTGGCACGTCACAGGGACCGGGCAGCGGGGATGAACATGGCGATGATGCGCCTGAGGCGCGAGGACCCGCGCGTCGTCGGCTCGTTCAGGCTTCACCGGCGGCTCGGCGCGGGCGGTATGGGCGTGGTCTACCTGGGCTCCGACAAGAAGGGGCAGCGGGTCGCGCTGAAGGTCATCCGGCCCGACCTGGCCGAGGACCAGGAGTTCCGGTCCCGGTTCGCCCGCGAGGTCTCGGCGGCCCGGCGGATCCGCGGCGGGTGCACCGCGCGGCTGGTCGCCGCGGACCTGGACGCGGACCGGCCCTGGTTCGCCACGCAGTACGTTCCCGGGCCCTCCCTGCACGACAAGGTCGTCGACGAGGGCCCGCTGTGCGCGGCGGACGTCGCCGCCGTGGGCGCC
The DNA here is from genome assembly GCF_042870695.1 of Streptomyces sp. NPDC006384. Lineage (NCBI taxonomy): Bacteria > Bacillati > Actinomycetota > Actinomycetes > Kitasatosporales > Streptomycetaceae > Streptomyces > Streptomyces sp. NPDC006384. The sequence goes on from NZ_JBIAHR010000006.1 coordinate 154,821, forward strand.
GCCCTGTCGGAGGGTCTTGTCGCCGTGCACGAGGCGGGGGTCGTGCACCGGGACCTGAAGCCGTCCAACATCCTGCTGTCCCCGAAGGGGCCGCGGATCATCGACTTCGGCATCGCCTGGGCGACGGGCGCCTCGACGCTCACGCACGTCGGTACGGCGGTCGGCTCGCCGGGCTTCCTCGCGCCGGAGCAGGTGCGCGGCGCCGCGGTCACCCCGGCCACGGACGTGTTCTCGCTGGGCGCCACGCTGGCGTACGCCTCGATGGGCGACTCGCCCTTCGGGCACGGCAGTTCCGAGGTGATGCTGTACCGCGTGGTGCACGAGGAGGCCCAGCTGCACGGGGTGCCGGACGCGCTCGCGCCGCTGGTCCGGGCGTGTCTGGCGAAGGACCCCGAGGAGCGGCCCAGCACGCTGCAGCTGTCCCTGCGGCTGAAGGAGATCGCCGCCCGGGAGGCCCAGGGGTTCGCCGACGTACGGCCGCCCGCGCCGCGTTCCGGCGAGGCGGACCGGCCGACCGGGCGGCTCGCCGACACGTACCCGGAACGGGAGCGTGTCCAGCGGCGCACGCAGGGACGGCCGGGAGGGCAGGACACCTCCGGTTCGCGGGGGGCGTCCGGTTCGCGCGGCGCCTCCGGGTCCCGGGGCGGTGCGCCCGGGAGGGGAGCCGTTCCCTCGCGCGACGGCACGCCCCGCGACGGCGCGCCCCGCGGCGGTGGCTCGCGCGGCGGGGCCACGGGATCCCGGCCCGGGTCCCGGCCCACGCCCGCCTCCCACGGTGCCGGGCGGAACGGCTCGCGCTCCGGCGGCGGCGGCAGGCCCGGGCCCCGCAGCGGGGCCGGCCGTCCGGGGACGAGGACCACGGGCACCCGGCTGCGTCCCGCGAATCCGCGGCTGCTGCGGCAGCGGCTGTTCGTGTTCGTGGTGGTGACGCTGCTGGTCGCCCTGGGCATCGCCGCGGCGCAGGGCTGCCAGGGGCCGTCGCGGGGGCTGGGCGACGACCGTGGCGGCGTACGGGCCGGGCAGGGGCCGGTGGAGGTGCCGGGCTTCGGCCTGTCCGGGCTCTGACACCCGGCGGCACAGACGCCGGGCGGCTTCTCTCCGGCGGCTCCGGCCCCCGGGCGGCGGCGGCCGGTGGTGGGGGCGTGTCAGGGGGTGCGGGGGCGGGTGGCGTAGAAGGCCACGGCCGACGCGGCCGCCACGTTCAGGGAGTCGACGCCCGCGTCCATCGGAATGCGCACGTGCTCGTCGGCGGCGGCGAGCGCCCCGGGGGTGAGGCCGGTGCCTTCCGTGCCGAACAGCAGGGCGAGTCTGCCGTGTTCCCTCGCGGCGAGTTCGTCGAGGGTGACGGCACGGTCGCTCAGGCAGAGCGCGGCGACCGTGAACCCCGCGGAGCGCAGCGTGTCGATGTCCGCGGGCCAGGACTCCAGCCGGGTCCACGGCACCTGGAAGACGGCGCCCATGGACACCTTCACGGCCCGCCGGTAGAGCGGGTCGGCGCAGCGCGGGGTGAGGAGGACCGCGTCGACGCCGAGGGCGGCGGCGTTGCGGAAGGCGGCGCCGACGTTGGCGTGGTCGACGATGTCCTCGAAGACGGCGACCCGGCGGACCGTGCCGTCGCCTCGCCCGTGGGCCGGTGCGGTGTCCAGCAGGCCGGACACCGTGGGCAGCGGTTCGCGCCGCATGGAGGCGAGGGCGCCGCGGTGCACGTGGTAGCCGGTGACCTGTTCGGCGAGCGCGGGGTCCACCACGTACACCGGGGCGGGGGTGGCCTCGATGACGTCGCGCATGACGTCGGTCCACTTGGCGGACAGCAGCATCGACCGCATCTCGTGGCCCGCCGCCAGGGCCCGCCGGATGACCTTCTCGCCCTCGGCGATGAACAGGCCCTCGGCGGGCTCGCGGCGGCGGCGCAGCTGGACGTCGGTCAGGTCGGTGTAGTCATGCAGGCGGGGGTCGTCGGGGTCGTGGAGGGTGAGGGGCTCGGCCATGTCACGCGGTTCCCTGCGGTCCCTGGCGGACGACGTCGCCGACGACGATGACGGCGGGGGGCCTGACCTCCTGGGCGACGACGGTCTCGGCGACCGTGGCGAGGGTGGCGTCGACCCGGCGCTGGGCGGCGGTCGTGCCCTCCTGGACGAGGGCGACCGGGGTGTCCGGGGACCTGCCGTGCGCGACGAGGGTCTCGGCGATCCTGCCGATCTTGTCGACGCCCATGAGGATCACCAGCGTGCCGGTGAGCTTCGCGAGCGACGGCCAGTCGACCAGGGAGCGCTCGTCGTCGGGGGCGACGTGGCCGCTGACCACGGTGAACTCGTGGGCGACGCCCCGGTGGGTGACGGGGATGCCGGCCGCGCCGGGGACGGAGACGGCGCTGGAGATGCCGGGGACGACCGTGCACGGGATGCCCGCCTCGGCCAGTGCCTGGGCCTCCTCCATGCCGCGCCCGAAGACGAACGGGTCGCCGCCCTTGAGCCGTACGACCGACTTGCCCTGCTTCGCGTGCTCGATCAGCGCGTTGTTGATGGCCTCCTGGGCCATGAAGCGGCCGTAGGGGATCTTCGCCGCGTCGATCACCTCGACGTGCGGCGGCAGTTCGGCGAGCAGGTCGCGGGGGCCGAGGCGGTCGGCGATGACGACGTCGGCCTCGGCGAGCAGGCGGCGGCCGCGGACGGTGATCAGGTCCGGGTCGCCGGGGCCGCCGCCGACCAGGGCGACGCCGGGGGTGCGGGTGCGGTGGTGCGGGGCGACGAGGGTGCCGTCGCGCAGGCCCTCCACGACCGCGTCGCGGATGGCGGCGGTGTGGCGGGGGTCGCGGCCGCGGGCGTCGGTGGTGAGGACGGCGACGGTCACGCCCTCGCTGCTCCCGGTGGCCGGGGTCCAGGCGGTGGCGGCGTCGGCGTCGTCGGAGCGGACGCACCACACGCGGTGGCGTTCGGCCTCGGCGGAGGCGGCGGTGTTGGCGGCGGTGTCGCCGGTGGCGATCAGGGCGTACCAGGCGTCCGCGAGGTCGCCCTCGGCGTACGGGCGCTTCTCCCAGGTGATCTCGCCCGCGTCCGCCATGGCCTCGACCGAGGGGGTCACCTCGGGGGAGACGAGGCGGATGTCCGCGCCCGCGGCGATGAGGGCCGGCAGGCGGCGCTGGGCGACCTGTCCGCCGCCGAGGACGACCACACGGCGGCCGGTGAGGCGGAGGCCTACGGGGTAGGCGGGGTGTTCGGCCATGAGGGGACGGCTCCTCCTGCGGCGGTGGCGCTGACGTGCGGATTTTATGGCGGGGGTGGGCGGTCCGGTTGCTGGACTCCGGTGGCGGGTGCGGGCCGCGGTGCCCGCGCGTGTACCGACCGGGTCTCAGGGCGCGGGGCGGCCGGAAAGGCTGCCCCGGCCGTGCGGGGCGGGCGGGGCCCGGCCGGCGGGTGCCGGGCCCCTCGTGCCGTGCGGGCGCTACTTCTCGGTGACGCCCGCCGAGTCGAACGTCGCCACCTCGTGCATCGCCCGGGCGGTGCTCTGCACCATGGGCAGGGCGAGCAGCGCGCCGGTGCCCTCGCCGAGGCGGAGGTCGAGGTCGACCAGGGGGCGCAGGCCCAGCTTGCCCAGCGCGGCGACGTGGCCGGGCTCGGCGCTGCGGTGGCCCGCGATGCAGGCGGCCAGGACCTCGGGGGCGATCGCGCGTGCCACCAGGGCGGCGGCGCCGGCGCTGACGCCGTCCAGGATCACCGGGGTGCGCAGGGAGGCGCCGCCGAGCAGCAGGCCGACCATGGCCGCGTGCTCGAAGCCGCCGACCGCGGCGAGGACGCCGATCGGGTCGGCCGGGTCCGGCTGGTGGAGTTCCAGCGCGCGGCGCACGACCTCGGTCTTGCGGGCCAGCGTCTCGTCGTTGATACCGGTGCCGCGGCCGGTGACCTCGGCCGGATCGGCGCCGGTGAAGACGGAGATGAGCGCCGCGGACGCGGTGGTGTTGGCGATGCCCATCTCACCGGTGAGCAGCGCCTTGTTGCCGGCCGCCACCAGGTCGCGGGCGGTCTCGATGCCGACCTCGATGGCCTGCTTGGCCTCCTCGCGGGTCATCGCGGGGCCGGCGGTCATGTCCGAGGTGCCCGCGCGGACCTTGCGGGGCAGCAGCCCCGGGGTGGCGGGCAGGTCGGCGGCGACACCGACGTCCACGACGCAGACCTCGGCGCCGACCTGGGTGGCGAAGGCGTTGCAGACCGCTCCCCCGCCGAGGAAGTTGGCCACCATCTGGGCGGTGACCTCCTGCGGCCAGGGGGTGACGCCCTGGGCGTGGACGCCGTGGTCGCCGGCGAAGACCGCGACGGCCGCGGGCTCCGGGATCGGCGGCGGGCACTGGCGGGACAGTCCGGACAGCTGCGCGGAGATGATCTCCAGCATGCCGAGCGCGCCGGCCGGCTTGGTCATGCGCTTCTGCCGCTCCCAGGCCTCGCCGAGCGCCTTGGCGTCCAGCGGGCGGATCTGCCCGACGGTCTCGGCGAGCAGGTCGTGCGGCGCCTCGCCGGGCAGGGCGCGGCGGCCGTACGTCTCCTCGTGGACGACCCACGACAGCGGGCGGCGCTTGGACCAGCCGGCCTGCATCAGCTCGGGCTCGTCCGGGAACTCGTCGACATAGCCCACGCACAGGTAGGCGACGACCTCGAGGTGTTCGGGCAGGCCGAGGGCGCGGACCATCTCGCGCTCGTCGAAGAAGCTGACCCAGCCGACACCGAGGCCCTCGGCGCGGGCGGCGAGCCACAGGTTCTCGACGGCGAGCGCGGAGGAGTACGGCGCCATCTGCGGCTGGGTGTGGCGGCCGAGGGTGTGCCGGCCGCCGCGGGTGGGGTCGGCGGTGACGACGATGTTGACCGGGGTGTCGAGGATGGCCTCGATCTTCAGTTCCTTGAACTGCTTGGCCCGGCCCTTGGGGAGGGACTTCGCGTACGCCTCGCGCTGCCGCGTCGCCAGTTCGTGCATGGCGCGGCGGGTGTCGGCGGAGCGGATGACGACGAAGTCCCAGGGCTGCGAGTGGCCGACGGAGGGCGCGGTGTGGGCGGCCTCCAGGACGCGGAGCAGCACCTCGTGCGGGATGGGGTCGCTGCGGAAGCCGTTGCGGATGTCCCGGCGTTCGCGCATGACCTTCAGGACGGCCTCGCGCTCGGCGTCGTCGTAGGCGGGGGCCGCGGGGCCGGAGGGCTGTCGTGCGTCTGCCGCTGCGGCCGTGCTCACGTGCGGGTCTTCCTGGTCTTCCTGACCGGCGTCCCGGGTGTCCAGGTCGTCGGCGTTCTGGACGAGTCCGGCGTCGGCGTCGCGCGGGGCGGGGACGCCGGTGACCGTGTCCTGGGCCGCTGCGTCCTGGGCCTCCGCGGGGAAGGCGGGGGTCTCGGGCGGGGCCGGGGCGAGGTGCGGGGTGGTGGGCACCTGTCCGCCGCCGACCGGCACGAAGTGACCCGCCTGCGCCTCGGGGTGGGCCGGGGGCTCCGGGGCCGGGGACGCGTCGGGGGCCGCGAGGGACTGCGGGCCCTGGGCGGGGCTCGGGGCACCGGCGTGCCGGGGCTGCGCGTCCGGATGGTGCTGTGCGGCCTCTTCCGCCGCGGGGGCGGACTGCGCGGGGGCGGGCTCGTCGAGCACGAGGACCTGCGGGGCGTGCTGCTCCTGCGGGGCTGCCGGTGCTTCGGAGGCGGTGGGGGCCTGCGGGGCTCCGGGCGCCTGGGGGGAGGGCTCGGGCCCGGTGGTTCCGGGGGCGGGCAGGCCGGGGGCCTGGGCGTCCTGGGGCTGCGGGGTGACGGGGTGCTCCGGCTGCTGCGGCATCGGGGCGGGCGCGGGGGCCGCCTCGACCGGCTCGGTGGCGGCCGCTTCGGCGGTGGCCGGCTCCACGGGCGCGGTGGGCTGCGGGGGCGCGGCGTCCGCCGTCGGGCCGGGAGCCGTACGGGCTTCCTCCGGCACGGGCGGCTCGGCCTGCTCGGAGACGTCCGCGGCGGGGGCGGCGTGCGCACCGGGTGCCTGCGCGGTCACGGGGGCGCCCGGCTCGTACGCCGGTGCGGACTCGTCCGTCGGCACGGTGCCGGGGGCGGATTCGGCGACCTGCGCGGCTTCGGTCTCCGGTGCGGCGGGGGTGTCGGGGGCCTGCACGGCTTCCGGGCCCGGCACGGCGGGGGTGTCGGGGGTCTGTGCGACCGTCGGGCCCGCGGTGGCGGGCGTCGGCGCCGGGGCGGCCTCGGTCACCTGCACGGCCTCCTGCTCCGGCACGCCGTCGGGCGCGTGGAGGGGGGTCTCCCGTGTGGCGTCCGGTCCCGGTGCCCCGCCGGTCGCGGGCTCGCCGTCCGTGCCGGGCGCGGGGGCACCGTCGGCGGCGGGCCGGGCGTCCGTGCCGGTCGCCGGAGCGTCGCCGGGCGCGGCGTCCGGTGCGGGCGGCTGAGCGCCGCCGGACTCCGGAGCACCGTCCGCGACGGGTGCCGGTACGGCGTCGGACGGGGCCGCGTCGCCTGTGGCGGAGGCGCCGTCGGTCCCGGGGACGTCACCGGGAGCGGGGGCGCCTCCGGCCGGAGCGGCACCGTCGGCCACCGGCTCGCCGCCGGGACCGGACGCGCCGTCGGCCGTGGACGCACCCTCGCCCACGGGCACACCGTCGGCCGGAGCGCCGTCGGCCACGAGGGCATCGTCGGCGGACACGCCGCCACCTGTGGGTACGCCGTCGGACGTGCCCGCACCCGCGGGCGCGGGCACGTCGTCGGCCGAAGACACGGCGGCACCCGTGGAGGCGCCCTCGGCGGACACGCCGTCCGTCGCGGGGGCACCGTCGCCCGTGGGCGTGCCGTCGGCCGGAGCGTCGGCGGCGGACACACCGTCGCCGGCCGCCGTGGGGCCGGCCGGAGCCGCACCGTCCGCCGAAGACGCATCGTCCGGCGGGATCGCACCGTCGGCCGTGGGCGGCTCCGGCGCGGGGGCGGTCGCCGGTGTCCGGGTGTCGTCGGCGGCGGGTACGGCTGCCGCGGCGTGCGTCGCTCCGTCGGCCGGCGCGCCGTCGGCTCCGGCACCGCCGTCCGCCGGCGCGGTCCGCTCGGCCGGCGCGGTCCGCTCGGCCGGCGCGGTCCGCTCGGCCGGCGTGTCCGGCTCGCCGGTGTCCGCGGCGGCCGGCGTCCCGGGCTCACCGGGCGTCCCGGCGTCCGTGTCCGGGCCGGGCGCGGGGGCGCCCGCGGTAGCCGCCACGCGGGCGACGAGCGCCTGGGCCGCGCCCAGTGTGTCGGTGCTCCGGTCCGGTGCCGGAACAACCGTTTCCGCCGGCGGCGCCCCGGCGCCCGACGGGGCCGCGTGCGCGCCCCGGGGCGCCGTCCCCTGCGGGACGTCGAGGTGCTCGGGGCCGGCGGTCGGCGGGCCCGCGTGCCGCGCCGGCGCGGCGGCGGGGCCGCGGTCGGCGAGGGAGCGGACCGGGCTCGCGGAGGTGTCGGGGATCGGCGGGCCGAGGTGCAGGGGGCGGCGCGGCGGCGCCGGCGCGGCCGCGGGCTCCGCGGCCGGTTCCGGCAGGCGTACGCCGCCGAGGTCGACCGATCCGCTGTCGCGGCCGGACAGCTCGTGCGGTCCGGGCTGGTGCACGGCCTCGACGACCGGCTCCGGCGCCGGCGGCGCGACCTCGTTGCCCCAGGCGCTCTGGGCGCCCGGCAGCAGCAACAGGTCCTCGTCCTCGGCGGTGGTCTCGGAGAGGTAGGTGTACGCGCCGGGCGCGGGGGCGCCCTGCTGCTCCACCATGCCTGAGTTCTCCGGCAGCCCCTCGCCCGGGATCTGGCCGGTGTCGGTCATGCGTAACCCCTCGCCCATCGGTTAGTGCTTCTACGACCAGCTCACCCGGGACGGCGCACCGACCGCCCCGTAGTCAAGAACGAGCGTGCGTGCCCCGCGGCACGAACGACCTGCCGGAAAAGACGACAAAGCCATTCAGTGGCATTGTCGCGGTCGTTCCCCCGCCACGACAGCGTGATCGGCGACGGTCCGCTGTGGACTGCGCCACGTTGCGCGCCCCTCCGGTTCTGCCGTACCACGCCGCCCCCGGACCTGGCGGGTTTTCAGGACATCGGACGACGAAGCGTCCGGTGTCCCGACGCGGTACAACAATCCGCCAGCCTACCTCGCGCGGTACGACGATCCGATCACGGGGCGCGGTCGGACCGTCCCCTTCGCTCCCCCGCCCACCGGCCGGCCGGCGCCGCTCAGCGGGATGCCTGGCGCCGCACGATCTCCGCGGTGAGCAGGAACGCGACGCTCCGCTCCGTCTCCGTCCAGGCGCGGGTGTCCAGGCCGACGGACTGCAGCAGGGCGCACTCGACGCGGTAGCCGTGCTCCGTCAGGTCCCTGCCCACGAGTTCGGCCGCGTCGCGGGTGGCCGCGTGGGCGACGATGCGCTGCGGCCGGCGGTCGGCGACGGCGGAGACGACGGCCGCTCCCCCGCCGCCGACGCGGACGACGTCCGGTTCGGGGAGGTCCTCCAGGATGTGCGGGGCGGTGCCGTGCACGGTCTGGAGCTGGACGCCGAAGTGCCGTGCGGTGGCCTCGGTGCGGGCGCAGGCGTCCCGGTCGCGGTCGACGGCGATGACGGCGGCGCCGCCGCGCGCGGCCTCGGTGGCGAAGGCGCCGCTGCCGCAGCCGATGTCCCACACGAGGTCGCCGAGGCGCGGGCCGAGGCGGGCGAGCTGGGCCGTGCGCAGCAGGTCCGTCTCGCCCTCGCCCAGTCCGCCGCCGTACGCCTCGGCGGGCAGCGACCAGCCGCGCGGTCCGGCGGCGGGGTCGCGTCCCGCGATCCAGCCGCCCCCGTCGGCCGCGGGGCCCGGGCCGGTGACGCCGCCGACGACGATGACGACGTTGGGGTCGCGCCAGGTGTGGTCGGCGGCCTTGTCGGAGGTGACGACGGTGACCTGTTCGCGGGCGGTGCCGAGTTCCTCGCAGATGACGAAGGTGCGGTGGATGCCGTCCATCAGCAGGCCGAGTTCGGCGGGGCCGGCGCCCGGCGAGGTGAGGACCGCGACCTTGGTGTGGGCCCGGCACACGTTGACGGCGCGTCGCAGCGTGCGGGGGTGGGCGACCACCACGTGGGCGTCGTCCCAGGGCATGCCGGCGCGGGCGAAGGCGGCGGCCACGGAGGAGACGGCCGGGTCGACCTCGACCTCGAGGCCGAACTCGGGTGCGCGCAGGGTGCGGACGACGCCGAAGAAGCCGGGGTCGCCGTCGGCGAGGACGACCGCCGTGCCCCGGTGGGCGGCGATGCGGCGGGCGGCGAGGGCGACGCTGCCGAGCCGGACGCGTTCGGCGGCGGGCGGTACTTCGGGGAGCGCGAGGTGGTGGGGGGCACCGGCCACCAGCGTGGCGGCGCCCAGGGCCGCGCGTGCCGCGGCGGACAGCGGTGAACCGTCCCAGCCGATCACCGTGACCCGGTCGGCCATCGTCGTCAGTTCTCCAGGGTCTTCGCGGGGGTGGTCGCGGATCCGCTCGCGGGCGGGCTCCGTGAGGGTACCTGGTGCGGCCTGGGGGCGTGGTGGTGACGCCGCCGTCCTCCAGGTCAGTTCCAGTCGGTGAAGGCGGTGAAACCGTCGCCGCCGGCCAGCTGCTCCCCCGCGCCCTCGAGGTCCTCCGGCAGCAGGCTCCACACGATGAGGTCGGTGCGGACCTCGCTCCAGATGCCGTCGTCGGCGCGGGCGCGCGCTATACAGGCGCCGCGCAGGACGCCCTCGCTGATGCAGCCGATCTTCTGGGCGACCTGCTGGGCGGCGGTGTTGTCGGCCGCGGTGCGCAGTTCGATGCGTTCGAACTTCTGGTCGCCGAAGAGCCACTGGGCGGTGGCGAGGGCGGCCTCGCAGGCGTAGCCCTCGCCGCGGGCCCAGGGGGCGACGACGTACGACAGCTCGGTGGAGCGCACGTGCCAGTTGGTCCGGGAGAGCTGGACGAGGCCGACCAGGCGCTGGGTGAGGAACTCGGTGACGGCGAGGACGAGTCCGCGGCCGGTGGTGCGCTCGGCGGGGGCGGACCCGGTGGTCCAGGCGCGGGCGCTCTGCTCGGTGAAGGGCTGGGGGACGTCGGTCCAGGCGACGACCTGCTCGTCGTTCATCATCGCCGTGAGGGCGGGCACGTCGTCCTCGTCGAGGGGGCGCAGCACCAACCGCTCCGTGCTGATGGAGATGTTGGGGAAGGTGCTCGTCATGCGCCGCTCCGTAACCTGTGTGACCTTCGGTCCCTGCTGAACTGCCCAGCATGCAGCATCAGAGCACTCAACCACACCGGGGGTCCGCTCCCGCCGGGCGGACCCCCTGGTGCGGCGGGCGGGCCGGGAGGGTCAGAAGGAGGGGAGGACGGCGCCGTCGTACTTGTCCTCGATGAACTTCTTCACCTCGGGCGAGGTGAGGAGCTTGGCGAGCTTCTCGACGCGCGGGTCCTTCTCCTGGCCCTCCTTGACGGCGAGGAGGTTGCTGTTCGGGTTGCCCTTGGCGCTCTCCAGGACGAGGGCGTCCTCGGCGGGCTTCAGACCGGCCCCGATGGCGTAGTTGCCGTTGACGACGGCCGCGTCGACGTCGTCGAGGGAGCGCGGGGTCTGGGCCGCCTCCAGCTCCTTGAACTTGAGGTTCTTCGGGTTGGCGGTGATGTCCGCGGGGGTCGCGGAGGTGCCGACGCCGTCCTTGAGGGTGATGATCTTGTTGGCCGCGAGCAGCTGCAGGGCACGGCCCTCGTTGACGGTGTCGTTGGGGACGGCGACGGTCGCGCCGTTCTTCAGGTCGTCCGCCTTCTTCGCCTTGTGGGAGTAGAGGCCGAGGGGCTCCAGGTGCACGTCGACGACGGACACGATGTGGGTGCCGCGCTTCTTGTTGAAGTCGTCGAGGTACGGCTGGGTCTGGAAGAAGTTGGCGCCCACCGAGCCGTCCTCCGTCGAGGTGTTCGGCGTGATGTAGTCGGAGACCTCCTTCACCTCGAGGTCGAGGCCCGCCTTCTTCGCCAGGTTGTCCTTGACGTAGTGGAGGATCTCGGCGTGCGGGGTGGGGCTGGCGGCGACGACCAGCGGGCCGGAGGTGCCGGCGGCGGAGTCCTTGTCCGAGCCGCAGGCGGTGAGCCCGAGGGTGAGGGCTCCGACGGCGAGGACGGCGGTGGTGAACTTGGCGGTGTTACGCACGAAAAGTGCCTTTCCTGAAGGGTGGTACGACCCCGTCCCGGCAGGGCGGGGAGTCTGGGTGGGTCAGACGGCCTTGCTCACGTCGGCGGGCGCGGGCTTCCCGGCCTTCAGCAGCCGCAGCCGGGGGGCGGTGCCCGAGCGTGAGCCGCGGCGGTGCAGGGAGCGGGCCGCGTAGTCGCCGGCGAACTGGATGAGGGAGATCACGACGGCGAGGAGCGCGACGGTGATCCACATCATGCCGGTCTCGAAGCGCTGGTAGCCGACGCGGACGGCGAGGTCGCCGAGGCCGCCGCCGCCGACGGTGCCGGCCATGGCCGAGTAGCCGATGAGGGCGATGACCGTGGTCGTGGTGCTGGAGATCAGCGACGGGAGCGCCTCGGGCACCAGGACCTTGCGGACGACGGTCCAGGTGTTGCCGCCCATGGCCTGGACGGCCTCGACGAGTCCCGCGTCGACCTCGCGCACGGCGGTCTCCACGAGCCGCGCGAAGAAGGGGATGCCGCCGATGGCGAGCGGCACGATCGCGGCCTCGCTGCCGATGGTCGTGCCGGTGATCCACCGGGTGAAGCTCATCAGCGCGACCATGAGGATGATGAACGGCATCGAGCGGCCGATGTTCACGATCTGCCCGATGACCTTGTTGACCACGACGTTCTGCAGCAGACCGCCCTTGTCGGTGAGGACGAGGAGGACGCCGAGCGGAAGTCCGGCGACGACGGCGATCAGGGTGGACCAGCCCACCATGACCAGCGTCTCCCAGGACGCCTGCTCCAGCAGGGGCTGCATCTCGGACCAGGTCACTTGGCACCTTCCTTCACCGGCGCGGGCCGGTCCTCGTTCACGACGTCGATCTGCAGGCCCTGTTCGCGCAGGAAGCCGACGGGCACGACGTTGTCCTCGTAGCGGCCGGGGAGTTCGATGCGCATCCGGCCGATCTGGAGACCGCCGACGGTGTCGATGGCGGCACCGAGGATCGAGATGTCGATGTTGTAGGTGCGGGAGAGCTGGGAGATGACGGGCCGGGTGGCGGCCTCGCCGTGGAAGGTGACGTCGAGGACGGTGCGGTCGGCGCCCGTCGGCTCGCCGCCGACCGGGAAGAGGGCGGCGGCCAGTTCGGAGCCGGGCGTCGCGAGCAGGTCGCTCACGGTGCCGGACTCGACGATGCGGCCCTTCTCCATGAGGGCGGCCGAGTCGCAGACGCTCTTGACGACGTCCATCTCGTGCGTGATGAGGAGCACGGTCAGGCCGAGCTGCCGGTTCAGGTCGCGCAGCAGCTGGAGGATGGAGCGGGTGGTCTCCGGGTCGAGGGCGCTGGTGGCCTCGTCGGACAGCAGCACCTCGGGGTCGCCGGCCAGGGCGCGGGCGATGCCGACGCGCTGCTTCTGGCCGCCGGAGAGCTGGGCGGGGTAGGCCCCGGCCTTGTCGGCGAGGCCGACGAGGTCGAGCAGCTCCAGCGCCCTGCGGGAACGTTCCCTCCCGGACCTGCCGAGGATCTCCAGGGGCAGTTCGACGTTGTCCTGCACGGTCCGCGTGGACAGCAGGTTGAAGTGCTGGAACACCATGCCGATACGGCTGCGCGCCTGCCGCAGCTCCTTGCCCGCGCGGGGGCCGCGGCCGGCCAGCGCGGTGAGGTCCTGTCCGGCGACGGTGACCGTGCCGGAGGTGGGGCGCTCCAGGAGGTTGACGCAGCGGATGAGGGAGGACTTGCCGGCGCCGGACTGGCCGATGACGCCGAACACCTCGCCTTCGCGGACGTGCAGGTCGACGCCGTCCAGGGCGGTGACCTCGCGGCCGCGTGAGCGGTAGACCTTGGTGAGGCCCGATGTGGTGATCACGTGGGTTTCCGTCACTGTCGAGTGCGCGGCGCGGGTGTGTGCGCCGGGCACGGGGCGTTGTTCTTCGGGGGTCTCGGGGAACCTCGGGAACCTTCGGAACGCGGCACGGTTCTCGCGGTGGCGGTGCGCCATGGCGGTGGGACCGGGGGAGAAACGTGTGCGCGGGGCGTGGCTCGGCCGCGTGCGCGGGACGCGCGGGCGGACATGAGCGGGCGCTCGCTTCGGGGCGCGAGGCTCAGGCGGTGCGGGGGCCCTCTAGAAGGCGCGCATTCGACAGCACATACAACGAGCACCGGGCGTCGTCGTCGCCTCGGTCGCAGGGGTGCGGTCGCTCGTGGTGCTCATGCCGATCAGTAAAGCAGACCGGTGCCCCTGAACGGACACCGGTGTCCGCATGCTGGACGGCGGTGGACGGTGCCCGGTCGGGGGCGGCGCGGCCTCAGTCCCGTACGGAGATCTCGACGCCTTCGTCGGTGACCAGTACGGACAGGGCCGAGAGGTCCCCGACGACCAGGTCGGCGTCGAGTTCGCCGGCCCGGTGGGTTGTGGCCAACGCCACGGTGGTCATGCCGGCGGCGCGGCCCGCCTGGAGTCCGGCGGGGGCGTCCTCGAAGACCACGCAGGCGGCCGGGTCGACGCCGAGGGCGCGGGCACCGAGCAGGTAGGGCTCGGGGTCGGGCTTGCCGCGCGTGATGTCGTCGGCGGCGACGAGGGTCTTGGGGAGGATGCCGACGGCGTCGAGCCTGGCCTCGGCGAGGCGCCGGGTCGCCGAGGTGACGACGGCCCAGCGGTCGCCCGGCAGCGCGCCGAGGAACTCCCGGGTGCCGGGCAGCAGGTGCACGCCGCCGTTGGGCACGTCCTCGACCTCCAGCCGCTCGATCCGCGCGACGGCCTCCGGTACGACGCCGGCGGGCAGCAGGTCGGCGGCTATCTCGGCGGCCGGCCGGCCGTGCAGCTCGACCCGCGCGAACTCCTCGGGGGTGATCCCGTACTCGTCGGCCCACCGCGTCCAGCAGCGGAGCACGGACTCGATGGAGGACACGAGGGTCCCGTCGTTGTCGAACAGGAGGGCCTGGGCATGGATCTTCATGCCTTCGACCCTACGACGCCGTCCGCGGCGCCCGGGCCGGGCGGTGCGGGCGGGGCCGCGCGCAGGGGGCCGTTTCGGGCGTAATAGGGTCGCTGCCATGCTTGACGTCCTGACGCTGGTGATCTCGGTCGCCGCGCTGCTGCTCGCCGCCTGGTGCGGCTGGGCGGCCTACCGTGACCAGCCGACGAAGGACTGGCACTTCCTCGGCATGGCCGTGGTCTCGGCGCTGGTCCTGCTGCAGCTGGTGGTCGGGATCGTGCAACTGGGGCGGGGCGAGAAGCCCGGGCAGGGCACGGTGATCTTCGTGGCGTATCTGCTGGGTGCCTTCGCCTGTGTTCCCGCGGCGGGGTTCATGTCGCTGGCCGAGCGCACCCGCTGGGGCTCGGTGACGGTCGCCGCCGGCGGTGTGGTCCTCGCCGTCCTCGAGGTGCGGCTGTATGACATCTGGGGAGGCTGAGATGACGGCGGCCGAGGAGAAGACGGCCCGGACCCGGCTGACCGGCGGGCCCGGGATCCTGCTGGTGTGGCTGTACGGGGTGATGGTCGTCGGCGCGGTGTCGCGGTCCGCGTACCAGATCGCGACCGAGTTCGACCGGGCGCCGCTCGCCTACACGCTGTCGGCCGTCGCCGGCGTCGTCTACGGCTTCATCACATACACGCTGGTGCGCGGCGGGGAGAAGGCCCGCAGGGCGGCGCTGGTGTGCTGCGCCGCCGAGCTGGTGGGTGTGCTGGCCGTGGGGACGTGGACGCTGGCCGAGCCCTCGGTGTTCCCCGACGCGACCGTGTGGTCCGACTTCGGCATGGGCTATCTCTTCATCCCGGTGCTGCTGCCGCTGACCGCGCTGTACTGGCTGCGCAGGAGCGCGCCGCACCGGAAAGCCGCCTGACACCGCCGGGCGGCATCGGGCGGCGCCGGTCTCACGCGGTCGTGGCGTACGCCTCGGCCGGCTTCTCCAGGACGATCATCGGGACGCCGTCCGTGCCCTCGGCGGTGCCCACCGTCTCGTAGCCGACCCGCCGGTACAGGCGCAGATTGCCCTCGCTGCGGTGGCCGGTGTGCAGGCGGAAGCGCGTGGCGCCGTGCTCCTCTGCGAGGGCGGCCTCGGCGGCCCTCAGCAGCCGGGCGCCGATGCCGTGGCCCTGGAGGCGGGGGTGGACGCAGAGCCTGGCGATGGAGGCGGCGCCGTCCCCGGTCACCCGGCCCCGCACCGAGCCGACGACCTCGTCGCCGAGCCGCGCCACGAAGACGCAGTCGCGGGCGACCTCCTCGCGCACGGAGTCGAGGGTCTGGACGAGCGGGTCGATGCGGTAGTTGCCGTACAGCGCCGCCTCGCTCTGGAAGCAGAGGTACTGCAGCCGGAAGATCTGCTCGGCATCCTGCCCGGTCGCCGCCGAGATGGTCACGCTCATGCCCATGTGCGCATGCCTCCCGCTCACCTGATCACCTGTGGTCCCCCACTCCTATCCCCGTCCTCAGCGGGCCGCAACCTCCGGTGTCATCAATCGCCGTAGACATCCCAGACATCTGGAACGTTCCGGGCCGAGACTGCCCTGTGAGATACCCAACTCCCCTGCGATCTCCCGGTAGGTGAGGTCCCGTGGGGAGAGCAGGGCCTCGATCAGGCGGGGGCAGCGGCCGGGCAGCCGGCGCACCGCGTCGCGCAGTGCGCGGTGGCGTGCCGCGGTCAGCGCGAGCTGTTCCGGCCCGCGTTCGGCGGCGTCGGCGGGCTCGGTCGCGTAGGGCCGCTCGGCGCGGGACGTACGGCGGGTGCGGCGGGCCTCGGTGCGAACGGCCCTGCGCAGCCAGCGGTGGGGGTCGCGGGGCGGGCCCTCGGCCTCCAGGCGTTCCAGGAGGCGCAGCCAGACCGCCTGTTCCAGGTCTCCGGGATCGGCTCCGGAGGCATATGCCTCGGCCGACACTTCCGCGGTGAGCAGCGGGCGCAGGGTGGTGACCAGGTCGTACGTCATATGCGGTGCGACGCGGCCGCCCCGGCGACGGTTGCCCGGGGCGGCCTTCTCTCACCCCGACGGGGCGGTGTCGTACGTCGGTTGACGCGGGGCGGCCGGTGTCCGGCGGCCGTGGTGCGTCCTCAGCGGGCGAGGAAGTCCTCGCGGGCCAGTACGCCGGTGTCCGGGTGGTCGGTGAAGACGCCGTCGATGCCGGTGGCGAAGTAGGCGCGGTAGGCGCCGAAGACGTCGCCGTAGGCGTCCGGGTCGCCGCCCCTGCGGAAGTCCGCGGGCAGGAAGGGGTTCTCGTTGCGCAGGGTGTAGGGGTGCAGGATCAGGCCGGCGCGGTGCGCGTCGCGCACGAGCGTGGTCGGCTCGGTGAGCCGGCCCGCCGGGTCGCGCGGGATGATCAGGTCCAGGGTGGGTCCTATGCCCTGCGCGTAGGAGGCGATCTCCTTCAGGCCCTCGGGCGTGATCAGGTCGGCGACCCTGCGCGGGTCGCCGCTTTCGACGAAGTCCCAGGGGCGGCTCTTCGCGCCGGACAGCAGGACGGCGAGGGGGTTGTCGACGAGCTTGTTCATCCGCTGGATGCTGGTGGGCTCGAAGGACTGGATGACGACGGGCGAGTTCTTCCGGTCCTTGCCGTACTTGCGCAGCAGCCGTGCGAGCCGCTCCTCCGTACCCAGGCCCAGCTTGCGGAAGTAGGTGGGGTGCTTGAGCTCGGGGTAGATCCAGACCTGCCTGCCGCGCCTGCGGGTCTGCTCGTTCTGCCAGCGCAGCACCTCTTCGAAGGTGGGGATCTCCCAGCGGCCGTCGTAGAGGGTGTTGTGCGGGCGGTTGGCGGGGATGCGCTCGGTGGCGCGGAGCGTCTTCAGCTCGGCGAGGGTGAAGTCCTCGGTGAACCAGCCGGTGGTGGAGACGCCGTCGAGCAGCTTGGTGCGCTTGCGGTCGGCGAACTCGGGGTGGTCGGCGACGTCCGTGGTGCCGCCGATCTCCGGCTCGTGCCGGCAGACCAGATGGCCGTCCTTGGTGGGGACCAGGTCGCCGGCCTCGACGATGTCGGCGCCCATGTCGAGGGCGAGTTCGTAGGCGCCGAGGGTGTGCTCGGGGCGGTAGCCGCTGGCGCCGCGGTGGCCGATGACCGTCGGCACGGGCAGGCCCTTCAGGCCGCCGCGTCCGCCGTGCCCGGCGCCGTGCCGGGTGTCGGCGGCTCCCGCCGTGCCGGACAGGCCCAGGACGGCTCCGCCGGCGCCGAGCACCGCCGCGCCGAGCAGTGCCCGCCGTCCGGTGCCGCCGCCCGCCTGTCCGTCCTGCCGCCGTGACCCCTGCGACTCCTGCGTTCCCATCGGACCCTCCCGCCGTCGACCTTCGGTGCGGGCCGATCGTAGGGGCGCGTACATGACCAGCGGGAGACCTCCGACGGAACACGCGGGTGACCTGGTGTGTCGAGCGGGGGTCAAGACGCCGGGGAGACGGGGCGCCTGACACCTCGTCGGCTTGGACCGCCCGGGGCGGGGTACACGATCGGTGGCCGTGCTCGCCGTGGCAATGCCCGTCGGGGCCGGGGATCCGGGCCGGACGCGGTCCGCGTACCGGCGTGTCCCGCGGGCCCGGACCCGGGCGGTGCCGGCGGCCCCCGGAACGGAGTCGCGAGGCCCGTGGAGGCGGTGCGGACGCGAGTTGCCTCACATCCCGCCGCCCGTGACACGGCCGCGCGGACACCGGCACCGCAGGTGAACGCGTGTCAACAGCGGGTGAGACACCTGTGTACCGGCGTGCGCGACCCCCACGGCCGCGAGTAATGTCCTCACCTGCACAGACTCATACCGCATCCCCGACACCGGAGGACCCGTTGTCCCGCTTCGCGCTCATCAAGGCAGTGCTCGGTCCGGTCATGCGCCTGATGTTCCGCACACGGGTGGAGGGCATGGAGAACATCCCGGGCGACGGTCCGGTGATCCTGGCCGGCAACCATCTCACCTTCATCGACTCGGTGATCATGCCACTGGCCTGCGACCGGCAGGTCTTCTTCATCGGCAAGGACGAGTACGTCACCGGCAAGGGTCTCAAGGGCCGGCTGATGGCCTGGTTCTTCACCGGCGTCGGCATGATTCCGGTCGACCGCGACGGCGGCCGGGGCGGGGTCGCGGCGCTGATGACCGGCCGCCGCGTGCTGGACGAGGGCAAGGTCTTCGGCATCTACCCGGAGGGCACCCGCTCCCCCGACGGCCGCCTCTACCGGGGCCGCACCGGCATCGCGCGGCTCACCCTGATGACCGGCGCCCCCGTGGTCCCGTTCGCCGTGATCGGCACCGACAAGCTCCAGCCGGGCGGCGCGGGCCTGCCCCGGCCGGGCAGGGTCACGGTCCGCTTCGGCGAGCCGATGGAGTTCTCCCGCTACGAGGGCATGGACCGCGACCGTTACGTCCTGCGGGCGGTGACCGACTCCGTGATGGCCGAGGTGATGCGGCTGTCCGGCCAGGAGTACGTGGACATGTACGCCAGCAAGGCGAAGGCGGCGTAGCCCGGGACGTACGGACGCGCGAACGGCGGGGGGGGGGCCCCGCCCGGGGGGGGCCCCCCCCGCGGGGGCCCCCCCCCCCCGGGGGGGCGCCCCCCCCCACCCCCCCCCGGGGCCGCCCCCCGGACCACGCCCCGACGGGGGGGGGCCGCACCAC